>JAETRU010000001.1 GCA_021769965.1 Eubacterium sp.
ACTACAGATGAAGTGCGTAAGGCACTTAACCGAATTGAAAAAGAATATGGATCAAAATTCTATTCCATTTTCAAAACTGTGACCGTAGATAACGGAAGTGAGTTTGCTGATTGGGAGGCAATAGAAAAAGCGCTTTACCGTGTCGGAAAGCGATGGAAGCTTTACTATTGCCATCCCTATAGCTCCTATGAGCGGGGAACGAACGAAAACAATAATAAATTGGTACGCAGATGGGTGCCGAAGGGAGTATCCTTTGCAGGCTTTACCAGAAAGCAGGCGAAAGAAGTTGCAGACTGGATGAACAATTATCCAAGACAAATCTTTGGCGGAAAGACGGCACAGATGTTATATGATGCTGAAATAGAAAAGTTGTTCGATGTAAAAAATATCGCCTGACAACATTGCCTGCCTTTATTTTGCAGAAACAATGCAGCAACACAATCTGTAAATGAAAAACGATAAGCAGGAAAGTTTCTTGGGTTCCATGCTCTTTTTTGCGTACACAAAAATAGTAACTGGAAGTTGTTGCAAGGGATTATTTTCTACATACATGCATACATAGATTACATAAAAAGGAATTTCAGTAAAAACATTCATTGCAAAAAAATTTTTCAAAAATTGGAGAAAAACATATTGACTTTTTCAAATGCGATTTTATACATAAAAATACTTGATTTTTACCATTTCTTATGATAAAGTTAAATGGTTGAAATTAAAGCGCTCAGCTTAAGGAGGGATAAGATGAAAACCGCTCTGATGATATTATTGGCTATCGCCAGCATCATTATCATTGCAAGCGTTCTGTTGCAGTCAGGCAACAGCGACGGCTTGTCAGGATCTATTGCAGGCGGTGCGGAGCAGTTGTTCGGAAAGAAAAAGAGCAGAGGCTACGAGGCGATTTTGAGCAAGATCACGATCGTTTCCGCTGTACTGTTTATCGTACTGTCAATTGCCATCGTTGCATTATTTTAAAGTGTCAATAATTAAATTTAAATATTCGCTTGGGGTGTAAGAGGTGCTTGATAAGCGCCTCTTAAACTGCATTTAAAAACAAGTGAAAAAGGAGGTATCATTATGAATTATGTTGCTCCTATCGCGGCCGCTGTTGGTCTGATCGTGGCGTTTTGCCTGGCATCATGGATCAGCAAGGCTGATGAGGGAACCGACAGAATGAAAGAAATCGCGGGATATATCCGCGAGGGCGCTATGGCATTCCTGAAGAGAGAATATAAGACCATGGCCATCGTAATCGTTGTACTGTTCGTACTTATCGGATTCGGTCTTAAGAGCTGGACTACTGCAGTTCTGTATCTGATCGGTGCGCTGCTTTCTGTACTTGCCGGATTCTTCGGCATGAACGTAGCGACAAAAGGTAATGTAAGAACTGCCAACGCTGCAAGAGAGTCCGGTATGCCGAAGGCTCTGAAGATCGCGTTCCGTTCCGGCGCCGTTATGGGCCTGTGCGTATCCGGTCTGGGACTTTTTGGTCTGGGCGTAGTGTTCTGCGTGCTGGATCTGACTAATGTTACAGAGTGTATCACAGGCTTCGGTCTGGGTGCTTCTTCCATGGCTCTGTTCGGCCGTGTAGGCGGCGGTATCTATACCAAGGCTGCTGACGTAGGCGCTGACCTTGTCGGTAAGGTAGAAGCAGGTATCCCGGAAGACGACCCGCGTAACCCGGCTGTTATCGCCGATAACGTAGGCGACAACGTAGGTGACGTAGCCGGCATGGGTTCCGACCTGTTCGAGTCCTATGTAGGTTCAATTATTTCCGCTATTACACTGGCATCTGTAGCTGTTGCCAACGCGCCTGAGATGGCTACCTTCTCAGAAGCTACTGCTGCTGTATTCCCGCTGCTGCTGTCTGCGATCGGTATCATCGCTTCCGTACTGGGTATCCTGATGGTAAGAGGCAATGACAACACTAACCCTGCTTCAGCACTGAACATGGGTACCTATATCAGTGGTGTTATCGTAATCGTTGCAGCTTTAGCCCTGAGTAAATATATGCTGGGTGATTTCACTTATGCATTCGCTATCATTGCAGGTCTGATCTGCGGTATCGCGATCGGCAAGATCACAGAAGTTTACACTTCCGGAGATTATGCTTCCGTTAAGAAGATCGCTGAGCAGTCCCAGACCGGCGCTGCTACTACTATCATCAGCGGCCTGGGCGTTGGCATGATGTCCACCCTGTGGCCGATCCTGCTGATCTGCGTGGCTACCTTTATTGCCTACAAGTTTGCAGGCGTATATGGTATCGCGCTGGCTGCTGTAGGTATGCTGTCCACTGCAGGTATGACTGTTGCAGTTGACGCTTACGGTCCTGTATCCGACAATGCCGGTGGTATTGCTGAAATGTCCGAACTGCCTCACGAAGTTCGTGAGATCACAGACAAGCTGGACGCTGTAGGCAACACGACTGCAGCTATCGGTAAGGGATTTGCTATCGGTTCTGCCGCACTGACTGCACTGGCTCTGTTCGTATCCTATGCGGAAGTAGCAGGTATCACCGTAGTAAGCATGCTGAATCCGATCGTTATCATCGGTCTGTTTATCGGTGCTATGCTGCCGTTCCTGTTCTCTGCTATGACGATGAACTCTGTAGGTAAAGCAGCGAACCAGATGATCGAAGAAGTCAGAAGACAGTTTAGAGAAGACAAAGGCATCATGGAAGGAACTTCCAAGCCTGACTACGCAAGATGCGTAGATATCTCCACTGGAGCTGCTTTGAAAGAAATGGTCATTCCTGGTCTGATGGCTATCATCGCACCTCTGGCTGTAGGATTTATTCTGGGTGCTGAAGCTTTGGCAGGTATGCTGGGCGGCGCACTGTCCGCAGGCGTACTGCTGGCTATCATGATGTCCAACGCCGGCGGCGCATGGGATAACGCGAAGAAGTACATTGAAGAAGGTAACTACGGCGGCAAAGGCAGCGAGCCTCATAAGGCTGCGGTTGTCGGCGATACCGTAGGCGATCCGTTCAAGGATACTTCCGGTCCGTCCATCAATATCCTGATCAAGCTGATGACTATCGTATCCGTGGTATTCGCACCACTGTTCGGCACAGGCCTGATAGTCTAATTCATTGAACATTTATCAAAGGCTTCGCTTCGGCGGAGCCTTTGTTGTAGGGGAGGAGATCATTCATGGCAAAGAAGGAAAAAGAGATCAAGACCAACGCCGTCCGGATCGTGGCGGCAAAGAAGCTGCCTTATCAGCTGCATACCTACGACGCGCCGGAAGGATTTCTGGATGGCGTATCCGTGGCGGAGCAGACAGGGCAGGATCCGGATATGGTCTATAAGACTCTGGTACTCATAGGCCACAGCAAAGAACACTACGTCTGCGTGATCCCCGTGGCCTGTGAGCTGGATCTTAAGAAAGCAGCGAAGCATTTCGGAGAGAAGAATATCGAAATGATCCATGCAAAAGACATTACCAGAGTGACCGGCTATATCAAAGGCGGCTGTTCGCCGGTAGGCATGAAAAAACAGTTTCGCACGGCGATCCACTGCGATGCGGAAACGCTGGCTTCTTTCTGCGTCAGCGGCGGAAAAGTAGGTCTGCAGATGGAACTGACGCCAAAAGATCTGGCACAGCTGATCGGCGCGGATTTTGCAGATCTGATAAAAGAGGAAGGTATATGATGGACATCAGAAAAGCGAGAGAAAGTGATTTAACACGGATTTTGGACATTTATGCTTACGCGAGAAAATTTATGGTTGAAAACGGAAATCCTGATCAATGGGCAAAAGGGGGTTACCCTGAGAAAGAAATTCTGGAGCAGGATATGGAGAAAGGTGACCTGTATGTCATAGAGGAAGACGATCGTGTCTGCGGCGTTTTTGCATTTCCCATAGGACCGGATCCTACCTATGCGGTCATAGAAAACGGAGCATGGCCGGAAGGGACTGTGGAGTATGGCACGATTCACCGTATAGCCGGAGACGGAACTGTTCACGGCCTGCTTTTGCGCTGCGTGGATTTCTGTTTTCAGTTTGTAGACACTATCCGTATCGATACCCATGCAGATAATCTGATCATGCGGCACCAGATCGAAAAATGCGGTTTTACCTACTGCGGAAATATCCGTACCAGAAATAATTCGCTGAGGCTTGCGTATGAGCTGCGGAAATAGGTTTTTATAATTGTTTGCAATAGAGAGTTTCGTATTTAAGTCGTAATTGATGCAGAATACGAAACTTTTTTACGTTCACAAAGTAAAAGGTTTCGTAAAACCCGACCATAAGGCCGCATTTACGAAACCCATAAAAACTTTTCAAACCTCTGAAACTACAATATCACCAGTTCTGTCGCGTATACGGCGATACAGCTTGCCACGGCCACTTTGAACAGATTGCCGTCGATCCAGGCAACGATTACAGCAACAGCAAAAGCTACTACCCCCGAAATCAGGCTGCTGGTCGCTGTAATGATAGCGGGAAACGCCATGACAGCCAGAGTGACATAAGGTACGTAATAGAGGAAGGAGCGGATAAAGGTATTCTGGATCTCCTTCTGGATCAGAGTCAGAGGAAGCGCTCTGATGGCATAGATGGTCACCGCCGCTACCAGCAGGTAGATGTACGTCTGATCGTTCATTGATACACCTCCTCCGCTGAAAGGTCCGCAGAGGCCTTTTCCACCGGAGTCTCTGAAACATCTGAAGACTGCAGTCCGTCGTTATGGACCGGGCGGATGATCGCAGCGCCGGCTGCGATCACGATGGTCAGTATGATGATCTGCGTTCCGGCTGAGATATCCCGAAGATATGGAAGAAAAGCAAAGGCGGCGCTTGCGGCCATAGAGACCAGGACCACCGCGGCTATGGTCTTGTCCTGTTTTGACGCAGGAATGACCACTGCCAGAAACATGCCGTATAGCGCTACGCTCAGCGCGCTTGCCAGACTTGGCGGAAGGATATTGCCGACAGCCGCGCCCAGGATCGTACCCAGTACCCAGCCTGGAGACGCCACCGTAGCGGCTCCGTATGGATAGAAGGGATTCAGCTCACCTTTGACAGAAGCACAGATGCCGAAGATCTCATCCGTAACAAAATAGGACAGCAGCAGCCGTTTCGACATAGATGTATTTGGCGGGATCTTCTGAGACATAGAGCATGACATGAGGAAATACCGCATGTTGATGACAACCATGGTGATGACCATGGCCAGAAATCCCGCATTATCCATAATTACCGTCAAAACCGCGAATTCACCGGCAGACGCGTGCATCAGGAAAGACATAAGCCCGGACTGGGCAGCGCCCATTCCCATAGCCTTGGCAGCAATGCCAAGGGTAAAGCCTACAGCAAAATAGCCGAGTGCGATAGGCGTTCCGTCTTTGATGCCTTGTAAATACCATTTCTTGTTGTTCATTTCAATTAACGCCTCACAAATTTTATATCAAATTTAACCAAATATAATTGTAATCCATGGCGGCGATAAAGTAAAGGAAGGAAAGTAAGAAATCTGTAATAAAATCCTTTGGAAATTTTAACCTCTCCTTAACGAGCAGTTAAGAAACATATCGTACAATAGAGCCAGAAACAAAAAGGAAGAGGTACGGATTATGAATATTATTATTTTGACAGGACGCTTCGGCATGGGCCACGTCAAAGCCGCGGAAGCGATCAGAGAACAGATCCTGGCAGAAAGACCGGAAACCAGCGTAAAGATCATAGACTTCATGGATTACATGTTCCCGGCGCTGAGCAGATACATCTATAAAGGGTTTAACTTTCTCGTAGGCAGCTGCAGCGGACTGTATAACGCCATCAACAAGGCGGCCGGCAGCAGCCACGCGGTGCCTTTGAAAACAGCCATGACACACAAGATCGACAGACTTATGGAAAAGTGCCGGCCGGACTGCATCGTCGTCGCGTTTCCCGTCTGCTCCCAGTACATATCAGCCTATAAAAAGACGCGCCGCTGCGGCGTGCCTCTTTACACATACATTACAGACATTACCGCCCACGAGGAATGGATCGCGCCGGGCACCGACCGTTACTTTGTCGGCGATGTGACCACCAGAAACACCCTGCTGTCCAAGGGCGTTCCCGAAGAAAAGATCACGGTCAGCGGTATACCCGTGCTCAGCCGTTTTCATCAAAGGGTGTCCGGCCAGGGCATCGGCCGGACCTGCGGCCGGAAAAAACGCGTTCTCATTATGGGCGGAGGCCTGGGTCTGCTGCCGTCGTCAAAGAACTTTCTCAGTGTTCTGGCGCGGCGTGAAGATGTTGAGACTGCCGTGATCTGCGGGCATAACGAAAAACTGCTGTCAATGATCAGAAAGGATTATCCATCCATCCGCGCTGTAGGTTATACCGAACACGTGGACAGGTATATGCAGGAGGCAGATCTGCTGATCAGCAAGGCAGGTGGTCTGACTACCTTTGAGGCACTGGCTTCAGCTACGCCGCTGTATATCATCCGGCCGTTTTTGGAGCAGGAGTTCGGCAACGCTAGCTACATCGAAAACCATAATATCGGAAGAGTGCTGTGGGATGACAGCATTGATGAAGGAGACGCGCTGCTGCAGCTTCTTTTTGACGATCAGCTTCTTGCTCAGATGCGCTCCAATATGGAGCAGATGCAGAAAAGCTTCGCGCCGTGTGGATTCTTTGCTGAACTGGAAGAAAAAGGAGGCGAAAGAAGATGCGGCTGAAAGAACATAAAAAGACCCTTGCGGGAGCAGCGGTATTGGCAGCCGCGGCCTATAGTTTTCTGCCTTCTCAGATAGGAAAATGGAGATATCTTACTGACAGCGGAGAGAGACAGAAGAACATCTATCTGACCTTTGACGACGGCCCGGGACCGTATACAGGCCAGCTCCTGGATCTGCTGAAGATCTACGATATAAAGGCTGCCTTTTTCGTTGTGGCGCAGTCCGCGGCTGAGTATCCGGAACTGATCGCGCGGATGCAGGACGAAGGTCATCTGGTAGGCGTTCATTCCCTCAATCACAGGAGCGCCATGGTGCAGACGCCGGAACAGACCCGCATGGATCTTGCTGAAAGCGTCGGGATCCTCCGCGGACTGGGCGTAAACGTCCGATTTTACAGACCGCCATGGGGTCATGTGAATTGGGAAACGCTGCGTCAGATAAAGAAGATGAACCTTACCAGAGTTCTGTGGCATGTGATGGCACAGGACTGGCGGGCAGATACTACAGCTGATGAGATCCAGTATAAGCTGCTGAAAAGGACCGGCAGAGGGGATATCATCTGTCTTCACGACGGCAGGGGCAGAGATGAGGCGCCTGCCAGAATGCTGGAAGCTCTGAATGCCAGCATTCCGATCTGGCTGGAGGAAGGATGGCAGTTTAAACGGCTGGATGAGAGAAAAGGGGATTTTCTATGAGGAAAGCCATGAAAAACGGCGGACTGTTTCTCCTGCTTGTATGCCTGACATTTTACGTGATCGGCAGGGATCTGGATCTGACGCAGCTAAAGACCGTGCTGACCGGCGCGGATCCGCTGTGGATCATAGCGGCGGCGTTGGCTTCATGCATATTTCTCTGCTGTGAAGGGATGAATATTGCCCGTCTGCTGAATGCTTTTCAAAGCGGGACAGGCTTCCTGGAAGGGCTGCGATATGCAGGCATCGGCTTTTTCTTCAGCGCGGTGACGCCGTCTGCTTCCGGTGGACAGCCCATGCAGCTGTACGCCATGCATCGAAAGGGCGTGGATCTGTCAAAGGGGACTCTGGCGCTGCTCGGTGAACTGTTCATCTTCCAGCTGGTCAGTACGGTTCTCGCGGCAGCCGGATTTTTATATCAGCATCATACGATTACCGAGACCGTGGGAAACGGTGAATATCTTTTTCTGACAGGTATGGCTTTGAATTTTACGACAGCAGTTCTGCTGTTTCTGGTGCTGCTGAAGCCGTCTGCCGCAGAGTGTCTGCTCCGCTTTGCTGTGCGTATGATCAGCCTGTTTAGCCGCAGCATGGCAGAACGGGCAGAGGCTTTTCTCAGTGTCCAGCTGACCGATTACGCAGGATGTGCGGAGATACTGCGGCGGGATCCTCTTTTGATCGCAAAAACCATGGGAACTACACTGGCGCAGCTGACTGCCGCTTACAGCGTGACCTATCTGGTTTACCGGGCTCTGGGCTTTCATTCGCATGGGTTTTTGCAGGTGACGGCGCTGCAGGCTGTACTCAGCGTGTCGGTCTCTGCGCTGCCTCTGCCCGGCGCTGTCGGAGCCAGCGAGGGCGGTTTTGTTCTCCTGTTTGCCGCTCTGTTTTCCGGCGGGGATATAGCGGGCGCCATGATTCTTTCCAGGATGTGCAGTTTTTATCTGCCTGTGGTTGTGACAGGGCTTGCCTCGGCATTTTTAATGACCGCGTCAGAAAAAGTCTGAATATATACTGACTGTTATAATTATTTTACTTCCTTCAGTAAAGAAAACGCTGGAAGGGTTGAAAAAACAGTCTCGGTATGTTATATTATTAACAAGCGAGAAAAATCGTTATTTTTATGGAGAAAGGGAGAACTTTTAAAATGTACGAGAACATTAAGTATGAAGTAAGAGAAGGCATTGGCTATGTTACGATCAACCGGCCGAAGGCAATGAACGCTTTGAACATGGACGTTCTGGGCGAGTTATATGATGTATTTACCAAAATTGAGGCAGATGCAGAGATCAAGGCGGTAATTCTGACCGGCGAGGGTAAAGCTTTCGTTGCAGGCGCTGATATCGCGCAGATGCATCAGCTGACCGCTCTGGAAGGACGTCAGATGATGACTATGGGACATAAGGTCATGAACCTGATCGAAGCAATAGAAAAACCGGTCATCGCCGCAGTAAACGGCTTCGCTCTGGGCGGCGGCTGTGAACTGGCTATGGCCTGCGATATCAGGATCGCGTCCGAAAAGGCTAAGTTCGGACAGCCGGAAGTAGGTCTGGGCATTATTCCGGGCTTCGGCGGCACACAGAGACTGGCAAGACTGGTCGGCAAAGGCATGGCCAAGTACCTGATCATGACAGCTGAAATGATTCCTGCAGCGGAAGCTTACAGAATCGGTCTGGTCGAGAAGGTGGCAGCACCGGAAGAACTGATGGCAGAAGCTGAAAAGGTGGCAAAGACCATCGCGTCCAAGGCTCCGATCGCCGTGGCTACTGCTAAGACCGCGATCAACAACGGTTACGATATGGATATGAAATCCGCAAGCAGATTTGAGATCGAGACTTTCACCGCCGCGTTCGGTTCCGAAGACAAGACCGAAGGCATGGCAGCATTCCTCGAAAAGAGAGCGCCGGAATTCAAGAACAGATAGTACATAGAGCAAAAGCGGACCGCCGGTCCGCTTTTGTGATATTCTGATTTACAGTCTATTTCACGTCTCCCGACAGAATGATCAGCAGTCTGCCTTCGGTAAAGCTGATAGAAGCTTCTTCAGAGACGATCTCATTACTGACTCCTAAAGTGGTCTCATTGGTCAGAAAATAGTCTGTCAGCGGGTATTTGACCCCTCTGAGGGTCACATCCCGGGCGAAAGCGCCGTAGCTGATAACGCCCATGTAGCGGTAGCGGCTGGCAGGAACGGTGAATTTTCCGGGAGGCATCATGAAGACGTAGTTCTGGCCGTCAACAAAGGCTAAATGATCCAGTCTGCCGCAGTATTTTGCCAGCATGCCCAGATTGCCCATGGTATGGTCCATCCGCCCGCCAAGACCGCCTAAAACGGTGATATGGCGGAATCCCTCTGATACTGCAAGATCGATGGCGGCCTCGCTGTCGGTCATATCTTTTTCCATAGGCAGGACGATGATGCCGGGAAGATCCGGGCAGGGCGAGGAATCATAGTCGCCGATCAGAATGGTTGGCTTTATGTTCATCTCTTCCGCGATCAGAAAACCGCCGTCAGCGCAGATGACGGTATTGAACGAAGAAAGATCCAGGCTGATTTTGTCCGCGTATTCCACGTGTGAAGTGATGATCAGGGCTTTATTCATAAGAAATCTCCAAATTCATTTGTATTTATCCTGTAGATATTATATAATAATTTGAGAGATAATAAAATAGTTTAAAGGAGTTTTGCATGAATAACATTATCATAAGAGAAACATCTTCTGAAATTCGTGCCATCGCGAGAAACGCGCTGCGGGAAAACTGGGCTGCTGTTGCGATCGCTATGGGTGTATATTATCTGATGACAACATCGATTCCGTCACTGCTGACAGAAATCATGCCGTTCGGCGTGATTCGGCAGTACAATGAACTGCTGCAGAACTATGTTGAGTTTTCCTATCTTACAGGACTGTATGAATTTGTTCTGAATGGAGCTTTCGCGCTGGGCATGTGCAGCTTTATGTTGTCCTTCTTCCGGGCCCGCGATATCAATGCAGGATATATTTTCAACGGATTTGAACATTTTCTAAAGGCTTTCTGTCTTGCTTTCATGACGAGCCTCTTTACATGCCTGTGGACTCTGCTTCTGGTGGTTCCCGGCATCATCGCACTGATCCGCTACAGTCAGGCTGTCTATATTCTGGAGGATCATCCGGAAATGGGCGTCATGGAATGCATTTCTGAGAGCAAAAGGATCATGACGGGCAACAAAGGCAGATACTTCTGTATGAGGCTTTCCTTTATCGGATGGATGCTCCTGGCGTCGATTCCTAACGGTCTGCTGCTGACCGACTGGCTGCAGGGTACGGGAATTCTGTATGTGGCTCTGGATTTCATCCTGATGATTCCGTATTTCTTCGTGCTGGCATATATCCATACGGCAGATACTGTCTTCTATGAGCTGGGCAGCGGCCATCTGACGGCGCAGAGAGAGCCTCAGTTCCGGGAAGAAGATTATCATTTTTAAATACTGATTACATTTCAGACAGCTTCGCATGGCGCGGGCTGTCTGTTTTGTCACAAGTGACAAGCGCAGTTTCATACAATACAGGGAGATTAAAGTATTGGAGGAATTGCTTTGACAGTCACACGTCACTATTTCCCAGGGAATAACACTCCAGAGGGATTTTTTTCTTACTACAGATACATTATGGGGCAGAGAGAAGCGTCAAAGATCATATGCATCAAAGGCGGTCCCGGCACCGGAAAATCCACTTTTCTGAAACGGGTAGGCGCTTTGCTTGCTGAAGCAGGGGAACCGGTGGATTTTCTTCACTGCTCCGCAGATGAAAACTCTCTTGACGGCATCATAGCCGTGGATAAAAGGGCGGCTATTATCGACGGGACCAGTCCCCATGTCATCGATCCGATCACGCCGGGCGCCGTTGATTCCATCATCAATTTCGGCGACTTCTGGAACGACCGTAAAATCGCGGGATGTAAGGAGGATATCATCGCCGGCAATGAAGAGTGCTCGCGCTGGTATAAGATCGCGTACAACTATCTGTCCGCGGCGAAATGCGCCTGTGACAGCATGTCCGGTATTCACAGCGAAGGCATCGAAGTGTCGGAGATATACAAACTGGCTGCTGATATCATAGCCAGGGAATATAAGCGCTATGATATCTCCCTGAAAGCCGGACAGATCAGAAAATTTTTTGCCACCGGCATTACGCCGTCCGGAACGGTATCTTATGTGAAGACGCTTCTGACCGATATACACCGGATCTATTTTGTCAATATACCGGAGGGCTTCGGCAGCTGCAGCTTTATGGACATTCTGCTGGAAGGCGCGGTTTACCGCGGCTTTGATGCGGAAGCCTATTACTGTCCGATGGATCCGGCAAGGAAAATAGAACATCTGGTCATTCCGGAGCTTTCTCTGGCTTTTATCACTACAAATCAGTGGCATGATCTGGAGCCATGGGAGATCACCAGTGAGGAAAATGAGATGCGCGAGATCACTATGATCGATATCAGTGATTTTGAAAGCGCGTATTTCCTGGAAAAACAGTCCGGACTGCTGGGGAAACTGTCCGGCCATTACAGAACCATGATGGAGGAGGGCATCGGCGCTCTGGCCCAGGCTAAACGAAATCACGATCTGGTTGAGGAAATGTATGTCAGAAATATGAACTTTGAAAAAATTGACAGACTAGTTGAAAAAACAGTGGAAGATATAGTATAATTTTAGTAACGTCATTTTACGACAGAAAAATTAAGCAACATGGAGATGAATTAGTGGATTTACAATCAATACTTACGATGCTTGGCGGCATCGGACTGTTCCTGTACGGTATGAAGCTGATGGGACAGTCGCTGGAACGTTTTGCCGGCGCGAAAATGGAAAAGACCCTAGAGCGTCTGACCAGCAGCAGGGGAAAAGGCGTTTTGCTGGGGGCCGGGGTGACAGCAGTCATCCAGAGCTCCTCAGCGACGATCATCATGGTCATCGGGTTCCTTAACGCGGGAATTCTGAAACTGGTACAGGCTGTACCGGTGATCATGGGTGCCAACATCGGCACCACAGTCACGGCTCAGATCCTGAGACTGGGTGACATTAACAACAATAATCTGATTCTGCAGCTTCTGAAGCCTGCGTCCTTCGCGCCTATCTGCGTGGTCATCGGCGCTTTCGTCATGCTGATGGCAAAGAAGAACAAGACCAGAGATAAGGCTGGTATCGCTGTAGGCCTGGGCATCCTGTTTATCGGCATGAATATGATGGAGTCCAGCTTCAAGCCCCTTGCGAGCTCACCGGAATTCATGCAGTTCTTTCTGGTGCTGACCAATCCGGTCCTGGGCGTCCTTGCCGGTATGGGCGTTACGATCCTGCTGCAGAGTTCGTCTGCTTCCGTAGGCGTTCTGCAGGCTATGTCTGCGACAGGTGCTATCACCTTTTCCATGGCGGCGCCTATCGTTATCGGACAGAATATCGGAAAATGCGTCACAGTTCTTCTGGCAAGCATCGGAACCAATAAAAATTCCCGCAGAGCGGTATGTATCGATATCACCATGTCTCTCATAGGAGCTGTGGTTTTTCTGATCGTCATCTATCTGTATCAGGGACTGATCGGGTTCTCCTTCTGGGATGATCCTGTAAACAGAGGACGGATCGCTGATTTTCATACTTTGTTCAATCTGGCTACCTGTGTGATCATGCTGCCGTTTGTCAACGGCCTCATCAATATTTCCAAAAAGGTGGTCAAGGACAAGAATGTTTCCAAGATCGACGAGGAACTGTCCATGCTGGATCCGATCTTTGTGACCAGTCCGTCCGTAGCGCTGGAGCAGTGCAGAAAGGTCATGTTCAATATGGCGGCTACTGTTATGGAAAGCTACAAGCTGGCGTCTGACTGTCTCTTTACATATGATCAGTCAGGCTGTGATAAGGTGAGAGAAAATGAAGACTTTCTGGACAAGACAGAGGATGTACTGGGCGAATATCTGATCAAGATCACAGAGCAGCATCTGGTGGGCGAGGAGAATCGTCTCGCGACAGAGTTCATGCACACCGTAGGTGATTTTGAACGTATTGGAGACCACTGTATGAATCTGATCGAGGTTGCTGAATACAATGAGGAACAGGGTATCGTGTTCTCCAAGGAGGCTCAGCAGGAGATGAAATACCTCTGCAGGGCGGTAGAGGAAGCGCTGAATGTTACGGCTACGGCATATCAGGAAGAAAAGGAAAGCGTATGTCACAAGATCGCGCCGCTGGAAGATAACGTAGACTACATGGTGGACGTGTTGAAATCCAACCATATCGACCGTCTGAAGCGGGGCATGTGCAGCAATCAGGGCGGTATTTCCTATGCCGAGGTTCTCAACAATATGGAACGTATTTCTGACCACTGCATGAATATTTCCACTCATTTGCACCAGAGACTGCATCACGAGGATCTGGATTCGCACAAAAGTGATGTTTTCAATGAAGACTCTGACGAGTACAAGGCAATGAAGGTCTACTACGAGAAACAGTATCTGGATCCGATCAGATAGAAGAGCGGCACCGTTTTTAACGGGACGTGTTTCCATATTTGCAAAAATGTTTTCTGTGGAAAACATTTTGTGAGAATCTGAAAACAAATATTCGCTGACCTTTGATTAAACATCAAATATCATAAAAAAACACAGCATATGTAAGCAAATTTCTGCTTCAGGATACATATGCTGTATTTTATTTCTGGATTCTTATCGGATCTGATCATGGCAGCGAGAAATGTTTTCTATATTTGCGATTTTTGTTTCAATAGAAAACATTTCAGCGGTTTTAGAAAACAGCGCCGGGTTTTGCCACGCTTTCGACGTTATTTTCTCTGATCTTTTTGATCACCAGCTCCATGTCCTCGGGAAGGGGGGCTTCCAGTGTCATAGCCTCTCCTGAGACAGGATGGCGGAAGGATAATCTGTAAGCGTGGAGAGCCTGACGGGGCAGCAGTGTCGGATTCAGGCCGCCGTAGAGATGATCACCCACCAGAGGATAACCTATGTGGGACATATGTACCCGGATCTGGTGAGTACGTCCGGTTTCCAGCAGAAGCTCCACCATGGTAAAGCCCGCGGCAAACCGTTCCAGTACCTTTACATGGGTGACAGACGGATATCCGCCTTCTGATTCCGGCACGACGCCGCGCCGGACGTCCTCCGGGTCGGGTCTGCCAAGAGGGAGGTCGATGGTAAACTGGTTCTGATCCTCCGGAATAATGCCGTTGACCACCGCGATGTAGCGCTTTTCCGTAGCGTTTGCCCGCATCTGCTTTACCAGTTCATCCTGCGCGTGGGAGTTTTTCGCTACGATGAGCAGTCCGGTAGTATCCATGTCTAGCCGGTTGACAAAGCGGATCTTGAAGCTTTGTCCGGTATCCGCCATGTACTGCATCAGACCGTTGGCCAGCGTATGACAGGGTTTTCCCTTTGTGGGGTGGACGGTGATACCTGCCTGCTTGTTCAGAATCAGAAGATCATCGTCTTCATAGACAGGACGGATGGGAATGTTCTCTGCAGGAAAATCGCTTTTTTCCTCCGGCAGTTTGACTGAAAGCACATCACCGGCTTTGGGAACGATCCAGCCCGGCGTTTCCTCACCGTTGAGAAAGACCAGATGCTGATACTTCAGCTTGGACAGCAGGCGGCTGGAAAAACTGAATTTCCGGCGGAGCAGCGTTTTGACAGGGATACCGTCGTCTTCAGGAGTTATAGTGTATTGAAATTTCGTCATAATTACCTCAGCTATAAAAATTTACTTTTGACCTTGGTCCAGAAGTCGTAATTCTCAAACCGCATCAGATTGATGACGATATCGGAGAAGGTGACTTCAATGTCCTCCACATCGTTGTAGACAGCGGTGTAGCCGTCGTAGGTGACGCAGATACCGTCGGACTTTCCTACCGGATCCGGTACGATGCCCAGAGACAGATCGCTTGGCAGCAGGATGCTGGATGTAAAAGAGCGGTATGCAGTGGTATTCATCGGGGCGATCGGGGTCACCTGCAGGAGCTTCAGACGGGGATCCACGATGCTGCCTCCCAGAGAGTAGTTGTAAGCTGTACTTCCAGCAGGCGGCGCGATGAGCAGGCCGTCGCCGGAAAAACGCTCGATGAAGCTGCCTCCGATGGAAATGTTCAGATGGACAGAGTAGGAATCCGCTCCTTTGATGACCACCTCGTTGAGGCCTACGTGCTCTGCATCTCCGTCAGCTGTGCGGACTCTGACTTTTACTGTGGAGAGGGGCTGAATGGAATAGCGGCCCTGCCTGTAATTAAAGATGAAGTCGTCCAGCATGGAGGGCATGATCTCCTGAAAGAAGCCCAGATGTCCTGTATTGATGCCGATGATAGGCATCGTGGGATAATCGTATCTGTGGATGGCTTCAAGGAATGTGCCGTCGCCTCCGATGCAGACCAGAAGGTCCGCATCGGGAGCGTATTTTGGAAGCAGGACGAAACCGGAATTATCCAGCTTCTGCTTCAGCTTTTTTTCAGTTCGTTTCGACGTTTCGCTGTCGTTAGCGTATATATATACTTTGTTGTTCATAGCAGTTCCATTTTACAATAATTCTTCCAGCTCTTCAACCAGCTTTTTAAAGGTTTCCATAGCCAGGATCACAGGTTCTCTGGTGCTCATGTCCACGCCGGCGATCTTCAGAAGTTCTACAGGGTAATCGCTGTCACCGGTCTTCAGGAACTCACGGTAGGCGTCTCTCGCCGGCGCGCCTTCGCGGAGGATCTTCTGCGAAATGGCAGTAGCCGCGGAGTAGCCGGTAGCATACTGGTACACGTAGAAACTGCGGTAGAAGTGAGGGATGCGCGCCCATTCATACCGGATATATTCGTCTTCAGAAAGAGCCGGTCCGAAGTAGGCTTTGTTCAGCTTATCGTATTCTTCACAGAGCCACTGCGGGGTCAGGCTGCCGCCTTCTTCAACAAAAGCGTGGGCCCTGGCCTCAAACTCCGCGAACATGGTCTGACGGAACAGGGTAGTCCGAAAAGCTTCGATGTGCAGATTGATCAGATATTTGCGCATCTGCGGATCCGTCTCATTTGCCAGAAGGTGCTGCATCAGCAGAGATTCGTTAACGGTGGACGCTACTTCAGCGGTAAAGATGGAGTGGCTGCCGTAGGTGAATGGCTGATGTTCTCTGGTGTAGCTGGAATGCATGGAGTGTCCCATTTCGTGAACGAGGGTGAACACATCCTGCAGGGTATCGGTGTAGTTGAGCAGGATATAAGGGTAGCTGTCGTAAGAGCCGAAGCTGTAAGCGCCGCTGGTCTTGCCTTCGTTTTCGTATACGTCGATCCAGCCGGACGCGACACCCTCTGTCAGACGGTCGATGTAGTCCTGGCCAAGGGGAGCAAGGCCTTTCTGCATGATCTTTACAGCCTCTTCATATGGGATCTCACGTTTCGGGATCTCCACCAGAGGAACGTAGATATCGTACATCTTCAGTTCATCTACGCCCAGCATCTTCTTGCGCAGCGCGATATAGCGATGGAGAACAGGCAGATAGTCGTGAACGACGGAAACCAGATTATCGTAAACCTCTTCCGGAATATTGCCTCCGGACAGAGCAGCGGCCCTGGCAGAAGGATATTTACGGATCCTTGCGCCGATCACATCGGTCTTCACGTTGTAGTTGTAGGTCTGGGCGATGGTATTGATCAGCCCCTTATACGCCTCGTAAACGTGGGTGTATGCGTCTTTTCTGACCCGGCGGTCGTGAGATTCCATAAAGTTGATATAGTTGCCGTGGGTGACTTCTGCAAGGTCGCCGTCTTCGTCGGTGATCTCTCCGAATCTCAGGTCGGCGTTATTGAGCATGGTGAAAATGGTATCTGTGGCGTCGGTGACTTCGCTCATCTGGGCCAGAATGTTTTCTTCAGCCTGCGTCAGCACATGCTGTTTTTCTCTGAGAACGTCTTCGATGACGAAACGGTACTGCTTCAGAGCCGGTTCCGTGTCCATATAGCTCTGCAGTGTTTCTTCCGGCGCAGACAGAAGCTCTGGCGTGAAAAAGCTCATAGCAGCGCTGACTTTGGCGATGACAGCGTTGACTCTGTCGTGCATGGACTGCTGGTCAGCTTCACGGTTATCTTCGTCCAGCCTCATCCGAGCGTATACATAAGCACGCTCCAGCTTCTGCCAGATGGCGTCTTTTGCCTGCAGGGCTTCTGCCAGCGTTTTCGCGCTTTCTGTAAGACGGCCCTGAAAGCCCGCGAAATCCTCAGTCATCGCCATAACCTGCTGAATGTCTTTTTCCCAGCTCTCTGTGTCAGAGTACATTTCTTCTATTTTCCATTTGTATTTTTTGTCTATTTCATCTCGGTTTTTTAATTTTTTGTTTCCCATTTCGGCCTCCTGTAGTATAATAGTAAAGATACAATTAGTATAACACAAATCTGAAAGGAATTACATAGATGGATAATAGACCTATCGGTTTTTTTGATTCCGGACTGGGCGGCCTGACCAGCATCCCGCATATTATGAAACAGCTGCCTGACGAACGAATCATTTTTTTCGGGGATACGGCGAGGACGCCATATGGCTCCAAGTCTCCGGACACGATCCGCCAGTTCACCATGCAGATCGGCGATTTTCTGGTAAAAAATGATGTAAAGATGATCGTCATAGCCTGTAACACCGTGAGCGCCACCTGTCTGGAGGATCTTCGCGCGGCTTATCCGCAGATCCCTGTTATCGGCGTCATTTCGCCTACAGCTGCCGTGGTGGCAAAGTCCTGCAGCGAAGAGGATCGGATCGGTATCATCGCTACCAAGGTAACGGTCCGCTCCTGCGCATATGAGGCAAGGATCCAGGAGAAGCATCAGGGGCTGCATACTTTTTCGAAGGCCTGTCCGGCTTTTGTTCCCCTCATTGAGGAGGGAATTATCGATAATGCCATCATGGATCTGACCATTCAGTATTATCTGGATGATTTTATCCGGGAAAACAGGATCAATACTCTGGTTCTGGGATGCACGCATTACCCTTTGATCGCCGCGAATATCAGGAAGCTGTATCCGGATCTCCGGATCATCAGCTCTTCCAAAGAGGTAGCGACTGCGGTTAAGATCGAGCTTGCCGCCAGAGATATGTTCGCGGTGCCGCAGCGGTCTGACGATCTGGAAAATGTGTTTTATGCCAGCGACCTGTCGGAGAACTTCGTCAATATGATCAAGACGATTCTGGGCAGAGAAGAAGACGAGCTGAACATTAAATTTAAGAATCTGGATCTGTAATTGTAACACAGGAGGAATACCATGGATAGAGAAGAACTGTTTGAACTGCTTGACATAGAGGACGCCAGCCAGTTTGAATACTTTGAGAATTTTGCGGACTTTGCGGAAAGCGACTGTGCTATCAGCGACGACGCTGTATATGAGCTGATGCGTGAGGTGGACATGAAGACTTTTGCGGAGCTTTGTGAAAGCTATTTCTATGATGTGCTGGAAAGCGTGCCCGGCGACCAGATCGACGTGTACAATCTTCTGGAGAACATCAAAAGGGCGCTGATCGGACTCTCTGAAGCGGCTGCCAAAGATGAGGAAAACGCCTGTCTGAAGCTGGCGGATGAATTTAACCGGTTCCGTCTGTGGTACGCCCAGGAAAGCGCGGTGGAATGCCGCAATCTTGCCACTGATGAGGTTTTGACCGTGCCGGTGCGTGACGCTCTGGCAACATCCCGTCTTGAAAAGCTGGAAGGCGGCGAGTACAGCTATGATTTTACCGGGGCTCTGGAATACGAGCTGGACGAGTATATCATGACCTACGCGGATCTGGTGGAAGAATGATCTGCCGATCAATCGCCTGACAACTGAATCACCAATAAATCTTTCGCGGCATATACTAACTAGTATAAAATATTAGTATAACGGGAGGTTTCTTTATGGGCGATTTTAGAAATGACTGCTGTGACTGCTGTGAACCGAAACAGGATTGCTGCTGTACACCGCAGAATAACTGCGCAGGTGACGCGGGAAACGGGTGGGGGATCCTGATCCTTCTCATCGTACTTTTCCTTTTCTGCGGAAATAACGACAATAACCGGGGCGGCGGCCTGTTCGGCGGTCTGTTCTAAACACGAACCGGAAAATAAATGAACATAATATGATCTCTGATCCCGAATCCCTCCGGCAGCTGCCGGAGGGCCGGGGTTTTTCTTTTGTACCTCTTGCTATTTCCAATACTGAATGATAAAATATTAAATTAGTGAATTCTGCAAAAAATTTGCCGGGAGAGTAAGTAACTATGGAAAGAAAGAACTATCGCCAGGGCCTGATCAGCGCTGTTTTTTGTGCGCTGTTATGGGGATTCCTGCCGATCTACTGGAACGCGTTAAAACCTATCGACTCATTTATCATTATCTTCTATCGTATTGTTCTGATGGGACTGGTCTGTTTTATCGCCTGTATGGTGAAGATGGGAAACATCAAAGCGGTATTTGCGCCTATGTTTGCGAGCCGGAAACAGACGCTGGTATATCTGGCTGCGGGAGTTGTTATCACAATAAACTGGAGCATCTATATCTGGGCAGTCAACGCCGGATTTGTCATCCAGTGCAGCATGGGATACTTCCTGGAACCGCTGCTGGTCTGCCTGTTCGGCATCATTTTTTATAAAGAGCGGGCAAACGGCTGGAAGAAGCTTTCCCTCGCTCTGGCTGTCTGCGGTCTGTTTGTCATGATTATCGGCTACCGGCAGCTGCCGATGATCTCTATCGGGCTGGCGCTGTCCTTTGCCATCTATTCAGCTATTAAAAAGAGTGTGTCGCTGAATCCGATCCAGTCGCTTCTGTATGAGACTCTGTTCATTATGCCGGTCGCGCTGCTGTGCATTTTTTACTTCGAATCTCAGGGCGTCAGCGCGTATGGCGCAGGCGGGGGATTCAAATTCTTCCTGCTGATGTTCGCGGGGGTGGCCACGGCTGTACCGCTGGGTCTGTTCTCCTCAGCGGCAAATAAGCTGTCTCTGATCACACTGGGGCTGACAGAATATATTTCACCGTCTATTTCGCTGATTTTAGGCATTTTTCTGTTCAAAGAGCCTTTTGATATGATCCAGTTCAGCGCTTTCGTGATCATATGGATCGGACTGGTATTCTTTACCTATGGGGAGATCGCAGACAGCAGAGCGGCGGCCGGGACTATAGAAAAAACGGATAAGGAGGAGGCAAGACCGTGAAAAAACTCAATTGCTTTAATGTGGCGGCGATGTATGTAGGGACCCTTATGGGCGCAGGCTTCGCGTCCGGCAGGGAAGGCTGGCAGTTTTTCGGCGTATTCGGAGCCAAAGGCTATCTGGGCCTTATTATCGCCGGATTCTTATTCATGGCGCTGGGTATGATGGTCAGCTATATCGCCAGAACGCTGGAAACAGACGATATGGGAAAGATCATCGTCTTTTCGGACAGTCCCGCACTGATCAGCGCCGTCGGTTATTTTATGGCAGCGATCCTGTATACCATTATCATATCTATGTCTGCGGCCGGCGGTTCTTTTCTGGCCCAGCAATTCGGCCTGCCACAGGCAGTCGGCGGCATTATCATCGTCGTCCTGGTCATCGTCACGGTCCTGGGTGATTTTGAGAGAATATCAAAGGTATTCCGTCTCATCGTGCCGGCGCTGTTCGCGGTGGACGTGGCGGTGTGTGTGATCGTTATCTTTTCCGATATAGATCAAAGCGGCGCTACCAGCGGCTTTCCTACAAGCTCCATGGCATCTACATGGCTGTGGTCGGCGATCATCTTTGTGTCTTACAATATGCTGGGCATGATCCCTATCGTCGGGGCGTCTTCCGTCAACGCGAAGAGCAAAGCGCACGGGGTTTTCGGCGCCGGCCTGGGCGGTTTTCTGCTGGCCCTGCTGACCTTCATGCTCATCACGGGGCTGCGCAGGGACATGGAGTTTTCCAACTCCATGGATCTTCCGATGCTGGCTTACTCCGCGAGGATATCTCCGGCAGCCAATGTGCTTTTCGGCGTGATCCTGTTCGCGGCGATCTATTCGGCTGCGACCAGTACCTATTATGGCTTTTCCACCAAGATCAAAGAAAGTCCGAAGAAAAAATACATTCTGATCGCAGGGGCAGCGGTCGGTTTTGTTTGCGGACTCACCGGGTTTAAGACCATTGTAGCGTACCTGTATCCGGCAGAAGGATACATCGGTCTGGTGATCATCGCGTCCATCGTGATCAATTTCTTTAAGACACTTAGAAATGCCCGCCGGAAAAAATATCCTGTCAGAGATGACAGCTTTCTGGATTTTAAAGGACACGACAGATACAGGGATTATCCGGACAATGTCGTCAGAGTCACGGCAGGACGCGGCGGCGAGACTTTTCTGATCTTCGGTCAGGAGAAGACCGTCTTATATGACTGCGGCATGGCTTACTGTCATGAAAGTCTGATCGAGAACATACGGCGCGCGCTGAAGGCTCGCGGCAGGGAAAGCCTGGATCTTGTGATCATGTCGCATACACATTATGACCATATCGGAGCGCTGCCTTACGTGCTGCTTGCCTGGCCAGATGTACAGGTCTGCGGCTCGGCAAAGGCCCAGTCGGTTTTTGGGAGCCAGGGTGCGAAACAGACCATGGAACGTCTCGGCAAGGCCGCAAGAGACGTTTATATGCCGTCTGATGAACCGGTGCTGACAGATCCGCTGCGGGTCGACCGTGTTCTTTCAGACGGAGACCGGATCGAGATCGGAGAGGGTCAGTGTATTTTTGTGTTAGAGACCAAAGGACATACGGACTGTTCGCTGACCTATGTATTGGAGCCTGAAAGACTGATGTTTGCATCAGAAAGCACAGGAGTTTTGAGAAATTCAGAATATATGGAGACTGCTTTTCTGAAAAGTTATCAGGACACTCTGGATTCAGCGGAAAAATGCAGGGCCTGCGGACCGAAACAGATCATCAGTCCCCATTACGGCATCGTGCCGGCAGACTTTTCCGATCAGTATTTTGATCTATATATAAAGTGTGCTGAGGCTGAGAAGGACTTTATCCTGAAGCTTTATGATCAGGGCCTTGACTACGAACAGATATCAAAAAAGTTTGAAGACCGCTTCTGGAGCGAGGAACGGGGAGAAGGACAGCCGAAGGCGGCTTTTCTCGAAAACGCGAAGTATTCAATTAAACATATATTGGGAGTATATAGAAATGCTTGACCTGCTTTTGAAAAACGGGCAGTACCCGGACTTTGAGGCCGGAGTGATGAAATCTGCCAACCTCGGCGTGAAGGACGGAAAGATCGCGTATATCGGCGGAGAAACGCCACAGGCAGCTGAGACTGCAGATGTCTCTGGATGTGTGGTTTCTCCGGGATTCATAGACATTCACATGCATGAAGAAAACTTCAGGGATGAAGGAGAGAAGTATGTCATCGCCCAGATGATGCTGGAGATGGGCGTTACTACTGCCGTAGGCGGAAACTGCGGAATACAGAAGCAGGATCTCTCTTATTTCAAAGAGGTTTTAAACCGTCTGGGCGGCAGCCCGGTCAACTATATCATGCTGGCAGGGTACAACCAGATGCGCTACCGGCTCGGTATTGAAAGATACACTTCCGCTACTTTTGAGCAGCGTGCCGAGATCCGGGCGCTTCTCAAAAAAGAGCTGGATGAAGGCGCTTACGGTATTTCCTTTGGTATCGAATATGACCCCGGCATCACAAAGGAAGAGGTGCTGGACGCATTGTCTGTCAGCGACGATCCTCATCTTCTGGCGGCCGCACATTACAGAACAGACTGCCTGACCAGTATAGACTCTGTGAGAGAGATGATCGACATCGCGGAGAAAATTCCGATGAAGTTTCAGATATCTCATCTTTCCAGCTGCTCGGCCATGGGTCTTATGCAGGAATCCCTTGACGCCATCAACGAGGCGATGGAGAAAAATCCGGGACTGGATTACGATACATATCCGTACAACGCCTTTTCGACCTATATGGGTTCGGCAGTTTTTGAGGACGGCTGTATCGAGGCGTGGCATAAGGATTACAGTGACATTCTGCTGACCGACGCTCCGTATAAAGATGTGCGGTGCGACAGGGAAACCTTTGAGAAGGTCCGCAGGGAATATCCGGACATGCTGGCAGTAGCTTTCGTTATGAACGAATCTGAGATCGCGGCGGCTATCGCAAACAAGAACGGTATGGTAGCCAGCGACGCTATCATCAACAACGGCAACGGACATCCGCGCGCGGCAGGAACATTCCCAAGAGTTCTCGGCAAGTATGTAAGAGAGGACAAAGTGCTTCCTCTGATCGACGCGATTCGGAAGATGACGCTGGAGCCGGCGAAGAGACTGGAACTTGACCACAAAGGCCGGATTCAGATCGGCTGCGACGCCGATATTACCGTGTTTGATCCGGATACCGTCATGGACGGCGCTACTTTTTCTGATCTGCACATTCAGCCGGAGGGCATTGAATATGTGTTTATTGGCGGCAAAAAGGCGATGGAACACAAGAAAACCGTCGACAACAGATTGGGAAGATTCATCAGCTATAAATAAAAGTCCTTCACGCTTGAATTATTACGCGAATTGTGATAATATTGTGAAAGAAACAGGTTGAAGTCCTGTTCAGGACCTGCCATGACTGAAGGAGGCAATAACAATATGAACTACAGTGAACTGAAAGAACGAATTTTTGCTGAAATTGAAAAATACAGAGCTGAACTGACAGCTCTCAATGATGATATCGCGGATCATCCGGAGATCTCCGGAGAAGAGTATGAGACTTCAAAAAAGATCGTAAAGCTTCTGCAGTCTCACGGCTATAAGACAGAATATCCGTTTGCGGGACGGGATACAGCCTTCAAGGCAGTATTCGGCGCAGATGATCACAAGCATAAGGTAGCGATTCTGACGGAATATGACGCGCTGCCGGAGATCGGACATGCCTGCGGACACTGCCTGTCCGGATCGATCAGTATTCTGGCAGCCCTGGCAACAAAGGATCTGCAGGATGAGCTGGATACGGATATCCACATCGTGGGTACGCCGGTGGAGGAGACAGACGGCGCGAAGTGCCAGATGGTGGAAGACGGTATCTTTGACGGCTATGACATGGCGATCATGGTACATTTGTATAATTCCACACTGCTGGCGCCGAAACTTCAGGGACTTGCGTCCTATATGTACTGTTTCCACGGCAAAGCAGCTCACGCGTCAGCGGCCCCATGGGACGGATGCAATGCTTTCAACGCGGCGCAGCTGATGTTTCACGCTGTAGATATGCTGCGTCAGCACAGCAAACTGGACGCGCAGTTCCACGGCATTATCAGAAACGGCGGAGAAGCGCCGAATATCGTGCCGGAAGAAGTGACCGCCGAATTCTATATCCGTGCGCTGGATAAGAAATATCTGCAGGAACTGATCCAGAAAGTGGATGACTGCGCGAGAGGCGCGGCTATCGCGACCCAGACTACGTGGGACAAATACGCCACCGCTGCCGTCTATGACAATATGAAGCCGAATCCGACCGGAGTCGCCGCTCTCGCTGAGATCTATGATGAGCTTGGCATCGAGGTCAACGGTGATCCTGACAAGATTTTCGGCTCCTCTGATGCCGGCAATGTCAGCTTCGCCTGCCCGGGATTCCATCCCTGCCTGCAGGTGACCGACCCTGACACGCCGATCCATACTAGAGCCTTCGCGGAGGCTATGAAAACAGACCGCGCCCATGAGAGACTTGTGGACGGCGCTAAGATCATCGCTCTGCAGATCGCCAAGATCTTCAGCGACGAAGAGAGGATCGCAGCCATGAAGGCTGACTTTGAAAAGAATTAAGTAAACACCAGACAAGTAGTTTGAGGCTGTGAAACCGCACCTTCTGAGAATGGGGTGCGGTTTCGTGGTTTTTGGAGACGCTGTAAGGTGAGAGAGTATTTACCTTTTTCCTGCGGAGAATTCCTGTATTGTATCGACTGCGCGCCATGTTTTGCGGAAAAAATGCCTCATACGGCGCCTGCTTTCTGATTCACGCCACATTTATGATCCATAACGCAGCTATACGGCGCGTGGCACTCTGCTGTACAGATATTTTCAGTCTGTATGCTCCATGTGGCAGTCAAGAAACAGTAAAAGCAAGCTTATATCTGTCTTTACACGCCATATAGCCGTAAAATACTGCGAAAAAACGGCGCGTGACAGGCAGACCACGCCGTATGAGCGCGAAAAAGCAAAAAAAGCGGCGGTGCAGATTGACTGTGAATAGTAACTTTCCGTTTACTTTTCCATAGAGACGATGGGCAAAAACAATTGCCATTGACTGATGAATCGTATATACTGATATTAAATACATGTTGTGATCCGATAAAGTACCAAGGAATCTAAAGACATTGATGCAGAAAAATACAGAAGTGAAAAATACAATAAAAACCATAAAGATCATAGCGGTCTTATCTGCAGTGATCTGCATACTGTTCCTCGCAGCCGGCTGCTCAGAGTCTTCGCCTGAGAGCGGCATCATTACGAAAGATGTGGTCATTCCCAACAGCGCGGGATCCTATACCAAAGCGCAGATCGTTATCCCTGCGGATTATCAGCAGCAAAAGTATCCGCTGGTTACGCTGAGCCACGGCTTTCGCGGCAATATGAACAGCGCCGGTGGAAATTACCTGGCAGAAAGCCTTGCGGGAGCGGGAATTGCTACGATCCGCATGGATTTTGCCCGCTGCGCAGATGATGCCGGTAAAGAACAGATCAATCAGTATACGGCAGATACTATGGTCAGCGACCAGATCTCGTGCATCCAGTATATGCTCGATCATTACAATGTCGATCCGGATCGCATCGGCCTCTACGGAAGAAGCCTCGGCGGACGGGTAGCCATGACCATGGCCAATGAAGAAATGGGCGGCTGGGATTTCAAAGCTCTGGCCCTGGTGGCGCCGGCAGGCAACGCGAACGCCCTCCAGTATTATATGGGAGGGCAGGAGAAGTGGACCGCCATGAAATTAAAAGCGATAGCTGAAGGCAGCGTGGTTCACCAGAATGTGATTCTGACGCCGGAGTTTTTTACGTCTATCGAAGATTACGTGCCATCGGAGACAGGGAGTAAGTTTCATCATCCAGTCCTTGTGATTTACAATACAGAGGATTATGTCGTCCTGCCGCAGACGTCGCTGGAATGCGCGGAAAGTTATGAAGATGTAAAGATCACGGAGATCACCTCATCCAAAAGCCCGCACGGCTGCGAGATGGGGTTCAGATCATCAGATATCAAAGATCAGCTGATCCAAGAGATCACGATATTTTTTAAAGAGAAGCTGTAGGAGTATACTCCGCAACCGGACAGACCGCGGCGGCGATCTATTCAGGTGCGGAGTTTTTTATGAAAATGATCCGTGGGATTTCAAAATCTTTTCTGTATAATAGAGTAGAAAGATATAAGAAAAGGAGGCGATGATGTGACGGAAAAAGAGATCATTGCGTTGATTAAAAGCAGAGATGAATCCGGCCTGGAAGAGCTTTTGAAGCACTGCGGGCCTCTGCTAAGGTACATCATCGCGCCGATTTTGCCAAGTCCGGAGGACCGGGAGGAGTGCCTGTCTGAAATTGTCATGCGCATTTGGGAGAAAATAGATCTGTATCACCCTGAAAGAGGCAGCTGGAACGGATGGATCACAGCCATCGCCCGCAATACGGCTGTGAACAGGGCCAGAGCCAATGTACGCTTTGCTGCGGCAACAGAGCTTTCAGAAGAATTGCCTTCTCAGGAACCCACGCGGGAAGAGACATTTTTGATGAAAGGAATGCACATGGAGGTGAAGCGGGCGTTGATACACCTGCAGCCCGCAGAGCAGATTCTTTTCTACAGAAAATATTACTATATGCAGTCTACTGCGCAGATCGCTTCTGAAATGGGAATGACGGAACGAGCAGTGGAAGGAAGGCTGTACCGATTGAAGAGAAAACTTCGCAGGCTGCTAGGAGGTGAAGTGTATGAGTGATCGCATTTGGAGCGATATGAACGAAGTAGAATTTGATACGATGCTGAAAGACTGTATAGACGATCTGCCGCCAGAGAATATCATCGCCGGAGTTACGCCGTGGAGAAAAGGTCTGAAGCGGATACTCTGGGGTATGGCGCTGAACCTGATCACATTGAATTTTCTCTGTCTGAACTATATTCTGCCTGCTGTTGGTACGGCCATAGCTCTTATGGGATTCAGGATCCTTTGCAGGGAAAACTGCTGGTTTCAGGCGTGCTGGATCATTACCATCTGCCGGGCAGTATGTCTGATCCCGGACTTGTGGCTGAATGCCACCATCCTGCCCTGTCAGGGACGGTTTGAAAGCTTGACAGATACCGTAACTTTACTGAATCTTTTTCTTTCCCTTCTGCTGATTTTCTGTTTCTGGCAGGGACTTCGGGCAGCTCAGTCAAATGCCGGTCTGCCCGTCCATGCGGGAAGCGGGGCGGCGCTGTTTGTCTGGTACGGGATTCTTTCACTGCTGGCCCTGATGGGGTACGGCCAGATGTCCATCGTTGGCGCAGTTATCATGCTGGCATCCTATATCGGTATTCTGTACAGCTTGTTTAAACTTTCCAAAGAGATGGATGAAGCCGG
This sequence comes from Eubacterium sp., assembly GCA_021769965.1. Taxonomy (GTDB): domain Bacteria; phylum Bacillota; class Clostridia; order Peptostreptococcales; family Anaerovoracaceae; genus Senimuribacter. The sequence goes on from JAETRU010000001.1 coordinate 27,941, forward strand.
TTATACTGTGCATCCAGTATCTGTCAGAGTGTCTGACAGATGGCTCGGGACCGCATTTTTCCTGCTGCTGACAATAGGCATTGCCGCAGGCTATCTTTTTTTTAACAGCTACACCATGGATTGGAAAGAAACAGAAAGAACGAAGGAGCCGGCAGTATCAGAAACAGAGGCGTATCTTGCAGATCTGGGCTTTCCGAAAGAAATTCTGGATGATCTGTCCACGGAGGACATCAAAGCCTGCCAGGGGGCAAAGCGGGTCGTCGTTGGAACAAAAGATCATCCGCTGAACGTGAATTCGCAGAAAAATATGCTGCGGTTTACTGAAATCGCTGTAGAGCTTCCGGGGGAGACGTCGAGGTGGAAGGTGATTCATCATTTCCTGTGGCTGGAAGATCCAAGCTTTTACGGTACAGAAGCCATTCAGATCTGGCCGGCTTATCAGAATGATGAACACTGGATCCCTGATGAAAAGATCACAGGGCAGGTATTATATGATAGGGATCAAAAAACATATGTCTCCAGATATGTTTCTCAGAAAGAGGAAAGATATGAGACTGACAGTTTTTTCGGAGATACGGAAATAAGAGACAGTATCTTTGCTGAGTTTTCCATGACCGAAAAGGGATCAAAATACAGAGGATACATTTCTTACGTCACGGAATCAACGACAGCAGAGCCTTCTATGATCAATTCATGGATCAATTACACACATCAAAGGAGCTGGTTCCAGTATCCGGTGATGACGGCCAAAGAAAAATCCATGAGAGGCGACTGGGAAGATACAGGTGCGTTTGTAACCATACAAAATGCTCTGCGGTTCTATCTTGAAAATGATGAAGTCAAAATGTTGTAGCATTTTCATCTGGATTTAAAACTGGATGTGCTATAGAAACTAAAAGAGGTTGATACTGTTTTATTTTCCGCTGTTTTGGTTTCTATAGAAACCGTTTTACCGTATTTTGAAACAAAGTAACAGAACGTAGACTGAATCTTATAGCGCAGAGGGCAGTTTTGTATGCATTTGAGAAACAGGACTTCAATATAATGTATGATATCCATTTAATTACATAAAAAAAGGAAAAACATTAACGTTCAGAGTGCCGTTTGTTACAAATTTACCAGTTTTGGTTTCTATAGAAACCGTTTTACGCATTTTCGAAACAGATCTTTTAGAACGCATGCAAAAAGTGTGTACGAACCACTCCGTACACACTTTTCAAACTCTCAGCAGTCAGAACGAATCAAAGGGTTTCTCTAATTATCTTCTCGGCTGCGGACGCTTTGGCGGGCGGCATGGATCCTCGCATGGATCTTTGCACGGATCCTCGCAGTGCGGTTTTTCGCAGCCGCAGTCACACTCGCACGGGTCCCCGCAGTTTGCGGTATTGCATTCTTTAATGCCGGCAGGGAACAGGCTCGGGAAGGTGCTGCAGATGGCGTTCTGCTGCAGCGGAGCCTGGGCATAACCTGTAGAGAGGACGCACAGCTGGACCGGAACTAAGATTTTTTTCTCACAGGTGAGACAGATGGCAACGATGAGATTGCCGCTGACTCTGCCGTTGCAGTCCATAGCCAGATCGCGGCCGCAGTTGTTGGTTGCAAGACGGGCTTCGCAGGCGGAATTGCAGAATTCTGTAAATCTCGGCATGAAAGCCGTGTCGATGGCCGACGGCATGCAGATCTCAAAGAAATTGGTCAAAATCATAGGCTGATCCGGTTTTGCGATATTCACATCCGTGCAGACTGTAAAGATAACTTCGTTGTTACAGCTGTCACAAAGGAGCAGATCCAGTTCAATGGACACATCACCGGAAACTGCTACGCTCTGCGTTCCAAAAACCGGCGTACCTTTGCATTTGTCATCACAGTCTGAAGTCTCCGCGTACATGATTCTTTCCGAATATGTACCGTCGGCTCCTACCACCCATAATTCTTTGCCCTTTCCGTCCATCAGAAAGGACGCGCCTGAAATGGCTGTATCCACATCCAGCGTCAGATTACGCGGATCCTCTACGTTATCCGGATTAAAAAAACGTCTGCATCTGATGTCTACGACTCGTTTGATCCGGTGACCCGGCGGTATGCACGGACAAAATTCCTGATCATTAAAGGTCTTCATACCCTGCAGATTGAACCTGACGGCATCGAAGACCTGCTGTACATAGATCGGGGCTGTGCAGACGCTTTTCATATCTCCGTCAAATTCGCACAAATTGTTGGAATTGCAGCAATTTTGATAGAGGTCACCTGTCACTCTATTTCCAAAGCAACTCATATTTTTACCTCCTTGTTGGCTTGATAATCTTTCCTGATTAGTATATGAATTGCCGCCATTTTGTGTTACAATGGAGTTGTCCCAATTTGCAAGGCAAATTGAAGGAAACTCCTTGTGCTTTTGCGGCCCGGGAGGAGGAGCGAATGAGCGAAGTGCGACCGGCAAGCCGCAAGTCGTACAATGGAGTTGTCCCAATTTGCAAGGCAAATGGAGTTATTCCAATTTGCGAGGCAATATGAACAACAGGAGGCAGTCTATGGGTCAGGATAAGCTTGAGAAGCATGAGAACTGTGATGCGCAGGCCGAACAAAAAGAAGAACTAAACGAAGAACAGAAAAAAGATCTGAAAAAAAGCAGGCTGGTATGGTTCCTGCTGCTGGTCATCGTGCTGGCAGTTTTCTGCGTGATTGTTTTATTTACCGATTTTCTGGGTAATCAATTTGGAAAGACGGCAGAAAACATGGTGCTGACGGTCATCGCGGTGATCCTGGCAGTGCTGCTGTATATATCCCATAAGCAGAAATAGGAGGAAGTTAGAATATATGGTTATTACAAGGACTTTAAGCTCCGGCGTTACGATCGTCATGGAGCAGATCTCATACGTTCAGTCTACAGCCATCGGCATCTGGGTCCGGGCAGGGGCAGTGGACGAAGATCAGAAATACGCAGGCATTTCCCACTTTATCGAACATATGATGTTTAAGGGGACAGCCCATAGGAGCGCCCGGGAGATCGCATCCGATATCGACAGGATCGGCGGACAAATCAACGCGTTTACCGGCAAAGAGGCTACCTGCTACTATGTCAAATCCATCAGCAGCAACTACAAGAAGGCTGCCGACGTGATCTGCGATATGCTGGAGAGCGCCGCTTTGGACAGACAGGAGATGAATAAAGAACGGCAGGTCATCTGTGAGGAGATCAAGATGTCTCTGGATACCCCCGACGATCTGGCCCACGATACCATCACGTCGCTGGTATTTAAAGGCACCCCACTGGGAAAGTCCATCATCGGCACGCCGACCAGCCTGAAGCGGATCAGCCGCAGCGTCATGGAAGAGTATCTGGACAGCCAGTACACCCGGGACAGCATGGTCATCTCCGTCGCGGGAAATTTTGACGCTGACGATGTCTGTTCCTATTTTGATCAAAGGCTTTCCGTCAGACGGGCGTCAAAGCCGGCCCTTACGGCATCGCCGGCTGCATACGTTCCGTCTCGCAGGGTGATCACCAAAGACATCGAGCAGTCCCATATCTGCATGGCGGTCAGGGCGCTGAAGCTGGGAGATCCCCGGTACTATGCTTTTGCCATACTCAACAATATCATGGGAGGCAGCATGAGCTCACGGCTTTTCCAGAACATACGGGAAGAGAAAGGGCTGGCCTATTCCGTATATTCCATGACCAGCGCTTTCAGCACCGACGGATATTACAATATCTATGCCGGCGTCAGCCACGACAAGGTACGCGACGCCATCAGCGGCATCCGTGAGGAGCTTGAGCTTCTTGCCGAGAAGGGCGTCACCCAGAAGGAACTGGATTCCTCCAGAGAACAGCTGAAAGCCGCCTACATCTTCGGGCAGGAGAACGTAGCCGGAAGAATGTTTAAAAACGGTAAGAATACTCTTTTGACAGGAAAAGTACAGACAGACGAAGAAGTGATCGAGGGCTTCGACGCGGTGGACCTTGCGGCCATCGAGGATGTCAGCAGCCTGATCTGCGATTTCAGTCAGTATTCGGCGGCTCTGGTCACCCGCAGCCGCATGGATCTGACAAAAGCCATGAAAGGCTAGGTGATCTGCATGGAAAAAGAAACAGTGAAGATAAGAATCATCAGCGAGAGCGGAAAGCTCCCGTCATATGCGACTCCCGGCGCAGCAGGCTTTGATCTGCCGGCCTTCTTAGACGCGCCGGTGACCCTGTCTCCGGGACAGCGGATGCTGGTGCCTACAGGCATCTATATGGAAATTCCCGAAGGCTATGAGGCTCAGGTCAGGGCCAGAAGCGGCCTTGCCATCAAGCACGGCATCGGGCTGGTCAACGGCATCGGAACCATAGACAGCGACTACAGAGGAGAGCTGCGGGTCCCTTTGATCAACTGGGGACAGGAGGATTTTACGATTCAGAATGGAGATCGTATCGCACAGGTGGTCATCGCCAGATATACATACGCAGAGCTGGAGATGACAGACAGTCTTGAAAGCACTGCCCGCGGCGAGGGCGGCTTCGGACATACAGGAGTATAATCATGCTATACCGCGAGGATTTGGAAAAAAGAGAATATATGCTGGCGCCGGGCGCGGCCCGGTCGGCAGAATCAAAGGGCAGAGAGACTTACGAGGAGCCGTGCAGATTCAGGACAGAGTTTCAGCGGGACAGGGACCGGATCATCCATTCCAAGGCGTTCCGCAGACTGATGCATAAGACGCAGGTGTTTCTGTCTCCGGAAGGGGATCACTACCGGACCCGTCTGACCCATACCTTAGAAGTATCGCAGGTGGCGAGAACCATCGCGAGAACGCTGGGACTGAACGAGGATCTGACAGAAGCGATCGCGATGGGCCACGATCTGGGTCATACGCCTTTCGGCCACAATGGAGAGATGATATTGAATCAGATTCACCCCGGCGGTTTTCATCATAACGAGCAGAGCCTGCGGGTCGTGGAAGTCCTGGAGTCTACGCCCAGCCGCAGAGGAATGAATCTGACTTTTGAGGTAAAAGACGGTATTCTCAATCATACCGGCAGTCTGCCCGCCGCTACGCTGGAAGGGCAGGTCGTCAAGATCAGCGACCGCATCGCGTATATCAACCACGATATTGACGATGCTGTCCGCAGCGGCGTGATCACCCAGGCTGATCTTCCGAAGGAAGCTATAGAGCTGTTTGGCGCGGGTCATCGGGAACGGATCGACCACATGGTCAGCAACGTAGTGGAAAACAGCGACGGAAAAGACTTTGTCGGCATGGACGAGGAAAACGCCGCCATGCTGCAGGATCTGCGCAGCTTCATGTTTGAGAACGTGTACCGCAGCCAGAAGGTAAAGAAAGAGGAGGATCTCGCAAAGGTGGAAGTTGTGATCAGTTCCCTCTACGATTATTTCCTGAAAAATCCGGAAAAGCTTCCGGAGGATCACAAGCGGATATACAGGGAAGAGGGGGCTCATATGGCCTGCAAGGATTATATCGCCGGCATGACTGACCGCTATGCTCTGAATCTGTATTCTGATCTTTTCGTTCCCAAAGGGTGGAAGTAGCGGATCAACAATTTAAAAGTTTAAAAAAATTTTTTGACAAAAATAAAGGAAAACTGATTTTTTTGTAGAATAATATATAGTGTAAGAGTAAATGGGGGATTTTGCATGAGTTTTTCTTTTTCCAACTCTGCTATGGAGAATCTGAAGAACCAGATCAACATTGTGGATGTGATCGGCCGCACGGTGCCGCTGAAGCGGGCCGGCAGCAATTATAAGGGTATCTGTCCATTTCACAATGAAAAAACGCCTTCTTTCGTGGTTTCGGAGCAGAAGCAGATCTTTACCTGCTTTGGCTGCGGCGTTTCCGGAGACGTGATCGAGTATGTAAAACGCTACTATAATCTGGAATTCAGCGAAGCAGTGGATAAGCTGGCGGGAGAATACGGCATTACCATAGAAAAGAAGGGCGGCGATGAAAACCGCAAGATCTACTATCAGGTGAACAGGATGGCGGCCGGCTTCTTCTACCGCGCGTTTACAGAACAGGCGAATAAGGGCTACGCGTATATGAAGCGCAGAGGCATTTCACCTGCTACACTGAAAAAATTCGGTATCGGTTATGCTGACGAGCAGTGGGACAGCCTATACCGCTATTTGCTTTCTCAGGGAGTTGAGAAAAAGATCATGGTGGAACTGGGACTTGTCTCGGAAGGCAAGAATGGGCGTTGCTATGACAGATTCCGCAACCGTGTCATCTTTCCCATCATCAATACCAGCGGCAAAGTCATCGGATTTGGAGGACGGGCCATTGATCCGGAGGACAATCCCAAATACCTGAACTCACCGGAGAGCAAAGTATTTCAGAAGAAAAACAATCTGTACGGCCTGAATCTTTCCCGCCAGAGCGTGGGGAAGGAAGGATATATCATTCTGGTCGAGGGATATATGGACGTGATCGCGCTGTATCAGAGCGGCGTGGAAAACGTGGCGGCTTCGCTTGGGACCGCGCTGACAGAAAATCAGGCGCGGCTCATCAAGAGGTACACCAGAGACGTGATCCTGTCTTACGATGCGGATAGCGCGGGCCGGGCTGCGGCTCTCAGAGGGCTGGAGATCCTGAAAAAAGAAGACTGTAAGGTAAAAGTCCTTCACGTTACCGACGGCAAGGACCCTGACGAATATATCAAAAAGAACGGCAAAAGCGCTTTCATGAAGCTGATCGACGGGGCGCTGCCCTACGGGGATTATCGTCTTGCGGCGATCAGGACAGGTTTTGACCTGAATAAGGATGAAGACAAGATCGATTATATCCGGAAGGCGACCAGAGAGGTGCTTAGCCAGCTTAGTCCTGTAGAACAGGAAATTTATACAAAAAAACTCTCCAAAGAACTGAAAATTGCAGAAAGCGCGATTAAAATGGAACTTTTAGGTAATAATGATAATACCGAAAAGCCTCATCTGGGAAAACAGCGGGAAGAACCGCAGGAAGCTATGCCGGACATCTCGCCTGTGGAGCGGACTCTGCTTCGGATTATGCTCACCGAGGAGTCCTATATCCAGCGGCTGGCAGCTTACCCGGACATTCTGGAAAGCGAATTTGCCCGGAGGATGTATCAGCTGTTTCAGGAGGAATACAGGCAGTTTCACCGACTGGATCTGAAAAAGCTTCTGGATGGACTTTCCAGAGAGGATGGAGACCGGCTTTCTGAGATCATGGAACATGTCATAGTAGGCGGCAACGAGGAGCAGGTCTTCGCGGACTGTATCCGTACATGGAAACAGGGCCGTCTGGCAAAGGAGGAGCAGCGTCTGATCACGCTTCTCTCCATGGCTGATGAAGAAGATAATCAGGAAAAGATCCGGGAATTGACGGAACAACTGATGAAAATACAACGAGAACGCAAACAAAACCAGTAGGGGGACACAGTATGAGCAAAGACGAAAAAAAACCAACGAATTTAAATGAAGCATTTGCGGGAATGACGCCCGATCAGATCAAGAACGAGCTGGTCAGCCAGCTGGTGAAAAAGGCCAAGACGAAGAAAAACGTTCTGACCTATTCTGATATGGCTGACTGTCTGGACGCCTTTGATCTGGACAAGAACGTAGTAGATGAGATCTACGATATCCTGCTGTCCAAGGACATTGAGATCACCAGTGAAAATGAACCGGAAGACTTTGCCATGATCCTGGATGATGATGACGATCTGGACAATCACGACGCGGACGACGGTATCGTCATGACCGAGACAGGCGAGATCGATATCGAAGCCACGCTGCCTAAGGGAATTGCCGTAGACGACCCTGTCAGAATGTATCTGAAGGAGATCGGTAAAGTACCGCTGCTCAGCGCCGATGAAGAGATCGAGCTGGCAAAGAAAATGGAAAAAGGCGACGAAGAGGCGAAGAAAAAGCTCTGCGAGGCCAATCTGCGTCTGGTAGTCAGTATCGCCAAGAGATATGTCGGAAGAGGCATGCTGTTTCTGGATCTGATCCAGGAAGGCAATCTGGGACTGATCAAAGCTGTCGATAAGTTCGACTACCGCAAGGGATATAAATTCTCCACCTATGCCACATGGTGGATCCGTCAGGCCATCACCCGGTCCATCGCTGACCAGGCAAGAACGATCAGAATTCCGGTGCATATGGTGGAGACCATCAACAAACTGATCCGTGTATCCAGACAGCTGCTGCAGACCTACGGCAGAGAGCCGACCCCGGAAGAGATCGCCAAGGAAATGGGGATCTCCGTAGAAAAAGTCAGGGAGATCCAGAAGATCGCTCAGGAACCGGTATCGCTGGAAACCCCGATCGGTGAAGAAGAGGACAGCCATCTGGGCGATTTCATTCCGGATGACGACGTTCCGGCTCCGGCAGAGGCCGCGGCTTTCTCCATGCTGAAGGAACAGCTGGTAGAGGTGCTGGACACTCTGACCGACAGAGAACAAAAAGTCCTCAAGCTGCGGTTTGGTCTGGAAGACGGACGTTCCCGCACGCTGGAAGAGGTAGGCAAGGAATTTGACGTTACCCGTGAGCGTATCCGTCAGATCGAGGCCAAGGCGCTGAGAAAGCTGCGCCATCCGAGCAGAAGCAAAAAGCTGAAAGATTATCTGGAGTAAAGTATAGATGAAGTTAAGCGACAGACTACAATATATCGCTGACCAGATCGAGAATGGAGAAACCATGGCCGACATTGGAACCGACCATGGTTTTTTGCCCATTTATCTGCTGGATCGCGGGATCTGTCCGCGGGCGATCCTCGTGGATATCAGCGAAGGCTCCCTGAAGAAGGCGGAAGAGAACTGCAAAGCCTTTGAGGAGAATACGGGCCGGCATCTCAACTGGGAACTGCGGCTGGGAGACGGTATCGATGTTCTGAAAGACGGTGAAGCGGACGCAGTGGTCATGGCAGGTATCGGCGGCCAGCTGATGTGTGAGATCCTGGACTGGAACCGCGCAAAAAGCCGTTCCATGAAGCGGTACATCCTGCAGCCGAGAAATCATCCCGGCCTGGTCAGAAAATGGCTGTATGAACAGGGTTTTGTCATCACCCGTGAGGGACTGGTAAGAGAAGGAAAATATATCTGCGAAATATTGACCGCCGAGAGCAGGCTGCGGCCGGAAGGCCCTCCGCAGCTTCCTGATGGAGGAGAGGCGGCTTTCGCCTATCCTGACAGTCTTTTAAAGTGGCATGGCCCGCTGACGGCAGAGTATCTGAATCGAAAGCTGGAGCTGGAGCGGGAAATTCTGCAGAATATCAGCGGCAGGAGCCAGAATCCTGAAAAGGACAGCATACCGGTAAAAAACCGTATCCGTCAGATCTTATATCTTCTGGAAGAACTGGAGAAAGAATTATGAACAAAGAAAAACTGATCAGAATCATAGAAGGGATCAGCCCCGGTGATGCGGCAGAAAGCTGGGATAACTGCGGCTGGCAGGTCAACTGCGCGGGGCAAGAGATAAAGACCGTGCTGGTAGCTCTGGAAGTGACCCATCAGGTCATCGACGAAGCCATAGAGGAAGGCGCGGAGATGATACTGACCCATCATCCTTTGCTGTTTTCAGGCATTAAGAAGGTAGACGAAAGCGATGTTACCGGAGGTTATCTGTTCCGTCTGATCCAAAGCGGTATTTCTGTATATTCCTGTCATACCAGCTTCGACAAGGCGGCGGGAGGAAATAACGATTATATGGGCCAATTGCTTGAACTTCGGAATATCCGTCCTTTTGACAGAGACAACGGGCTGTGCCGCAAAGGCGAGACACCTTTTGAGATCACTTTTGCCGAGCTTAAGCATCGGGCCGCGGAAGCCTTTGCTGTTGACGAAAGCCAGTTCCGCAGCATAGGTGATCTTTCCAGCAGCATCACCACTGTGGGCTGGTGCACCGGAGCGGGCAGCGAATTTATCAGAGACGCCTTTGACGAAGGCTGTGACCTCTACATTACCGGTGATGTAAAATATCACGAGGCGCAGATGGCGAAGGAAATGGGGATCTGCGTGCTGGACGCGGGTCATTATGGAAGCGAGAAGATCTTCACAGAAAACATGGCTGAGCAGCTGCGGGGTGCCTGCATAGGAGAAACTGTAGACGTGATCGAATCCGCCGCGGATCTGAATCCTTTTGCTTGATTTCCGGCTTTCTTTTGTTCAAAAAGTGCTGGCATTTGATAAAAAACTGTGATAAACTTATATAGTTATGGGTAAGCCAGACAATCGCGTGCAGCAATGCATGAGGAAAGTCCGGGCTCCGCAGGGCGAGGATGCCGGATAACGTCCGGCGTAGGTAACTATAGGGAAAGTGCAACAGAAACATTCCGCCGAAACGGGTAATGCCGTGGTAAGGTTGAAATGGTGAGGTAAGAGCTCACCGGCGTCATGGAGACATGGCGGCCGTGTAAACCCCATCCGGAGCAAGGCCAAAATGGGCGCAGAAGGCGGCGGCCCGTCGCCGCCCGAGAGGTAGGCCGCACGAGCGTGCAGTAATGTTACGCCTTAGATAGATGATTGTCAAATACAGAACCCGGCTTACAGGCTTGCCCATAACATCTTTTTGAATTACATAGAAGGGGGAAGCATTACATTGACAAAAGAAACAGATACAAAACTGCAGAACGCAGAAACAACCGTGACAGAAGCCAATAAGATGGGCACCGCGCCTGTGGGAAAACTGCTGGCGTCCATGGCATGGCCGGCTATTTTATCTATGACCATCAACGCGCTGTACAATGTAGTTGACAGCATGTTCGTGGCAATGGTCAGCAAGAAGGCGCTGACTGCGGTATCGCTTGTCATGCCGCTGCAAATGATGATGATCTCTCTGGCCGTGGGAAGCGCTGTAGGCGTCAACTCCCTGATCTCCCGGCGTCTTGGAGCAAAACGGTTTGAAGAAGCTGATAAAGCCGCATCTACGAGTATTCGGATAGGCTTTTTTAATTTTCTCATTTTTGCCTTTGTCGGAATTTTCCTGGCAAAACCGTTTATGAACGCTTATACAGATGATCCGGAGATCTTCGAGGGCGGCGTAACTTATTTGAAAATCATAACGATATTCTGCCTGTTCAGCATGGTCGAGGTTCAGCTGGAAAAGGTGCTGCAGGCTACGGGAAACATGATCGCGCCGATGATCATCAGTCTTTCCGGCGCCGTGACTAATCTGATCCTGGATCCGATCCTGATCTTCGGCCTTTTGGGTCTGCCGAAGATGGGCATCGCAGGTGCGGCAGCCGCGACTGTGACGGGGCAGCTGGTGGCCCTTTTGATAGCGGTATTCATGGTATTTACCAGAGAACACGACGTCAAAGTGCAGCTGAGAGGCTTTAAGATCGACTGGAAAATCGTGAAAGACATATATGGAGTCGGTCTTCCGTCTATCATCATGCAGGCCATCGGCTCTGTGATGCTGCTGGGATATAATGCGATCCTGGCGGCTTCCGCTACAGCTGTGGCTGTGCTGGGCGTATATTATAAGCTGCAGTCCTTTATCTTTATGCCGGTTTTCGGTCTGAACCAGGGCGCTATGCCGCTGATGGGCTATAACTTCGGCGCCAGAAACAAAAAACGTCTGATGCAGACCTATAAGTACGCGCTGCTTACGGCGCTGGTCATCATGACACTAGGCACGATATTGTTTCACCTGTTTCCAGAGCTTCTCCTGAAGATATTCAGCGCGGATGAAGAAATGCTGGAGATGGGCATACCTGCTCTGCGTATCATCAGTCTGTGTTTCATACCGGCAGCTTTTGGCATCATGACATCTACTCTGTTTCAAGGTACAGGTCATGGTGTATATAGTTTAATAGGATCTTTGCTCAGACAGCTGATCGGCATCCTGCCTCTGGCATATATCATTTATCATATGGCGGGTATCACTGCGTCATGGGCATCATTCCCGCTGGCAGAGATCATCGGTCTGATTTACTCTGCGGTCATGCTGAATTATTTATATAAGAAAGAAATCAAGACCTTGTAAATCACTTTACAAGGTCTCGCTCTTTTGAATCCTGTCTTACCAGATCATAGATCAGAGGATCGCGGATCAGGTGTTTCCAGACAGTATGGGTGGCTTTGACGAAGGCCGGATCCAGCGGCAGTTCGTCTTCGATCAGCGGGCACAGATAAGGCAGTTCCACATCGTTTAAGATCATGGTAAGCTTTCCGTGATCGTCGATATGGGGCGTCAGCGGAAAGGTCCTGCACTGCAGAGGTCTTTTTTCTCTGGGGCAGACAGGCGGTGTTTTGCACCGCACGAAATAGACTTTGCCCCGCCATGAATCCGGGAAATCAAAGTCTTCCGCGTTTTCTGCGCTCCATGTGAGCCAGCTTTTGTCTCCTTTTTCCTTTTGATGGACTTTGTCCTCACCGGGCAGGAGATAAATACCCAGTTCCTCGTCTTCGCTGCCGCAGGTGCAGCAGATCGCGCCGCAGAGCCGGCCGCAGTCGAAGGGGACGGGGGACACTTTGTCCAGCAGCCTGTACATTGCCAGGTACGTTCGTCGCTTAATTACAGATTTCATACTAAAGTATTATACACGATTTTGCAAATGTATGGTGAAAAACTTCAAAAAAAATGATAAAATATGACGGGCTATTGGAAAACTATACGAAAATACGAGGTAATCTGATGAAGCTAGGAATTGATATCGGGTCAACGACAGTGAAACTGGTTCTTATGGATGAACAGGGGAACCAGAAGTATGCCCGCTATGAGCGGCATATGTCCAATGTCTTTGACAAGGTAAAAGAATTAATTGAAGATATGTATGAGGATCTCGGCGATATAACGCTGAGGCCTGTAATCACCGGTTCCGGCGGTTTATCTCTGGCAAAAGTACTGGGGATCCGGTTTGAGCAGGAGGTCATCGCGTGCAGCAAGGCCGTGGAAACGCTCATTCCGGAAACTGACGTGGCTATCGAGCTGGGTGGTGAAGACGCCAAGATCACTTTCTATGGCGCTACCATTGAGCAGCGTATGAACGGAACCTGCGCGGGCGGCACAGGCGCGTTCATCGATCAGATGGCCGTACTGCTGAATACAGACGCGGCAGGACTCAACGAGGCGGCAAAAAGACAGAAGATGATCTATCCTATCGCTGCCCGCTGCGGCGTTTTCGCAAAGACAGATATCCAGCCGCTGATCAACGAAGGAGCGGCTATAGAGGATCTGTCGGCGTCTATCTTTCAGGCGGTGGTCAATCAGACTATCAGCGGACTTGCCTGCGGGCATACGATCAAAGGGAAGGTAGCTTTCCTCGGAGGACCGCTTTCCTTCCTGTCTGAGCTGCGCAAGCGGTTCATCGAAACATTGGAGCTGGCGCCGGAGGATGTGATCTTTCCGGAAGACTCCAAATATTTTGTCGCCATCGGCGCGGCTATGCTGGCTGACGAACAGGAAGAGGTGTCTCTGGGAACTGTTGCCGTGCGCATGCAGAGCGCAGACCAGTCCCAGCTGGCGGAGACCAAACATATTGAACCGCTTTTTAAAGACAGAGAAGAATATAACGCCTTTATGGCAAGACATAATCAGCATAAGATCCGCAGGAAGGATATCCGCAGAGCCAGAGAAGAGACATTCCTCGGCATCGATGCGGGTTCCACTACGACAAAGGCCACTTTGATCGACAGCGACAAAAACCTGCTGTATTCTTTCTACCGCAGCAACGAGGGAAATCCTCTGGAAGCGGTGCGCACCATGCTGAAGGACCTGTACAGTCAGCTGCCAAAGGGCGCCTACATCGCGAACACCTGTGTTACCGGCTACGGCGAGGGGCTGATCAAAACAGCCTTTAAGGCTGATCTGGGCGAGATCGAGACGATGGCCCACTACAAGGCGGCAGAGGAATTTCTGCCGGGAGTGGAGTTCATTCTGGATATCGGCGGACAGGATATGAAGTGCATGAAGATCAAAGATAACGCCATCTACAACATCATGCTCAACGAAGCCTGCTCTTCCGGCTGCGGCTCTTTTCTGGAGACTTACGCGAAATCGGTGAATCTGGATACCAACGCGTTTGCGGAGGAAGCTCTCTTTGCTGAGAATCCGGTAGATCTGGGCACCCGGTGCACCGTATTCATGAACTCAAAGGTAAAACAGGCCCAGAAGGAAGGCGCGTCCATCGGAGACATTTCCGCGGGACTGTCCTACTCCGTCATCAAAAATGCCCTTTACAAGGTCATCAAGCTCAGGAATCCTGAGGAAGCCGGCGAAAAGATCGTCGTGCAGGGCGGCACTTTTATGAACAATGCCGTACTTAGGAGTATTGAACGGATCATCGGCAAAAACGTGGTACGTCCTGACATCGCGGGCCTTATGGGCGCCTACGGCTGCTCTCTGATCGCCATGGAAAACTATATGGAAGATACTGAGTCGTCCATCCTGACCAGGGATGAACTGGATGACTTTACTGTGGAGCATTCCAACGGCAGATGCAAAGGCTGCGAAAACCAGTGCATACTGACGATCAACAAGTTCAGCGACGGCTCCCGGTTCATTACGGGCAACCGCTGCGAAAAGGGCGCAGGCGGCGCGCATCATGCCAACAAGCTGCCGAATCTGTATGAATACAAGGTCCAGAGGCTGTTCGGCTATAAGCCGATCTCGGAATTTGACGCGGAAAGAGGAACTGTGGCGATCCCGCGGGTCCTGAATATGTATGAGAATTACCCGTTCTGGTTTACATTTTTTACGGAACTGAAATTCCGGGTCATGCTGTCGCCGGCGTCCAGCAAGTCCATATACGAGTCCGGCATGGAGACTATTTCCTCAGATACAGCCTGCTATCCCGCAAAGCTGGTTCACGGCCACATCAAGTGGCTGGTGGAAAACGGAGCGAAATGGATCTTCTATCCGTGCCTCAATTACGAGCGCTATGAGGATCCGACAGCGCCGAACCACTATAACTGCCCGATCGTAGCCACCTATCCTGAGGTGATCGCAAACAATATGGATGATATCTTCGCAGATCATATGGTTCGGTTCTCCCATCCGTTCCTGCCTTATGACAACGATCTGCGCCTAGCAAACGTCTTACATAGAGAATTTAAGGAATTCCATATCTCAAAGGAAGAGATCATGGCTGCTGTTACAAAGGCAAGAAAAGAGCAGACCCGTTTCAAAAACGACGTGCGCAAGCAGGGGGAATATGCTCTGAAATACGCACGGAAGAACGGGAAGAAGACTATCGTTCTGTCAGGACGGCCGTATCATCTGGATCCGGAGATCAATCACGGTATTGACAAGCTGATCACGTCCTTTGACATGGTGGTACTGTCGGAGGATTCTGTGGCGCATATGGGCCAGCTGCCGAGACCTCTGCGGGTATTGGACCAGTGGGTATACCACTCCAGACTGTATAAGGCCGCCAGCTTTGTCGGGACCTGCGACGACGTTGAACTGATCCAGCTCAATTCCTTCGGCTGCGGGCTGGACGCTGTGACGACCGATCAGGTAGAGGAGATCTGCCGCGCGAGCAACAAGCTGTATACGGTGCTGAAGATCGACGAAGGCTCCAATCTGGGCGCTGCCAAGATCAGGATCCGTTCACTGAAGGCTGCCATGGATGAGCGTGAGAAAAACGGCATCAAAGCCGTTCCGGCCGGAAAACCATATGAACGTCTGCTGTTTACAGAGGAGATGCGCAAGACCTATACGATCCTGATCCCGCAGATGTCGCCGATACACTTCAGTTATATGGAAGAGGCGATTCGTGCCTGCGGTTATAACGCGGTGCTTCTGCCTGACGTGGATAAGAACGCTGTGGAAGAAGGTCTGAAATATATCAACAACGACGCCTGCTATCCGACCATCGTGTCACTGGGACAGATCATATCAGCCCTGAAATCCGGCAAATATGATCTGAACAGGACAGCGGTCTTCATGTCTCAGACCGGCGGAGGCTGCAGAGCCAGCAATTATGTCGCTTTGCTGAGAAAAGCCCTGAAAGATCTGAATATGGAGCAGGTACCGGTCGTATCCTTTAACGCAGTGGGACTGGAGAAGAATCCGGGCTTTAAGATCACGGCGCAGATGGGGCTGCGTCTGGCTGTAGGCTGCGTTTACGGCGATCTGGTCATGAGAGTGCTTTACGCCACCAGACCGTATGAAAAGGTTCCGGGAAGCTGTCAGGCAATTTTAGACAAATGGCATGACCGGATCATACAGAATGTGGTCCACTTTAAGAAAGGTGATTTTGCCCGCAATCTGAAAGGCATCGTGGAGGACTTTGACGCTGTGGAACGCACCGGCGTAAAGAAGCCGAAGGTGGGCATAGTCGGCGAGATCCTGGTAAAATACCATCCGAACGCCAACAACGACATCGTAGGCATCATCGAGTCTGAGGGAGGGGAAGCCGTCGTGCTGGATCTGCTGGATTTCTTCATGTACGGTTTCTACAACAAGAAGTTCAACTATGAGAACCTTTCCGGATCCTATAAGCAGATGATGATCAACCAGGCCGGCATCAAAGCTGTTGAATGGCTGAGAAAGCCGATGCGCAAAGCCCTTCGGGAAAGCGTGCATTTTACGGAGCCGTCTCATATCGAGGAGGTGGCCGAAGCGGCGTCAAAGATCAGTTCCATCGGAAATCAGTGCGGCGAAGGATGGCTGCTGACCGGTGAAATGGTCGAACTGATCCGGAGCGGAGCAGAAAATATTGTCTGCCTGCAGCCGTTCGCGTGCCTGCCGAATCATGTCATCGGCAAAGGTATGATGAAGGCGCTCAGGAAAATGAATCCGAAAGCGAACATCGCGGCTATCGACTATGATCCGGGCGCCAGCGACGTGAACCAGCTGAACAGAATCAAGCTGATGATGGCTACCGCGCATAAGAATATGGAGTAAATGTGCTGTCGGTTTTGAAATCGTTGAAATATCAAGTGTTGACAAGCTGTGATAAGCCATGCTATAATATTTGAGTTGAAAATTTCTAAAGAGAAGATAGGAGGTGTCTCATGGGTAGACACGGAACAATTGCCGGCAGAAAAGCGGCACAGGATTCAAAGCGAGCTGCAATGTTCACCAAATATGCCAAGGCCATTACAGTGGCAGCAAAGGACGGCGGCGACCCTGAGTACAATGCCGGACTGAGAGTGGCAATAGAAAAAGCTAAGGCGATCAGTATGCCTAACGATAATATTCAGAGAGCGATCAAGAAAGGTACAGGCGAGCTGGGCGGAGCTTCTTATGAAGAACTGTCCTTCGAAGGTTACGGCGCAGGCGGCGTGGCCATTATCGTTGACTGTCTTACAGACAATACGAACAGAACGACTTCCTTTGTCCGTTCTACATTTGATAAACACGGCGGAAATCTGGGAACACCGGGATGCGTATCCTATATGTTCTCTCGTAAGGGAGTTCTGATCGTGGAAAAGACAGATGATATCGATGAAGACGCGCTGATGGAAGCAGCTCTGGAAGCAGGCGCTGAGGATATGACTTCGGACGAGGAGAGCTTCACAGTCTATACTGATCCGGGCGCATATCCTGATGTATACCAGGCTCTGGCAGACGCAGGCTACGAATTTGTAGAATCTGACGTGGAGATGGTTCCATCCATGGAAAGTGAACCTAAGGATGAGCACGATATCAAGATGCTGAAAAAGCTGATCGATATTCTGGAAGACAACGATGACGTGCAGAAGGTACATACCAATTGCGGCATCGACCTGTATGAGGAATAAAGAACAGAGAAGATCAAGATGAATGAAAAGACAGTTTCCATAGACCCGGATGGGCGCGGAACTGTCTTTTGCTTTAGATATAAATAGAACCCGGATGCTCCGTCAGGATATAATTGACGCCCTATCATCGTGATAGGTGGGTATCCTGCCGCCGCTTCTGTCGTCCACTCAAATGGAGGCTTGACATAGGCCGGTCGGACCCGGATTCCCGATGCGTAAGTGTAGGTTCAATTATGAATCCTTAACGTAAGCTCCAGGCTCAATCTTATTATAGCGCATTTTGATGAGAATATCACTATATATTTTTGGAAAAAAGGGAAAAAAACTAAAGTTTTTTGTACGCAAAACCTTAGATAAAAAGTTGACTCTATCGTCAAAAATGATATAATCTTTTTATTCGTCTGGTTCAGACATTGTATGCAAGACTAAGAAAGAGAGACCAAATTCATGACACAGCTAAAACCACAGGAAATATTGGAAGCAACCATAGATGCCGCGGTGAAGAAATCACAGCTTTCTGTTCGCAGCATGATCCTGCTGGGGCTTCTGGCAGGCGCTTTTATTGCGCTGGCAGGCTCCGGAGCGAATATGGCAGGATATTATCTGCTGGCCGATCCCGCCACCAACGGACTGGGAAAGATGATCTCAGGCTGTATCTTTCCGGCAGGGCTGATCCTGGTAGTGTTTGCCGGAGCGGAGCTGTTTACAGGAAACAATCTGATGCTGACGGCAGTACTGGATAAGAAGATAACCGCCCGTTCCATGCTGAAAAACTGGATCATCGTATATATAGCCAACCTGATCGGATCAATTCTCATCGCGTGGATGGTATCCTGCTGCGGCCTGCTGGAGACAGGCGGCGGCATGCTGAAAGACGTGACTATAAGCATTGCGGCGGCCAAGACGTCGATACCTTTTGGACAGGCCTTTGTCAGAGGGATCCTTTGTAATTTCCTGGTGTGTCTGGCCGTGTGGCTTGCCACTGCCGCTGATTCTACCATAGGAAAGATCTTCTCCATCTTCTTTCCAATCTGGCTTTTCGTTACCGCCGGCTTTGAACACAGCGTGGCGAATATGTACTTCATTCCCGCGGGCCTCTTTGCTGACGGCGGCGCTGCCGCCGGATTAACGTGGAGCGGCTTTTTCATCACCAATCTGATCCCGGTGACCCTGGGAAATATCGTTGGCGGGAGCCTGCTGGTAGGAGGATTGTATTACTACATATATAAAAGAGCGTAGCCATCCGGCACGCTTTTTTTGTTGTAAAAAAAACCGATCTGCTTTATACTATTATATATTGGACATTTGCGCCAAATTCAAAAGAGAAGGATGTAACTATGGGGAAAAGAATTGTCATAATTGACGGAAACAGTTTGATCAATCGGGCATATTACGCGATGCAGCGTCCCATGATCACCAAGGAAGGCATCTATACCCAGGGGCTTTACGGCTTCATCAATATGCTGACAAAGATCAGAGGGGATTATGCTCCTGACTATATAGTAGTAGCGTGGGATCGGAAGGCGCCTACCTTCCGCCACGAAGAATACAAAGAATACAAGGCCGGACGAAAGAAGATGCCGCCGGAGCTGGCTATGGAGATCCCTCTGATGAAGGACATCCTTACGGCTATGCGGATCGCCAGTCTGGAGATCGACGGCTTCGAGGCAGATGATATCATCGGCACTGTGGCGCGTATCGCGGAGGAAGAAGGGCTGGAGCCTCTGATCATCACCGGAGATAAGGACGCGCTGCAGCTTGCCACGGACGTGACGCAGGTACTGATCACTAAGAAAGGCATTTCTGAATTCGACCTGTATGATCGTGAAAAGATGATCGAAAGGTATCAGCTGACGCCGGAGCAGTTCATCGACCTGAAGGGACTCATGGGCGATCAGTCAGACAATATTCCGGGGATTCCGGGCGTAGGGGAGAAGACCGGTATCAAACTGCTGACGCAATTCGGCAGCGTGGCGAATCTTCTCGCTAATACGGATCAGATCGCTAACGCGAAGCTGCGGGCAAAGGTAGAGGATAACGCCCAGCTGGCTGCTATGAGCCGCAGACTGGCGACGATCAACAAGTATGTGCCCCTGGACATTGATCTGGAGGAGTACAGAGCGGAAGAGCCGGATTACAAAGCCCTGATCGACCTGTATGTCAAGCTGGAATTCAACAGTTTTCTGAAAAAACTGCATATTGAGGATAAGCAGGACATAATCTCGGAGATCGACGACGATGAAGAAGAATATACCCATATTGCCATAAACAAAAGGGATCAGCTGGGGCTTCTGGCCGCGCCGCTGGACAGCGGCATGCCGCCGGTCATGAAGGTATTCAGCAGCAACGATCATATCCATCGTCCGCAGCTGTACGGAGCGGCTTTTCTGATCGGATCAGAGTATTTCTATGTCGATCTGTCAGAAGACGGCCTTTCCGGAGCGCTGATAGACCTGCTCAATGAGAAGAAACCTTCCTTCCGCGGACACGACCTGGTGAAGGACTATTATGCCCTGATATACCACGGGCTCTCTCTGGCTGAGACAGATTTTGATACGGCTATCGCCCAGTATGTCATCAATCCTACCAGGTCGGGCTACAGCCTGAAAAATCTTGTATTTGAGATGTTTCGCTATGAGATCCCCGATGAAGATGATTTTCTGTCCGACAACGGGCAGATCGACCTCCTCGGCGGAGCGGAGACTGCCTGCGGCGAATTTGGCTTTACATGGTGTCTCGCGGTGAAAAGACTGATCCAGGCTCAGAAAAAGTCACTGGAAGAAAAAGAACTGGAAAAGGTATTCAGACAGGTAGAGCTGCCTTTGATCGAGGTCCTCGCATCCATGGAAGTGGAAGGGTTTTCTGTCTGCAGGGAAACGCTGGAGAATTTCGGTACGGATCTGAAAGCGGAGATCACTGAGCTGGAGCAGTCCATCTACGACAGCTGCGGAGAGCGCTTCAACATCAATTCGCCGCAGCAGCTGGGCAATATCCTGTTTGAAAAGCTGCAGCTGCCAGCCGGGAAGAAGACCCGCAGAGGATACAGTACCAGCGCAGACGTTCTGGAAAAGATCAGGGACAAGCATCCGGTGGTAGGCATGGTTCTGCAGTACAGAACACTGAGCAAGCTGAACAGCACCTATGTGGAGGGTCTGGCGCCTCTGATCGGTCCGGACGGAAAGATACGGGCCCATTTCCAGCAGACGGTGACGGCAACAGGGCGGATCAGCTGCACCGAGCCGAACCTGCAGAATATCCCGATCCGTACAGATCTGGGCAGACAGCTGCGGAAGGCCTTTGTGGCGGGAGACAGCGGCTGGACACTGGTAGGCGCAGATTATTCCCAGATCGAGCTGCGCATTCTGGCCCATCTGTCCGGCGATGAGAATCTGATCGCGTCTTTCAACAACGGTGACGATATACACCGGATGACGGCAGCCCGTGTGTTCAACCTGGACTACGACGATGTAACGCCGCTGGACAGAAGCAGGGCAAAGGCTGTCAATTTCGGCGTGATCTACGGCATGAGCGGTTTCGGCCTGTCGGAGAACCTGCAGATCACCAGAAAAGAGGCGGAGCGGTACATTAAAGACTATTTTGATAAACATCTGGCCGTCAAAGCTTATATGGAAGGACAGGTGGAAAGCTGCCGGGAAACCGGCTATACCACTACATTGATGGGGCGCAGAAGATATATCCACGAGATCAACGCCGCGGCATATGTGACCCGCCAGCTTGGAGAACGGCTGGCTATGAACAGCCCGATCCAGGGCAGCGCGGCGGATATCATCAAGCTGGCCATGATCCGGGTATACAGAGAGCTGAGAGACAAAGGATATCAGTCCCGGCTGATCCTGCAGGTTCACGACGAGCTGATCATCCGGACGGCCCGGGACGAGCTGGAAGCAGTAGAGGAGCTTCTGGTGCGGAATATGGAGGAAGCTATGGAACTGGCCGTAAAACTGGAATGTGACCTGAATCAGGGAGATTCATGGTACGATTTGAAGTAGGTACGAAAATGAAAGTAATTGGATTGACAGGAGGCATCGGCGCGGGAAAGTCCACGGTCAGCAGTCTGCTGCGGCAGAAAGGCTGCCGGATCATCGACGCTGACCAGATCGCGCATGACATAACAGCGCCGGGAAGCCCGCTTTTGCCGAAGCTGGCTGAAGTCTTCGGCACAGGCGTCCTGCGTAAAGACGGGAGTCTTGATCGAAAGGCACTGGCGGCAGAGGCTTTCAGCAGCAGAGAAAAGAAAGAAAAACTGGAAGCGCTTACGACTTCTCAGGTGGTGAAGATCATCAGCCGGCAGCTGGCGCAGCTTAGGGAAGAAGGCAGTGAAAGGCTGGTCTTTGTAGACGCGCCGCTGCTTTTCGAAACCGGCGCAGACGCGCTGACGGATCTGGTCTGGCTTGTGGACGCTGATCTGGAGATCCGCATCCGAAGGACTATGGAACGGGATCATGCGGAAAGAGAAGAGGTCCTGCGGCGGATCCAAAACCAGATGCCGGATGAGGAGAAACGGGCGAGAGCCGATGAAATCATTGATAATTCAGAGGGAAAGGATATACTTTACCAGAGGGTAGAGGGGCTATTGAAATACTATGATCAGAGAGAGTAAAGGAAGCAAATTTCGCAGGGCGTTCGATTTTGCCCATGAACATATTATCATTATCATCATTGTTGTCGTTATTCTGGCGGGACTTTTATCTACCGTCGCTATCGTTAAAGGCGACGCGTCTCCGAAAAAGGAGGAAGCGGCAGAAACTACGACTTATGAGACTATGAAGACAGTCTATCTCGCTATGGATAAAGTGGCTTCTTTAGAGCCGCTGGGATCGCAGGACCGGGACGTCTACTATATTTCGCAGCTGATCTACAGCAGTCTTTTCCGGATGGGAGAAAAACTTGGCGTTCAGAAAGACCTGGTAGACAGTTATAAGGTAAATACCGGCGAAGGGTCGGTGAGTCTGACACTTAGAAATGCTGAATTCAGCGACGGAAGTCCTGTGACCGCCAGCGATGTACAGTTTACCGTTTCCGAGATACAGCGGCTGGGTTCTGACAGTCCGTATTATCACGACGTGTCAAAGATCCGGTCCGTTCAAGTATCCGGCAGCCGCAGCCTGACGATCACCTTTGAAAGTCCGTCTGATGCGGCTTTGGATAATCTGGTATTTCCTGTAGTGGACGCGTCCAGCTATGACAGAGGCAGCAGCAGTAACATAGGAAGCGGCCCGTACTGCTACAGTTCCTATGAAAAGACCAAGTGCCTGAAACTGAAGCCCAATAAGAATTATTATGGCAAAAAAGCGGTAAACCGGCTGCAGCTGCGCATTGTGCCGGATAAGAGCAAGACCACAGGACTGATGACTACTGATGCCGTAACGGCTTATGTCAACACCAATCTGGATGCTGACGTGGACGCAGAGGACAAGAAGCTGAAGTCGGAGAAGATCTCTTCCAGTGAAGCAGAGTATCTGGCGTTTAATTTTAAGAAGAAGGCTATGGCGGATCCTCAGGTGCGCAAAGCTATCGCGAAATGCATAGATGTCCAGTCTTTGATCGATGATAATTACGGCGGTTCCGCCATAGCGTCTGACACTGTATATTTTCCAGGCTTTCTGGGTACGGAAAATAAGGGGGACGCTTATGAACTGGATCAGAGCGGGGCGCTGAAGCTGCTTCGTGAGGCCGGCTATGAGGATAAGAATGAAGACGGTTTTCTGGAAGATGAAAAAGGAAAAAACCTTTCATTGACGATCCTGGTCAATGAAGGCGACAGCCGCAGGGTGGACTCTGCGCGCAGTATCGCTGACGATCTGGAAACTGTCGGTATCAAAGCAGATGTAGAATCGCTGTCATGGGACGCGTACCGCAGCGCCATCAGCCAGGGGAAATTTGACATCTATCTGGGCGGATATAAATTTGATAAAAAATATGATCTGCGCAGTCTGTTCAAAGGTTCTAATCCGCTGGGATATAAGAACAGCCAGGTCAGCGCTTACGTACGGCAGATGGAAACCTGTCTCTCCGCAAAGCAGCAGAAGGAAGTCTATCTGGCTTTGAAGGAACAGCTGATAGAGGACCTTCCGTATTACTGCCTCTGCTACAAGGCATATTCTTTCGTGACCGTGGCGCATTTTGAAGCAGATACCATACCGACATTCTTCGACAGGTTCAGAGGCTGCGGCCGCTGGCAGTGGGAGAAGACCGTCACCGTGCAGCAGAAAGAGAGTTCTGACACGGATGAGCAGTAACCGGACGCCGAAGAAAATTAAAAAAATCAAATTTTGGTGTTTACAATTTACATTTGATGGTGTATAATAGCTAATGTTGTGAGCGGTGCTTACAGCAGAGGCGTTTGCGGCTGTGGCGGAATGGCAGACGCGCACGGTTGAGGGCCGTGTGGGAAACCGTGCTGGTTCAAGTCCAGTCAGCCGCACCATGTTTCTGAAAACAGCTTCCGAATCAGGAAGCTGTTTTCTTGTTTTCTGCATAAAAAGCGCTGCGCCGGGGTCTGTTTGTTGAAAAATCGACAAGAACTATTGACGTTTTAAAAATCCTATGCTAAAATATTTTTATTGTGCCGGCGTGATGGAATTGGCAGACGTGCGGGATTCAAAATCCCGTGGTGGCAACACCGTATGGGTTCGACCCCCATCGCCGGCACCATATTAAGTATTTTACTTAAATATTTAGGAGGATAAAATGAATTCACAATTAGGAATGCAGCTCATTATTTTAGTTGTCTTCATCGCGGCGATGTATCTTTTACTGATCAGACCACAGAAGAAGAAAGAGAAGACGATTCAGAATATGAGAAACAGTCTGCAGGTGGGAGACGAGATCGTCACCATTGGCGGTATCTGCGGTAAGATCGTTAAGACCAAGGACGAGAGTATCGTGATTCAGGTAGGCGCAGACAAAGTTAAGTTTGAAATGATGAGATGGTCCGTTTCTTCCGTGGTAAGCTCCAGCAAATCTGCGGCAAAGACCAATGCAGCAGAGGAAGATGAGGAAGAAAAGAAGATCAAGCCTAAGAAGCTGAGAAGATCCAAGGTTGACGAAACCGAGGAAAATATTCCGGAAGACGAGAAATAAATATATATTTTTCATGAAACCCCTAAATCTATAGGGGTTTTTCTATTACGTATGAAGAAACAACCATAAAAGTCTACTTTTTCCTTGCCGAACCGCGGAAAAAGTAGTACAATAAAGAGTAAATTAAAATGCCGGACTTATGGGCAAATTTGTGACTATTTAGAGGTGAGAAGAATAAAATGAATGCAAAACTGAGAAAAGTATTAGCTGTTTTAGTAGTCATTGCTGTTCTTTTCGGCTGGTACGTGACCATCTTCGGGATCGGTCCCGTCAGTTCGATTAAGGACGTGATGAAATTCGGCTTGGATATCAACGGCGGTGTATACGTCGTTCTGGAAGCTGACGAAGAGGATACCGCGGACATGTCCGCGGACGAGCTGAAAGAGGTCATGGAACAGACCAGAGCTGTCCTCAACAACAGAGTAAACGCCATGGGTATTTCCGAGGCCACGGTTTCTCTGGAAGGAACTAACCGCTTGAGAGTAGAAATGCCGGGCGTTGACAATGCTCAGTCAGCCATCGAGCAGATCGGCAAGACCGCACAGCTGCGTTTCCTGCTGGCGGACGGTTCTGAAGTGCTGACCGGAAACGAAGTCAAGGACGCCTATATGGATACTGATAATGAACATGGCGGCTACAAGATCGTGCTGGAGTTTACTGCTGACGGATCGGACAAGTTCGCCGAGGCAACCGGTAAGGCTGCCGCGGGAGAGGTCACTGTGTCTGACGCGTTTGCAGAGGCACAGGTACAAAAAAATGCCGTTGTCATCATGCTGGATGATGAGATCGTAACTGCACCGACCTGTGACGGTAAGATCGTCGGCACCAACTGCGAGATCACACAGAGAGGCGGCGGTTACGCGAAGGAGGAGGCCTCCAACACGGCGGCTCTGATCCGCGGCGGCGCGCTGCCTGTATCCCTTCACGAGATCACATCTTCAGTGCAGACTGCAACCATCGGTGTAGACGCGCTGAATAAGAGCGTCGTGGCAGGCGCCATCGGTCTGGGACTGGTGTTCCTGCTGATGCTGCTCATGTACAACGTACTGGGTCTGATCGCTGACATCGCTTTGCTGCTGTACGTGCTGATCGTGCTGTGGATCATGGCCGGAATGGGAAGCGTACTGACGCTGCCGGGCATCGCAGGTATTATCCTGTCCATCGGTATGGCCGTAGATGCCAACGTCATCATCTTTGCCCGCATTAAAGAAGAGATCGCTGCCGGCAAGACTATCCGGGTAGCTGTAGACCAGGGCTTCAGACATGCGCTTACTACCGTACTTGATGCCCAGATCACCACTTTGATCGCATCCGTCGTGCTGTATGAGATCGGTTCTACATCCGTTAAGGGATTTGCTCTGACACTGATGATCGGTATCATCGTAAGCATCTTTACAGCTGTAGTCATCACCCAGCTGTTCGTCGGACTGCTGGCAGGTAGCAAGATGGCGAAGAACAGACACTTCGGCGTCAACGAAGACGGAACGCCGAGAAACCTGCTTAAAAAAGAATTCAAGTTTATCAGCAACAGAAAGATCTTCTACTGCTTCAGCGCAGCTGTCATCATCATCGGTCTGCTGTTCTCCGTAGTGAGAGGTTTCAACTATGGTATTGACTTTACAGGCGGCACCATGATCCAGATCGATATGGGCAAGACTGTGGATATAGAAGAAGTAAAGGACGAGCTGGCTGACTATGATATGAAGGATCTGTCCATCGTTCTCGCGGGAGATCAGGAAGATCAGATCATCATCAAGACCACTGACGCCCTGAATAATGACAAACGCGCGGAGGTAGTGGATACCTTAAGTGAGAAATACGGCGTTACGCAGGACAATGTGCTGGCTTCTGAGGAATTCGGTCCGACCGTGGGACGCGAGCTGAAGAGCAACGCGGTAAAATCCGTGCTGATCGCGGCGATCGGTATGCTGATCTACATTATCTTCCGTTTCAGATCCTGGAAGTACGGTGTTGCGTCTATCGCGGGTATTTTCCACGACGTGCTGTTCGTTCTGGCCTTCTACGCCATCTTTAACGTAACGGTCAATAATCCGTTTATCGCGGGTATCCTGACGGTAGTCGGTTATTCTATCAATGACACCATCGTTATCTTTGACCGTATCAGAGAGAACAAGAAGATCTACAAGAAGGACACGAACGAAGTGACGATCGACCGCAGTATAAACCAGACTCTGAACAGATCCATTATGACGTCTCTGACCACGCTGGTCTGCATGGTTCCGATGTTCCTGATGGTATCCACTTCCATCAGAGAGTTCGTTCTGCCGCTGATGGTCGGCGTACTGGTAGGAACTTACTCTTCCATTTTCCTGTGCAGCCCGCTGTTCTACGAGTTCAGCAAGAGTGAGGATGCTTCCAAATATCTCACCGCACAGAAGGCAAAAGAGAAAAAAGAAGCGAAAAAGGTTTCTAAAAAGAATAAATAGTCCATTTTAGCAGGAGTATAACGACGCATGGAAACAAAAGCAAAGTTTTTAGAGGAGATCACAAAGATCAATAAAAATTACGACACCGAACTGATAGGCCGGGCCTTTGAAAAGGCTCGAAAGCTGCATGACGGACAGCTCCGTAAGAGCGGCGAGCCATACTTTATCCATCCCATCGCAGTGGCCAAAATCCTGGCCCTGCTGGGCATGGATGAGGAGACTATCGTCGGCGGGCTTTTGCATGACGTCGTAGAAGACACCGAATATACCAGAGAGGAGCTCGTCGTTGATTTCAGCGAAGAGATCGCTCTCCTGGTAGACGGTGTTACCAAACTGGGTTCAATTAAATTCGATTCAAAAGAAGAAGCGCAGGCCGAGAATCTGAGAAAGATGTTTCTGGCCATGTCAAAAGACATCCGCGTCCTGATCATAAAGCTGGCTGACCGGCTGCACAATATGCGGACGCTGGAATTCATGAGAGAGGAAAAGAAGATCGAAATATCCAGAGAAACGCTGGATATCTACGCGCCTCTCGCAAGCAGGCTTGGTATCTATACTGTCAAGTTCGAGCTTGAAGATCTGGCATTGAAATATCTTCATCCTGAAGAATATAAAACGCTGGCGAAGGAAGTCTCAGAAAAGAAGGAACAGCGGGTCCAGTTCATCGATCAGGTCATCAGCGAGATCAGAGAAGCTCTGGATCAGATGAATATGAAATATGATATCTCCGGGCGTTCCAAGCATCTGTACAGCGTATATAAGAAGATGGTGCTGCAGCATAAGCAGCTGGATGAGATCTTCGATCTGACGGCGGTTCGTGTCATCGTGGAAAATGTCCGGGACTGCTATGCGGTTTTAGGTCAGGTCCATACTATGTGGAAACCGATACCCGGCCGTTTCAAGGACTACATCGCCATGCCGAAGCCTAACATGTATCAGTCTCTGCATACTACAGTGCTGGGCGATAACGGGGAGCCTTTTGAGATTCAGATCAGAACCTATGAGATGCACCGTGTGGCTGAATACGGTATCGCTGCCCATTGGAAGTACAAAGAAGGAAATACAAAGGGCGACCAGAATAAGGATGATATGAAGCTGGCGTGGGTCCGCCAGACTCTGGAATGGCAGAAAGAACTGAATGATCCGAAGGAGTTTATGGAAACTCTGAAGATGGATCTCTTCTCCAGCCAGGTATTTGTATTTACCCCTAAGGGGGAGGTCATCGACCTGCCGGCCGGCTCCACACCGCTGGATTTTGCTTTTAAGATCCATACAGCGGTAGGCTGCAAATGTGTCGGCGCGAAAGTCAACGGCAAGATGGTGACGATAGACCACACACTGAACAACGGCGATATCGTTGAGATCGTCACATCATCCAACTCCAGCGGTCCAAGCGTTGACTGGCTGAAGATCGCCAAGAGCTCCACTGCGCGGACGAAGATCCGTCAGTGGCTGAAAAAAGAAAATAAATCTGACGACGTCGCCAAGGGCAAGGACGCGTTGGATAAATATATAAGGAAAAAGGGTTATGACCCGCAGCTGATCGCGCGTTCGTCCTATATGAACAAAGGTCTGCGAGAAATGAATATCGCGACGATGAACGAGCTGTTCACCCAGATCAGCAAAGGAGGAACTCTGCTGTCCAAATATGCGAATCTGCTCTTTAGCTATTTTAACGAAGAAAAGAAGCTGGAGCAGAAAAGGGAAGAGGAAAAACAGAAGAAACTCCTCGAGAAAAAGGACAAACTGCAGAGAAATCAGAGAGAAAACCCCGGCATCATTGTTAAGGGCGCAGATAATCTGATGATACGTGTATCACGGTGCTGCAATCCGGTGCCTGGCGATGAGATCGTAGGTTTTATTACCAAAGGACGCGGTATTTCCGTACATCGGAAAGACTGTTCCAATATCACATCCCTGCCGGAACAGGAAAAAGCCCGTTTCATTGATGTGGAATGGGAGGATCTGAAAGTAGGAAAGTCTTATGCGGCTGACGTCTGTATCGTCAGTGTGGACCGCAAAGGCATTTTCTCAGATATATCACGGGCCTGCGAGGATATGGATGTCCATATTTCCGGAGTCAATGCCAAGAGCGGCAAAGATGCCACGGTCCATATCACGCTGACCCTGTCCATTTCCAGCACACAGCAGATGCAGCGGGTCCTGCGGACACTGCGCAATGTGCAGGGCGTATCAAATGTATATAGAGCAAGGAGCTAATTATGCAAGTATATAAATTCATAACCTGTCCGATCCAGGTCAATACTTATCTCGCCTTTGACGAGACGAAAAAAGGCTTTATTGTGGATCCGGGCGGCTACAGCAAGCAGCTTACAGAGAAGGTCCGCCAGGAAGGCGTTGATATCGAGTATATCATTCTGACCCATGGCCATGGTGATCATATCGGAGGCGTGGCGGATTTTCTGAAGGAGTTTCCTGAGGCAAAAGTGGCAGCGCTGGATCAGGAACGTGAACTGCTGTCAGACTCCAGTCTCAACTCATCCCTGGAGATCTGCGGCAGACCGGTCACAGTCCAGCCTGATCTCTATGTGAAGGATCACGATACGCTGACCATAGGGAATACTGAATTGACGTTTATCCATACTCCAGGTCATACCAAAGGAGGCATGTGTATCATAACAGACGGATATGTCTTCAGCGGCGACACGCTGTTTCGGGCATCCATCGGCAGAACGGATTTCTACGGCGGAAGTTTTCCTGATATCGCGAGATCCATCAGAGAGAAGCTGTTCCTGCTGCCGGATAACACTGTAGTCCTGCCGGGACATATGGGCGAAACTACCATCGGCTATGAGAAGGAGCACAATCCGTTTGTATAAGATCAAGATTTTACATTACGAAAAACAGTATCTGCTAGAGGAGCTGATCAAAGTATTCCTCCGGCCTGATCAGTACCGGCTGCTGGACGCTGATGAAGCGGAAGACGGAGATACCATTATTATTAATAAAGAAGGCTCTCAGGACAAGAACGAGATCAACCGGCAGATCTACAGGCAGCTTTCCGCGCTGACCGGTCAAAGACCTGCGTGGGGGATCCTGACCGGGATCCGGCCTGTCAAGCTCTGCGGCGAGCTTTATGAGAAAACTGGCAGCGGTGATGAAGCTGTACGCATCCTGACACAGGATTACTATCTGAGTCAGGAAAAGGCGTCGCTTCTGCTGCGGCTGTATCTGTATCAGCAGGACATAGCGGGCAGGCCGCCTGAGAATTCGGCCGGCGTATACATCGGCATTCCATTCTGCCCGACCAGGTGCGTCTACTGCTCTTTTGCGTCAAATCAGGTGCCGGACAGTGAAATAGAGAAGTATCTTGCGGCGCTTCACCGTGAGATCGAATATACAGGACGGCGTATGGCGGAGACTGGTATGACGCCGGAATCTGTCTATATCGGCGGAGGTACGCCGACTACCCTGACAGCCGGACAGCTGGACGCATTGATCGCGTCCATACAGACATCCTTTGATCTGTCTGCTGTGCGTGAATTTACCGTAGAAGCGGGACGTCCGGACACGATCACGGCAGATAAGCTGCAGGTGCTGAAAGCACGGGGTATTGACCGTATCAGCATCAATCCTCAGTCTATGAAGGCTCAGACCCTTGATATCATCGGCCGGAGCCACAGCCCTGAGGATATCCTGCGGGCTTTTGCTCTGGCCAGGGATTACGGTTTTGACCACATCAACTGTGACGTGATCGCCGGACTTCCGGAGGAGAGCGCTGCGGACTTTTCGGATACGCTGCGGCAGGTCATGGATATGGACCCTGAAAGCATTACTGTTCACTGTCTCGCGGTCAAGCGGGCTTCACGTCTTGTGGATATCGACAGAGATTTTCATTATAAGCAGGGCGCGCGGGTGGCTGAGATGCTGGCCCGTGGCGAAATCGAGCTGGCAGAGCGCGGCTACGAGCCGTATTATCTGTACAGGCAGAAGCATATGGCCGGAGCTTTTGAGAATACCGGCTACTGCAAAAAAGGTAAGGAATGCATTTACAATATACGCATTATGGATGAACACCAGAGCATCATAGCCCTCGGTGCCGGGGGCATCTCCAAGGTGTATTATCCGGCGGAGAACCGTCTGGAGAGAGTCGCTAACGTGACCAATTATCAGGAATATATAAAGCGTATAGACGAAATGCTGAATAGAAAAGAAAAAAATATTTTTATGGAGGTAAAGAAATGGCAATCATAGCACCAAAAGGAACGAAAGATACGTTGCCGGCACAGGTGTACAAATGGCATTATGTTGAGCAGAAATTCTCTGAGATCTGTGAAAAGTACGGTTTCAAAGAGATCAGAACGCCGATGTTTGAACACACGGAGCTGTTTAAAAGAGGCGTGGGAGATACGACGGATATCGTTCAGAAGGAGATGTATACCTTTGAGGATTATGCCGGCAGAAGTATTACGCTGAAGCCGGAGGGTACTTCCCCTGTAACCAGAGCGTTTATTGAGCATAAGCAGTACGCGGAGGTACAGCCGACGAAATACAGTTATATCACGCCGTGCTTCCGTTATGAGAAGCCGCAGTCCGGCAGGCTGAGAGCCTTCCACCAGTTCGGAATCGAAATATTCGGCACGCCTAACATGCTTGCAGACGCTGAGGTCATCTGCCTCGGCTACGATTTCCTGCACCAGATGGGGGTCAATGACATCCAGCTGCGCATCAACAGCGTAGGCTGTCCGGAGTGCAGACAGAAACACAGAGAAGCGCTGCGCAAGTTCCTGGAGCCGGTTTATGACCAGCTGTGCAATACCTGCAAAGACAGGTATGAGAGAAATCCTATGCGGATCCTGGACTGCAAGTCTGAGATCTGTCAGGAACTGGTCAAAGACGCGCCGAACATGATCGATTATCTCTGCGACGACTGCGCGGCCGCTTTTGAAGATGTACAGAAAAATCTGGACGCCATGGGCATTGAATATGTAGTAGATCCGAGGATCGTAAGAGGTCTGGACTACTATACCAAGACTGCTTTTGAGTTTGTGACCAACAGCAACGGTACACAGGGCACCGTCTGCGGCGGAGGCAGATACGACCATCTTATCGAGGAGATAGGCGGACCTCCGATTCCGGGCGTAGGCTTTGGTCTCGGTATCGAGCGTCTCCTGATGCTCATGGAAGAACGGGGCGTGGAGATCCCGCAGCCGGAGCCGCTGAAGGCGTTTATTGCCGTCATGGGCGACGACGCGAAGGCTTTCGGACTGAAGCTTCTTCGCGACCTGAGGAATAATGGCGTCAAAGCTGAGATGGATACCCTGGCGAGAAACATCAAAGGACAGTTTAAGTACGCTGACAGACTGGGCGCACAGTACACGGTAGTCATCGGTGACAACGAGCTGGCTGACGGCGTGGCCTCTGTCAAAGAGATGGCAACATCGCAGCAGAGACAGGTCAAACTTTCAGACCTTCTGGAAGAATTGACAAAATAAGACCGATAATTAAAGGAGCTTACGATATATTATGGCAGAATTATTTAAGAGAACCCATATGTGTGGGACACTGAGCATGGAGCAGGCCGGCTGCGAGGTCGTCCTGAACGGCTGGATCGCCAAGCAGAGAGCTTTGGGAGGACTGATCTTCGCCGATCTCAGAGATAAAACAGGAATCGTTCAGATCACTTTTGACGATACTATTCCTGAAGATGTATTTGCTGCCGCAGAAGGTCTGCGCAGTGAATACTGTGTTGGAATAAGAGGAACTGTTCGTGAGCGTGCTTCAAAAAATCCGAATCTGGCCACCGGCGACATTGAAGTGCTGGTAGCAGATCTGACCGTGTATTCCAAATCGGAAACACCACCGATCTATATCAAGGATGATGATAATGTAGATGACAATCTGCGTCTGAAGTACAGATATCTGGATCTGAGAAAACTGAAGATGCAGCAGAACCTGAGATTCCGCCATCAGGTGACAAAACTGGTGCGGGATTACTTCGACGAAAACGGATTTACTGAGATCGAAACGCCGATCCTGATCAAATCCACGCCGGAAGGCGCCCGGGACTATCTGGTACCGAGCAGAGTAAATCAGGGACATTTCTACGCGCTGCCGCAGTCTCCGCAGCTGTTTAAACAGCTGCTTATGGTCAGCGGCTGCGACAGATATATTCAGATCGCCAAGTGCTTCAGAGACGAAGATCTCCGGGCGGACAGACAGCCGGAATTTACCCAGATCGACCTGGAAATGTCCTTTGTTGACCAGGACGACGTCATCGCTATGCAGGAAGGACTGCTGGTTCGGATCTTCCGTGAGCTGATGGGTTTGGAGATCAAGGCGCCGTTCCCACGCATCACCTATGATGAGGCGATGGAGAGATACGGCAGCGATAAACCGGACACCCGCTTCGGATTTGAACTGAAGTGTCTCAACGAAGTGGTAAAGGAAACGGAGTTCAAGGTATTTGCCGACGCGCTTAAGGGCGGCGGCGACGTGCGGGGCATCTGCATCGACGGCGGCTCTGCCAGATTCAGCAGAAAGGATATCGACAAGCTGACGGAGCAGACCAGGCACTACGGCGCTCGCGGCGTAGTATGGATCAGAGTGGAAGAAGGGGAGTTCAAATCTTCTGTAAACAAGTTCTTCTCGCAGGAGCAGCTCGCTGAGATCGCGGCGGTCTTTGACGCGAAGCCGGGTGATCTGATCCTTATCGTAGCGGATAAGGCCAAGGTCGTATTCGACAGTCTGGGATTTTTGAGAAGACATATTGCCGGTCTTCTGGGCCTGCTGGATGACCGTCAGTTTAATCTGCTGTGGGTCACTGACTTCCCTATGTTTGAGAAGGACGATGAGACCGGCGAGCTGAAGGCTATGCATCATCCGTTCACCAACCCGAAAGCGGAGGACATTCCGCTGCTGGACAGCGAACCGGAAAAGGTGAAGGCAGACGCGTATGATATCGTCTTAAACGGCGTAGAACTGGGCGGCGGCAGCATCAGGATCCATGATGCCGATCTGCAGGCCAGAATGTTCAGAGCGCTGCGTCTGACCGACGAAGAGTGCCAGGAAAAGTTCGGTTTCCTTCTGGAAGCTTTTAAATACGGCGTACCGCCTCACGGCGGCCTTGCTTACGGTCTGGACCGTCTGGTCATGCTGCTTACAGGAAGCAGCAGCATCCGTGAAGTTATGGCTTTTCCAAAGAATCAGAACGCGCAGTGCATGGTATGCGAAGCGCCGGGCGTGGTAGAAGAAAAACAGCTTGAGGAGCTGGGCATCAAATTGGTGTAAACCGGGGTAATTATGCGAGAAATTGGAATTCTGGGCGGTTCTTTTGATCCGTTTCACCGGGGACATCTGTCCATTGCCAAGGCGGCGATGAAAGAATGCGGTCTTTCCAGGATCATCCTGCTCCCTACAAAAGTGCAGCCCTTCAAGATCGGCAGGGAGATGGCCAGCAGTGAGGACAGGGTCAACATGGTAAGTCTGATCGCCCGTGAAAACGAAAATTTCATCGTTTCCGACATAGAAGCATGCAGTCAGGAAGTATCCTATACGTACAGGACTCTTCAGAGACTTCAGGAGGAGTATCCTGCGGACAGGCTTCACTTTATCATGGGGACAGATTCTTTCCTGACATTGGAAAGCTGGTACAGGAGCGAAGAACTGCTTCGCGAGTTTTCCATCATCGTAGGGATCCGTCCCGGCTATAAGGAGAGCGAGACTGTGGAGTACATGCATCTTCTGCGGAAGAAGTACGGTTCCCGTATCCGGGTGCTTCACAATCGTGTGATGGAGGTCTCCTCCACAGAAATAAAAGAAAACGTAAAATCAGGAAAGAGCATCAGAGAGTTAGTCCCTTTCCAGATAGAAAGGTATATTTGTGAACACGGACTCTATAAATAGTTACATTGAGAAGAATTTTTCAGAGAAGAGAAAGATTCATACAGAGGGCGTGAGAAAGACAGCGGTCAGACTGGCCGAAAAGTATGGGGCTGACCCGGAGAAGGCAGAAGTGGCAGCTTTGTTCCATGATATGTACCGCGGAGTTCCCGTAAATGCGCTGAACTATTATGTGAAGCATCTGGGATTGGACAAGAGGTATATGGATAACTGCAATCTGGCCCACGGGAAAATCGCAGCCATTATCATGAAGAGAGATTACGGCATTGAGGATCCAGACATCCTCAATGCGGTCAGCTTTCATACCACAGGAAGAGCAGGCATGTCTCTTCTGGAGAAAATCATCTATATTGCTGACGCGATCGAGCCAAGCAGACGGTATCCGGGCGTAGATGAGCTGCGGGAGGCGGCGGACCAGGATCTGGATCTGGCCTGTCTTCTGTCGCTGGAACATACGATCGAATATGTGAAGAGTCAGGACAGCTTTCTGGATGAGGATACGCTGCTGGCCAGAGATGATCTCAGGGGACTTAGAGAAAAGGAGAAAGAGAATGGATAATAAGAGTTTTGCACTTTTGGCAGCAAGAACACTGGATAATAAAAAAGCATTGGATGTCGTAGTGATCGATATAGCGGAAAAATCATCCTTTGCGGACTATATGGTCATAGCGTCCGGCGGATCAGAACGGCAGGTACAGGCTCTGGTAGATGACGTAGAAGAGGCTTTAGCGAAAGAGGGCCTTCTGGTCAAAAGCATTGAGGGAAGACAGAATTCTGGCTGGGTGCTGATGGACTTCGGCGATGTGATCGTCAACGTCTTTACCCGGGATACCAGGGAAAAATACAACATTGAAAAGGTGTGGGGCGACTGCAGCTTTTTAGATCTGGAGGAATAATTTGGAAATGAACGAGAAATACAACTTCAAAGAGATCGAAGCCAAATGGCAGAAATACTGGAAAGAAAACAACTGTTTCAAGACACAGGAAGATGAGAGTAAAGAAAAGTATTACGTACTGGAAATGTTCCCGTATCCGTCAGGCAAGCTCCACATGGGTCATGTGAGAAACTATTCCATCGGCGACGTAGTGGCCAGATGCAAATCCATGCAGGGCTTTAACGTGCTGCATCCGATGGGTTTTGACTCTTTCGGTCTGCCGGCGGAAAACGCCGCCATCAAGCATGGCGTGGCGCCGGGCAAGTGGACCTGGGATAATATTCACGAAATGGAAGAACAGCTGGCACAGCTGGGTCTTTCCTATGACTGGGACAGAGAGGTGCAGACCTGCAGTCCGGATTACTATAAGTGGATGCAGTGGATATTCATTCAGTTCTATAACAAAGGACTGGCGTACAAAAAGGAAAATCCGGTCAACTGGTGTCCGAGCTGTCAGACTGTACTGGCCAATGAGCAGGTCGTTGATGGCTGCTGTGAGAGATGTAAATCTCCGGTAGGCAAGAAAAATCTGTCTCAGTGGTATCTGAAGATCACTGATTACGCCGACAGGCTTTTAGATAATCTGGATAAGCTGGAAGGCTGGCCGAACAAGGTCAAGACCATGCAGAGAAACTGGATCGGCAAGTCTACCGGTGCTGAAGTAGAATTCAAGATCAAAGACAGTGAGGAGACTCTGACCGTATTCACGACCAGAGTAGACACGATCTACGGAACTACCTATATGGTACTGGCTCCGGAATATCCGTCCGTGCTGTCCATGGTGGAAGGTACAGAGTATGAAGGACCTGTAAAGGAGTATATCAACAAAGTTGAGCACATGAACGACATCGAGAGGACTTCCACCACCAATGAAAAGACAGGTGTATTCATCGGTAAATATGCTGTCAATCCGTTCACGAAAAAGGAGATTCCTATCTATATTTCCGACTATGTCCTGATGGGCTACGGTACTGGCGCTGTCATGGGCGTACCGGCACATGACCAGAGAGACTTTGACTTTGCTACAAAGTTCGGTATCGACATCATTCCTGTAGTAGATCCGGGCGATCCTGAGATCGATCTGAACAACCTGAAGGCGGCCTGCGCTGCTGAGGGAACGCTGATCAACTCCGGCGAGTTCAACGGTCTGAATAACAGAGTGGCTATCGACAAATTCATCGAACTGGTCGAAAAGGAAGGCATCGGCAAGAAGACTGTCAACTACAGACTTCGCGACTGGCTGATCTCCAGACAGAGATACTGGGGAACGCCGATCCCGATGATCTATTGTGATGACTGCGGATGGGTGCCGGAGAAGGAAGAGAATCTGCCGGTTCTGCTGCCGACAGACGTAGAGTTTACCGGAAAAGGCGAATCTCCGCTGACCACTTCCAAGGTCTTTGCTGAGTGTACCTGCCCGAGATGCGGCAAGAAGGCGAAGAGAGAGATGGATACCATGGATACCTTCCTCGATTCTTCATGGTACTTCCTCAGATACTGCGATCCGAAAAATGAGAAAGAAGCGTTTAGCAAAGAAAAAGCAGACTACTGGATGGACGTCGATCAGTATATCGGCGGCGTAGAACATGCCATTCTCCATCTGATGTACGCCAGATTCTTCCAGATGGCTCTGTACGATCTGGGATTGACAAAATATGAAGAGCCGTTCAGAAACCTGCTGACACAGGGCATGGTAAACAAGGACGGCAAGAAGATGAGTAAATCTCTGGGCAATGTAGTCAGCCCGGAAGAGATCATCAAAAAATACGGCGCGGACACTGCCAGACTGTTCATTCTGTTTGCGGCGCCGCCGGAAAAAGAACTGGACTGGTCCGATACAGGCGTAGAGGGAAGCTACAGGTTCCTCAATCGTGTATACCGTCTGGTATATGATTTTGCAAAGAATTACGAAGGCGGACAGGCAGACTGCCAGGTCAGCTCCGACGCTGATAAAGAGCTGAACTATGTCCTCAACACGACGGTCAAGAAGGTTACCGACGATGTTGCGGGAAGATTCAGTTTCAACACCGCGATCAGCTCTATCATGGAACTGGTCAACGAATTATACAGATACAAGGAATTGGAAGAGAGAAACGAAGCTTTCATGAAGAAAGCTATTGATACACTGGTTATCATTCTTTCACCGTTTACACCGCACATCTGTGAAGAGATGTGGGAGATCCTGGGCTATGACCAGTCTCTGACGAAAGTGGCATGGCCGTCTTACGACGAGAACGCTCTGGTTCGCGACACGGTCGAGATCGTCGTACAGATCAACGGCAAGGTGAAAGAAAAATTAAACGTCGCAAACAGTCTTTCCAGAGAAGAACTGGAAAAGGAAACTCTCTCCAATGACAAGGTGAAAGCCCTCACAGACGGCAAGAACATCGTAAAGGTGATCGCTGTCCCGGGAAGGCTTGTAAATATTGTTATAAAGTAGAGGGATATATATGCGAGAAAACAACAGCAAAAAGCCATCCGTAAAAAGGATGGCTGTCAGGAGACCGGCTGCGAAGGATCAGCCTGCGAAGCGGGGGTCAGGCCGCAGGCCTGCTTCCGGCAGGCAGACGCCTTCTAAGGGGTCATCAAAGCCGATGCAGAAGAATGTGCAGAAGGCGGTACAGAAGCCGGTTTCCAGACAGGCAAAGAAGGCGGATAATCTGAAGATCATCCCCATCGGCGGCCTGAATGAGATCGGTAAGAATCTGACCGTCCTTGAATACAAAGATCAGATCCTGCTGATCGACTGCGGTATGACATTTCCCGAAGAGGAGATGTACGGCATCGACGTAGTCATTCCTGACTTCAGCTATCTTGTCAAGAATGCCGCGAAGATCGTCGGCATGGTCATTACCCACGGTCACGAGGACCATATCGGCGGCGTGCCGTATCTGCTGAAGCAGGTCAACGTACCGATCTACGGAACCAGACTGACGCTGGGACTCATTGAGAATAAATTGAAGGAACACGGCCTTCGGGCTGATTTCCATACGATCAAAGCAGGCGAAAAATTCAGAGTAGGAGAATTCAAGGTAGAAGCGATCCGAACGACGCATTCTATCGCAGATGCGATCTGCCTGTACATTCAGACTCCTGCGGCGACACTGTTTCATACCGGCGATTTTAAGATCGACTATACGCCCATCGATGGAGAGCCTATCGATCTGGGAAAGTTTGCGGAAGTGGGACGCAGAGGCGTGGACATCATGCTGGCAGACAGCACCAACGTGCTCCGTCCGGGCTTTACCCAGTCTGAGCGGAAAGTGGGTGAAACCCTGGACGGCATTTTCAGAGAGGCAAAAGGAAGAATTATCATTGCAACCTTTTCCTCTAATGTGCACCGCGTTCAGAAGATCATCGAGCTGGCAGCTAAATACGGCCGCAAGGTAGCGGTCTCCGGAAGAAGCATGGACAACGTGGTCAATCTGGCTATTGAACTGGGCTATCTTCATCTGCCCGCAGGCATCTATGTAGAGCTGAACAAGACGAAGAATATTCCGGACAGCCAGCTGGTTATCATTACTACAGGCAGCCAGGGAGAACCGATGTCCGCGCTTTCAAGAATGGCTAACAACGAACATCGTAATGTAAAGCTGAAAAAGGGCGACATGGTCATCTTCTCATCTTCACCGGTACCGGGTAATGAGAAGACCGTGACCAGCGTGGTCAACAAGCTTTATGAAAAGGAAGTAGAAGTCATCTATAATGACATCGCAGATATTCACGTTTCCGGCCACGCCTGTCAGGAGGAGCTGAAGCTGATCCATACCCTGATCAAACCGAAATTCTTCATGCCGGTTCACGGCGAACATCGTCATCTGGTGCAGCACGCCCGTCTGGCTGAATCTATCGGAATGAGAAAGGACAGAATTTTTATTCTGGCAAATGGAGATCAGCTGACAGTGGATAAACGAAACGCCACGAAGTTCCAGAATGTAGTCAGTGCCGAGGATGTTCTGGTAGACGGCCTGGGCGTCGGCGATGTAGGCAATATCGTGCTGCGGGACAGAAAGCTTTTGTCTGAATCAGGTCTGATCATTGTTGTGGCAGCCATCGACAGGGCCAGCGCCGAGATCATCTCCGGACCGGACATCGTTTCCAGAGGTTTTGTCTATGTCAGAGAAAACGAAGATCTGATCAAGGACGCCAGAGAGGTGGCGCTGCAGGCGCTGGAAGACAGTCTCTACGCAGGGAATAAAGACTGGAACGCTATCAAAAACAGCGTCAGAGAAGAGCTTCGCAGGTTCATCTTCCGTCGGACCAAGCGGGATCCTATCATCCTGCCGATCTTTCTGGATGTATAATGGAGGTAACGAAATATGAATGTATATGATCAGGCTCACGGCCTGGCTAAAGCCATCCGCGAGAGTGAGGAATTTAAACAGTTCGACCAGTATCAGAAGCTGGTAGACCAGAACCCTGAATTATCCGCATCCCTGAAGGACCTTCAGGCTAAGCAGCTGGAAATGCAGGCTAAGCAGATGATGGGTGAGCAGATCGGACCGGAAGCCATGCAGCAGATGCAGGAACTTTCCCAGATCATGATGCGGGATCCTCTCGCTGCACAGTATCTTCAGGCCCAAATGCGTTTTTCACTGATGATGAATGATGTTTATAAAATTCTAGGTGAAGTAATAGGACTTGGCAACATGCAATAAATCTGCTATAATATCAGCAGAAGTTATTTAACAATAATGTAGAAAGTGAGAATAGACCGATGATTTACGCAAGTGATTTTAGAAAAGGCAGAACATTCCAGATTAACGGTGAGCCTCATGTAGTTCTTGATTTCATGCATGTTAAACCCGGTAAGGGCGCAGCATTCGTAAGAACCAAGTACAAGAACATTATTACCGGAGCTACCAGAGAAGAAGCTTTCAATCCAGACGACAAGTTTGAAGAAGCGATCATTGAGACTAAGAAGATGTCTTATTCCTACAATGACGGCGATTTATATTACTTTATGGATAACGAAACCTTCGACATGATCCCGATCGCTTACGATATGGTAGAAGACGCGATCAAGTACATGAGAGAAAACGACGAAGCGACGATCAAATTCTATAAGGATCAGCCGTTTATCGTAGAAGCGCCTAATTTCGTAGACTTGATGGTAGTTGAAACTGAGCCGGGCGTTAAAGGCAATACAGCTACCAACGTAACAAAAGCTGCGACTGTAGAAACCGGTGCAGTTATACAGGTTCCTATCTTCATCGAAGAAGGAGAAAGAATCCAGATCGACACGAGAAGCGGTGAATATCTGGGAAGATCGAAATAAAATTTATTTAGAAGAAGGGACGCAGGCTCGTCCCTTCCTTTGTAGTTTTTGACGTGTGAGAAACGAGGTATTGGACATTGAAAAAGTCAAGATTGATTATCGTTATAATCGTAGCTGTTATTCTGATCGCGGCCGCGGCAGGCTTTGCCGTATACAGCAGCGGCCTTGACGCGGCAGAGCCGGGAAATACCGATCCGGTTACCGTGGAAATACCTTCCGGCAGCGGCGCCTCCGCTATCATTGATATTCTGGATGAGCAGGGTCTGGTGAAAAACAGACTGGCCGCGAAGCTCTGTATCAGATTTGGAGAATATGATTCACTTCAGGCAAATAATTATATTTTCAATAAAAATATGACCCTGAAGGAGATCCTGGAAGCGATCAACACCGGCGATTTTAACTACCTCTCCAAGAACGCCTTTACGATCATAGAAGGAGCGACTGTTCCTCAGGCTGCAGAGGCCATCGCGGAAAAAATGCCTTTTACAGCTGATGATCTGAGGAAGAAGTGGAGCGATAAGAAATACCTTCGTCAGCTCATTGATCAATACTGGTTCCTGACTGATGAGATCCTGCAGGATGATATTCTGTTCCCTCTGGAAGGCTATCTTTATCCTGAGACCTATTTTGTGACGGCAGAGAACCCTACAGAAGAGGAGATCACAGAAATGCTGCTGGATATGACAGAGCAGATCCTGTCTGAAAGAAAGGATAAGATCGCGGCTATGGATATGACGGTCCATGAGTTTCTGTCTCTGGCTTCCATCGTGGAGAACGAGTCTCTCTTTGAGAAGGACAGGCCGGTCATAGCGGGAGTCTTTATGAACCGTCTGGCAAAGGACATGCCTCTGCAGAGCGATATCACAGTCCTTTACGCGATGCAGGAAAAAAAGGTGGATGTAACCTACAGGGATCTGGAGATCGATTCCAAGTACAATACATATATGTACGCCGGTCTTCCTGTCGGTCCTGTCTGTTCGCCGTCCGCGGCAGCTATGGACGATCTGATCTCCTATGAGAAGACAGATTATCTGTACTTCTTTGCAACAGAGGACGGAGAGGTCATCTATTCCAAGACTTTAGCCGAACACGAAAAAGTGGTCGACGAGAATATGTGGTACTGATATGAACATTACAAATGATATAGTAACTTCGTATATTAACAGGCACTACGAGCCGTTAAACGATGAACTGGGCGCTCTGCGGGCTATGGGTGAAGCCGACCGGGTCCCTATCATACTGAAGGAAACGGAACAGTGCCTCAGTTTCCTGCTGGCTTTGAAGCAGCCGGGGCGGATTCTGGAGATCGGTACAGCCATCGGATATTCTTCCATCTATTTCGCTCATCGCTGCCCCCAGGCTGAGATATATACGATAGAAAAAGATGAAACGGCCGTTCAGGCGGCAAGACACAATATCGCCGCCTTTGGTCTTGAACCGCGCATTCACAGCTGTTTCGGCGACGGCCAGGAACAGATAGAGAAGCTGCGGGACGCCGGCATCGACGGTTTTGACTTTGTCTTTATCGACGCGGCAAAGAGTCATTATAAGCGGTTCCTCGACGCGGCTCTTTCTGTCTGCAGGAAGGATGCGCTGATCGTCAGCGATAACATCCTGCAGAAAGGGATGACGGTCTCTGACCAGTATGATCCCCAGAAGAAACATAAGACAAATATTAAGAAAATGAGAGAATATGTGGACTACATCTGCAGCAGCCGGGAACTTGAGACCTCGCTGCTCAGTACGGGCGACGGCCTGGCAGTGTCCATTTTTAGAGGTGAACATGGATAGA
Organism: Eubacterium sp.; assembly: GCA_021769965.1. Taxonomy (GTDB): domain Bacteria; phylum Bacillota; class Clostridia; order Peptostreptococcales; family Anaerovoracaceae; genus Senimuribacter. The sequence continues at coordinate 71,007 of JAETRU010000001.1, forward strand.
GAACACTTTGAACTGCTTGCGCCGGCAGGAGATCTAGAAAAACTGAAGGCGGCTGTTATTTACGGTGCTGACGCGGTATATTTCGGCGGCGAGATGTTTTCGCTGCGTGCCGGCGCAGGCAATCTGACGATCGATGAGATGCGGGAAGGTATCGCGTTTGCCCATGAGCGGGGCAGACGGTGCTATCTCGCGCTGAATATCTTTGCTCATAACGAGGATATAGAGCCGCTGACCGCGTATCTGTGGAGCATCAGGGATCTGGAGCTGGACGCGTTCATCATTTCTGATCCGGGTGTTATTGACCTGGTCCAGGAGATCATTCCGGATGCCGAGATCCATCTGAGCACACAGGCCAACATGACAAACTACCGAACTGCCGGATTCTGGAATAAGATGGGAGTTAAACGGCTGGTTCTGGCAAGGGAACTTACCTTTGACGAGATCAGAGGAATCAGAGACCATATTCCTGAAGGCATGGAGCTGGAAGCCTTTGTTCACGGCGCTATGTGCATCTCCTATTCCGGCCGCTGTCTTTTAAGCAACTTTATGATCGAGCGCGACGCCAACAGGGGCATGTGCGCGCATCCATGCCGCTGGAAATACTCGCTGGTAGAGGAAAAGCGTCCCGGCGAGTATTATCCGGTGGAAGAGGATGAAAGAGGCACCTATATCCTGAATTCCCGTGACCTGTGCATGATCGAGCATATTCCGGAGCTGGTGGAGAGCGGTATCATGAGCGCCAAGATCGAAGGACGCATGAAGAGCGTATTCTATGTGGCGACGATCGTTCACGCATACAGACAGGCTATCGACGCTTACTTTGATGATCCTGAGCACTACTGCTTTGATCCCTCGTGGCTTTCAGAGCTGAAGAAGGTCAGTCATCGTGAGTTTACTACAGGTTTCTATTTTGATCAGCCTACAAATAAAGATCAGAATTACCAGACCAGCGCCTATACGCGGGACTACAGCTTCGTGGGCCTTGTCAGAAGCTATGATCAGCAGACCGGCTATGCTGTAGTGGAGCAGAGAAATAAAATGTCTCTCGGCGAGGAGATCGAGGTATTCGGTCCGGATATCCCGTTCTTTACGCAGCAGATCACGGAAATGTACGACTTTGAAAGCGGAGAATCTCTGCAGTCCGCGCCGCATCCGCAGCAGATCCTGAAAATGAAAATGGACCGGCCGGTGAAACCGGACTATATTTTACGTAAGAAAAAAATCTAAGGAGTGTGATTTGAATATGTCATCTGGTCCCAGTAACATACCTTTACAATTGCAGTTTTTCATTATTGTCCTTACAATAGCTGCCAACGGGCTTGTGGTTCTGGCCAATACGGCCATGAATACCGTAAGCCGGAGCAGGCTGCAGCAGCTTGCCGATGAGGATCAAAAGGCAGCCCGCCTTGTCGCGTTGCTGAAGCGGCCGACAGATTATCGTTTTACCAACCGGCTGCTCAGTTATATCTTCATCGCCGCAGGGCTGTTCTTTACCATCCGGCTGCCATATAAGGATATCGCGTCTATGATCGTCTATGTTGCGGCCTCGATCATCTTCAGTGAATTCTTCACGAGAAAGATCGCGCAGCAGCACAGTGAGTCGGTAGCGATAGCCATGGTATCTCTGCAGCGTTTCAACCTGACAGTTCTGAAACCTTTCGTGGTTACGCTGGCGTTTATTGCCAATCTGTTTCTGAAGATGTTCCATCAGGAGACAGATGTACAATACAGCGGATATTCTGAAGATAAGGTCATGTCCATGCTGGAAGTGGGGCAGCAGAGCGGTGAGATCAAGGAAGAAGGAAAGAAGATGATCAACAGCATCTTCCAGTTTGATGACGAGCTTGCCTATGAGATCATGACGCCGAGGACAGATGTATTTGTAATAGACGTCAACGATCCGGCCGAGGAATATCTGGACGAGCTGATGGAGCTGCGGTATTCCAGAATACCGGTCTGCGAGGATGATACAGACAATATCATCGGTATCCTGCATATAAAGGACTATCTGATCAAGGCAAGGGAGACCGGTTTTGACAAAGTTGATATCCGCTCTATCCTGAGAAAACCGTATTTCGTACCGGAGACAAAAAATATAGATTCACTGTTCTATGAACTGCAGATCGAAAAGCAGCATATTGCCGTGCTTATAGACGAGTATGGCGGGTTTTCCGGCATCGTGACCATGGAAGATATTATTGAAGAGATCGTCGGCGATATCGACGATGAGTACGATCAGGAAGAACACATCATCGAAAAGATTGACGATAATCATTATCTTGTCGACGGAAATGTGTCCCTCAACGATCTCAGCGAGGAGACCGAGATCGATCTGGAATCAGAGAGCAGCGAGACTATCGGCGGATTTATCATCGATATTCTGGGCGAGATACCGGAAGAGGGCGACGAAAACCGTGATATCGAGTTCGAGAATTACGTATTTACCATTCTGTCTGTCAAGGAGCGGAGGATCGAGAAGGTGAAGGTCTTCATCAGGCCGCCTGCTCCGGAGAATGATGAGGATGAAAATGAAGGATAGATATGTAACGGTCGGTATTCTGGCTCATGTGGACGCCGGTAAGACGACACTTTCAGAATCGATCCTCTACACACAGGGCGTCACCCGGTCTCTGGGCCGCGTAGATCACGGCGACGCTTTTCTGGATACTCACGCCCTTGAGCGGCAGCGGGGTATCACGATCTTTTCCAAACAGGCTGTTTTCCCTCTGGGCGGTCTGGAGGTGACCCTTCTGGACACGCCGGGCCATGCTGACTTCTCGGCGGAAATGGAACGTACACTGCAGGTGCTCGATTATGGGATCCTGGTCATCAGCGCCACTGACGGCATCACCGGCCACGTGCAGACGCTCTGGAAACTTTTGGAGACCTACAGCGTGCCGGTCTTTGTCTTCATCAACAAAACAGATCTGGCCGGGGCAGATCCCGCAGGAGTTCTGAACCAGCTTGCGGAAGGCTTCAGCGACGGCCTGATATCCTTTGAACAAATAGACGGAGACTTCTTTGAAAAAGCAGCGCTTTGTGATGAAGCCGCTCTGGAGATGCTCCTTGACAAAGGGACCATCGAAGACGATATGCTGCGAAGGCTGATCCTGCAGAGAAAGCTGTTTCCTGTCTACAGCGGCAGCGCTCTGAAGATGGAAGGCGTACAGCGGTTTCTCGACGGGCTGGCCCGGTATATGGAAGAACCCGCGCGGCCTGAGGATTTCGGAGCGAGAGTCTATAAGATCAGCAGAGACAGTCAGGGCAAACGGCTGACCCATTTGAAAATAACAGGCGGGACCCTTCACGTGCGGGACGCCGTAGGAGAAGAAAAGATCACGCAGCTCCGTATCTACAACGGAGCTCGTTTTGATGCTGTGGATAGTGTCTCCGCAGGTCAGGTTTGTGCTGTATGCGGCCTGGAATCCACCAGCTGCGGTCAGGGACTGGGCGTTGAAGCCACAGGCTCCAAGCCGAAGCTGGATACGATTCTTTCCTATCAGGTCCTGCTCCCTGACGGCTGTGACGCTCACGACGTCTACGGCAGATTCCGCATGCTGGAAGAGGAGATACCTGAGCTTCACACATGCTGGGACGAAGCTTCACGCCAGATCAGGATCCAGCTTATGGGTGAGGTCCAGATGGAGATACTGACTGATCTGGTACGTGAGCGATTCGGACTTTCCATCGAACTGGGGCAGCCGACCATCAACTATAAGGAGACCATTGCTAAAAAGGCCGAGGGCGTCGGTCACTTTGAGCCTCTCCGCCATTACGCGGAGGTCCATCTGATCCTGGAGCCCCTTCCTGCCGGCAGCGGGCTGGTTCTGGATACGAACTGCAGTGAAGATCTGCTGGATCGAAACTGGCAGAATCTGATCCTGACTCATCTGGCCGAGCGGGAACATCCCGGCGTGCTTACCGGTTCACCGATCACGGATATGAAGATCACTCTGGCAGCAGGCAGGGCCCATGTCAAACACACAGAAGGCGGAGATTTCCGTCAGGCCACTTACAGAGCTGTGCGCCACGGACTTCGCCGGGCTGAAAGCGTTTTGTTAGAGCCGTATTATGACTATACGCTGTCGGTGCCCGCAGACTGCATCGGCCGTGCCATGAACGATCTGCAGCGCATTGCAGGTTCCTGTGAGCCGCCTGTGACCCAGGGCGATACAGCTGTTCTGACGGGAAGAGCGCCGGTCGCGGCCATCGGGGAATACGCTAAAGAAGTTTTGTCCTATACAAAAGGATACGGAAATCTGCAGCTGACCTATGCCGGATATTTTCCGTGCAGGGATGCGGACGCGGTCATTTCTGCCAGAGGTTATGATCCGGACCGCGACCCGGACAATCCGTGCGGCTCCGTGTTCTGCAGCCACGGCGGCGGGATCAGCGTGCCGTGGGATGAGGTGGAAAGCTATATGCACCTTCCTGCCTGTCTTGCGGAGACAAAAGCAGCGGCGGAAGAGACCGTCCGGCGGACGGGACGGCGTGAATACAGTGACGCGGAGCTTGAAGCGGTATTCCGTCAGACCTATGGTATCAGCAAAAGAGAACAGAATCGATTTAAACGCAGCTCCAGAGTGGTGACCGGCTCTGCCGCGGACAGGTATCCGAAAGTGAAGAGCGGCTACAATGACAGCAAGGCTCCGTCTGTACTTCTCATCGACGGATATAACGTGATATTCGCATGGGACGAGCTGAAGGAGATGTCGAAGCTGAATCTGGAAGCGGCCAGAAGCCTTTTGATCGAAACGCTGCAGAACTATCAGGGTTATACAGGCGAGGCCATGATCCTGGTCTTCGACGCGTACAAGCAGGTGGGAAATATCGGCATGACGGAAAAATACGGCGAACTGACCGTGGTCTACACCAGAGAAGGGCAGACCGCCGATCAGTATATTGAAAAATATGTGCTGGAAAATGTGAAAAAGCAAAAGATCACTGTAGCGACCTCTGACGGACTGGAACAGATGATGATCTTCGGACAGGGCGCGCTGCGAATGCCTGTTCGCGAGCTGCAGGAGCGCGTGTTATCCGCCAGCCGGGAGATCCGGGAAAGGTATCTGGGAAAATAAAGACACTGCGCCATGACCGTGATTGTCAAAGGATTTTTACATCTTTTTTCGTAATATAAAAGGAAATTGGTAGAAAATGATTCATAGATTTTGTATATTGAGTATGCTTCTGTTAGAAGCAGAACTAAACGAGGTGGATAGCATATGGAAATAGGAAGTAAACTCAAAAATGCACGGAATGAAAAAGGAATCATGCAAGAACAAGCGGCCGAGTTACTTGACGTCAGCAGACAGACAGTTTCTAAGCGGTAGGCATCATCGTTTCCATTTGCGGTATCGTAACAGGAACTCTTTGGAGGAAGAGAACTACTTCCTAAAGAACTTTACAAAGAAATAAATCAAACTGACAGAGCATGCGCGTTTCATGCTCTGTTTTTATATTCCGCGGTCAAAAAAATTATCATATCTGCCTGTCCTGCGAATATGATGTTAGAGAAAGAAAGGACAGGCAAACTATGAACCATTTTGAAAAAGTCTTTCAGTGCTTTCCGCAGGACATTCAGCGGCAGATACAGACTCTGGACCGGACTATGAGAGAGGGCATTGAAGAAGTAAGGGTATATCGGGGCCGGCAGGTATGGCTTCTGTGCCGGGGCAGACATATCCGGCTGAACGGCTGCATCGACGGCAGCGACATCACCAATATTCTCAACAATCTTCTCAAATTTTCCTATTACGCGTATGAAGACGATCTGGCAAAGGGATTTGTGACTATCGACGGCGGCCATCGGGTAGGGATCTGCGGCAAAGCTGTGATGGAAAAGGGCAGCGTCACGCTGCTCCGCGAGATCAGTTCTCTGAACATACGCTGCGGCCATGAGATCATCGGCTGCAGCGATCCGCTGAAACCGCTTCTGATCAAAGGGGACGGCAGACCGGCCAGCCTGCTTATAGTTTCGCCGCCGGGCTGCGGCAAGACCACCATGCTGCGGGATATTGCCAGAACTCTGGGTGAAGAAGGCGGCTGGAAGATCGCCATATGTGACGAACGTTCTGAGATCGCGGGGATGCACGACGGCGTCAGCAGCTATCGTCTGGGATCCATGACCGATGTGTTAGACGGCTGTCCGAAAGCAGAAGGGATCCTCATGCTGATCCGCGCCATGTCGCCGGATGTGATCATCACCGATGAGATCGGCAGGCCTGAAGACGGAGAGGCCATCAAAGACTGCAGAAACTGCGGCGTCAGCGTCATCGCCAGCGCCCATGGCAGCAATATGGAGGACATTAAAAAGCTTCCTATAGCCGGAATCATCGAAAACGGAACTTTTAATCATATCGTGTTATTAACGAACCGTCCAACTGTTGGAACTATACGGGAGGTCCTTCATGATTAAAATAGCGGGACTGTCTCTGGCTTTTGTGGCAGCTGCAGCGACAGGCATGATGAAAGCGTCGGAGATACGCCGCCGCAGGCAGCTGCTGGAAGAATTTCGGGATCTTATCGCCCACATCGCCACAGAGATCAGCTATTTCAAAGAACCTCTGCCGCAGATCTTTGCGAGACTGACATCCGGCGACAACAGAGAGACCTCTGTTTTACTGCGGTCTGTTATAACGTCCTACAGAGATGGATCCGCCGCGCTGTCGCTGCAGCAGATGTGGGATCAGGGCATAGATCTGGTCTATGAGAAAAGCCCTTTGACAGCGGAGGATATCTCCGTCATGAAAAAATGCGGCCAGTTTCTGGGGCAAAGCGATTTTCGAGGCCAGCAGGATCATTTTCGGCTGCTGGACGGCCAGCTTGTGCGGCAGCTTTCTGAAGCAGAGGATGCCATCAGAACAAAAGGACGCATGTATTCGCGTCTTGGAGTCTCCGTCGGACTGGTCATCGTCATCGCTTTGATATAGAATGCGAAACGCAGAAGGGAGGAACCGAGATTGGGTGTAAGTGTCATATTTAAAATAGCAGCTATCGGCATCTGTATCGCGCTTTTAAATCAGCTGCTGATCAAATCGGGCAAAGAGGAGATGGCTATGATGACAACGCTTGCCGGGGTGATCATCGTGCTTGCTATCATCGTCAAGATGCTGATGGAATTCTTTGATACTATCAAGGTCTTTATGGAGTTTTAAAACTATGGAAATACTGAAGATAGCGGCGCTGGCGCTGTGCGCGGTGATGCTCATCGTGCTGGTGAAAAATTACAAACCGGAATTCGGCGTGTTTACAGCCATAGCCTGCAGCGTTCTGATCCTGTATTTTCTGGCAGACAGTCTGAAATACGCTTTTGCCTATATGTCACAGCTCTACGGACAGCTGTCACTGGGAAAAGCATATTTTCCAGTCATCATCAAAGTGCTGGCCATCGCATATATCACAGAATTCACTTCGCAGCTGTGCCGGGACGCGGGAGAAGGGTCCATCGCCTCAAAGGTGGAGCTGGCAGGAAAGGTCATCATATTCTGCGTGGCTGTCCCGGTCTTCATCTCTATCCTGGAGCTGGTGGAACTGCTGCTTTAATACAAAGAGAAGAGGAACCATATGAATTTTGATGAAGTTGTAAAGGAACAGATGAAAAAAATCGTGGATCAGGAAGAGATCGGCTCTCTGGAAGATTACGCGGATCAGCTGTCAGGCGGGATTTCAGATCACTTTACACTGGAAAGCATTCTGGACGCTACTTTATCAGGTAAAAGCATCTTTCAGTCCCAGGACATCATCGACAGCCTGAAGACCCTGCTGCTATACGAGGTCAAAGGCGCTTTGATCATCGGCGTAGAGATTCTGACTGTCTGCATTATCATTGGTCTCCTGAAGAATCTGTCCGGTTCCTTCGGAAGAAAAGGAACAGCTGATATCGCGTCTCTGATCTGCTGTATTGTCATCGTAGGCCTTGCTATGACAAGCTTTCAGGATATCTATGAGATGACGCTGGACGCTGTCAGGACCATTACATATACCATGGAGATTCTGCTTCCCGTACTCATCGCGATCCTTATATCCATGGGACAGGTGGCTTCCGGTACTATTATGAGTCCTCTGCTTCTGACAGCAGTGACCATTTTCCAGACCATTATCAAAAATGTGGTTCTGCCGGCAGTTTTTCTGTCTACCGTGTTCTCCCTGCTCAACTGTTTAACGGAAAAAGATTATGTAAACCAGCTGTCAAAATTTCTGAGACAGGCGGCATTGTTCGTCACAGGTATCATCATCACTCTGATGACGGGTATCATCGCCATTCAGGGGCTGATAGCCAAAACCAGCGACAGTCTCATCGTAGGCACAGCCAAGTATTCACTGGACTCGTTTATTCCTATCGTAGGCGGTTTTGCTGCCGATACAGTAGAGCTGTTCATCAAATGCATGGGATCGATCAAAAGTGTCATAGGTGTCTTCGGCATTCTGTTGATCCTGTGTCTGATCCTGACCCCGATCATCAAGATCCTGGTCATCTCTCTGATCTACAAGGTTACAGCGCTGCTCGTAGAACCAGTAGCATCAAAGAAACTGGCGTCCGGCATCGCGGATGTGGGGAGCTGTCTGATCATCATGGGAAGTGTGCTTTTTTTCGCGTCACTCCTCTTCATCATCTTCATCACATCTATTATCAGTCTGGGAGGCAGCGCATGAGCACGGTCACAGAATGGGTGAAGGACATCTTCATCGTTATATTATCTATAACCTTTATTGAGATCCTGATGCCGGAGGGAAATATGGCAAAATACCTGAAGTTTATCTTCTCCATCATAGTCCTGGCAGTGATTTTATCTCCCATCAGTGATTTCGTTCATAAATAGAGAAAATTTTCATAGGTATAAGAAGAGAGGGTACTATGTTTGAAAGACCTGAAATCAGAAAAGAAACCATGGTAAAGATCATCGGAGCTGTTATTGTCGCTGCAGTTTTTCTGCTTACGATCAGCATACTTACAGACAGCCACGACAGCCGCAGACAGATATCCGATGATGATGGTGCTACAGAAAGCGCCTTATGCAGCTTTCTGTCAGAGATCAAGGGGGTGGGTGATGTCAATGTTATGATCCGGTACGGCGGGGAAAGCAAAGTCAGCGGCGTCATTGTCACCGCTCAGGGCGCGGAGGATCCAGTGGTCAGAACCAGCATTGTCAAAGGCGTTTCCACTCTCTTTGACATCCCGGCGTCCAGCGTTATGGTATTTGAAAAAAATCAGGAGGAAAAGACAGAATGAAAAAAAGAAAATTGGATATCAAAGGATTTTTGAATAAAAAAGAAAATGTAGCCATCATGGCTGTAGCGGTGATCTTCTGCGCCGGTCTGGTGGTGACCAATGTGAAATCAGGAAAGATCCCGCTCCACGACGGCGATGTGCTGGTAGACAGCCAGAATGTGGCTCAGGCTGTCGATCCGGAATCAGAAGATGGAGATACAGGGGCAGGGGAAGACACAGCCGCTAAAGCCGGAGACTCTGACGATGAGGATGCCTCCGGTGGAAGCACCTTTGCCGAAAAGCGGGCAGCTCTGGAACTGGAACGCAATGATCTGATCGCCAAGTATGACGATACGATCAAAAACTCCAGTAATGACGCGGAAAAGAAAAACGCGGTGGCCCAGAAGGAAAAACTGACAGGCTACATGGAGCAAGAGGTCGCGATCGAGGGCATCATCAGTACCAAAAATCTGCCGGAATGCCTGGTCATTATGACAGACAGCACCGTAACGGTAACGGTAGACGAGCAGGATCTGAAGCAGAACACAGTAGCCAAGATCTGCAATATCGTCATGGAAGAAACAGGCCGCACGGCCGACAAGATCATCATACAGAGCAGCTATTAATTCATGAAAAAGTTGATAAAAGCAGGTATCAATGATATAATACTTCTAAGGGAGAAACGAGGAACTTTATGCAGCAGGAAAATCTGGGAACAATCAAAATATCAGACGATGTGATCACGACCTGCGCTGCCAGAGTCGTCACAGGCATTAAAGGCGTGCATCAGCTGGCGGGTGGTCTGACGGACAGTCTGCACATCAATCTACCGGGTCTTGACTCGGGCGCCCGCGGCGTTCGGGTTGCCCGGGGAGAGGACGGACTGGTGCTGGATGTCTATGTTATCGTAGAATATATGGTAAAGATACCCCAGCTTGCCTGGGACATTCAGGGAGAGGTCAAGCGTGAAATCGAATCTGTCACAGATCTGAAGGTGCGTGAAGTCAATATACATGTGCAGGGCGTGCACCTGCCGGGAGAGGAAGACGAGTAAATCTATGAGCAACACTATGACAAGAAAACAGGCGAGAGAATTCATGATGCAGGTGTTCTTCCAGATGGAAGCCTGCGGTGATTTCGATGTGAACAACAAGACGGACTATATGAATCAGAATCGTATCGACCAGAAACAGCGGAGCTATTGCAACGATCTGTACTCTCTGATCTGCAACAAAAAGGATCAGATAGACAGCCGTATTGAAGCCCACAGTACCGGCTGGAAGCTTTCCCGCATGCCGAAGACCGATCTGGCAGTCCTGCGTATTGCCGCCTGCGAAATATTATATCTGGAGGATATTTCACCGGCTGTATCTATCAATGAGGCTGTAGAGCTGGCGAAGAAATACGGAACTGATGCTTCTCCGAAGTACGTCAACGCGATCCTGGGAAAAGTAGCGGAAGACGCGGCTCACATGGAAAAGATATCTGATGTGTCTTCGGAGGATACAGATGCCTAGGGCTGCGGGAGATCAGCATATCCGAACGGTTCTGGGAATCGATACCAGCAACTACAAGACTTCTGTGGCGCTGGTCACTTCAGAAGGCAAGATCATATGCGATCTCCAGAGATTTCTGGAAGTAAAAAAGGGCGAGAGAGGGCTTCGGCAGTCCGTCGCTCTTTTTCAGCATGTAAATCGACTGCCGGAAATGCTGGAAGAGGCATTCAGGCTGCTTCCGGCTGACGCGGCTGTGGACGGCGTAGCGGTTTCATCAAAGCCCCGTCCCGTGGAAGGCTCCTATATGCCGGTCTTTCTGGCCGGGGTTTCCGCGGCGCGTACCATCGCGGCTGCCCGCGGTATCCCGCTGCTTGCTTTTTCTCATCAGGAAGGCCATGTGGCTGCTGTTCAATTCGGCTCGCCGCTTGCAAAAGCAGACAGGTTCCTGTCCTTTCATTTCAGCGGAGGAACGTCAGAATGCCTGCTGGTATCCGGCAGACAGCTTACGATCGCAGGCGGATCAAGGGATCTGGCTTTTGGACAGGTTCTGGACCGGGTCGGGGTCGCTATGGGATTTGATTTTCCCTGCGGCCAGGAAATAGACCAGATGGCCCTGGATGAGATCAGTCATGCAGCCGGACTGCCTGACAGGACCGGAAAGGTCAGGAATAATCTGATTCCAAAGATCAAATGCGAAGACGGATATATCAATCTTTCCGGTATAGAGACCAAATGCCAGCGGATGATAGGATCAGAAGGGAGGACGATCTCTGACGGCCTTCTTTCCGCTATGCTGATGGACCGGATCTGTCAGGCCATGGCTGACCAGACCAGGCAGCTGGCTGAGAAATACTGTGTGGCCGACGCTCTCTTTGCCGGAGGCGTATCTGCCAGCAGGTATATACGAAAATATCTGCCGGAAAGACTTTCCGGCATCCGATGCTGTTTTGGAGAGCCCGCGCTCAGCTGCGACAACGCAGTGGGGACAGCGCTGCTTGGAGGTAGAGAATTATGGCGCTGAAACCAGTGACTGTATCACAGTTAAATGAATATATCGCCCGGGTCATCGGCACAGATCCGCTGCTTGGCGCTGTGGTAGTCAAAGGGGAGATCTCCAATCTGAAGTATCATTCCACCGGCCACGTATACTTTTCCATTATGGATGCGGCCAGCAAGCTGAACTGCTTCCTTAACCGGGAATATGCGGCGGCGCTTCCCTGGATGCTGCAGGACGGTATGGAGGTGATCCTGACCGGCAGTATCAGCGTGTTTAAGAAAAACGGCACATACTCTCTGTATGTGAAAAATATAGAACTTTCAGGAGCCGGAGGACTGGCTGCGGCTTTTGAGCAGATGAAAACCAAACTGAGCAGAGAAGGACTTTTCGATACCGCTCATAAAAAGCCCATACCTGCTTTTCCTGAAAAAATAGGAGTTATTACCGCCAGAACAGGCGCTGCGGTTCGCGATATTCTGAAGATCATACAATCCCGAAACCATCTGGTTGACGTGATGATCTTCCCTGTAGCAGTTCAGGGAGACGGCGCGGGAGCTGAGATTTCTGCCATGATCAATTACGTCAATGAGAATTATGACGATATTGATACTTTGATCGTAGGAAGAGGAGGCGGTTCCGCGGAGGATCTCTGGGCATTCAATGAAGAAGCGGTAGCGCGCAGCATTTATGCCTCCCGGATTCCGGTGATCTCGGCAGTCGGTCATGAAATAGACTTTACCATCGCGGATCTGGCAGCTGATATGCGGGCAGAAACGCCTACGGCTGCCGCCCAGATAGCGGTGCCTGACTGCAGTCAGCTGTCACGCCAGCTTGCGGATATGGCAGGCCAGCTGCAGCTGCATCTATCCAATAAGCTGATGTATCACAGACTGTTTATCGACAGAGAAGCAGAATCCATGAAACGGCAGCTTTCTGAACGGATGGAACGGCTCGCGGCCGGAATGGAACGCTGCCGTCTGGTTTTGGAGGAAAACAATCCTGCCAAGGTCCTGCAGAGCGGATATACGGTGCTTCATGACGCAGAAGGCCGCATAGTCACAGAAACTGCAGCTCTGAGAATAGGAGAAAGATACGGCCTGACGCTGCGGGATGGCCATGCGGAATGCGTAATAACAGAGATTGGAAGTGAAAAAGATGGGTGAAGGAAGGTTTGAGCAGGCGCTGAAGGCCCTGCAGGATATGTCAGAAAAGATAAAGTCTCAGGATACGACGCTGGAAGATGCGGTTGCATGCTACGAGGAAGGCATGAAGCAGTATCGGATCTGCAGCGAGATATTGGAAAATGCGAAACAGAAGATTGAAACGTTTGAAGGCGAGGTGTAAGAAATTATGATGAGAGAAAACTACGACGAGTACAAGGATATGATCAATGCGCATCTGCTGGATTTTATACCGGGAATCGATACCAAGAGCAGTTCCCTGTATGAATCCATGAAATATTCCCTGACGGCCGGAGGAAAGCGGCTCCGTTCTGTACTGCTGCTTGCGTCCTGCGAGTTTGCCGGAGGCGACGCCAGAGACGCGCTGCCGTTTGCCTGTGCCATGGAGTACATTCATACCTATTCTCTGATCCACGATGATCTGCCGGCTATGGACAACGATGATCTGCGCCGTGGCATGCCGACCAACCACAAGGTCTACGGAGACGCCATTGCTATCCTGGCAGGAGACGGCCTTCTGACTACCGCCTTCGAGGTCATGAACCGGGATATGTTCCTCTACTTTGACAATCTGAAAGAACTGAAGAAGCGTATCAACGCTTCCTATGCCATCACCTCTAACTCCGGCGTGCGCGGGATGGTGGCTGGACAGGTCTCTGACATCGAATCTGAGCATAAGCAGTGCTCCAACGAGATGCTGGAATACATCCATCTGAATAAGACAGGGGCTTTGATCGTCGCTGCGGTCAGAGCCGGATTGTATCTGGGCGGCGCTGATGAAGACATGATGAAGAATATGACCGCTTACGCGGAAAATCTGGGTCTTGCTTATCAGATCGCGGACGACATTCTGGATATCAAGGGTAATGAAGAAGAGCTGGGGAAGAAGACCGGTGTAGACGCTCAGAATGAAAAGATCACCTACGTTTCACTAAACGGCATGGAAGCATCCGAAAAGAGACTTCATGAGCTGACAGAAAACGCCGTGAAGGCTATCGAAGAGTATTATGACAACGCAGAGTTTTTCCGTGAACTGGTCCTGAAACTGGAGACACGGACAAAATAGAGCGCGGGGGATGCTGCAGGCATCCTGATCCCGCGCAAATACAAAGGATAAAGGAGCGATTTATGAACAAGGATTTAACAGAATATGATTTTCCATCTGATCTGAAATCAATGGATGAAGATCAGATGGAACTTCTTTCTTATGCGATCCGTGATTTTTTAATCGATAAAGTATCAAAAACCGGAGGACATCTTGCCTCCAATCTTGGTATCGTGGAGCTGACGATTGCCCTGCACAGGGTTTTTGAAAGCCCGCGTGATAAAATTATCTGGGATGTAGGGCATCAGTCCTATGTTCACAAGATCCTGACAGGACGGGCGAAAGGATTTGATCATCTTCGTCAAATGGACGGCCTCAGCGGCTTTCCCAAAGCAAAGGAAAGCGAACATGACGTCTTTGACACCGGTCATTCCAGCACGTCTGTTTCTGCTGCCGCTGGCATGGCCGCGGCCCGCGATCTGAAGGGTGAGGATCATGAAGTCATCGCGGTTATCGGCGACGGTTCACTGACAGGCGGTATGGCCTATGAGGCCCTGAATAACGCAGGCGCGTCCAAAGCAAAGATGATCGTGGTACTGAACGATAACGGCATGTCCATTTCCCGCAACATCGGCGGTGTTTCCCAGCACCTGTCAAAGCTGCGGACCAGCAGAGGTTATCTGAAAGCGAAAAAAGCCATTAAGCGGACGGTACAGAATATCCCTCTCATCGGCGACGAGCTTTCCATGGATCTGGGGCATATCAAGGATCGTGTCAAATACGCGCTTTTGTCCGGCGGCGTCATTTTCGAGGAGCTGGGCTTTACCTATCTGGGACCGGTGGACGGCCACAATATCCGGGAAACCATAGAAGTCCTGGAGCTGGCAAAGCAGGCCGCCGGCCCCGTGTTTGTTCACGTGATGACAAAGAAGGGAAAAGGGTACCGGACCGCGGAAAAGGACCCCAACAAGTTCCATGGCATCGGCCCCTTTGATCCTGAGACCGGCAAAGTTCTGGCTGATTCCGGTATGACCTATTCGCAGGTTTTCGGACTGACTCTGCTTGATCTGGCGGAACATGACGATCGGATCTGCGCCGTCACCGCAGCCATGTGCGATGCCACCGGTCTGGGACCGTTTTCTAAAAGATATCCCCGCAGGTTCTTTGATGTAGGCATTGCGGAGGCACATGGCGTCACATTCGCCGCTGGCCTTGCCAAATCCGGCATGCGTCCTGTGGTCGCTATCTATTCATCCTTCCTGCAGAGAGCATATGATCAGATCATGGAGGATGTATGTCTGCAGCAGCTGCCGGTGATTTTCGCTATTGACCGGGCAGGCGTCGTTGGTGCCGACGGTGAGACACATCACGGCATCTTTGATCTTTCTTATCTGTCCGCCATGCCGAATATGACGGTCCTGGCGCCTGCGGACGGCAGACAGCTCGCGGCCATGCTCGGCTATGCGATGACATTAGACGGTCCCGCGGCCATCCGATATCCGAGAGGCGGATGCAGCTTTGATCCTGACGGAAAACCTTTTGACGGAAAAAATATACGGCTGGCATTGGGAAAAGACCTTGATATCTGGGCCGTAGGCAAAATGACCGGAACGGGCCAGCAGGTCAGAGAGCTGCTTGCGCGGCGGGGGATCGACGCAGGGCTGGTCGATGTTACCACTGTCAAGCCGATGGATCTGGCGCCTCTTGCAGACGCGCCGAAAAAGATCATCACCCTGGAGGACGGCGTGCTGACTGGCGGCTTCGGTGAGAGACTCGCAGCGGCGGCAAAGGATTTTGATGTGACTTCCTTCGGGTGGCCGGATCAGTTCATTGAACACGGAAGCTGCGGCGAGCTTTATAAGAAATACGACCTGGACGCCGACTCTATCACAGAAAGGATTTGTGAATCATTTTGAAAGAACGATTGGACGTACTCTTAGTAAAAAAAGGATATTATCAGTCCCGTGAGCGTGCCAAGGCGGCTATCATGGCCGGTATCGTCTTCGTAGACGGCCAGAAAAGCGATAAAGCCGGCAACATGGTCGACACGGACGCGGAACTCTTTGTTAAGGAGAATCTCTGTCCTTATGTGAGCCGGGGCGGTCTGAAGCTGGAAAAATCGATAAAGGAATTCGATCTGTCGCTGGACAAAGCGGTCTGCATGGACATCGGCGCATCCACCGGAGGCTTTACGGACTGTATGCTGCAAAATGGAGCAGCTAAGGTCTACGCCATCGACGTAGGCTACGGACAGCTGGACTGGAAGCTTAGAAGCGACCCGCGGGTAGTCAATATGGAAAAGTGTAACGTGCGTTATCTGGACACGGCTCTGATAGAGGAACCCATCGACTTTATCAGTATCGACGTTTCCTTCATCTCACTGCGGCTGATATTCCCTGTAGCAGTGCAGGTGCTGGCAGAAAGCGGCGAGATCGTCTGTCTGGTAAAGCCTCAGTTTGAAGCCGGCCGTGATCAGGTAGGCAAGAAGGGGATCGTGCGGGACCGGAAGGTCCATCAGGAGGTCATCGAAAATGTGATCGGATATGCCGCCGCGAATGGTCTGTATCCGCAGGGATTAACATTTTCTCCGGTTACCGGCGCAAAAGGTAATATAGAATATCTTTTACATCTTTGCAAACAGGAAAATTTGTGTTATAATGTATCATGTATACAAGAGATTGTTAATAACTCTCATGCAGAGTTGGAGTAAGATTTATGAATTAAAGGAGACCGAAAGAAATGAAATTATCTAACAAAGTGGAATCCATGCAGTTTTCACCGATCAGAAAATTCAACCCGATCGCGCAGAAAGCCAAAGACGCCGGAAAAAAAGTGTACCATCTGAACATCGGACAGCCGGACGTTGAAACACCTGCATGCTTCATGGACGCAATCAGAGCCTACCAGAACAAGGTTATCGCTTATGCTGAATCCGGCGGTATCACAGATCTGCAGGACGCTGTAGGCGATTACTTCAAGACTTACGGCATGAACATCGGCAGACAGAACATGATCGTTACTACCGGTGGCAGTGAAGCTCTGACCATGACATTCCTCGCACTCTTAAACGAAGGTGATGAAGTTCTTATCGCAGAACCGTTCTATACCAACTACCATACCTTTGCAACTTCCGCAGGCGGCAAAGTCGTTCCTATTACGACAAAGGCTGAAGAAGGCTACCACTATGCGAAGAGAGAGCAGATCGAACCGCTGATCACAGAAAAGACTAAGGCTATCTGCTGTATCAATCCGGGCAACCCGACCGGTACCGTTCTGACTATGGACGAGATGAAGCTGATCGGTGAGATCGCGAGAGAACATGATCTGTGGATCATCGCTGACGAAGTATACAGAGAATTTGCTTATGATGGAAGAACAGCTGTTTCCTTTGGACAGATCCCGGAAATCGAAGACAGAGTCATCATTATCGATTCTGTTTCCAAGAGATTCTCCGCGTGCGGAGCAAGAATCGGCTTCCTGATCTCCAAGAATGAGGAATTCATTTCCAACGTTATGAAGATCGCTCAGGGCAGACTCTGCGTATCCACTGTTGACCAGATAGGTGCCGCTGCACTGTTCAGACTGCCGACTTCCTATTATGATGAAGTAAAGGCTGAATACTGCGGCAGAAGAGATGTTGTATACGAGGAACTGATGAAGATCCCTGGCGTTGTCTGCCAGAAACCTGGCGGCGCGTTCTATATGACCGCGAAACTGCCTGTTGACAGCGTTGAAGATTTCCTGATGTTCCTGCTGACTGAATTCGAGGATAACGGTGAAACTGTTATGTTCGCGCCGGCTGAAGGCTTCTATGCGACCCCGGGTCTTGGCAAGGACGAAATGCGTATCGCATATGTCCTGAAGCAGGAAGACATGAGAAGAGGCGTTGAGCTGATCAGACTGGGTATCGAAGCTTACAACAAGAAGCAGGGCAAATAATCTGATTTGATCTGAATACGAGTACATAATTGTATATGTCAGGCGCGGCCGTCATGAAGACGGCCGCGTTTATGTTTGTAGTGTGATGCTTCAGAACAGAACAGCATTGACGAAAGAACGAACGTTATGTATAATGATTCAAAAGCAGCACAGGAGGTATGGAAAGCATGGATCTTATAAAAAGCGATGGCATGAAGATCTCGTTGAGTGAAGAAGATCTGGCGCAGCTCTCTTCGCCGGAAAAAATACAACGGGCTATAGACGAAAAACGGGCGTTCGCTTTTGATATATTTAAAGATCAGGATATGATCGGATTTGCTCTGCTCCGTCAGTTCAGCAGCGACGGATTCTTTCTCTGGGATTTTGCCATTGACGCGGCATGGCAGGGGAAAGGCTATGGTGAAACAGCTCTGCGTGAGCTGATAACGCTGCTGAAAAAAGAGTATCATGCGCAGGTCCTTACGCTTACGTATAATTATGGAAATCTAAGAGCGAAGAAGCTTTATGAAAAAATCGGATTCCGAGAAACTAACGTGGTCCGCCAAAACGAGATCCATGAGGTGGATATGGAATTGCTGCTGACAGGAGCAATAATGGTTTTGAAAATCCGGGAACACGGCGAAATGGCTGATACAGCCGCAAAGTGGTTTCATTCCAAATGGAGAGTGCCCCTTGAGGCATATCAGGAAAGCATCGGGGAATGTTTGGCCGGCGGCGGCGCGGTTCCCCAGTGGTATTTAGCCGTTGATGGCGACAGGATCGCAGGCGGCGTCGGCATCATAGAAAATGACTTCCATGACCGCAAGGATCTGGCGCCAAATGCCTGCGCTCTGTATGTTGAGCCTGAATATCGCTGCAGGGGTATTGCCGGACAGCTGCTGCAGTATGTCTGTGACGACATGCACAGTTTCGGCATAGATACGCTCTATCTTATTACAGATCATACATCCTTCTATGAGCAGTACGGATGGTCATTTCTGTGCATGGTCCAGGGAGACGACGAGCCTGATATGACGAGGATGTATGTGCACACAATAGAGAACTGAGGCGTGAAAAAAGTAATTATTATCGGAAGCCCGGGTGCAGGTAAAAGCACCTTTGCCAGAAAGCTGTTCAGAATTTCCTGTTTCACTGCAGGTCTTTTTTTGGTATAATAAAATGTAGCAAAAGAAAAGGAGTAAAACATTTATGGTAAAAGACAAATTATCCCCGATGATGCAGCAGTATCTGGACATCAAGGCGAGCTATCAGGATTGCATCCTGTTTTTCAGGCTGGGAGACTTTTATGAAATGTTTTACGAAGACGCCAAGACCGCTTCAAGAGAGCTGGAATTGACGCTTACGGGAAAAAACTGCGGACAGGAAGAACGGGCGCCCATGTGCGGCGTTCCTTTTCATTCTGCCGACACCTATATTGCAAGGCTGGTAGAAAAGGGCTACAAGGTCGCTATCTGTGAGCAGATGGAAGATCCTGCCGCCGCCAAAGGCATCGTCAAACGGGAAGTGATTCAGATCGTCACCCCGGGCACGGTCACCTCTCAGTCCATGCTCAATGAGAAGGAGAACAACTATCTGGCCTCCGTCTACGTGGACAAGCGGGGCATGTCCATCTCTTACTGCGATATCTCTACCGGCGAGCTGTATACCACCGAGGAGAGCAGCAATCTGAACCTGCAGGCCGATGTGCTCAATGAACTGGCAAAGATCAACGCTAAGGAGATCATGATCAACGAGGCCTTTGCGGAAAACTGCGATCAGGAAGAGATCAAAGCGGTCACCGGAGGTTTTCTCTTTGTCATGGGCGATGCCTACTACAACCCTAAATCCTCCGAAGACGCTGTCCGCGCCCAGTTTAACGGACTTTCCACCACCGCTCTGGGTCTGGCCGGCCGGGATCTCTGCATCCTGTCTTTGGGCGCTCTGCTGGCTTATCTGCTGGAAACACAGAAGCAGAGCCTTTCTCAGCTGACCCGGTGCCAGTTTTACGAACTGGGGAAACACATGTCGCTGGACAAAGCCACCCTGCGCAATCTGGAGATCACCGAGACCCTCTACGACAAGCGTGTGCAGGGTTCCCTGCTTGGCGTTCTGGATAAGACCGCTACGGCTATGGGAAGCAGGAAGATGAAGCAGTGGCTGCGGGAACCTCTGAACAACGCTGATGAGATCAACAGCAGGCTGGACGCTGTGGAATTCCTCACAGAAAATCCTATGGTAGAAAACAATATCCGCGAAGCCCTGAAACAGGTCTATGATTTTGAACGTCTGGCCGGCCGCATCGCGTCAGGCAACGCCAACGGCAAAGACCTGATCGCGCTGAAGTCCTCTGTAAGAGTTCTTCCAGAGATCAAAGAGTGTCTGTCCTACGCTGATACCCAGATGCTGACGCTGCTTTCTGAGCAGATTCACGACCTTTCCGGGATCTATGATCTGATAGAGTCTGCGATCTGCGAAGAACCGCCGTTTACCATCAAAGAAGGCGGCATCATCAAGGACGGCTATTCTGAGGAGCTGGATAAGCTGAAATTCTCTATCAAAGACGGAAAGCAGTGGATCGCCGGGCTTGAAAACGCCGAAAGAGAACGGACCGGCATCAAAAATCTGAAAGTCGGCTTCAACAAGGTCTTCGGCTATTATATCGACGTGACCAAGTCCAACACCCATCTGGTACCGGAGGATTACATTCGCAAACAGACTCTGGTCAACAACGAGCGCTATATTACGCCGGAACTGAAGGAGATGGAAAATCTGGTCCTGGGGGCAGAAAGCCAGATCAATCAGATGGAATACGAGCTGTTTACAGCTGTCCGGCTGGAGATACAGAAATATATCCATCAGATTCAGGAAACCTCACAGGCCATCGCGCAGCTGGATGTTCTCTGCAGTTTTGCCAGAGTCAGCGGCAGTCTGGGCTATGTCAAACCCGTGATCGATAACAGCTATGAGCTGATCATAGAGAAGGGAAGGCACCCGGTCATCGAGCAGATGACAGGCGGCAGCCTGTTCGTCTCCAACGATACATATCTGAACAATACCGATACCTCCATGCTGGTGATCACCGGTCCTAACATGGCAGGTAAATCCACCTATATGCGGCAGACCGCTTTGATCGTCCTCATGGCCCAGGCCGGCTGCTTCGTTCCGTGTCAGTCTGCAAGGATCGGCGTTGTCGACAGGATCTTTACCAGAATCGGTGCGTCCGATAATCTGGCGCAGGGCCAGTCCACCTTTTTTGTAGAGATGAGCGAACTGGCATATATCCTTTCCTGCGCCAAAGAAAGAAGCCTGATCATTCTGGATGAGATCGGCCGCGGCACCAGCACCTATGACGGGCTGTCCATCGCATGGGCCGCCGTTGAATATCTGTGCAACGAAAAAAAGCACATCAGAACACTGTTTGCCACCCACTATCACGAACTGACTGTGTTAGAAGAGCAGATCAGAGGGGTGAGAAATCTGAACGTAGACGTTTCAGAGGAGGATGGCGATATCGTATTCCTCCACAAGATCATCCCCGGCTCCGCAAGCCGCAGCTACGGGATACATGTAGCCAAGCTGGCCGGTATTCCGTCATCACTCCTTGCAAGCGCCAGAGATAAACTGTCCCATCTGGAGGAAAACAGCGCACAGGTCAGCCTTTCGGCAGAGACCGCCGCGTCGTCCTCTGCGGCATCCGCCGCCTTCGAAGAACAGATATCCTTTTTCATTCCGCAGCAGAGTCCTGTCGTAGAGAAACTGAAGAAGCTGGATCTGATGGATGTAACACCGTCTCAGGCCATCAGGATCCTGGAAGAATTAAAGGAAGAGATCGATGATTAGAGTATTAGAGAAAAAGGTCGCAGATAAAATAGCCGCCGGAGAGGTCATTGAACGGCCCGTCTCCATTGTCAAAGAGCTTGCAGAAAACGCTGTAGACGCAGGGGCTTCTGTCATCACAATAGAGATCAAAAATGGAGGGAAAAGCTATATCCGCGTTACTGACAACGGCTGCGGCATTCCGGCCGCGGAAACAGAAACCGCTTTTCTGCGCCACGCCACAAGCAAGATCAGCACCGCTAAAGATCTTGACGCTATCCGCTCTCTGGGATTCCGGGGGGAGGCCCTGGCCAGCATTGCGGCAGTGACCCACACAGAGCTGATCACCAAGACCGCGGACGAAAAAGCAGGCGTCCGGCTGCTGATCCACGGCGGCGAGATCCTTGCCAAAGAGGCCACAGGCTGTCCTGACGGAACGACTATGGTGGTCACAGATCTGTTTTATAACACGCCGGCCCGCCGTAAATTTCTCAAATCCGACGGCGCGGAAAGCGGTCAGATCATCGACTTCGTATCACAGATCGCGCTTGCCTATCCGGGTATCCGGTTCCGGCTGATCAACAACGGCAGGCATCTCTTCTCAACGGCAGGGAAGGGAGATCTTCACGGGGCTATTCTGTCCGTGTACCAGCTTGCGGAATACCGTGATCTGGTCGCCGTGGATTATACGGAAAACGGGACCTGCGTCAAAGGCTATATTTCCCGTCCGTCCCTGACCCGAACTACCCGCAGGAACCAGATCTTCTTTGTCAACGGACGCGTGGTCGCTAGCAAGGTCATTGAAAAAGGCGTCAATGAAGGCTACCGGGAAAGGCTTTTCGAAGGCCGCCATCCTGTGGCGTTCCTGTTCATCGAAACCGATCCTGCCCGGCTGGACGTCAACATCCACCCCAATAAACGAGAAGTCCGCTTCGACGATGAGAAGGCGGTCACAGAGATCGTATCAAAGGGTGTCCGCCAGGCTCTCGGCACCATGGCCGCGGTGACCGAGGTGAAGAACATTTTCACTGCGGCTCCGAAGGAGACTGAGATCAGGGCAGAGCAGACTGAAAGGAAAGAAGAACAGGTAGACATAAAACAGATATTGTCAACTAAACGCCGACCGGAACGAAAACCGGAACCTGAAGTCAAACCGCAGCCAGCGGTGCCTTCCGTTCGGGAAGAAAACGCGCCGTACACAGCAGATCTTTCAGTGAAAGTTCCTACAGTCAAAGCGTCCATTTCCATCGAAGCGCCGGGACAGAAACCCTTTGATTTCGCTGATCTGGAGATCACCGGCGTCATCTTCGACACGTATATTACCGCCGTGGACAGAGAGAATTTCTATCTCATCGACCAGCATGCCGCCCATGAGCGGGTGTTCTACGAGAAGCTGGTGGGCGAGTATCTGGCGGACGAAAAGCTGCGCCAGCCGATCCTGACGCCGATCATGGTGGAAGTGCCGCTGGACGTGAAGGAAAACGAGTACGACTGGCTGGATTCCCTGGGCGATATGGGCTTTGCCATCGAACCTTTTGGGATGAATTCCTATGTGATCCGGGAGATCCCGACTTTTATGAGCCTTTCGGAGGCGGAGGATTTCGTCAATGTGTTTGTAGAAAACATTTCTTCCGGAACGCAGCTTTCCAACACGGTGGTGATCAATAAGCTGATCACCAGGTCCTGTAAATCCGCGGTAAAGGCCCATGACAAGCTGTCCATGCCGGAGCTGCGGGCTCTGATGGATCAGCTGGCCGCCTGCCGCAATCCTTTTTCCTGCCCGCACGGACGGCCTACTTTCATTCGTCTGTCTCAGTATCAGATCGAAAAAATGTTTAAACGGGTGTGAGGTATCTATGAAAGAAAAACGTGAGATCATTGTGATCTGCGGTCCTACGGCCGTGGGAAAAACCGCATATGCCATCGAAACAGCTTTGGAATTCGGCGGCGAGATCGTATCCTGCGACTCCATGCAGCTGTATCGATACATGGATATCGGCAGCGCCAAGCCAACAGCAGAAGAACAGGCCCGGGTAAAGCATTATCTGGTGGATCAGATCGACCCGTCAGAGCCTTTTTCTGCTGCCAAATATCAGACACTGGCCAAAGCCGCGATCGAGGAGATATTTGACAAAGGCAGGGTTCCTGTCATCGCAGGCGGTACGGGTCTTTATCTCAACGCTCTGCTCTACGATATGGATTTCAGCGCGCCTCCGGGAGATCCCGCGCTGAGAGAACAGCTGTACGCGCTGGCTGAGTCAGAATCTCCCATGGTACTTCATGACAGGCTGCGGGAACTGGATCCGGACGCGGCAGACAGGATCCACCCCAATAATGTAAAAAAAGTAGTACGGGCCGTGGAAGCGGCTATGCTGGGCAGTAAAGTAAGGGACTTTTCTACAGATCCGAAACCGACATCGGATTACAGCGCTGTTTTGATCGGACTGACCAGAGACCGGGCAGAGCTTTACGCGCGGATCAACCAGCGGGTGGATCTGCTCATGGAAGCCGGGCTTCCTGACGAAGTGCGGAGACTTCTTGCCATGGGTCTTGACGAAGGAAATATCTCCATGAAAGGCATCGGCTATAAAGAGCTGATCGGCTATTTTCATGGCAGGTACGATCTTGCGGCTGCTGTAGATCTGGTAAAGAAAAACACCCGTCACTACGCCAAGCGCCAGCTGACCTGGTTCAAACGGTATAAAGATATGAAATGGTTCAATATTTCGCAGTACAGCAGTGACGCGCAGTGTCAGGAGGATATATTCCAATGGCTGAGAAACAGATAAAAATTCATAATAAAAGCGATAAACCGGACAACATCGTGGAAAAAGAGGCACGGATCTTTCAGGAATGTGAGGAACTGGAGCGGCAGCTTCCGGGATTTCTGCGGGGATTCTTCATCTATCTGAAGGGCAATGTGCTGCCTATGACGCGCTGCGCGTATCTCCACGATATCAGGTTTTTCTGCCAGTATCTGATCCAGGAGACAGATCTGACTTCCGCCAGACAGACAAAGGATATCAGGCTGGCCGATTTTCAGCGGATCCAGGCTGCAGATGTAAATGTCTATCTGGATTACTGCCGGAAATACAAGGTGGAAACGGAGAAGAACATCTACGTTTATGAGAACAACAGCAAGACCCTCGCAAGAAAAAAATCCTCTGTTTCTGTCATGTTCAAACAGCTGTACCGTGACCAGCTGCTGGAAAAGAACATCACTGACGGGTTTGACCCGATCCGGGTTCCAAAGGCGGGAGAACAGGAGATCAAGGCGCTGCAGGACGATGAGGTCATGGTCATGCTGGATGCTGTATCGACCGGCACGGGACTGACCAAACACCAGTACGCCTATTGGGAAAAGACAAAGAAGCGCGACAAGGCGATCCTGATGATCTTTCTGACCTATGGCCTGCGGCTCTCAGAGCTGCAGCAGCTCAACGTATCTTCTTTTAACTTTTCCCGCGGGGAATTTAAGATCTACCGAAAACGGGGGAAAGAATCTATCATGCCTCTCAACGAATCTGTTACCGCAGTTGTTGAGGATTATCTGGAAAATGAACGTCCGGCAGAAGAAACTTTGATGGAAGATCACCGGGACGCGTTATTTCTGTCACTGCAGGGAAAGCGTATGACAGAACGGCAGATCCGCGAGCTTGTGAAAAAATACACGGCTATCGCTCTGGGAACGAGTAAAAAGGGCGGTTACAGTCCTCACAAACTGCGCGCCACAGCGGCTACCAGCCTGATCGGACGGGGCAATTCCATCTATGATGTGGCGGCCCTTTTAGATCATGAGCAGGTAACTACGACCCAGCTCTACGCCAAACACAAGCAGAATGTCAAACGCGATCTCGTAAAAGACATGGAGTGGGAAAAGGAGAGAACGGAAAAATAGTAGAATAGTGAAGATTTTGTTAAGGCTTCCTTAAAATCAGCCCCAGGGGATTTACAAACGCCCCGTAAGGGCTATAATTATATATGTAGAAAAGAACGGAGATTATAACTATTATGGATACGAATTTTACAGATGAACTTTTGATCAAGGAGCTGGGGATCCGTCCGGCTGTGCTTTCTCTGGTCAAAGAAGCTGAGACGCAGGTCAGAGACGAATTTGCCGGCATTGATGATATCACAGCGTACAACCAGTATAAGGTTTTGGGCGCGCTGCAGAAAAACAGGATCGCCAACATGCACTTCGCGTGGAATACCGGCTACGGCTATGACGATCCCGGCCGTGACGCGGTGGAGAAGGTCTACGCGGATATTTTCGGAACAGAGGCAGCACTGGTACGGACCACCATTGTCAACGGAACTCACGCGCTTGCCATCACTCTGATGGGAATTCTGCGGCCCGGGGACGAACTGATCTATGCAAGCGGAGGTCCCTACGACACGCTGGAAGAGGTCATCGGTATCAGAGGAGAGGGCATGGGCTCTCTCGCTGATTACGGCATCACCTACAAGCAGGTGGAACTGAAACCTGACGGCTCGCTGGATCTGGAAACACTGGGATCTGTGATTTCTGATAAAACTAAGATGGTATGCGTGCAGCGTGCCACAGGCTATGGTTGGCGTAAAGCTATCACGGTAAATCAGATAGAAGAACTGGCTGCTTTTGTACACGGCATCCGAAGCGACATCGTCTGCATGGCCGATAACTGTTACGGAGAATTTCTGGACGTTAAAGAACCTACAAACGTCGGAATTGACGTTATGGCAGGTTCACTGATCAAAAATCCCGGCGGCGGTCTGGCGCTTTCCGGAGGATATGTCTGCGGCAGAAAGGATCTGATCGAGAAGATCGCATACCGGATGACCTGTCCCGGTATCGGAGGAGAGTGCGGTTTGACATTCGGTCAGACCAGGGCTGTGCTGCAGGGTATATTCATGGCGCCGAAGGTCACCAGCGGCGCGGTCAAAGGGGCTATCCTGTGCGCACGTGTGTTCGAGATCCTGGGATATCCGGTCTGTCCTCCGTCATCTGACACCCGCAGCGATATTATCCAGGCTGTGCAGCTGGGCTCGCCGGAGGCTGTGTGCGCTTTCTGCGAAGGCATTCAGGCCGCGGCTCCTATCGATTCCCACGTGACGCCGATCCCATGGGCTATGCCGGGCTATGAGTCCGAGGTCATTATGGCAGCCGGTGCTTTTGTTCAGGGATCTTCAATTGAACTCAGCGCTGACGCGCCGATCAGAGAGCCTTATAATGTGTATTTTCAAGGCGGATTAACCTATGAGCACTCCAGATTCGGCGTGCTGAAAGCAGTCAACCAGATGTATGAAAAGGGGCTTTTAAAGAATTTCTGATTCCAGGGGGATATGGATTAGAGGGAGTTTTTAAAATGGACAAAGAAACGATCAGAGAAAATGCCCATCGTACAAAAGATGAGGTCAAGGACAATTTAAAAAAGGCGAAGAAAACAAAGGTTCTCCTGTCAGTATTGAAGCTCACGCTGCTGCTTATTATCGTAATAGCGATTCCGGCATATGTGATCTTCTTCCACCGTGATTTTCTGCTGCAGTTCAGATCCTTTGACGATGTGCTCGCTTTTCTTCAGCATTATCACACAGAGAGCATCTTCATATATATAGGCATTCAGGTTCTGCAGATCATCATCAGTGTCATTCCGGGACAGGCCTTTCAGTTTGCCGCAGGATATCTGTACGGTTTCATACCCGGTCTGATCTTCTCCTGCATCGGCGCAGTCCTGGGGACCAGTATATCCTTCTATCTGGCTAAAATGCTGGGCAAAGACGCCGTACATCTGTTCTTTGGCGAAGAGCGCATGGCTTATTTTCTTGAACGGCTCAACAGCAAAAGGGCATACACCATCGTATTCCTGCTCTATGTGATACCGGGGCTTCCAAAGGATGTGGTCAGTTATGCCGCGGGCGTCTCTGAAATGAAGTTCAAGGCGTTTCTCATCCTCTCTCTGCTGGGACGGATTCCGGGCATGGCGGGGAGCCTTCTAATAGGCGCGTTCTATATGAAGCAGCACTATATCGGTATGGCGATAGTAGGCGTGATAGCTGTAGCGGCTTTTTGCATATGTATCGCTTATAGAAAGAAGATCAACAAATACCTTGACCGGTTCTATGATAAGATCGCGAAATAAAGCACATAGCTGCCTGCGGCCGCCGCGTGAGAGAACTTCTTACGAGGCGGTCTTTTTTATCGTCAGATTTTGAGAACATTTGTTTATTTTCTGCTTGACAGAGAACATTTATTCTGCTACAATATAGAAAACGAACAAATGTTTAAGAAGGTGAGATCATGAACAGAAAATATAGAATTACATCTAAACTGAGATTTACATTATTTGTTGCGGCGGCGATCCTCTGCGTCTTTACAGCATTTAACTCCCTGATCGGATTTAATACAGTAAGCAGTTCTTCCGTGGATCAGTATTATCAGGTCAAGGTCCAGTCCGGTGATACGCTCTGGCAGATCGCATCGGAATACGGTCCTGAGGACGCTGATATCCGTCAGATCGTTCATGAGATCTGTGATATTAACGAAATCACCGCGGACAGCCTGGAAGCCGGTCAGAAAATTATCGTGCCGGTCTATGAGTAACGCAAAGAGTATTACAACCTGAATTTTTAGATACTTCCATGTGTCAACGCCAGACAAGCAGTTTCAGAAGGATATTTTAAGGTATAAGTTATCGACCCATGGAAATAAAATCGCTTAAAACGCAAAATAGAGCCTCAAATATTCAATCCCATAATAAGAACTCTCCATACGGCGATGTCTGGACGTGGAGAGTTCTTTTTTGCCTCGCAAACCATATAAATGCATTTGATCAGGATAACCAGATCCGCTATGATCTGATGAAAGCGTATCTGATGACCAGGGCTGCAGAAAACGTAATGACAGTAGCATCAGCCAACAGCATTTCAAGATATCAGACGGTGCCGACAGCAGTCTTTGATTATGACGGCGAAGTCAATATGGAAGCACAGAGAAACCGTGAAGAAATGCTGGTATATGATTTTGAAATTCCGGAGATCACATTTGGCATGAAAGGCAGAATTGTCAACAACGATCATTTCATCGAATTAGAAAAAAACGGGTTTCAGGATTAAATTATTTGGAATGTATTTATAACTATTCCCAAAATTATGATTTTAGGAATAGTTTTTACTATCCAAAAAGAAAAGCGGAGCTGATAGATCATTACCGCCCCGCTGCTTTTATTATTTTTTAATTGCTCCCGCTTGTTCCATCTTGC
Organism: Eubacterium sp.; assembly: GCA_021769965.1. Taxonomy (GTDB): domain Bacteria; phylum Bacillota; class Clostridia; order Peptostreptococcales; family Anaerovoracaceae; genus Senimuribacter. The sequence goes on from JAETRU010000001.1 coordinate 99,906, forward strand.
GGATCTGTTCATCGGAATATCCGATTTCTTTCAGCACCTCACAGGTATCAGCACCGATCGTACCGGCTTTTTGAAATTCGTTTCTGCCATATGCGGAAAACTCGAACGGCGGTCTTGGAATGGATGTGACCACTTCTTCCGGATACTTCACGTCATCGAATGCGTCCATCGCTCTGGCCTGACTATCCTTGTATACATCTTTGAAGTGATGTGCCAGTTCATGCGGAATATCTTCTTTCGTTAGGATCTGATCCCATTCCTCTGAGGTCTTCTGTATCACGATATCCTGCATCCTGTGCGTAAACTGCGGTATTTTTCCGGATTCACGCATGGTCTGAAGAGTCTTTAGATCGGGATCTGTCAGCAGTTCAGTCAGTCCGAACAGATCCGCGAACTTTTTCCGGTCTTTTTGATAATCATTCTGAATGATCGTGATGTATTCTCCATCCTTACACTCATAATAATCTGACAGTGGATTTCCCGGATTAAAACGATCCACAGGATACTCTTTTCCATATTGAGGCTGCGCATTGATAGCAGCCACAGCGCTGCACCATATTCCGGACTGCAGCAGAGATGTACTTACCATAGTTCCCTGCCCTGTCTGGCTGCGTCCAATCACCGCCATCAGGATCGCTGCCAGAAACTCTGATGCTGTCGCAATATCACCAAAGGCAAAAGCAGGCCTTAACGGAAAGTTACCAGGCGTCGAGATATCTAAGGATCCCCCGGTTCTCAGCCAGAAGGCGCTGGAATCATATCCGGGTTTGTTCTTTTCCGGTCCGTTAAGTCCGAATCCAGAGAAATGAGCGTAGATCAATCGCGGATACCGCTCTTTGACGCTGTCATAGTCAATGCCCATGCGTTCCAGAGACTGCATACGGACATTTGTGACAAAGATATCCGCCTGCTCCATCAGTTTCAGAAACGCTTCCATTCCTGCTTCTGTTTTCAGGTTCAGCGCCGCCATCCGTTTGCCTGTATTGCACAGATCAAAGAGCGGATTATGGTCATCGTCAACCGGCAGCTCATGCCATAATCCGGTCGTTCGGAGCAGATCGCCTGCCGGTGCTTCCGCCTTTGTTACTTCCGCGCCATAATCCGCTAAAAGCCTTGCTGTGATAGGTGTTGCTACAACTGTTGCTAATTCCAATACCTTCAGCCCTTCTAACGGTAACTTTTTGCTCATCACCATTCCTCCTTGCAAGATAGATTTTCATGATATTAAATCTAAAAGTCATGATTATTCTATCAGATTGCAAAGCGGCATGCAAGTTTGAATCAGGCATTAATTATAAAACAGACTGGTCGGCAGGAAAAACAGATAAGGCGCCGTAAATACGGCCAGCGACAGCGCCAGACGTTTCTTCTCAGGCCCGGCCAGATCCGCTTTGTTCAGACAGTAATGATAGTTAAAAAGATAGATGCACACTGCGCTCAGCAGAACGCAGGCGGCAGTCCAGCAAAATGAGAAGAAATTATCAAAAGGATCGTACGCCACAGCTGTCAGGCTGTCTGCAGATTCACTGGCCAGTATAGAAAGAAACATCGCCGCTGTTCCGATGAAGTCTGCCAGAAACCCGAAGATCCACACTTTCAGAATAACAGATTTGACTCTTTTTTTAATATCTGTGATTTTCAGATATCTCATAGTAAGACCGACGACCAGAAGATCCACGATAAAATTCCCCGGCAGCACAACGATCCACGCAACAGGCATCAGCCATAACAGCCATATTGGAAATATGATATTATACAGTTTTATATCTTTCTTCTTCATAACATTCTCCTTTTCGATGTTTGCTCTCTTCTACAGCTGCTGCAGATGCAGCCTGATCTCCTCGTAATCAAAGGTGGAGTAGATCCGCTGGTCTTCACCATTCAGAATCCGGTAGTGCTGAGATATGATATTCTGCTGTATCTTAAACTCCCCTTTTGTTTCGATCTCGCGCCACCAGACGTTGCCGCCCATGGTTTTCGGATAGACTCTGTCACGATGCGCAAAGGCCAGGGCCTGGATCATATCTGTCGGATCTCCGCCAAAAGCCCCTGCCAGTACCTGACTGTCATCGAACAGCGTGCACAGTACCACGCTGCTGCTCCAGCCCAGAGATCGTCTCCCCTTCTCGATCTCTACCAGTGTTTTTTTCGACATGCCCAGAATCTCAGACATATGCTCCTGACTGTAACCGAACTCTGTGCGGATCAGTTTTTCTATTCTGTTGCATTCTGCGATAAATTCTTCCCTCGTCATGGATCTCACGCTCCAGTTCATCAAGTAGATTTATATTTATAGTGTAATATTACACTATAAACGATATTTTGTCAAGAAAAGAAGACCTACTTTCTTTTTACAAAATTTTAGAGTATAATGATGGAAAGAATAAAACAATGATTTTGGAGGATCCCTATGTCATATACTTATCCCGATCAAGAAGACAAACTGACCTGTCAGCTTATTGAAACAGAATACGATTCCCTTTACTGGGGAAAAAGCGAAGAGGCTGTATTGAAAAGAGCAAAAGCAGCAGTTCGCAGTCTGCCCGGAGAACAACTGAGTCTGTTGGATGCCGGCTGTGGTCTTGGACGGCTTTTTTCTGTATTCGCAGAAGCCGGAATAAAAAAAATCACCGCAGTAGAACCGGATATAGACAGATACAAAGGCGCGCTGCAGACCGCGGGCGAAATCAATGCCGCAGAAAAAGAAGAGCTTGTCACCGTCCTGCATGGAGACTGCAGTGTGCTGCCTGATAACAGTCGTTTTCAGGTGGTTCTTTCCAGTCATGTACTGCAGCAGCATGGCTGATGATCTGATGGCTCAAATGGCTGAAAAACTGGCGCCCGGCGGGCTTCTGATCCTGACTACGACCTGCACATCTGAGGATGAGGATCAATATTACCGTGAAAAATGGCAAAACGGCAGACGAAGCGAAGAAAGCATCGACGGAAACACCTTTGATGAGACTTTCGGAATGCCGGATGTCCTGCCGGTACGCATCTTCTCTTTGAACACAGTGAAGGCTATGGCGGCTCATCACGGTCTGGTCTGCCGGGATGTCTATGCGTATCATTACAAGACGCACACCTCAGCGGCGGAAGACCGGGATGCCAATGCGCGGCAGGATTACACCGGCGCGCGGGATGCCATGTATCTCTTTGTCAAAGCACCGGAGGGTCCGCGTACCGCCATCGACGGAAATATCTGCTATCACTTCAGCTTCAGCATTTTTGACGAGGCTGTCGGCCTGCGTACAGACGACGAATCAGAGCTGCGCGCAGCCATCAGAGATGCCTACCCCGACGCTGTATTTTTTGACGAGACGGCTGCCGCCTCTGAAGCGCTGTTTCGGGACCTTGCTGTCGGTCAGTCTTTCCTGCACGGCGACGGGCTCCCCTTTGGCTGTTTCCGGGTGCTGTTAAAGAATTATCGTCTCACGCTGCAGGATTATACAGTGTCGGATTCGACAGTTTTTCTCACGGTATTTCCTGAGTCTGACACAGTACAGATGTGTATATGTCTCAGTATCAAAGACGCCTGCATCGATGATTACGTCTATCTGAGACATGTGCAGGGCAACGGCGCGAAGCTGAAAAACGCTGACGGCCGTATGGTTTCGGTAAGGGAAATTTTTGATGAAGCCAGCAGCTGTCTGGGCAGAAAGATCACAGATGTAGAGGAAACCTATCTCCTTGAGATCAAAAAGTGGAGCGGCTATAAAAATGCCGCAAGTCTGGATCCTATTATCGCGGCGGAGACAAAGCCGATATATGGTATGATGACCGGCGATGAGGGCTGGCGCTATGTACCGCTGGCACTGGCAAGGCAGCGCATGGAAAACGTCTGGGGAAGCCGTGACTTTATCCGGTTTATATCTTTTGGCGCTAACTCTGTGTTCTTTAACTTTTACGACAGCCCATGCGCAGCGGCATACCGGGAAAACCGACGCTGCTTTGACGCGGCCCATTACGGTGATATGAACCCTTATTTTCTCATGGACAGCCCGGTCGCAGGCGTAAATCACGGCATTCTGCTTTCCATGGAGCTGGTCATGGTCATCAAGACTACCTGTAACCTGATCCTGCGCCGACAGGCCAGTTACTATATCGGCGGACAGAGCAATCAGATGCGGACCGAGATCCGAAAGCTGAAGGCCTATCGCGGCGAGCTGATCACTACACTGAACAAGGTGGAGAACCTTTCAATTTCTGAGATCGGAGAACTTGAAAAGGTCATGCTGACCAGTCAGCAGATCGAGCCGCTGATAGAAAAGATCAAGTATCTTCTGGAACTGCTGGAATCAGAACTGGATCTGTTGTATCAGACCAGTACGAACCGTTTGATCAATCTCCTGACGGTTGCGGGTCTGGTACTGGCCGGTATACAGGTACTTGTGGAGTTTGCGTAGAAAATAATCATTCTTTCGCAGTTTCCGGCGATTCCCCGCTGACCAGCTCTCTGACAAAGCTGTTTGCCGGATGCTGCAGGATTTCTTCCGGCGAGCCTAACTGGGAGATTGCTCCCTGATCCATAACCAGAACGCGGTCTCCCAGACGCAGAGCTTCCCGTATGTCATGGGTAATAAAGAGAATGGTCACGCCGGTCTTTTTCTGCAGAGCTTTGACTTCCTCCTGCAAGGAGCGCTTTGTTATTTCGTCCAGCGCACCAAAAGGTTCGTCCATCAGCAGGATACGGCTGTCCATGGCAAGAAAGTGGTTCTCTTTTTTATTCTTTTTACCACAGATGACAGGCACCTATGTAATGTTCTGCTCCACAGTCATGTGCGGGAACAGTCCTTTTCTGTGGTATCCGTAATGCCGTGAGGGCCAAGAGAAAGCCCTGCATTATTCACAAGAATATTCACCTTTCCAAAGTGCTGCTTTGCTGTCATTACGATCTTATCCCAGTCCTCCGCCGAAGCAACATTGGCTTTTACCGCAATAATCGAAGGGTTCTCAAGATCGCGGAGCGCCTGCAGCCGTTCCTCCCGTCAATCACATCATAAAAGTTAACTGAATTCCACCATGATACCGTCAGGGTCAAACACAGTGAAAAAGGTCGGTTTCGGCGGCATTTCGATAATTTCTGATGGTTCGTAACCTAACTCTATCGCTTTTTCTCGCAGCACAGGAAGCTCCATGCCTGCTTCAAAAGCTAAAACCATTGCTTTGGCTTCCACCTTTTCAGTTTCCGCAAATCCAACCAGTTCTATCATGGTTTCCCCGTCATTATTGCCGAGGAACACGATTTTTCCCATAGGAGGATTGATTTCGCACATATATTTCAGACCGACCAATTCCTGATAAAAACGCTGAGATTTTTCTAAATCCCGCACATTGATTGTAATATAACTGAGTTTCATTTAAATACCTCTCTTTATAAAACTCAGCCTCCGGAAGCTTTTCGCAGGCGGAGGCCAGTCTGTTTAACCTATATTCAGATTTTACTTAAAATATTCTACAGCTGCTCTGAACATGCCCATATCAAAGTCTCCAGGCACATTCTTATAAAGATTTGCACCTGTACGTTCGGAATGGCCCATCTTTCCCAGCACTCTGCCATCTGGTGAAGTAATACCCTCGATAGCGAAGTAGGAACCGTTCGGATTGTACTGAATATCCGAAGTGACCTTTCCTTCCAAATCGACATACTGCGTGATGATCTGTCCGTTTGCGGCAAGCTGGCGAATCAGCTCTTCGGAAGCAATGAATCTGCCTTCACCGTGTGAGATCGGCACGGTATAGATCTCATCCGGCTTGGTGTTTGCAAGCCATGGAGATTTGTTGGAAGCGATTCTGGTTCTGACCAGTTTGGACTGGTGACGGCTGATCTCGTTGAAAGTCAGGGTCGGACAATTCTCATCAGTATCGATGATCTTGCCGTAAGGCACCAGACCCAGCTTGATCAGCGCCTGGAATCCGTTACAGATACCCAGCATTAAACCGTCTCTGTTGTCCAGAAGATCTGTCACCGCTTCTTTGACTTCCTGATTTCTAAAGAACGCAGTGATAAATTTTCCGGAACCGTCCGGCTCATCTCCGCCGGAGAAACCGCCCGGAATGAAGATGATCTGCGATTCACGCACCTTTGCGGCAAAGTCTTCCACAGACTTTGCGATGGAAGAAGCGGTCAGATTATTGACAACGAAAATTTCAGCTTCAGCGCCGGCATCTCTGAATGCCTTTGCGGAGTCATATTCGCAGTTGGTACCCGGGAATACCGGAATCAGAACCTTCGGCGTGTCGACCTTTACCTTGGCATGTAGTCTTTCAGAAGCTTCATAAGTGAAAGTTTCCAGTTTATTTGCTTCTGTTTCGATGTTGCAGGCGTAGATCGGCTCCAGCTTGTTTTCGTAGACAGCCTCCAGCTCAGAAAGCGGAATCGTCTCATCTCCTTTGATGATGTACTCAGTTCCATAAGTAGCACCCAGAGAAATGATATCGAACCCATGGTCGCCATAGAACATCAGTGAAGCACTGCTGTTAAGTTCTAAAATCATGCTGCCGTAGTTATATCCGAACAGGGTATCCATATCAAGATCTTCTGCGAATTTAAATCCGATCCCGTTGCCCATACTCATCTTCAGTACAGCTTCCGCCGCACCGCCGAAGCCCGGCGTATATGCGCTGATTGCGCGGCCCCAGTGTCCGTCTTCTCTTGTTGCGGCTGTCACTGCATCGTAAATCTTCTTCAAAGATTCAGCCTTCGGCAGTCCGTCTTCATCTTTATGCGGAATTAACATAATTACATTATGGTCAACTTCTTTAAACTCCGGCGAAATGATGTTCTTCACATTATCGGTAGTCACTGCAAAGGAAACCAGTGTCGGCGGTACATCGATATTTTCAAAAGTGCCGCTCATGGAGTCCTTGCCGCCGATGGCCGCGACGCCCAGTTCCTTCTGTGCCTTGAAAGCGCCCAGAACTGCTGCCATCGGTTTACCCCACCGCTTCGGATCTCTCATCGGTTTTTCAAAGTATTCCTGGAAAGACAGGTACACATCTTCAAAGGAAGCGCCAGCGGCTATCAGCTTGGATACAGATTCCACGACCGCCAGATATGCGCTGTGGTACGGGCTCTTTTCCGCAATGTATGGGTTATAGCCCCATGCCATCAATGAGCAGGTATCCGTGTGCCCTTTTTCTACGGAAATCAGGTTTACCATCGCCTGGTTCGGAGTTCTCTGTCTGATTCCGCCAAACGGCATCAGCACAGTACCTGCGCCGATGGTGGAGTCAAACCGCTCAGATAAACCTCTCTTGGAGCAGACGTTAAGATCGCCCGCCAGAGCTTTGTATTCTTCTGTAAAGCTGCCGGAAACTTTCTTTTCAAAGTCCTCGTGCATTGGAATTTCAATATCGATATGTTTTTCTGCTCCGTTGGTATCGAGGAATGCTCTGGAGATATTCACGATCGCTTTGCCGTTCCAGAAGATCTTTAAGGTCGGATCATCCTTGACTTCCGCCACGATGGTAGCTTCCAGATTTTCCTGCTCTGCCAGCTCGCAGAAACGATCCGCATCAGAAGCGGCAACCACAACAGCCATTCTCTCCTGAGATTCACTGATGGCAAGCTCTGTGCCGTCAAGACCGTCGTATTTCTTAGGAACCGCGTTCAGATTGATCTCAAGGCCGTCAGCCAGCTCACCGATGGCAACGGAAACACCGCCTGCGCCGAAGTCGTTGCAGCGTTTGATCAGCTTGGAAGCTTCAGGATTTCTAAAGAGTCTCTGCAGTTTTCTTTCTTCCGGTGCATTACCCTTCTGTACCTCTGCGCCGCAGCTTTCCAGAGATTCTGTTGTATGAGATTTGGAAGAGCCGGTTGCGCCGCCGCAGCCGTCACGGCCGGTTCTGCCGCCAAGCAGAATGACGATATCACTGTCAACAGGACGTTCTCTGCGGACGTTTTCAGCTGGAGCAGCAGCGATAACAGCGCCGATTTCCATTCTCTTGGCTACATAACCCGGATGATAAAGTTCATCTACCTGTCCGGTAGCAAGACCGATCTGGTTACCGTAGGAACTGTATCCGTTAGCTGCGGTAGTGACGATCTTTCTCTGCGGCAGCTTGCCTTCCATGGTCTCGGAAACAGGTTTCAGCGGATCTGCCGCGCCTGTTACACGCATAGCGGAATAAACATAGCTTCTGCCGGAAAGCGGGTCACGAATCGCGCCGCCTACGCAGGTTGCCGCGCCGCCGAAAGGCTCGATTTCAGTCGGGTGGTTGTGGGTCTCGTTCTTGAATAAAAGCAGCCATTTCTGGATCTCACCGTCCACTTCTACATCCATTTTTACGGTGCAGGCGTTAATCTCTTCGGATTCATCCAGTTTATCCAGCATACCGTTCTTTTTCAGATATTTGGCAGCCAGTGTGCCGATATCCATCAGGTTGATCGGCTTGGTTCTGCCCAGTTCCTGACGAGTCTTTATATAGTCCTCGTATGCAGCCTGAATGGCCGCGTCTTCAAATTTCACATTGTCAATAGTGGTATTGAAGGTGGTGTGTCTGCAGTGATCCGACCAGTATGTATCGATGACTCTGATTTCCGTAATAGTCGGATCTCTGTCCTCACTTTTGAAGTAGTCCTGGCAGAATTTCAGGTCAGCAAGGTCCATAGCAAGACCGTAATCCTTCACAAATTCAGAAAGTCCGTTCTCATCCAGCCGGTTAAAGCCGTCCAGAACCGCTACTTCTGTCGGGATCTCGTAGTCCACTTTCAGTGTTTCAAAAGTCTCCAGGGAAGCTTCTCTTGCTTCCACAGGGTTGATGACATACTTTTTGATCTCAGCAAGTTCAGCCTCGGTCAGCGGACCGGACAGCAGATATACCTTTGCCGTTCTGACAGCAGGTCTTTCACCCTTTGATATGATCTGAATACATTCCGCGGCAGAGTTGGCCCGCTGGTCGAACTGTCCGGGCAGGTATTCTACAGCAAAGACAAAGTCAGCTTCAGTAAAATCAATGGCTTCTGACGCAACGTCAACCTGCGGTTCAGAGAATACAGTGTCTACCGCATAGTCAAAAAGCTCTCTGTCCAGGTTTTCCACATCGTATCTGTTGACGATACGAAGGTCTGTCAGATGGTCTATCTGAAGCAGCTTTACAATATCGTTTTTCAGGGACGCTGCCTCATGAGCAAACCCTTTCTTCTTTTCTACATATATTCTATATACCATGATTTCTCCTTTGGTTATTTCTCATCTAATGCTGCCAGTGCTCTCTGACCGATGTCATGTCTGTAGAAGGCGTTATCAAAATGGACCTTTTCAACAGAAGCGTAAGCTTTTCTGATGGCTTCCGCGATATCTTCCCCTCTTTCGGTGACGCCTAATACCCGTCCGCCGTTTGTCAGCAGTTTTCCGTCTTCGGAAAGCTTTGCTCCTGCGACATAGACGTCCTCTACATCATCAGAAATGGTGATCTCAAAGCCTTTTTCGTATTTGACAGGATAGCCTTCTGATGCCATAACCACGCAGCACGCCGCGTCATCAGCAAAGTTGACCTCCGCCTGATCGAGGGTTCCGTCAGCCACATGTTCCATGATATCAAAGAGGTCACTGTCTAACAGCGGCAGAACTACCTGTGTCTCAGGATCGCCGAAACGGCAGTTGTACTCTATGACCTTCGGCCCGTCTTCTGTGAGCATCAGTCCGAAGTACAGGCATCCCGCGAAGGTTCTGCCCTCTTTATTCATAGCTTCCATAGTCGGCAGGAAGATCTCCTTCATGCAGCGATCCGCGATCTCAGCCGTATAGTATGGATTCGGCGCGATCGTTCCCATACCGCCTGTGTTCAGGCCTTTGTCTCCGTCCAGCGCTCTCTTGTGATCCATGGAAGATACCATCGGGATCAATGTCTTTCCGTCTGTAAAAGACAGTACGGAAACTTCCGGGCCTGTTAAAAATTCCTCGATAACGACCTTGCTTCCGCTTTCGCCGAAGACCTTGTCTTCCATCATGTCTCTGACTGCTTTTTTCGCGTCATCCAGTGTTTCCGCGATGATGACGCCTTTTCCCAGCGCCAGACCGTCAGCCTTTACGACTACCGGGATCTTGCAGGTGTCCAGATAGGTCAAGGCGCTTTCCATATCGGTAAAGGTCTCATATGCCGCTGTCGGAATGCCATATTTCTTCATCAGGTCTTTAGAGAAGGCTTTGCTGCCCTCAATGATAGCAGCCTTCTTTTCCGGACCGAAGCATGGAATATTCTCCGCCTTCAGCAGATCGACCAGTCCCAGTACGAGCGGATCATCCGGAGCTACGATAGCGAAATCGACAGCCTTTTCCTTTGCGAATTTTACGATCGCTTCAAGATCTTTGGCGCCGATATCCACGCAGACTGCGTCAGATGCAATGCCGCCGTTGCCCGGCAGCGCGAAGATCTGGCTGACTTTCGGGCTTTTCTTTATTTTTTTGATGATGGCGTGCTCTCTGCCGCCGCCGCCAACAACCATTACTTTCATGTTATTCTCCTTTTCATTATGCTGACAGAAGTATTGCAGCAGCATGGCTGTTCTTCACTAGTCCTCGGCGCCTGGCGCCTGCGGGAAACGTTCAGATACAGCCATACTGTGTAAAAAATGTCAGAATTAGAAACTCTATCATGTCATTATTCGACTTGCGACTTGCCAATCGAGCATCTCGCTCGTTCGCTCTCTTGGGTCGCAAAAGCATAAGGCCTTCCATCAGTTTACTTCGTAAACTGTGGCAAGCGCCATTAATGGTGGAACAATCTCATTCCCGTAAACACGGTGACCATATCGTATTTATCGCAGGTTTCGATGACCTGATCGTCGCGGACGCTGCCGCCCGGTTCTGCGATATAGGATACGCCGCTCTTTTTCGCGCGTTCGATATTATCGCCGAACGGGAAGAACGCGTCGCTTCCCAAAGAAACGCCGGTGACAGTGTCTAAATAAGCGCGCTGCTCTTCACGGGTAAACGGCTGCGGTTTTTCGGTAAACAGAGTCTCCCAGACGCCGTCTGCCAGCACATCCTCATACTCGTCTCCCAGATAAACGTCGATGGTGTTGTCGCGGGTAGTGCGGGCGATGTCATCCTTAAACGGCAGATTGATGACTTTATCTGCCTGTCTGAGATGCCAGAAGTCAGCTTTGTTGCCGGCAAGACGGGTGCAGTGGATTCTGGACTGCTGCCCCGCGCCTACGCCGATCGCCTGACCGTCCTTTGCGTAAGCCACAGAGTTGGACTGGGTATATTTCAGAGTGATCAAAGCGACGATCAGATCACGCTTTGCTTCTTCCGGCAGATCTTTGTTGACCGTTCTGATGTCAGTCAGCTGGTCAGCATTGATCCTGTAGTCGTTTCTGCCCTGCTCAAAGGTGATGCCAAAGACCTGCTTGGTCTCCTGCGCGGCCGGCACGTAGTCCGGATCGATCTTTATAATATTGTAATTGCCTTTTTTCTTCGATTTCAGAATTTCCAGTGCTTCTTCTGTATAATCCGGTGCAATGATGCCATCGGAGACTTCTCTCTTTAAAATCGTAGCAGTTACAACGTCGCAGGTATCGCTTAAAGCTACCCAGTCGCCGAAGGAAGACATTCTGTCCGTACCTCTTGCTCTGGCATAAGCTGTCGCGATAGGAGAATCATCCAGACCTTCGATATCGTCTACAAAGCAGGCTTTTTTCAGGGTCTCGCTCATCGGCACGCCTACTGCCGCAGAAGTCGGGCTGACATGCTTAAAGGAGGCTGCCGCCGGCATTCCCAGAGCTTCCTTCAGTTCCTTTACCAGCTGCCAGCTGTTGAAAGCATCTAAAAAGTTAATATATCCCGGTCTGCCGTTTAAAATCTCTACAGGCAGCTCGCTTCCGTCGGCCATGTAGATCTTCGCAGGCTTCTGGTTGGGATTACAGCCGTATTTCAGTTCAAATTCTTTCATCTTTTACATCCTTTCCGAAACGATCAGGCATTCTTGTTAATCATGCGATTTTCGAAGACACCGGTTTCTAAATCAATATATCTTACATAAAGAGAAATTTTATTGTTTTCGTCCAGATTCTCCCAGATCTCTTTGGTAAACGCATCGATATCATCAGGGATCTCCACTCTCTCCGGTTCTCCGCAAAAAGTCGGGATCGGATTTCCGTCCTGCACATAAGTGTGGATAAAGTGCCCCAGACCGTCAAGAGCGTCATAGTTGAAATAGTAACGGTTGCAGGCTGTTCCTTCCGGGTCCGCGCTCTTTAAAATACTCATTTTATAAGTCAGCTTTTCGCCGAAAGTAAACATACCGCTGATCCTCGGCGTCCAGTTTGGGCCATCCGGTTCGAAGCATCTGGTATCCAGAGCTTCCTCAAAGGATTTTCCCTCTTTCAGGAACTCATAGATCGTATCGGTCTGGTCGCCGTTGGTGACGATCAGCTTGTCCTCGTACTTTCTCATAGGATAATAGATGATCAGAGACGGATCTTCCACCTTGGATTCATCGAAAGGTTTAATCATTACATTTTCCCCTTCGTCAAGGAAGATCCTGTTTCTGCTGTTTTCACTTCTTCCCATGATGAAGTAGGCGCTGACTGCTTTTTTTCCGTCTCTGCTTTTCCCGAGAACAATGCCGCGGCCTACATAGGAATTGCCTTTGATCCGTTCTTCCATTGTTTTTATTTCATATACGTTCATTACTCGATCTTTCCTTTCGCAAGTTTGCGGCTGATCTCTTCCACTGCGCGGGGCAGCAGGATCCATTCCGCCTGTTCCATAACTCTTTTCTGTAAAATCTCCGGTGTATCTCCGTCCTGGATCTCCACAGCTTTCTGGGCGATGATCTGTCCGCCGTCCGGTATCTCGTTAACGTAGTGTACCGTGGCGCCGGTAACTTTGACGCCGTATTCTAAAGCCTTTTCATGAACGTGAAGTCCGTAACAGCCTTTGCCGCAGAATGACGGGATCAGGGACGGATGGATATTGATGATCCTGTTTTCGTACGCCTGGATAAACTCCTTGCTCAGGATCTTCAGAAAACCGGCCAGAACGATCAGCTCGATCCCTTCTTCACGGAGAATTTTCAGCAGAGCCGCCTCATCAGTCATGAGCACAGCTTTGATCCCGTTTGCTTCCGCCCGTTTCAGAGCATAGGCGTCAGCTTTGTTGGAAGCTACCAAAGCGATCTCACCGCTTTTGATGATGCCGCTTTTCTGCGCGTCGATGATAGCCTGCAGGTTAGTGCCGCCGCCGGAGACCAGCACGGCGATCTTCGTCTTTAGCATATTTCCACGCCTTCCTCGGATCTTACAACTTCACCTAATATGTAAGCGTCTTCTCCGTTTGCTTTCAGCACTTCCAGCGTCTTGTCCGCATCTTCTTCTGCCACGATGCAGGTCATGCCTACGCCCATGTTGAAGGTGTTGAACATATCTCTTTCCGGAATATTGCCTCTTTCCGCGATCAGCTTGAAGATCGGCAGAACTCTGATATTCTCTCTTCTGATCTTCACGCCGAAGCCTTTCGGCAGGCTTCTTGGAATGTTCTCGTAAAAGCCGCCGCCGGTGATATGGGCTACGGACTTGACAGTAACCTCTTTGAACAGGTTTACCATCGGCTTTACATATATCTTGGTCGGCGTCAGCAGAGTCTCGCCGATAGACTTGCCGTCAAGCTCAGCGAGAGGCGTTTTGATGTCGGCGTTTTCTACATCCAGGACTTTTCTGACCAGGGAAAAACCGTTAGAATGTACACCGGATGACGGAAGACCGATGATCACGTCGCCTTCGCACACAGTTTCTTTTCTTAACACTTTGGATTTATCCACAACGCCTACGGCAAAACCGGCCAGGTCGTATTCGTCCTCAGGATAGAAGCCCGGCATTTCCGCTGTCTCGCCGCCGATCAAAGCTGCCTCGGACTGGATACAGCCTTCTGCCACGCCGCTGACGATCTGCGCGACTTTCTCAGGATAGTTCTTGCCTACCGCGATGTAATCCAGGAAGAACAAAGGTTTCGCGCCTACACAGATGATATCGTTGACGCACATTGCCACACAGTCGATCCCTACGGTATCATGCTTATCCATGAGAAAAGCCATCTTCAGCTTGGTTCCCACGCCGTCTGTACCGCTGACCAGAACAGGTTTTTCGATGCCGTCAAGATCCAGCTCCAGCAGTCCGCCGAAGCCGCCGATGTCGTCTGGCACATTGCCGAATACCATAGTCTTTGCCACATGTTCCTTCATCAGTTCCACTGCTTTGTACCCGGCTGTTATGTCTACGCCGGCTGCCTTATAGCTTTCGCTGAAACTTTTTCCCATTTCTTACTTCTCCTCTTTTTTCCTTTAATTTATTTCCAATAAACTGCTCAGAATGTCCGGCGCGGTCATTCACCCAGAAGTCTCCGCAGGACTTCCTGATAAGCGTCTTCTACGCCGCCCAGATCTCTTCTGAATCTGTCCTTATCTAGTTTTTCGTGGGTAACAGTATCCCAGAATCTGCAGGTATCCGGAGATATCTCATCTGCCAGTACGATGGTCCCGTCAGAAGTCTTGCCGAATTCCAGCTTGAAGTCGATCAGCTCAATATTGGCGTCCTTCAGATATTCGGAAAGAATCTCGTTGATCTTCAGAGCGTAATCCTTGATCGTCTGCAGTTCTTCCTCTGTAGCGTATTCCATGGCCAGAATATGATAGTCGTTGACCATAGGATCACCCAGATCGTCATTCTTATAGCTGAATTCCAGTACAGGCCGTTTCATCTTATAGCCTTCCTCAAGACCCAGCCTCTTTGCCAGAGAGCCGGCCGCGATATTTCTGACGATGACCTCCAGAGGAACGATGCCTACTTTTTTTACCACAGTTTCTCTGTCATTCAGTTCTTCTACGAAATGAGTCGGAATGCCTTTTTTCTCCAGCATCTGCATCAAAAAGTTCGTAACTCTGTTATTGATGGCGCCTTTTCCCATGATAGTTCCCTTTTTCAGACCGTTAAACGCAGTTGCGTCATCTTTATAGGATACGATGCACAGATTTTCGTCTGTAGTCGCATAAACCTTCTTTGCTTTGCCTTCATATAATTGTTCTGTCTTTTCTACGCGCATCTTTACTTACCTCTTTTCTTGTTATTTAGTTGTTATATTTTTCCTCGACTGCCTGGTTCTTTGCCAGAACCTTTTCGGCAGCGGTTTTTCTCTGTGCATCCAGTTTTGCCGCAACTTCACTGTCTTCGATGCCCAGCATCTGAATCGCCAGCAAAGCCGCATTCTGCGCGCCGTCAATAGCTACAGTGGCCACAGGGATTCCTCCCGGCATCTGTACGGTAGAAAGCAGCGCGTCCAGTCCGTCTAAAGTAGACGATTTTACAGGGATACCGATAACCGGCAGCGTGGTGCTTGCGGCAATGGCTCCTGCCAGATGGGCAGCCTTTCCGGCAGCGGCTATGATCGCTCCGAAGCCGTTATCTCTGGCGTTTTCAGTAAAGATCTTTACCTCAGCCGGCGTCCGATGGGCGGAGTATACGTGTACTTCATAAGGAATGCCGAACTCGTCCAGGGTGTTCATAGCCTTTTCCACCACCGGAAGATCGCTGTCGCTTCCCATGATGATTCCTATTTTCTTCATCTATTTATACCTCCAAATTTATAATCAAAATTACTACTCTAAAACTTTATCACATCTGTAACAAGTGTCAATATTTGTTCAGAAAAAATCCGGTTTTTGCTGAATTATTCTCCGTAAAAACATCAAAAAACCGCAAAAACTCGAACTATTTCTTTACATGATCCATTTAAAGTTCGTTCTGTTCCTGTCGGCGCTTTTCCATAGCCCGGGAGTCCAGATAGCTCTGCATGATCAGAACGGCCGCCTGCTTGTCGATAACAGCCTTACGTTTTTTCCGACTAACATCGGCCTCAATGAGCACCTTCTCTGCCATAACTGTAGTCAGACGTTCATCCTGCCAGACGACTTCAATGCCTTTCATGCCGGTACTGCGCATTTTGTTTTCCAGCATGGTGCGAAATTCGTAGACCTTTTCAGTCTGGATACTGTCAGTCCCGTCCAGCTTTTTTGGAAGGCCGATGACAATGGTATCGCAGTTATATTCTCTTACCAGATCCAGTATCTTTCCCGTATCCTTTCGGATGCCTACACGCTCCAGGGTCATGAGCCCCTGCGCAGTGATCCCCAGTTCGTCGCTGAGGGCTATGCCAACGGTCTTGTCTCCTACGTCCAGTGCGATCTTTCTCATAAAACTCCTCTTCTTACAGTAATTGCTTCTCAAAGAAAACGGCAGGTGAAATACGACCTGCCGTTACTCCCGTTTTTCCTATTTTCTTAAATAATCCTTCAGTATCTCCTCTACCAGATCATCTCTGTCAATACGGCTGATCATTGTGCGCGCATTATTGTGGCTGGTAATATAGGAAGGGTCACCTGAAAGAATGTATCCAACCATCTGGTCGATACCATTGTAACCTCTTTCTTCCAAAGCCGCATAAACCGTTTCCAGTACTTCTTTCGTAGTCTTCTGCTGGGTTTTTGCCGCGTCAAACATGATTGTCTTTCTCTCCATGATAACGACCTCCTTCTCTGTTTTTGCTTTATTTTGCCTTATCTATAGTATACTATGACAAGAGCTCTTCTGCAACCCGAAATGCGTCAGAAATCTTTGACGGATCCTTTGCGCCGGCCTGTGCCATATCGGCTTTTCCACCGCCGCCTCCTCCGCATGCCGCCGCGATCTCTTTGATCATTTTGCCAGCGTGAATACCGCTTTCCACAAGATCGTCGGTCACCGACACGAGGAATGTCACCTTCGGACCGTTTACGGTAGCAAATACCATGACGATCCCCTTATGCTCCGCCTTGATATCGTCGGACAGGTTTCTCAGATCATTTATATTATAATCCTTAAACTCTCTGGTTACAAGTCTGATATCGCCGATTTCTTTAGCTGATTTCACCATTTCGTCCACTTCGCTGCCCATGGCGGCCTTTTTAAACTCTTCCAGTTCTTTCTTCGTATCTTTCAGCTCTTCGATAACGGAGGCTGCTTTCTGTACTACAGCAGATCTGTTAGTTTTCAGCGCGCCGGAGATCTCATCGATCGTATCTTCTGCCGCGATGGCCGCGAGAAGAACTCCGGTACCTGTAACAGCTTCAATTCTGCGGACTCCGGAAGCTACGCCGGATTCACTGACGATCTTGAACACGCCGATCTGTCCGGTATTGGCTACATGGGTACCTCCGCACAGTTCCATGCTCCAGTCTCCCGCGTTGACAACTCTGACTCTGTCTCCATATTTTTCACCAAAGAGTGCCATAGCGCCCATAGACTGCGCGTCATCCATAGACATTTCAGTCGAAGTAACAGGCAGGAACTCTATGATCTTCTGGTTGACCAGCTGTTCGATCTGTTCCAGCTGCTCCGGCGTTACAGCTTCGAAGTGGTTAAAGTCAAAGCGGAGCGCCTCGTCGCTGACGCTGGATCCGGCCTGCCGCACGTGGCTGCCTACGACCAGCTGCAGAGCTTTCTGCAGAAGATGAGTTGCCGTATGGTTTCTCGCACAGGCGTTGCGGCGGTAGATATTGACGCCGCACTCTACTGTATCGCCTTTCGCCAGACTGCCCTTTTCGATGAGGACTCTATGTGCAAACACGCCGTTGCTCTTTTCTACAGAAGTCACTTTGGCGTGACAGGTTCCGGTCGACATAAAACCGTTATCGCATGCCTGTCCGCCTCCTTCTGCGTAGAAAGGCGTCCGATCCAGATAAATGACGGCATTCTGATAGATATCTGCCTTTTCGACTTCTCCCGCTTCTGTATAGACTGCCAGTACTGTGGCCGTATCTTCCGTGCGTTCGTAACCGGTGAACACTGTTTCCGGCAGATCAGCCGGACCTGCGGCTTCTTTCCAGGCTTCTCCCGCGGTGGACTTTCTTCCGGCCCTGGCCATCTCTTTCTGACGGCGCATATTCTCATTGAAGCCTTCTTCATCTGCGCTGCAGCCTTCCTCAGCCAGGATCTCCATAGTGAGTTCCAGCGGGAAACCGAAGGTATCATACAGTTTAAAGACCTTCTCGCCTTCGAGAACTGTCCTTTCGGCGCTTTTCAGTTCTTCCACATACTCATGGATGATATTCGTGCCCTGATCGATGGTAGCCGCGAACTTCTCCTCTTCTACGGAGATGATCTTCTGAATGTAGTCCTTCTTCTCTACCAGTTCAGGATAAGCCTCACCGGACACTTCAATGACCCGGTTGGAAAGCTCAACGAGGAACTTGCCCTGGATACCCAGGATCTTTCCGTGTCTGGCCGCTCTTCTGATCAGTCTTCTAAGAACGTAACCTCTTCCCTCGTTAGACGGAATGATGCCGTCCGCGATCATGAATACCATGGAACGCAGATGGTCTGTGATGATCCTGATCGACACGTCTGTCTTTGCGGCGCCGTCCTCGTATCTGACACCGCTGGCATCAACTACGCCCTCCAGAATGTGATGGATCGTATCTACGTCAAAGATGGAGTCCACGCCCTGCATGATGCACGCGATCCGCTCAAGGCCCATACCCGTATCGATGTTCGGATGCTCAAGATCGCTGTAGCTTCCGTCTTCTTCCTTAGAAAACTGCGTAAATACATGGTTCCAGAATTCCAGGTATCTGTCGCAGTCGCAGCCGGGCTTACAGTCAGGGCTGCCGCATCCGTATTCTTCTCCTCTGTCAAAGTAGATCTCTGAACACGGTCCGCAGGGACCCAGGCCGATCTCCCAGAAGTTGTCGTCTTTTCCCAGTCTGACGATCCGCTCTTCCGGCAGGCCGATCTTTTTCCAGATCTCGACTGCCTGATCATCGTCCTCATAGACTGTGGCCCACAGTTTGTCCACAGGCATTTTCAGATATTCAGTAATGAACTCCCAGCCCCAGTTCAGGGATTCTTCTTTAAAGTAGTCTCCAAAAGAAAAATTACCCAGCATTTCAAAGAATGTACCGTGGCGGGACGTAATGCCAACATTGTCAATATCGCCGGTTCTGATGCACTTCTGGCAGGTCGTCATCCGTTTTGACGGCGGCGTTTCAAGACCCGCAAAGTAAGGCTTCAGCGGCGCCATACCGGAGTTGATGATGAGCAGAGATTTGTCGTTTCTCGGAATCAGAGAAGCGCTGCCGGCAGCATAGTGCCCCTTGCTCACGTAAAAATCTCTGAACATCTGACGGATTTGATTTAAGCCTAGTTTTTCCATATATGAATTTCCTCCTGAAATATCTTGCAATAATCAAATATTTTATCACAAAAAACAGCCTCTGTCTACGGATTTGGCTGATTTTACACGTTTTTGACGGTATTAAGCCTACATTGCCTCTCTGAAACGCTCCATGATCTCCTCGATCTCCTTCTGCAGCCGGACACTGCTTTCCGTCTCAAAGACATAGACCTTTATCTTGGCCTCCGTGCCTGAAGGCCGTATGATCAGCTGCGTTCCGCCTTCAAGTCTGTATGCCAGCACATTGGACCGCGGCAGCCCTGTTTCCTCCAGATAGTCGGTTCTGTCTGTTACTTTTCTGCCGCCGATGGCGCTGCCCTGTGTCAGATTTCCGCGGAAATGATCCATCACATCTTCCATGGCCATCTTTCCAAAAGGCCCTTCAAAGAAGTAATTCCATGTCTTATCGCGGCACACGCCATACTGCTCGTAAAGCTGCTGCAGTCTTTCGATCAGATCCGTTCCGCAGACTTTGCACCACGCGGCCATCTCTACAGCCAGCATAGCGGAACTGACGCCGTCTTTATCCCGTATGAACGGATCCATCAGATAGCCGTTGCTCTCTTCAAATCCGAAGTAATATTCATCAAGACGGCCTTCTCTTTCCAGCTTTGTAATGATTTCTCCGATGTATTTGAACCCTGTCAGCGTATTGACCACCCTCAGTCCATGGCTTTCGGCAACGCGCTCGGCAAGGGGCGTGGTAACGATGCTCTTGATGATGAACTGATTCTTCTTCGGCGGCCGGACGTGGCACAGGTAATCCAGCATCAAAACGCCCAGCTGGTTTCCGGTAAGCAGCACTTTCATACCGTCGTGGTAGATGCTGACGCCTACTCTGTCGCAGTCGGGATCTGTAGCTACAATGATATCGCCTTTCACCGCATCCAGCGTCTTAAACCCTTCAGTATATGCGGTGATCTTCTCCGGATTAGGCGCCGGACAGGTCGAAAACGAAGGATCCGGCAGTTCCTGACTGCCTACCACGGTCAGACTGGTAAATCCAATGCCAGAAAGGACCCCTCGCACATAGCGGTTGCCTGTGCCGTTGAGAGGCGTATAGACGACAGACAGATCATTGAGACGATCGCCTAAAACGCCGCCTGCTCCGGACATTGCGATGACGTCTTGACAGAAACCCTTTGATATATCCTCAGGCACAGCCAGAATACCGTCGCTGCTCTCCCGTATGCCGGAGAAAAAATCCAGCTTGTCTATTTCGGACAGGATAGCGTCGGGCACATCGCCGACGATCTGATAACCGTCGCTGCCGTAGACTTTGTAGCCGTTGAAGATCTTGGGATTATGGCTTGCGGTGATCATGATGCCCATATCGCAGCCCAGGGCCCGGATGGCGTAGGAAAGAACGGATACCGGAGCAAGACGGGAAAACAGATGCACCTCTATATCGTTGCCCCGCAGCACTTTAGCGGTCTCACGCGCGAAAACGTCAGACTTCAGGCGGCTGTCGTAGGAAATGACCACTTTTGGCTGGCCGCTGCAGGTCTGATTCAGGTAGTTAGCCAGACCCTGGGTCGTCCTGCGGACTACATACTCATTCATCCGGTTGGTGCCTACGCCGAGAATGCCGCGGATCCCGGAGGTCCCGAAGCGAAGGTCAGCGCAAAAAGCGTCGATCAGCTCGTCCTGGCTTGCGGCCAGAGCACGGAGACCGTCTCTGGTTTCCTTGTCTTTGGCGGCAGACAGCCACCATGTATATTCAGCGATTGCTTTTTTCTTTAATTTTTCTTTATCCATAGGTATAGTATACCACAAGGGCGGCTGTTTTGCATCAGTAATCTGTACCGGCTATGTATCAACTGAAAAAAACACACGCAGGTTTTCGGCCTGCGTGCATTCTTTACTTAAAACGTATCCCTGATGGTGCTTGCCATTCTGCTCACGTCGTGGCGGACGTCTCCCATATCCTCCACGGTGCGGTGCATATCTCTGGTGATCTTCTGCTTGTCGGACGGTGACATCCATTTGTAGGCGCAGAATCCAGCGGTGCCTGCCGCCGCCAGCAGAGCAGCGTCTTTGATCATTTTGCTCATCTCCATATTTCTCACTCCCCTTTCAATTTTAGTATGGCACCGGGGAAGCGAAATATGCCCGCCACAGTCTGGCAAAAGAAGACGCGCAGGGTCGGGTCTTACTCTATGAATCCCCCGCCGATGACCCTGTCTCCATCATAGAACACGATGGACTGGCCCGGCGTAGCGGCCCGCTGCGGTTCTTCAAAGGTGGTCAAAAGGTGTCCGTCCGGGGTTTTTGTAACGACAGCGGCTGCGGCTTTTGCGGCGTAACGGATCTTGGCGCTCACCGCAATCTCTTCGTCAAAGTCCGCGGGAAGTCCGCTTCCAGAAGTTTCCGCAAAGAAATTGTCTCTGGAACGCACTTCGCGGCTGAAGAGGTCCTCATTATCGCCAAGTGTCACATCGCCTGTAGCCGGATCGATCTTTGTTACAAAAGCCGGTTTGCCCAGTGCAATGCCAAGGCCCTTGCGCTGGCCGACAGTATAATTGCTGATGCCCTGATGCTTTCCCAGGATCTTTCCGGAAGCGTCTATGAAATTTCCGAAGACAGCCGGTGTCCCCCGGCGTTTCAGAAAATCTCCGTAGGATTCCTTTTGGTCATCGATGAAGCATATCTCCTGACTGTCAGAAGCGTCCGCATTGGACATACCATATTCTCTTGCCATTTCGCGGGTCTGCTCCTTATTTTCGAAGCCGCCCAGCGGCAGGATCAACCGTGACAGAACATCCTGCCCCAACCGGTAAAGCATATAGGACTGGTCTTTCCTTTCGTTGGCGCCCTTTCTGATATAGCTGAGACCGCTGGCTTCGTCACGGATCACGCGGGCGTAATGGCCGGTAGCAATGTAATACGCGTCATTTTCTTCTGCCACGTCCAGCAGCTGACGGAACTTGATCGACGGGTTGCAGATGACGCAGGGATTCGGCGTTCTGCCGCAGGCATATTCGCCGCAAAAGTTTTCGATAACTGTTTTATCGAAAACCTCTGATACGTCACGGCTGACAAACTCGATGCCCAGCTGCTTCGCGAGATCCGTGGCGGCCTTCGCGCCGGCGTCGTTGTTTCCCAGCACATCAAAATAGAAACCGATGACGGTCAGTCCCTGTTTCTGTAATAACAAAGCAACGGTGGTGCTGTCCACACCGCCGCTTAAACCAAGTACAACTCTATTCTTCTTCAATGTGGTCATGATCGTCCTCTTCCGCGTCGGGATCGAAACCTTCAAGACCGGCATAGGTTTTGCCGTTCTTCTGCGCGTAGTCATAAATCGCTGATTTGATCGCGTGATCTGCCAGCACGGAGCAGTGTACTTTCACCGCGGGCAGGCCTCCCAGTTCCTCGATGATCTGCTTGTTGCTGATCTCCAGCGCTTCATCGATGGTTTTGCCGATGATCATGGAAGTAGCCATGCTGGAAGACGCAATAGCGCTGCCGCAGCCAAAGGTCTTAAATTTCGCGTCGGTGATCACATCGTTTTCCACGTTGATCTGGATCTGCATCATGTCGCCACAGACGGGACTTCCGTAAGTGCCCGTGCCGTCCGGATTTTCCAGCTCACCTACATTTCTCGGATTCATAAAATGATCCATGACTGTATCGTTATATAATGCCATTGCTTTTACCATCCTTTCTCGCCGTTTACAGGAGACAGCGCTCTGAGCTTTGCTACGATCTCCTTCAGGCTTTCTATTACGTAATCTATGTCTTCTTTTGTTGTAAAGTCTCCTACAGTAAACCGTACTGTTCCGTGGATCATCTCTACCGGAACGCCCAGCGCGGTCAGCACATGAGACGGCTCCAGAGATTTTGACGAACAGGCTGAACCGGTGGAAACAGCGATCCCCTTATAATCCAGCAGCAGCAGGATCGATTCGCCTTCAATGTATTTGAAGGTGATGTTGGCATTGCCCGGATGACGGTGCTCCATGGTTCCATTGACAAAAGTGTCAGGAATTTCACTGGTCACTCTTTCGATCAGATAATCTCTCAGCTCCTTGCAGTGGCTGATGTGTTTCTCCATATTTGCTTCTGCCAGTTCCGCGGCCTTGCCGAAACCAATGATGGACGCCAGATTCTCTGTACCGGCTCTGCGCCCCATTTCCTGCGCGCCGCCGTGAAGATAGTTTGCGATCCGCAGGCCTTTACGCATGTACAAAGCACCTACTCCTTTCGGTCCGTAGATCTTGTGGGCAGACATACTCATCAGATCTACCCCCAGATCCTTCACATCGATAGGCACATTTGCCAGCGCCTGCACTGCGTCTGTATGAAACAGGATCCCATGTTTCTTTGCGATCGCTGCCAGTTCTTTGATCGGCTCTACCGTGCCGACTTCGTTATTGACCATCATAACGCTGATCAGGATCGTTTTATCTGTGATCGCCTTCTCCAGTTCGGCCGGATCGACCAGACCGTCAGGCTGCACATCCAGATATGTAACTTCATATCCGTTCTTTTCCAGGAATGCGCAGGAATGGAGCATCGCGTGGTGTTCGATCCTCGTGGTGATGATGTGATTGCCTTTATCTTTTAACGCCTGCGCTGCGCCGAATACCGCCCAGTTATCTGCTTCACTGCCGCAGCCGGTGAAATAGATCTCTTTCGGATCGGCGTGGATCAGTTTCGCAACCTGCGCTCTTGCCTGATCCAGCGCTGCCTTTGCTTCCAGCCCCTGAGAATACAGGCTGGACGGATTGCCGAATTTCTCAGTAAAGTACGGGAGCATCGCGGAGAGCACCTCTTCCTTTACCGGAGTGGTCGCAGAATAGTCCAAATAAACTTGTCTCATAAGAGTTTCTCCTTGTATACTTAGCTTGTGACCCGTTGCGGGCTGCAAACTTTTCTTTTTTTGGTTACAAGCATATTATACCAAACTCTGTCCCCGATTAAACAGGCAGATTTTGCGTTTTTCAGATTTTTTTCAGCTGAGTCAGCTTTGTCTTCCTGTTTTGATCCTCCGCTGTAAAGTAATACTGCTGCTTGTCCTGCCACTTTCCCTGCTGACCGCTCATGACGTAAGATATCTCAGCTTTGCCTTTGATGATGCCGTAGCTGCTCCTTCTGCAGGATCTGATCTTTATCTTATATTCCTGAATGCGGTCCATATCTGTAGCGCTGTACGCCTCCATCAGGGTCAGATCGTTTTTCAGAAGACTGTCCTTTTCGATTTTTTTGAGTTCTCCCTCTGTTTTATCAAAACTGCTCTTCTGGCTGTAAAAGTCATTGAGCACAATGATACGGCCGGCGATCAGCTCTTTGATCTGCTGGTTGTCCGTATTGGGCCGTCCTACGATACCTGCTGTCAGAAACATGATCAAAAGCACGCACAGATTCACAACATACAGTTTTTTCATTTTCTTATCCTCCCTTAAATTCCCCTTGTTATGTATATGCGGCCGGCGCTGGTTTCGTTTTTGGACATTTTGGTTTCTATTGAAACAAAAATTCCTGAAAATGAAACCAAATTTTCTTGCTAACGCCAATTCACGCTTAAATACTTGATTTTTTTATAGTATTCTCCTTTATCTTCCAGCATAAATATTCCATTTTATGATTTCACAGGCATTCAGATCACTGCCAGAAGACTTTAGAAGGCATTTGGTTTCTGTTTTTTAGAAAATGGTTTCTATTGAAACCAAAACAGTAAAAAAAGAAACAGCGCATTCCGCCGCTTCTTCATCATAACTTAAAAAGCGAGCAGAATATGTAGAATCCTGCCCGCTCTGAGATTTATTTTCAACTGTGTTTTGTTCTGCCCGGTTTCGTGATCTTTCCGTCCTTTTCAACGATCTCGATCTGATCCAGCTGGGATCTGAGATTCGCTTTAAACGAATCGATGTATTCTCTTCGCAGCATCTGCTGCTCATTCTTTTCCGCTTCTGTCAGACCTTCTGGTGTCTTGGCCTTTCGCGCCAGTTCATTGATACGGTTAATTTTTTCCTGTGTGATCATGCATTTTATCCTTCTTTCAAACTAATGTCTAACCTTTAATTTACATGACAAAAAATCATGTGTCAATAGCATTTCGAAATTTTACCGGGCAAACCTTATATTCAAGCCTTCTATTCCTGATACCATTGGGCCTGAGCACGATACATCTTGGCGTAATATCCGTCCAGCGCCATAAGGCTGTCATGTGTACCGTCCTCCACGATCTGTCCTTCATGAAAGACCAGAACTCTGTCCACCATGCGGGTGATTCCAAGCCGGTGAGAGATGAGCAAAGTCGTCTTTCCCGCCGTCATACCCGCGAAGTTCTTATACAATTCTGCCTCTGCCAGCGGATCAAGCGCCGCCGTCGGCTCATCGAGGATCATAAGCGCTGAACTTTCCGATCTCCTCATCTGCTCCATTTGGCTGCCTGTTCACCAGATCATCAATATTGGCCTGACGAAGAAGCTGTAAAAGTTCTTTTTCATCCATTGTAAATCCTGTCTCCGAAGCCTCTATATTTTCCCGGATCGTGCCTTCATAATGGCAAAAGTCTTGAAATACCGCTGCGGTGGACTTTCTGATCCTGCTGATCTGTGTTTCTTCCAAAGCCTCTCCGTTCACAGTGATCTTTCCCTCCTGCGGCGTATAGAACCCCATGATCAAATTGATAAAAGTGCTCTTACCGCTGCCGTTCTCACCAACGATGGCCACGGTTTCCCCATCCTTAATGCTGACAGAAAGGTCTCGAATAACTATTCTGTCTGACGACGGATATGTAAAGGACACGTGATCAAAACCAATAGAAACAGACGCAAGTCCCTTGTCCGCGCATTGCTCGCCCTCTGTCGAAAGTTCCTGCAAATCAAAGAAATCCTTCATATATGAAATATTCTGTCCGAACTCCATCAAAGAGATCAGCAGACTGCTGATCAAATTCTGTAATCTTCCTGACAAAGTCAGAACCAACATAAATACGCCGATGCCTCCTTCAGGATGAAGGTAGATCTGACGGCCCACCAAAATCAGGATCACCACATAAACAGCATTGCGGAGAATATCAGCCGCCATGTTATAAATAACATGTTTTTTTGTCAGCGCTTCCTTTTTCTCTATGTACTCCTTTGCGGTCTTTTTCCATTCTTTCTTCAAATATGGATATGCCCTGAAGTGGTGGATATCCTTCATTGCCTCCGGCCTGGTGCAGGTAAGATACTGCATGATAGCGCTGTCTCCCTCCAGCATCCACTTGGTTCTAAAATGATATGTAGTGTCACTCTGCAGATAGGAGAGTACAGCGGCGGGAATGCAGGTCAGGAAGATCGCTGCCACGATGATACCGCTGACATGAAAAAGCTCCAGAGAAACACTTATGATGGCAATGATCCGCTGCGCATTAAGTATCAGATCCTGCATGCTTCTGGCCGTGTATTCTCCGGCATATTCTTCTACAAAGGAGAGCTTCTGTCGAAAGCCGTCATTGTTCTCGATGTAATGAAATTTTACATTGCACTTGCACTCCATGATGGTATACGATACGAACCGTTCCGTCCGAGTAGTATCCATGCGGAGCATATAATCGCTCAAACAGTCAAATAAGGCCTGCACGATGTACAGTCCGATCAGCATGCAAAACAAAAATAAGACCGTTCGTTCCTCCTGTCCAAAGCTTTTATCTCTGACCATTTGATACAATCCGTTGGTCAGATCTTCCAGACAGCGGGCGGTAATGACCGGAAGAAAGGACGCAAAGCACCCAAGTATATTGACAAGGATCGAATCCCAGCCTTTTACATGAAGACTGACGAGGAGAGCCTTTATCAGAATTTCCACCTTCTCAGAAATTCCGAGTTTAATGTCGTTATTTTTATTTTCCATTCGTCGTGCCTTCTTTCTGATACCATGCAGCCTGCTGGCGATACATGTCTGCATACAAACCATTCCTGCTCATCAGAGTTTCATGGGTTCCGTCTTCTACGATTTCCCCTTTGTCTAAAACCAGAATACGATCTGCCAGCCGTGCAAAGCCGATCCGATGGCTGATGAGAATTGCCGTATTTCCTTCCAGATTGTCTCGGATCTGTTGAAACTGCGCAAGTTCTGCAATGGGATCCAGTGCGGAAGCCGGTTCATCTAAGATCAAAATATCATGATGCCCCATAGAAGCTCTCGCTATGCCGATTTTCTGCCGTTCACCTCCGGACAGTTCTACACCCTCGGGATAGACCTCTTTGCGAAGAAGTGTATCCATCTTATTTGGCAGTCTATCCACCAGCTTTTCCGCCCCACCTTTGATGATGGCCTCCTGCACCATCCGGCGGTCTTCAATATGCTCTATATTTCCCATGCCCACGTTTTCTCTTACTGATTTGTGCAGGATGAAAAAATCCTGAAAGAATGTACCGATCGTACCCTTATGAAAAACCTGTCCGCTGGTAGGCTTATAAACGTCCATGAGTACCTGCACCAGCGTGGACTTTCCGCTTCCGTTTTCTCCGACCAGCGCTACGATCTGCCCTTTGGGAATGGTCAAATTGATATGGTGAAGTACCTCCTGATTATTTTTATACGCGAAGCATAGATCCTTTGCAGCGATGGAGATCTCAGGCTCGTCAGGCGTTTCATGAACTGCAGGCTTTGCCGCAGCATCATTATCCGCATCAACGGCCGCACTCCCCTCTTTTTTTATCAATTCATCATCTACCATATCCATAAATTCTTTTTGCCGTTTTAATGCGAAAATACCTCGATGCAGACGGATCGAGCCTTCCGACATCACGGTAACATATCCACCCAGATTCCCACAAAGAGTGAACAGCATCAAAAATTCTTCTATCGTGATGGCACCGCTCAAAATACCTTTCAGACAGATCAGCAGGATCACGCCCATAAACAGGTACAGAAACAGGCAGCTCAGAATGCCTGCTTTTCCTACACTTTTATTATATATCAATTCTGCTTGCTCCACCTCGGTATAATAGCGGTCAAACTGATCCATCATCCGCTTCTGACTTCCGTAGACCCTGATTTCTTTCGCCGCATTGGGTTCCATAGGCATCAGCTTAATGTCCCGAAGTCGCCGTTCAGCAGGCGCATAGCTTTGTTCAAAGGCTTCCAGCTTCTTTGTCATACGGTGGTTGAGAAAAAAGGTCAATATCATATAGCAGAAAATAAAGAGGGATATCAGCGGCGAAACGCTTGCAGCAGTAATGAGCAGCGCCAGAACGCCAATCCCTTTTCCAAGCAGATCGCAGGAAGCGCTGGTCACATCAGTTAAAGCTCCCGCGCGGCGGATCACCGCGTTGTATTCATCGCTGATCTCCTTCTCAAACAGCATTTCCAAAGGCATCTTCTGAAAGAAATCCATCAAAAGCTCCTGCAGGCCCAGATAATACGAATCATACATGCGAAAATACAAAAAGCCGCTGTTCAGCCTTGCCGACAGCCCGCTGACGGTCAGCACGGCACCGTAAAACAGGATATACGGCAGCACATCGTAAAATCCGCCTGCACCCGTATTTAGAAACGCAGCAATGACCGCCAGGATTTTCTTGTTCAAAAGAAGCGCAACAGACGGCAGGATACAGATGATGCCGTTTAAAGTCAGCCAGAATATCACAGTTTTTTTGTCAATAGAAAACACTAAGCTAACGATCCAGCGATACAAATTCATATTGGAAGTATCCTTTTTCCGCATATTTCGGCTCCTTTTCTTATGTTTGATAAATTTGTATAGAATAATTTCGCAAGACTCATGCCAACATTTGGTGTTTTGCCCAAATAGAATAAAAGGTTTGAAATTTCAACGAAAAATCAAATACCTTTGTTAAGCGAATATACCATTACAACCATTTTGAAAGAGTTTTTACTGTTTTTAATCCGATTCCAACATAAAAAACTCCTCTCATCCATCAACAAATGAATAAAAGGAGTTCCATTGTCTGCTCTGCACCCGGCGGTTTCCTGCTGCGTGTAGGACAAAATCTGAGGCCGCCGGATGCTGCAAAATACGTACTTAACCGACCTTGCGTTCCAGACGAAGCTTATCGGCGATAATGGCGATAAACTCGGAATTTGTCGGCTTGCCTTTATCGTTTTTCACGGTGTAGCCGAACAACGCGTCGATGGTCTCGATGCGGCCTCTGTTCCATGCCACTTCGATGGCGTGACGGATAGCCCTCTCAACTCTGCTTGGCGTAGTATTGTTCATCTTTGCGATGGTCGGATACAGTTCCTTCGTCACGGCTGAAAGAATATCCATATCGTTTACCACGATGGTAATGGCATCGCGGAGATAATGATACCCCTTGATATGTGCCGGTACGCCGACCTCGTGGATCAGATTCGTGATCTCGATCTCCAGATCGTTTTCTCTGATCATGTTCTTGCTCACAGCTGTTTTTCTCATATTCAGTCCGGTGCTGTTCACTTCCGTTCTGGAAGAGATATCCATATCCATGATCTGGCGGATACGCTTTGCCAGAATATCTGTACTGATCGGCTTGACCAGATAATACTCTGTGCCCAGCGCGATAGCACGCTGGATCATAGTGTCCTGTCCTATAGCTGAGACCATGATCACATGGGGATACTTTTCCAGGTCCATAGAATTTAATGACTCCAGCACTCCGATACCGTCAAGGTGCGGCATAATCAGATCGAGAACTAACACATCAACATCACACTTTTTAATCTGTTCGATGGCTTCCATGCCATCCTCTGCGGTAAACAGGATCTGGATATCATCCTGCCGCGAAAAATACTCCTGCAAAGCATTACAGAAGTCCTTGTTGTCATCAACAAGACCTAACTTAATTTTTTCCATACGCTAATCCTCCCTCGGACATTTTTCTTGAATATTCATTGCCCTACGATACAATTTTACAATAAAACTCGAGATCACAGGGTATCGGTTTTATAACAAAATGTCGCTATTTGCAGGCACCATTTGCAGATTATTCTCACTTATCACATTGTTCGACCATAAACTCAGCAAAAATTCCATACCCCTTTTTCGGATTATTTATGAAAACGTGGGTCACAGCGCCAATCAGTCTGTTATTTTGTATGATCGGACTTCCGCTCATGCCCTGCACGATACCTCCGCAGCTTTTCAGCAGTTTCTCATCTGTCACCTCAAATTCCAGACCTTTGCTCTGCGCGTGACCCTGATGCCGCACTTTCGTGATATTGATATGAAACTTCTCTACTTTCGTGCCGTCTATAGTGGTCAGAATATACGCGTCTCCTTTTTCCACCTGGGATCTGGACGCCATGATCAAAGGTTTTGACAGTTCAAAATCCTGCGCGTCATCAGCTTTTCCATACAAGCCGAACTCCGTATTCTTCTCTATTGTGCCCAGCGGGTTTCGAAAATCATAGATGACGCCGCCCAGTTCCCCCGGCTCGCCCTTTTCACCGGCCTTTATCTGATTTACTCTGGTGTTGAGAAGCGTACCGCTTTCTGCTTTGAGCAGCATACCTGTCTCCGCTTCATAGATACCGTGGCCCAGAGAAGCGAATTTGTTGGTCTTTGGATCATAGAAAGACAAAGTGCCGATTCCCGCTATCTTCTCTTTGATCCACAATCCCAGCTTGTATTCGCCGCTTTTCTTATCGTAATACGGGTTTACCGTATAATTAATATGTTTCCTGTTACGGACTACAGTCAGTTCCACCGGTTTCCCGCTGTCTGACACTACCTCGTTCACATCTCCTGCTCCATCGACCTTCTTACCGTTGACGGCGATGATCATGTCGCCTACCTGCGGTCCGCTGTCGTTTTCCACCCCGACGATCAAAGCGCCTTTCACGTTCATCTGCAGGCCTACGGACTGTCCGCCCGGCACCAGGACACGTTCAGACACCACGTCCTCGGAGCTGGTCAGCACAGACAGCTGCTCAGGCAGCAGCAGGCCGCTGCACGCGACAAAGGCCAGAAGCCCGAGAAAAAGAAATACACACCGTTTTACTCTTACTTTCATCATATTACTCAGCTTTCATAGTCCATCATTAACTTGTTAAGATCATCTCTCTTTTCCAGCCTGATGCCGTCGGCAAATCTCTTCTGGTCATCCGCAGATAATGTTTCATAAATGATGCCGGTCTCTTCCAGTTCTGTAAGCTTGCCTGTTTCGTCAGAGAAGAAAATCTTAATAACATTGTTATCCAGTTTCACTAAATAATATGACTGATAAAACCGGCTCTCCTCGTCCTTTTCTGTGGTCCCGCCGGGCTGCAGGTCCGGAGCTGACGCTTCTGCGCTGTCATCGGGGACTTTTCCGTCCCCGGCCTGATCTTCTTCCTGTTCGACACGGCTCTCCAGATTGGTCCGTTCTGCTTCTTCCGCATTTCTGCTGCTGAGCGCACCTATCAGGAAAAACACAGCGATGATCGCTGCTGCCAATGCGATCGCGGCATAAAGCCACGTATGGTTTCTCTTTTTCTGACTAAACATATTATCACCTCAACGGCTATGATTGCCAAAAATAAGGAAATTATACGCAGATTTTGTCTTTCATCTTCTCATAGGTCTTATCGCCGATACCGCTGACATTTTTGATGTCCTCCGGAGTCTTGAACGCGCCGTATGCCTGCCTGTAATCCAGTATCTTCTCTGCTGTGGCGGGTCCAACGCCCGGCAGCTCCTGCAGCTGAGTACTGTCAGCCTTATTGATGTTTACTTTTCCGTCAGCAGTTACAGCGCCTGAATTTCCTGTATCCGCGGTGCCAGAGGTCCCACCCGGCGAACTGCCGCCGGATGTATTTTCTTCACCTATGGCGGGAATCACGACCTTCTGGCCATCGGTCACAGTCTCAGCCTGATTGATCTGACTCACGTCCGCCTCAGCGGTAAGCCCGCCGGCTTCTTTGATCACCTCAAAGAGCCGCGTTCCTTCTACCACCTGATATACTCCAGGTTTCCTGACACAGCCGCCGATATCCACATAGACCGGTCCAAAAGCAGCGTCTGCGGCGTTTCCCTCCGTCGTCTGCTCCATGCCGTCTGCGTTCTCTGCCTGGGCCTGCCGGTTCTGGGTCTCTTCTAAATCGATCGAATTATCAGATTCTTCCCCAAACCTTGCAAAAAACACAACAGCGACGATCAGTATGATTACGATCGCCGCCGCTTTCAAGACTTTCTCATGCTCGGAAAGCCATCTCATATATGGTCTCCATCTGTCCATCCTCTTTCTCCTTTCAGACAATATATACATATTCTGGTTTATATGCATATATTACCTCTTTGAGCAGAAGATGTCAATACTAAATCTGCAAATTTCTGTCAAATTTCATAGCGATTCTCTCTACTTCCACATCATAACGCGGCGCGTCCAGTCCCGCGAAAACAGTAAAGGTAGAGATGACCTGTTCAGGACTCAGATTGGAAGCGCTTCCGCTGTCCAGAACCAGTTCCAGCGTCAGCCGCTCTCCGTCCAGAACGCGGATCTTACGGATCTTTGGCCGGATGTCCACTGTTACCATTTTCCTGGTTTTCTTCTGCCGCTTCTCAGCGAGGATCTCAGGCTGAGCAAGATAATCCTCCGTCAGCTTCTGATCACGCGCCGGATTTGACGCGACAGGAAAAACTACCTGATAGGAAGCTTCGCAGACAGCCGCAGCCAGAGATCTGACGTCGGCAGTCAAAGGCTGGCAGTCCAGAATCTCAACGCCAGCCGGCATCATAGCCGCCAGTGCGTCTTTCATGGCAGCAGGACTTTCCGTCCCGGCCGTCTCAAACTCCAGCAGCTCGCAGCAGCTGGTATAGCCCAGGGACAGGGGCTGGGCGAATCCCATTTTCGGGTGGGGATTGAACCCTTTAGAAAAGCTCAGGGCGATGCCTGCACGCTTAAACGCCCTCTTGAACAGGCGAAGCATGTCCAGATGGGACGTATAGCGGATATAGCCCTCTTTGGTGAATCTGATCCAATATCTGTTTGGTTTCTCTGCTCTATTCACGATAGATACCTCCCTGTCTGCACTCTGTCCTCCGGTTGATGCCGCAGCCCTCGCAGCCCCATCGGCAGTCTCTGGTGACAACTCCCTCCAGGGCCTTATCTGCCTCCCTGCGCAGGAATTCCTTTGATACTGACGAATCGATCACGTCCCACGGCAGGACTTCATCAAAATCTCTCTGCCGGGTGGTATAGAAGGAAATATCTATGCCGCTGGCTTCCACAGCGCGGCGCCATTTTTCACCATCAAAGTGTTCTGACCAGCCGTCCAGACGGCATCCCTGACGATGAGCTTCCATCAAAAGCCTTCCAAGCCGCCGGTCACCGCGGGCAAAGACAGCTTCATAGGTGCTGACCACATCATCATGGTAATTGAGAGACGCGCCCTTGATACCCTTAAAACGGGCCGCCAGATAATTATGCTTGCGGTTGAATTCTTCTGTCGTATTCTGACTTACCCATTGGAACGGCGTATGTGCTTTCGGAACGAAATTGGATACGCTGACCGAAACGGTAAAACGTCCGCCTTTTCCGGATTCTCTGTGAATGCGGACGATATTTCTGGCTATTTCAGCAATGCCGTCCAGATCCTCATCTGTCTCTGTAGGCAGTCCGATCATAAAATACAGCTTGATATGCTTCCATCCCAGCTCTATAGCCTGTTCCACAGCCTCATAGATGTCCTTCTCTGTGATCCCTTTGTTGATAACGTCGCGAAGCCGCTGCGTACCGGCTTCCGGCGCGAAGGTCAGCCCTGACTTGCGATAGCCCTGAATCTCTTCCAGTACCCGGAAGGAGAAGCTGTCCAGACGCAGTGACGGCAGAGAAAGCGATACATTCTGATCTTTGCAGCGCCGCATCAGTTCAACTGCCAGATCTTCAAACTGTGAATGATCGCTGGTGGACAGAGACAGAAGCGACAGTTCCTCGTGGCCTGTACTTGCCAGCTGCTTCATAGCAAGGTCGATAATGGTCTCCTTTGATCGTTCGCGCACCGGCCGGTAGATCATGCCTGCCTGACAGAACCTGCAGCCCCGGGTACACCCGCGGAAGGTTTCAACTACAGCCCGATCGTGGACCGTCTCGATCAAAGGCACGATAGGATCCGTCGGAAAATCAACGCTTTCTATATCGTCCAGAATGTACCTCTGAACTTTTGACGGGGTTTTGTCTGTCAAAGGCGTGCAGGCCCTGACAGTGCCGTCCTCGTGATACGTTACGTCGTACAGCGAAGGAACGTATACACCTGTGTCTCCCGCGATCTCTTCCAGAAACGCCTTCTTGGAAACGCCTTTGCTTTTTGCGTTGATATATTTTTCCATCAGAGCCGGCAGGCTCTCCTCGCCGTCGCCGATGAGAAACACGTCTATAAAGTCAGCCAGAGGCTCCGGGTTGTAGGCGCACGGTCCTCCTGCCACGATGATCGGATCCTCATCCGTCCTGTCTGCCTGAAGAAGCGGTATCCCGGCCAGCTCCAGCATGTCCAGTATGCTGGTAAATGACATCTCATACTGCAGGGTAAAACCCAGAAAATCCATCTCTCTGACAGGCGTCTTGGTTTCCAGAGTGAACAGAGGCACTCCTTCTTCCCGCATCAGCGTCTCCATATCCGGTGCAGGCGCAAAGACCCGTTCGCAGTACACATCTTCCCTGCTGTTCAGAATATGATAAAGTATCTGCAGACCCATATAGGACATGCCGATCTCGTAAAGATCCGGGAACGCAAAAGCAAACCGCGCGCGGACCCGATCCGGATCCTTGATCACAATATGGTTTTCATTGCCTATGTATCGCGCCGGTTTTTCCACCTGCTTCAGCAAATGATTCAGTTTCAGTTGTAGGTTCATCTTTTCAGCCTTTCTTCTTTTGTATTATATGCATCCTGAAACAGACTGTCTATGGTCTGTCCCATGGTATTTTCGATCTCACCCATAAACCGCTTTGTTTCGTCTTTTTTCTGCAGGATGCGTGTCTGGACGGCAGGTTTTTTCGGCGCTTTATGCAGAATATAGTCGATCCGTTCATCCAGCCCCACGTAGCGGTCTTCCTTTACCAGCCGGTCCGCCAGGCAGACCAGATCAGTCTCGTCGAGGTGGGCGAAGTCATGGAAATCGTAGGTCATATGCACTCTGACGATGGCTGCTTCATCAAAATATCCCAGTTCCGTCAGAATATCTGCCGCCACAGCGCCATGATTTTCCGAGAGTCTCGCGACATCGTGTATCAGTCCCGCACCTTTGATCAAAGGAATATCCAGACTGAGACCGTGAGCATTCAGCTGCTCTCCTATCCGGACGGCCACCATGCTGACCGCTCTGCAGTGCCGGATCACATGCTCAGGCGTGCCATACTGCTGGTATAACCTGCTGCACATTTCTTCTGTCAGCCTCTTTGCTTCTTTTTCTGCCATGACTTATCACACCTCTTTATAACTATATTGACCTTTGTCCCCAGTATATCACAGATCTTCCTCAAGATCATAATAAAAATCTTTTTCGGAAGCCGTTTCATAGTTTCCGATGATCTCGCCTCTCTGCACCCGTTCCTTTTCCACTACGCGGATGTCCGAAAGGTTCCCGTAAACGGTAACTGCGTCTTCGTGGCGTATCTTAACATACAGCCCCAGCTTCTCATCTTTTCCTGAAGCCGCAACCACGCCGCCGGCCGCAGCATGGACCTGTTTTATCCCGCCTGACGCCTTTTGATCGATAGGTTCGCCATATCTGGACTGATCGTTGACCCTGGCCATGGCAGATACCACTTTTGACGGCATCTCCGTGAGACTTCCTGTGATGCGGCTTCCCGCAGCCTTCACGTCTTCCATGGTCATATGCCGCATGACTGCGCCTTTGATCTGACCGCATATCTGTGCAGCCTGAGGGATACCGCTGCTGTTTCCGAAGAAAGCAGCGCCAAGCAGCAGCGCGCACACGGTGATCTGCACGTACAATTTCTTCCTGTTCATAAAATTCACCTCTATACAACCATATTATATAGAGGTGTCAATTATGCGCAGATTTCTGCTCTAATACTCGTCCCAATATTCAAATTCATAATCGAAGATGCGGATCGTATCGCCTTCTTCCAGACCCAGTTCAAGCAGCTTCTCTATACCGCCCCGCTTTTCCACATATTTATACAGATAACGCAGGGAACCCATATCGTTAAAATTCGTGGAATCAAAGATCTTCTGCAGCTGCTTTCCGGACAGGACATAGGTATCGCCCTCTTTGGACGCATAGACTTCTTTGAAGTTCGGATCTCTGTCATCCGCTTCGAAGTCAAAATACTCATAATCGTCCTCTTCCTGCGGACTGTTCGCTGCCTTCTGCAGCTCGTCTGCCGCAGCTGCCATCAGCTCGTGAACGCCCAGATTGATCGGCGCGCAGATAGGGAAAACGCGGCAGCCTTTGCTCTCCACGTAGTTCCTGAATTCCACAAACTTAGGATCATCTTCGTCGATCATATCCATTTTGTTGGCGGCTACCAGCATCGGTTTTTCGGCGACTTTCCTGCTGTACAGGGACAGCTCGGCCATGATCTTATCAAAGTCGTCGATCGGATCGCGTCCTTCACTGCCCGAAGCGTCGATCACATGGATCAGTACCCGTGTCCGTTCGATGTGCTTCAGGAATTTAAGTCCCAGACCCAGGCCTTTATGGGCGCCTTCTATAATACCGGCGATGTCGGCCATAACAAAGCTGGTATCGTAGATCTGTACCACGCCCAGGTTAGGAGCGATAGTGGTGAAATGATAATTCTCGATCTTCGGCTGAGCGCTGGTAGCAGTAGCCAGCAGACTGGATTTTCCCACATTAGGGAATCCTACCAGACCTACGTCGGCGATAACCTTCATTTCCAGAATGACACTGCGCTCTTTTGCGAAACCGCCTGCCTCAGCAAAGTTAGGAGCCTGGCGCACGGAATTCTTGAAATTGGTATTGCCCTTACCGCCCTTTCCGCCTTTTGCCGCGACAAAAGACTGTCCGTCCTCGGTCAGATCCTTCATCACAAAGCCGGTTTCCTCATCGATGACCACAGTTCCCATAGGCACTTTGATGATCAGATTCTTGCCGTTCTTGCCGAATCTCTTTTTTTTCATGCCGTCCTGGCCGTTTTCAGCTTCGTATTTCTTCTTATATCTAAAATCCATCAAAGTCCGCAGATTGCGGTCAGCCTGAAAGATCACGTCTCCGCCTTTGCCGCCGTCTCCGCCGTCAGGTCCTCCTTCTGGAACGAAAGGTTCCCTCCGGAAGGATACGCAGCCGTTGCCGCCTTTGCCTGATTTGATCTGGATTTTCGCTCTGTCTACAAACATAACAGACCTCCTTTCCGCACATCGTATATGTGTTCTGTATGACATATACTAGTATGTACAGATTTCCGATGAAAAAGCCCCTAAACATCGTTAGGGGCTCAAAATTCCTTATTACTTAGGTTTATGCTTCTTTTGGATAAACACTAACCTGTTTTCTGGTTTTGTCTTTTCTTTCGAAACGAACAGTACCTTCGATCTTAGCGAATAATGTATCATCGCCGCCGATGCCTACATTGTTGCCAGGATGGAACTTTGTACCTCTCTGTCTAACCAAAATGCTGCCAGCGCTAACAAACTGACCGTCACCTGTCTTGACGCCTAAACGTTTCGACTCGGAATCACGACCGTTCTTAGAGCTACCTACTCCTTTTTTACTTGCCATAGACCAGACACCTCCTTGCTATTTGTGGCTTTCGTCGTATTATTTAAGAATTACTTTAATGCTGCTTCGATAGTTTCGATGATAACAGCCTTTGTAGCTTTCTCATCAACTTCTACGCCATGCTCTTTCGCAAAAGCGATCAGTTCATCTTTCTTCATGGAAGCGGACACTTTCTTCTCAGTCTTCGGCTCTTCTGCCTTGACTTCCTCAGCCGGTGCTTCTTCCTTTACAGGGGCTGCTGCCTTTGGAGCTTTTCCGCCCAGAGACTCGATCTTAACCATTGTATATGGCTGTCTGTGACCCTGTTTCTTTCTGTAGTCCTTCTTAGCTTTGTACTTGAAGATAACAACCTTCTTTCCTTTGCCATTCTCAACGACTTCACCTGTTACAGCGGCACCCTCTACATATGGAGTTCCGACCTTCAGGCCTTCTTCTTCGGCTAAAACCAGTACTTTATCAAAAGTTACCTTGTCTCCGGCTTCTACGTTTAACTTCTCGATCGTTACAACGTCGCCTTCCTGTACTCTGTACTGCTTTCCGCCTGTTTCAATTACTGCGTACATTTGCTTTCTTACCTCCTCTATCCAGTCTCGCCTTTTCAGGTAGCATAACTGCTTAGCTTCGCCGCAGCGTCGCGCAGTCAGGCTTTGTAAACCTTTTCCGAGCGGTCCAACTCAATTAGTATAGCATGGAATATGCAGGCTTGTCAAATGGTTTTCCGCAGTTTTTCAATATTTTCGCGGGTTTTTTGAAATTTTTTTCTATCGATTTCGCAGCAGTCTTATGACACTTACGGTCAGCGTCCCGAATATGGACACTAGAAAAACTGCCATAAACCCTCTGAAAAAAGGCTGCGCTGCTGCCGTACAGAATATCATATAGGAAAAATGCAGCGCCATAAGCAGCTTTAAGATCTCCAGCATGGTCTTCAGAATGCGGTAGATTTTTTCCTGATTCCGTCTGTTTACTTCTACGCCTGTATTCCAGATCTGCGGAACCATGGCGATGACCTGCAGCATCAGCCACAGGCCCCATGCAAGAAAGAGCAGAAATATCAGCAGTCCCTTTCTTCCGGTGCCATCCACCTCTCCCGCCATGTTGTAATGAGACGGTATCTCATCGGGAATGGCAGACCACCCCAGAATAATATATCCGGTGACAGCAGCCAGCGCTGTAAAACCGGCGGCCGTCATGATCCTATCCATGATCGAATGCTTCATATTCCGCTACCTTTCTTTTTTCCGCTGGCGCACACTCTCAGATAAAAGATACTCGATCTGGCCGTTGATGGACCGAAAATCTTCTTCAGCCCACTTTGCGATCTCTTCCCACAGAGATGGCGCAATACGCAGTATAACCTGCTTCTTGGCCTTTTCCGCCTGTTTGACGGCTTTTTCTTTCGCTTTGATGTCCTGCTCCATCTTCTGAAGCTTTTCAAGCCGCTGCCGCAAAGCTTTTTCCTGTTCATCCAGCTTTTCCGTGCTGATTTCTCTTTTTATGGAATCCTTCATCTCAACTCATCCTTACATTTCTCTGAACCCTGATACCCCTGTGAACAAAGCGTTTCAGCCGCATCAGTAGATGCTGCCGCTGTTGACGATCGGCTGAGTCTCCTTATCCGAACAAAGAACGACCATCAGGTTAGAGACCATAGCAGCCTTCCGTTCTTCATCTAAGACAACGACTTCTTCCTCACCCAGTTTATCGATAGCCATTTTTACCATGCTGACAGCGCCGTCGACGATCTTTGTTCTTGCTGCGATGACCGCCTCTGCCTGCTGTCTGCGCAGCATAGCCGCCGCGATCTCTTCTGCGTAGGAGAGATGGGTAATTCTGACTTCTTCGATCTCCAGGCCTGCAAAGCCGACCTTTTTATTCAGTTCAGTTTTCATGTTATCAGCTATTTCCTGCGAGCTGCCCCGCAGACTCTTTTCGCTGACCTGTTCATTTTCTTCTACATCCATAATATCATATGGATACAATCTTGCAATATTTCTTATGGTAGAATCAGTCTGAATAGAAAGAAATTCTGTATAATCCTCCACGTTGAACACGGCTTTTGTCGGATCGACGACCTTCCAGATGACCACAGCGCCGATAATGATCGGATTTCCCATAACGTCATTGACCTTCTGAATACCGTTATTCAGTGTGATGTTCTTCAGGGATACGGTCTTTTTGGCGTTGACCCTGGCTGTACCGGTTGATGGACTTTTTCCCCCTCTTCCGTTCTGTGCCGCCGCTTCTTTAGCAGCTGCAGCTGCTTTCATGTAAGCAGGATTGTTAAAAGTGGCAAAAGGATTGACAAAGTAGAATCCCTGTTTCAAAATCGTTCCATAGTAATTGCCGAACAAAGTCAGCACCAGAGCCTCATTAGGACCAACCGTTCTCAGTCCGCCATACATAATTGGAAACACGATAAGGCCTATGATACCGATGGCAAACATAGCAATACTTGCGCTGAAGCCTCCTGCTATGATCAGTCCGATACAGGCCAGAACAGCAATTGTGATGACCACCAGCATGATCATGCCGTTTAACGGCCTGATCTCCTTCTGCGTGATATTCTGCATTTTGTTTTCCGTCAATTCTTCAGATTTATGTTTCATTTGGTTCTCCTTTCCCCCTTCGGGCGCGATACATATCCTCCTGCTTTGGATATGATATCAATTTGATATCACCATAATATCTCAATTAAGAAGAAAAGTCAAGAAGCGATCAGCACATTTTAGATCAAAAGGAAATACCAGCCTGCTCCTGATAAGAATTACAGCTGGTATTTTTACATCATTCATTATATAAAGCGATTCTGGCGTGGATCTCTTCGCCTGCCTGATCTTTGATCATCACGTAATGCTTGCCGGCGTCGCAGCTGTACTCCAGCTTTACCGTTTCGCCCGGTTTGATCTCGTGCTTATAGCTTACCTCTACATTGTCGAAGTGAGCCGTATCCACTCCCTCCGGAAGGACCTCCAGGGCAAGATCCAGATAAACCGGATTATGAACGTGCTGATTGCAGTCGATCATGGATTTGTGAACCTGAAAGAAGGAAGACGCAAGCACAGGAAGTTCCAGAGACATTGCTCTCTGAAAACGATGACCCGGAAAGTTCTGATGCTCCGGCTCACATCCGAAAGGATCCATGATCTCCGGCGTCAGCTTTACCGGCGAGCCATCTTCCGTATTAACTACCGCCCATCGCGATGTTCCCTTCGCGATACACTCATTGTTTTCATCAAAGATATCGTAATCTCTGGTGGCCTGCAGTCTGCTGCACTGCTGTCCCCAGGTCTTCACACGGATATTCTCGCAAAGTTTTGGTCTTCTATATACCTGCAGTTTCCAGTTGATCACCACCCAGGCAAGATGGGTGCGGTCACGATCTTTCGTCCCCTGTCCTGCCAGATTGCCATGGACATTGGTTACATTGGTCATGCATTCCAGAAGTGCCCTGTCAGTCATTTCATTATTCTTGCCAACATCCTGAACTCCCACGAAAAAAGTCTGTTCTGCCTGCATAATACTTCACCTTCTTTAACTATCTGATTGCTTATTCTGCATTTACGTATCAGATTTAGTTTATCATGTTTTTTAAAATATAACAAGAGTTGAAAGCAGAAAAACAACTTCCTCCACTAGCACAACGCGCTCAGCCCGCCGGCAAAACCAACCACTGACACAAACAGAATCGATAGTCCCGTGATCTGCAGATGCCGTTTAAACAGCATCTGGCGGTACGATATATGCAATCTTTTCCATATTCCTACTGTTCCTTCCTGTTTACGCCCTTTCGCTGCTCCTCCCATTCACGGATATGTTTCCTTACCGCAGCCTCCTGCATATCCTGCAGATACGCAAAGTAGCGCTGTCCGCGCTCAGCTTCCGCGCCGGTCGGATCGCCCATAACCCCTATTTCACTGACAGAATTGACCCCTTTCTCAAAAAAGCGCTGTAACAGTTCGCCGGTAAGCGCTCCTACATAGCCGGCCTGCAGCTTATCCCTTCTGACGTAGTTCTCATCCAGAGCCATCATGATGGAAGTTTCCCAGTCACAGGCATGTCCGCCGCAGGTTCCCACAGGCAGCCCCTCAAGAACTTCCATTTCTGCCAGAGACGCGTCCAGTTCATCCAGGCTGCAGCCTGCAACGATGCAGACGTCCGGATACTTTTGCGCCTGTTCCTCCGCGATTGCGTCGATGGTCTGGAAATTACCGCCGTGGGAAGCGCATAAGATCACTTTTTTAAATCCATGATGGACATAGGACGCAATATAATCCTCTACAACGCCTTTGAACACTTCCGGCCGCAGGGTAATGCTGCCCGGAAATCCAAGATGATGCTTTGACAGTCCCGGTCTGATCACTGGCGCTGCGAGAGCATTACCCAATCTCTTCGCCAGATCAACAGCTTCAGCATAGCCCAGCGTGGTATCTGTCATCTCAGGCAGCGCCGGCCCGTGCTGCTCGATAGATGCCGCATAGATGATCACAGTATCGACGCCGCGTTCCAAAGCCTCTTTGATCTCTGGCCATGTCATTTCTTCCAGTAAATATGTCTTCATGTTATCCTTCTTTCTTTTACATCCAGGTTACAAATGGCTACAGTTTCATCACCGTACCGATTCCCTTTTCCTCTGCCTCCTCGATCAGAACAGATGCAACCATCAGATCCTGCAGTCCGATGCCGGTACTGTCAAAGATGGTGATCTCTTCCGCGCTTTGACGGCCAGGCGCCCTTCCCAGCAGCACATCACCGATCTCCGTAATCTCAGACGGCAGAAGAATGCCCTGCTTTACCGCCTTCTCACACTCACCTACGGCGATGACCTGTGCCAGATCGTCGCAGAACACCTTTGCCTTCCCCAAAAGACTTATTTCCAGTTCCTGTTTTCCTTCCATATCTGATCCGATACAGGAAAGATGCGTTCCCGGTCTGATCCAGTCAGCCTGGATCAGACCATCGCGGCAAGGCGTGGCTGTCAGTATGATATCTGACCGTCCGCAAGCGACTTCCAAATCGTCGACTGCTGTTATCTCACAGGTGATGCCAAGCTGTTCC
This sequence comes from Eubacterium sp., assembly GCA_021769965.1. Classification (GTDB taxonomy): domain Bacteria; phylum Bacillota; class Clostridia; order Peptostreptococcales; family Anaerovoracaceae; genus Senimuribacter. The sequence goes on from JAETRU010000001.1 coordinate 142,794, forward strand.
TTCACATCTGCTGCAAAAGCGGCTGCCCGTTCAAAGGAATGGGCGTTATATACGAAGATCCGCTTTATATTTTCCATTACAGACAGAGCTGCTTCCAGAAGGGGCGCCCCCTGAGCACCTGTACCGACCAGGAGCAGAGTTTCTGATTCCGGCCGTGCCAAAGCCTTACAGCCTACTCCACCCGCAGCGCCGGTACGCATGTTGGTGATACGTCCTCCATCCATCATACCCTTTAACATACCTGTCTGGCGGTCAAAGATGAGGATCGTTCCGGTCAGCCGCGGAAGCCCTTTCTCGCTGTTTGCAAGGAAAAAGCTGACCAGCTTCATGCCGAATACTCCGGCGCCATCTGCGCCGCCGCTCTTGATGTCGAATTCCGCCTTTCCTTCCTCAAAGGTATGGCAGACCAGCGGAAACAGTTCCGCCTGCTGATCGCACTTAAAACTGTAGGCCTTTTCCACGGCAGACAGCACATTTTCCATATGGATCATGGACCTTACTTCGTCTTGATTTAAAATGATAAATTTCTGCATAGACATACTCCTATTATAATATACTGTATTTATCAATAATGTTTAGCACAGAATTAATATACTACATATAACTACACATAATGTGCTTATTAATGTTCCAAGCAAATAATACTCTGCAAATTGTTCATCTTTCGTGATCTTATCATATCTGGCAATTGATTTAGCTGTAAGTACAAACCCAATAGCCGCATACTGTGCTCTCGACAGAAAAACCAGCATTATAAGTCTTTCGACAGATCCGATTCTTCTGCCTGCTTTATTATCGGACTTAATCACTCCTTTATCACCCTTCGGTTTATAATCTTCAAGAGATATCTGTATTAAAAGATTTACAGGTATATGAATTAATAAGACCGCCAATATCCATCTTGCAAGTATTTCTCCTTCACATTCACATGCGCTTAGAATGTCTACTATGATTCCAAGTGGCTCTATTGAAAAATCGAAAACATACATAATATAGGCTAGCGCAAGAATAGAAACTATATGTGCACATTGATCAATTACAAATACTTCCTTATTTCTTCTAAATTTACGCCTATCTGGAATCAGACATTTTATTGTATCAATTACAAAATGTGCCGCAGCTGCATATGTAACTCCAAGAATCATATCGAAACTAAAAACAGGAAGCATGACTACAAGGAATACGACATAATACTCTAAAGAATGTAATAATACACCTTTATATGTTTCTTCTTTGTAACTTGCAATTCTCTCATTCTGAAAATAAAAGTCTCCTAACAAATGTCCTATGCCAAGCTCTATTATCTTTATTAGGGCAAGAAGCGTATTGATTTCTGTGATTTCAAATTTATTTACACCATATATTGAAATTTGAATATCTGCAGCTTGTTTCTTTAACTTTTTTTCTTGTTCATGAAGCTGCTCTACCACTTCTCTGGCTGCGTAATAAGCTGGGCCATCGGCACCAATAGCGGTTTCATTGTAAAAATTTGTACTTATTTCACCGATTCCTATTCCAATACGCAGTTTAACAGGATACATCTCGTTTTGGATATACTTAACAATATCAAGGACATTTTCGCCCGTTTTCAGCAATCCCTGAAATTCATCACCTAGCATAATAATAAAATTTGCTGAAATCTCGGTACAATAAGTTTCATTTACAGACTTCAATACAGTGTTTAATCGCTCCTGCACCTGCCTGCGATTCTTTATTTTTCTTGAATCTTTTATATCGCCAATCATCGCTATATAATTCATCGGCAGTTCCTCCTGCTTCAATTATGCATGATTTATGCATAATTGTCAAGTATGCATAAATCATGCATAATCAGCGAGATTCATCACAGTCATATAAAAAATCGGAGAGGATTTGCCGTAACGCTTCCTCTCCGAGAACTTCGGTTTCTATAAATACCTCACCAGTTCTTCTGCCGTTTTCCGTTTCGGCGCTGTCGGTGCATCTCCTTCCGGATAACCGATCGGAATCAAAGCTCCGATCTTTTCTCCTTCCGGCGCGTGGATGGCTTCAGCCACCTTGGCGTCGTCTAAAATACCCAGAACAACAGTGCCAACACCCATATCGTGAGCTGCCAGACAGAAGGTCTGCACTGCGATGCCGGCGTCGAAATTCTCCCATCTGTCTTCCTTGGAAGTCGTGTAGGATCCGTCCTTTTCAAATCCGGATCTGCCGGATACGTAAGTTGCTACCACCAGCTGCGGCGCACGGCTGATGGTCTTGGAATTATATTCAAAGCCGAGGACGCATTCCTCTGCGATCTTTGCCTTGACTGCCGGATCTTCTACGACCACATATCTCGTGATCTGCGTATTCTTCCAGGATGGTGCGTAGGATGCTGCCGCAACGATCTCATTGATCACTTCTCTTGACACCGGTTCTGCCTTAAACTTTCTGATGCTTCTTCTCTCTTTGATACATTTGATTGTTTCCATGTCTGTCATTTATCTCCTTCAATATTTATATAATCTGATCTATTCTATGACAACGCCGTCTGCGTCTACGTTCAGACCGTCCGGTGCGTCAGCTCCGTTGTCATCTTTTGGTTTCAGGGTATCCATGACCTTCGCTTCGATCTCGGCCAGCATAGCAGGATTGTCCTCCAGCCAGGTCTTCACGTTTTCACGTCCCTGACCGATCCTTTCACCTCCGTAGCTGTACCACGAACCCGCCTTCTCTACGATCTTCTGTTCCACAGCGCAGTCAAGCAGATCGCCGGCTTTGGAAATTCCCTCGCCATACATGATATCGAATTCCGCCTGTTTAAACGGAGGCGCCACTTTATTTTTTACGATCTTGACTTTGGTCCTGTTGCCGATCATCTTATCTCCGCTCTTGATGGTTTCCACCCTTCTCACATCAAAGCGCATGGAAGAGTAAAACTTCAAAGCCCGGCCGCCGGTAGTGGTCTCAGGATTGCCGAACATGACACCGATCTTCTCACGAAGCTGATTGATGAAGATCACGCAGGTATTGGAACGGTTCACATTACCGGCTATCTTCCGCAGGGCCTGTGACATCAGTCTGGCCTGCAGACCCACATGGGAATCACCCATATCTCCTTCGATCTCAGCTTTAGGAACCAGCGCGGCTACGGAGTCGATAACAATAACATCCAGCGCTCCGCTCCTTGCCAGCATATCGCAGATCTCCAGCGCCTGTTCACCTGTATCCGGCTGTGATACCAGAAGCTCATCCACCTTAACGCCCAGATTTCTGGCATAGACGGGATCCAGCGCATGCTCCGCGTCGATAAACGCTGCCTTGCCGCCCTTCTTCTGTGCCTCTGCGACGATATGCAGAGTCAGAGTCGTCTTACCGGATGATTCCGGACCGTAGATCTCTACGATTCTTCCCTTCGGCACTCCGCCTACGCCGGTCGCCAAATCCAGACTGACGGAACCTGTAGAGATGGTATCGATGTTCATCTGAGCCGACGCGTCGCCCAGCTTCATAATGGAGCCTTTGCCGAACTGTTTCTGTATCTGGGCCATAGCCTCATCCAGAGCTTTTTCTCTGGCGTCTATATTATCAATTCTGCCATTGCTTATCTTATTGTTATTTGCGCTCATTTCCTACCTCCGTGTGAACACTTGTTCTTATATAATAATACCTTATTGTGCGGTTTCGGTCAAGTACTTTCTACACAAAAATGTGTAAATAATTGGTATGAACAGTATATAACAGCTCTCGTCCGCTGTCAAGCAAATTTTTTACATTTACAATATTATCTGTCACTTAAGCTTAATGTTTCCTGTTTTCCGTCTAAGATCCGGTTCACTGTATCCAGCATAGTCAGGACGCCGTAGTGTCTGTTCCACTGCCGGTTCACATTGCGGCCGCGGATCTGCCGTACCAGAGTCTGACCTCGGTAACAGCAGCCGATAAACATAGTGCCCACAGGCGTCTCCTCTGTACCGCCGTCCGGTCCGGCAATACCGGTAATGGAGACACAGATATCACTGCCTGTCCTCGCGGCAAGCCCCTCTGCCATTTCTGCGGCTATCTCACGGCTTTCAGCCGTATAGGCCAGCAGAGTCTCTTTCTTCACACCCAGTTCTTCCATCTTCGCCCGCCACGTATAAGTTACAAGGCTTCTTTCAAAGACAGCGGAGATACCCGGAACGGATGTCAGCGCCGCGCCGAACATACCTCCGGTGCAGGATTCGCAGGCTGAGATGCTGATATTCCTTTCTATCAGCTTTCTGCCTGCGACCTGTGCCAGTTCCTCATCATCCTCACTGTAGATGTAGTCTCCGACCCGTTCGCGGACTTTTTGGATCATCTGAGCTGCGGCTTCCTGCGCTTCTTCCAGAGTCTCCCTCTTAGACGCCACGCGCACACTGCATTCTCCCTCCTTGGCGTAGGTAGCCAGAGTCGGGTCCGTCTGAGCGTCTATCAGCGGCAGCAGTTCTGTCTCCAGAGACGACTCCCCGATGCCGAAGCACCGCAGAACCTTGTAATAGATCACACCGGTCTGCTGTTTCGCGAGATACGGACGCACGCGGCGCTGCCACATACGGGTCATTTCGCGCGGCGGCCCCGGCATGCAGATGATGGTTTTGCCGTCCTTTGACAACGCAAATCCAGGCGCTGTTCCTGCGTCATTGTCAAAGACCTCAGCCCGGCTCGGCATCATGGCCTGCTTATAATTGTTGGCAGTCATAGGTCTTCCCCGCCGTCTGGCGCTTTCTTCAAGGGCCCGCATAGAAGGCTCATGCCGTACCAGAACATCGTCCATCACCTGACAGGCCGTTTCCTTGGTCAGATCGTCCTCCGTAGGCCCCAGACCGCCCGTCGTAATGACCAGATCACAGTCCCGGAAGGCCATCTGAATGATCTCCGCCAGGCGGCCGGAATTATCCCCCACCGTGTAGTGATACATAACATCAAAACCCAGCAGGTTCAGCTGCTGGGAAAGAAATACCGTATTTGTGTTGGTGATCTGTCCGAAAAGGATCTCGGTTCCGACGCTCAAAACCGCAGTTTTCATTTTCTCTACCTCCGTTTACATCGAAAATACGCTTTTGTTCTTAAGCACATACTCCGCGCCAGAATATACAGTCATGATCAAAGACGCCCACAGGAATATCTGGCCCGCCAGCGCGCAGTAATCCTGCAGCTGACCCATATCTCCCATAGCGGCCGCCAGCAGAAGCAGCGGTACAGCGATCATCTGCAGCACAGTCTTCAGCTTGCCGCTCATACCTGCCGCAATGACAGTTCCCTCTGATGCGGCCACCGTACGCATGCCTGCGATGGTAAACTCTCTGGCCAGGATCACGATCAGCATCCATCCCGGCATGGTGCCGTCGTCCACCATAAGACAGAAAGCCGAATAGACCAGGATCTTATCTGCCAGCGGATCCATGATCTTTCCGAAGTTAGTTACCAGATTATATTTTCTGGCGATCTTTCCGTCCAGCATATCCGTCAGTGAGGCTGCCACAAACAGAATAAACGCAACGAGATTATACCCTGTCATATATGCCGCGATGAAAAACGGCACAGCGATAACTCTGGCGATAGTCAGTTTATTAGGTAAATTCATACTTAAACCTCCGTTCCAACGATATCATAATCAAAAGCGTCTTCTATCAAAACCCGGACAAAGTCTCCCGGCGCGAGTTCTCTTGCCGAATTAAAAATGACTGAGTTGTCGATCTCCGGCGCGTCAAAGACCGTCCGACCGATATAGCTGCCGTCTTCGTCTCTGTCTTCCACCAGAACTTCAAAGGTTTGTCCGATCTTCTCCTGATTCAGTTCCAGAGAGATGTCAAGCTGCCTGCGCATGATATGATCCAGGCGCTGTTCTTTGATCTCTTCATCTATTTGATCTTCCATTTCACCTGCCGGCGTATTTTCTTCCTGTGAATAAGCAAAGACGCCCAGCCGCGCGAATCGCTGTTCTTCCACAAAATCGCACAGAATATCAAAATCCTCTTCGGTCTCTCCCGGGAATCCTACGATCAGAGTAGTTCTGATATGGATATCCGGCATAGCCGCTTTCAGACGCGCTATGGTATCCTTTATGGACGCTGCTGTGGACCTTCGGTTCATGGCGGCCAGAACTCTGTCGCTGGCATGCTGGATAGGAATGTCCAGATATCTGCAGATCTTCTCTTCTTCCGCCATGGTCCGGATCAGTTCATCGGTGATCCTGTCCTCATAGCAGTACATCAGACGGATCCACCGGATACCGTCGATGCGGCACAGCTTTCTGAGCAGCTTGGCAAGGCGCAGTTCTCCGTAGAGATCCATGCCGTAATAGGTCACGTCCTGAGCGATGAGGATCAGCTCTTTGCAGCCAGCAGCAGCCAGTGTTTCCGCTTCTGCCAGAATATCTTCCTCCCGTTTGCTCCTGTACCCTCCGCGGATAGCCGGGATCACACAGTAGGCGCAGACATTGTTGCACCCTTCCGCGATCTTGATCGTAGCGGAATACGGATTTTCCGGCAGCTTACGGGTATAACGCCGAAGAAAGCCGTCATCACAGACGCCGCTGACGATCCCGCGGCAGACACCCTTTGACAGTTCCGCGAGAAGTTCCGGCAGCTTCTCATATTCGTTGACGCCGAGAAAGAGATCTACCTCCGGCATTTCCTGGTGCAGTTCCTCTGCGTACCGCTGTGCCAGGCAGCCGGAGACCACCAGCTTTTTGCCGTCCGCTTTATACGCGGCCATGTCAAAGATCCTCTCGATGGACTCGGTCTTGGCATCGTTGATAAATCCGCAGGTATTGACCATGATGATGTCGGCGTCCTCCGGGGTATCAACGATGTCATACTTATGTTCTTCCAAAATTCCGGCTGCCGCCTCTGAATCGTTATAATTCTTGGGACAGCCCAGAGTTTCTATAAATATCTTCATTGATTCTCCACTTCATTTTTCATTGCGGCCAGCTCGTCTTCACTGAGAAGGACCTGTCTCGGCCTGCTGCCGTCCTGCGGACCGACGATGCCTCTGGCTTCCATCATGTCCACGATCCTTGCCGCTCTGTTATATCCTATTCTGAAACGGCGCTGCAGCATGGATACAGACGCCTGTCCGGCGCTGACCACGCATTCGATAGCATCCTGCAGCAGCTCATCTCCGTCGTCATCCTTTCCCGCGGGCAGGTTGCCCTTTTCAATGGTGTTCATTACATCACCGGCATATTCGGTTTCCGGTACCTGTCCTTTCACGTATTCGATGACGTTATGTACTTCTGCGTCAGAAACAAAGGCGCCCTGAACGCGCACCGGCTTGCCCATGCCAAGCGGATTAAAGAGCATGTCGCCCTTTCCCACCAGCTTTTCCGCGCCGGACATGTCAAGAATAGTCCGGGAGTCAAACTGGGATGACACGGCAAAAGCGATCCTGGACGGAATATTTGCTTTGATCACGCCGGTAATGATATCCACAGACGGTCTCTGTGTCGCAACGATCAAATGCATTCCGGCAGCTCTCGCCATCTGCGCCAGACGGCAGATGGATTCCTCTACCTGCGACGGCGCCGCCATCATCAGGTCCGCCAGTTCGTCTATAATGATGACGATCTGCGGCATGATCTGATCCGTTTCACCAGAAAGCCGCATGGTATCATTATAGCTTTCCAGATCTCTGACCTGATTTTCCGCAAATTTCTTATACCTGTCTGTCATCTCCGCGACAGCCCAGTTAAGGGCCGCGGCAGCCTTGGCCGGTTCTGTTACCACAGGGATCAGCAAATGCGGTATGCCGTTATAGTTGCCCAGCTCTACCACTTTCGGGTCGATGAGAACCAGTTTGACCTCATCCGGATCCGCTTTGTACAGGATACTGGTGATGATGCTGTTGATGCACACGCTCTTGCCGGAACCTGTGGATCCGGCGATCAAAAGATGCGGCATCCCCTTCAGATCTGCCACGATGGCTTTGCCCGCGATGTCCTTGCCAACGGCAAAGGTGATCTTGGACTTGGCTGATTTGAATTCCTGTGAATCGATGATCTCCTGCAGAGTGACCATGTTGATCTTATCGTTTTCCACCTCGATGCCGACCGCCGCTTTACCCGGGATCGGAGCTTCGATACGGATACTCTTGGCCTCCAGATTCAAAGCGATATCATCTGCCAGGCGGACGATGCTGTTAACCTTAACTCCTACATTAGGCTGAATCTCGTACCTTGTAATGGCCGGTCCCTGTGTTACCTGGATGACTCTGGCATCCACATGGAAATTCTGCAGCGTTTCTTCCAGTTTCGCCGCCTTCATCTTCAGGTTGATGTTGATGTTTCCTTTGTTGACCGGTTTCGGCTTGTTCAGCAGACTGATCGGCGGTTTTTTGTACTGGGTGACGGAAGTCTGCATAGCCACCTGGTCCGGATCCAATGTGATGGAACTGGCTTCCTTTTTAGTCAGTTTTGCCGGTTCCTCTGTACGGATCACGCCGGGAATATCGCTGGCAGACCTGCCGCCGGTACTTACGTCTTCGCTTCTGTAGACTGGCTTTGCCGTGCCGGTATTTCTATCTGCTTTTACGAAGGTATTTTCCACACTCCCCAGACCTCTGTCCGCAGGTGCCGTATGACTGTGTCCGTCCAGACCGTAGCCGCCGCCGTAATCGATCTGGCCGTCCAGACCGCGGCCGGCGCCGTAATCCGTCTTGGTTTCAAGTCCATAGCCGCTGCTTTTTGCTGTGCCGTCAAGGCCAAAGCCTCCGGCAGCAGCATCCGGCGCGGATGTCTTTGTCTTTTTGCCGTCTGATTTATCTGATGAAAAGAGGCTGTTGTCACTCATGTACTCCAGCACTTTATTTTTCTTTGACTTCGCGCTGTGTCTTCCGCTCTTCTCCGCATCGCGGCCCAGAGGGCCTTCGTCGTCGTAAGGCGTGATGATCTTGATATCTCTTCCATCTGCCAGCATAGACAGCTGGGTCCCTGCTTCCGTTTGTCTTTTCTTTGCCGCAGGCACAGCGTCTGACTGATCCGGCTCTGTTTCAAAGGGCGAATCCTCAGCTTTGAGTTTTTCCTTCAGCAGCTTGTGTTCCTCCGCTTTGCCAGCGATCTTTTCAATGCCCCGGGATACCGGCGTATTGATGACCAGTAGCAGGCAGACGATGATGACTACGATAGAAAACACATACAGTCCTACCATACCCACAGTCTTGACCAGAAAAGTTCCCACGGTCATGCCGAAAAAGCCGCCGCCCTGCAGATGGACGCCTTTTTCATAAAAATCAGCGAAATCGTAAGCCAGCTCCGCGCTGTCGATATAACGTCCTGAATTAACAAGACACAGCATCAGAAGCACCAGAAAGGCCATGCAAAACGATTTACCGCTGATATGCACTGTTTTATTGGCAAAAAGGAGCGCGCCGAAAACGGCCAGATACCATGGCAGCACCAGCCCCATCAGACCAAAAACGCCTTTGAGCGCGTCGCCGATCGTATTGCCGAGTTCTCCCGCCGCGTGAAACTGAACAGCGGCAAACAGAAAGATCCCGACTGCGATGAAAATAACGCCCCAGATCTCGTCTATGACCCGTTTATCGGCTTTACGGCGCGCCTGCATCTCCTGGATCTCGGCTCTCGCCTTTTCCTTTGCAGGATCCGCTTTCTTTTTATTTTTTGTGCCCGACGATCTGCCGGACTTTTTCTTTTGTTGTGCCAATCGTTAACTTACCTCCCCAAAAATCCGTAGGCGATGGTGAAAATTCCAAGCGCCCAGACATAATAGGAAAAATAGCTCAGCTTTTTCTTTGATACGATCCGGATCATAGTCTTGATAGCAATGAAACCGGATACAGCCGCTACTGCCATGCCTGCCAGGATCGGTCCGAAAACCTGCGGATCAACGCCCTCTTTGACAGCGTCCGGCAGTTCCAGCACCACAGATCCTAAAATGGACGGGATCGAAATGAGAAACGCGAACTTGACCGCAAAAGGACGCTGCAGGCCGGTGGTAAGGCCACCCACCAGAGTGGATCCCGAACGGGAAATACCCGGATAGATGGCAATCCCCTGCAGGACACCGATGAACACGGCATTCCGGAAATTCATCTTTTCTATGTTCTTATGCGCTGACCCCATTCTTTCAGCCAGAAACATGAGAACACCGGTGATCAGAAAACCTATGCCGATCGCTGTCAGAGACAGATACATGCCTTCAAAAATATCGTTGAACAGCAGACCGATCAAAGCTGTAGGTATAGTGGCCACGATGATCATGACCCCAAGCTTTCGTACCGGACGTTCCGCCAGGCGAAGGCCTTTCCCCGTGCACAGGTCTTTAATGGTCAGCGCCAGTTCCACTAGCAGCTCACAGATGTCCCGCCAGTAGATGATGAACACGGATACCAGTGTACCCACATGGAGCAGCACTGTGAACAACAGCACCTTATCCCCCCTGATTTCAAAAATATTCTGCAGCAGCGCCAGGTGGCCTGAGCTGCTGATAGGCAGGAACTCTGCCAGTCCCTGCACCAGGCCTAAAATAACCGCTTCAAGATAACCCAATTGTCTTTCCCCCTATTTGCTCTCGATAAAGCCTTTTTCTACCAGAGATTCCGCGCAGAGCACAGCACCGCCTGCAGCGCCCCTTACAGTATTATGCGCAAGTCCGATGAATTTAAAATCATAGACTGTATCTTCTCTCAGACGACCGATGGAAACGCCGAAACCGTTTTCACAGTTCACATCCAGTTTGACCTGAGGTCTGTCATCCTCTTCCATGTAATGAATGAACTGCTTCGGCGCGTTAGGAAGCTCTGCCTCCTGCGGAAATCCCTTGAAGTTCTTCAGCTTTTCGATCAGCTGCTCCTTCGTCGGTTTTTTTCTGAATTTGATGAATACCGCAGCCGTATGTCCGTCCAGAACCGGAACTCTAACGCACTGACATGTGATCACAGGTTCCTGCGCCTTAACGATAACGCCCTGCGCCTCGTCGATATGTCCCAGGATACGCAGAGGCTCCAGCTCGCTCTTTTCTTCTTCCCCGCCGATGTACGGAATGATATTCTCTACCATTTCCGGCCAGTCAGCAAAGGTCTTGCCGGCTCCGGAGATGGCCTGATAAGTAGTTACCACCAGCTCATATGGTTCGTATTCCGCCCATGCGGCCAGCGCCGGAACATAGCCCTGAATGGAGCAGTTCGGCTTAACAGCGATAAAGCCCCGCTTCGTTCCCAGTCTCTTCTTCTGATACTGGATCACGTCAAAGTGGCCGATGTTGATCTCAGGAACCACCATCGGTACATCCGGCGTCCATCTGTGCGCGCTGTTATTGGAAACGACCGGAGTCTCCGTCTTTGCGTAAGCTTCTTCAATGGCCTTGATCTCATCCTTTGACATATCCACTGCGCTGAACACGAAATCTACAGTAGATGCCACGTTTTCCACATCGCTGACGTCCATAACTTTAATATTCTTAACCTTTTCCGGCATCGGCGCAGTCATCTTCCATCTGCCGCCTACGGCTTCTTCATAGGTTTTGCCGGCACTTCTGGCGCTTGCCGCGATGGTAGTGACCTCAAACCACGGGTGATCTTCAAGCAGAGAAATGAATCTCTGTCCAACCATACCCGTACCTCCTAAGATGCCGACTTTTAACTTCTTTTCCAACTGTTTCATGGATCTATCTCCTTTACATTATTTTACTGTATTCAGGCAAGCCCGCCCTTCTGAGGCAAAGGCATGCCATATCATTTTATTTTACCATCTTCTGATTGACAATTCAACAAAAATAGGAAGAATGGAACAGGTAAATTTCCCGCTCCATTCTCGTTTTTTCTATTCTTTTTCACTGAGTTTGTCCTTAAAAGCCTTATCCAGCTTGTAGCACCTGTTGACCGCGGATTTTTCCACTTTCTTCAGAGTTTTCATATTTACCTTCAGGGTGTGCATCGTCACGCAGCCAAAAAACGCATGCTCGCCGATTCGTACAATGGAATCCGGCAGTTCCACTTCCTTCAGTTCCTTGTGATAAGCAAACGCATAAGGTCCTACCTCCGTTACAGGCTTGCCCTGGATCTGCGCGGGTACGCAGATCTTCGACTTCTCTGTTCCCATTTTCGTAATGACGATATGGTCATGGTACTCATCATAGTCAAATTCCCGCGTGATCCTTTTGCGCTTGAATTTCCGAAGAACATAATAGTCCAGGATCTTTTCCGTCATGTCTCCGAATACCGGTCCTGTCAAAACCTGATGCATGCGCAGGTCTCCGCCGAAATTAGCTTCTATGATCTCCGCTTCATTCTCATCATCTATGGCGATGTCCCAGGAGATCAGCTTGATCTTAGGAATATCATAGTGAGCGCGTTCTGCCGCCGCAAGCACATTATCAAAGCACGGTACGCTGTCAAAGCCTCCTTCTCCCAGCTTTATACCGGATGGGAGTTCTGAAATACGCTGTCTGTCGATATTCAGAGCCCACGGAAGAACGCTCCCGTCAAGATTGACGCCGATCAGACAGCCGCCATGTTTATAGTTGTCTACTCTTACACTGGGAGCTCCTACTTTGATCAGCGCTGCCAGCGGAATAAACTTTCCTTTGTACATAAATGTGGTCAGTCTTACCGTGTTTACAGTGCTCTGGTTAAGCTTTGCCATTTCAGGATGCTGGTGGATCGCCTTCTGAACAACGAAAAGCTGCCCTTTCTTTCGGAATACTTTCTTCAGTTCTTCTGGTGTGGACGATGAAAAAAATTCAACTCCTTTGCCCCCGGCCATGCCGCTCGGCTTAACTACGATCTCTCTGCCGCCGTCAAGTACACTCATGCAGAGCGCGATAGCTTCCCGCTCTTCGATCCTTCGAAAATCACCATTATAATAAATTCCTTCTACCCTTCTCACAATTGTCTCGGGCTGCTTTGCGCCTGTGATCAGTTTAGGCAGGTAGGCCTTATTCTGAAAAGCCGTGCAATACTTTTCCGGGGCTGTAAACGGTCTGATAAAGAATTTAGTAAAATAATGAGGTACATACCGCGGATCAAAAATGCCCGATCTGTTATAAAATGTCTGGAAAGCAGTGTAATCGATTTTTCCCATGAATTCGTATTTCTTCCAAAACGCGTCGATCTGCTGTTTCTGCTCTTCACTCAGGGCCTGATCATCTGACAGCGCATAAAACTTTTCTTCTTTCTTTGCGATATTCAGTACTGCGTCCCATTCTTTCTGTTCAATTTCCAAGTTTCTTTTTCTTATTTTATAATCCAGTATGTCCATCTTAATTCCTTTCTTTAACTATATTTTAAATTATTGTAATACGCATACGGAAATTTGGCAACATCCATTCTCAAAAATTAACAAAAAAACTTTTTCTGAATACTATAAGTAAAAAAGAAAGGAGCTCTTTATGTCAATATTCAAAGGTTCCGGTGTAGCTCTGGTTACACCCTTCAAGGAAGGCCGCATAGATTATGATGCCCTGGAACGGCTTATCGAGTGGCATATCCAGTCAGGTACCGATGCCATCATTTCCTGCGGCACTACCGGCGAAGCATCCACGCTAAGTTCTGTAGAAAAGCTGTCCCTTGTGGAATTTACCGTGGCAAAAGCAGCCGGCCGGATACCGGTCATTGCCGGCGCGGGCAGTAATGATACGGCGCAGTCCATGTATCTGGCAAAGGAATTCCAGTACGCCGGCGCAGACGGACTACTGGTAGTGACGCCGTATTACAACAAAGCCACGCAGAAAGGGCTGATCCGCCATTACAATATGATCGCAGATTATACTGATCTGCCGATGATACTTTATTCTGTTAAAAGCCGTACCGGCGTCAACATTCTGCCGGAGACAGTGAAGGAACTGTCAAAACACCCCAACATCTGCGCCATCAAAGAAGCCAGCGGCGATATCGCCCAGATCTGCGAGATCGCCTCTCTGACTGCGGGCAGCGGCTTTGATATCTATTCCGGTAATGACGATCAGACCATTTCTATCATGTCCATAGGCGGTATCGGCTGTATCTCTACCGCAGCCAATATCATTCCTGCCGATTATCACCAGATGACAACAGATTTTCTAAAGGGAAGACATAAGTCCGCTGTCACCCTGCAGCTGAAAATGATACCGCTGATCAGGGCTCTCTTCAGCGAAGTGAACCCTATACCTGTCAAAGCGGCGCTTAATATGATGGGCTATATCGAAAAAGAATACAGACTGCCCATGTGTGAGCCGGAAAACAGGACCCTGTATCTCCTCTGCGATACACTCACGCGCTACGGTATCTCTGTCAAATAGCCTTATCCTTACATCCGGGCGCGCCACGAAAAAAGAGCAGTTCGATACAAACTGCTCTTTTACATGCTTTGAAAATTTCTTAAAGCTATTCAGCTACAACTTCCCTGCCGTCATAATAGTTGCAATTAGGGCATACTCTGTGCGGAAGTTTCGGCTCGTGACACTGCGGACAGATAGAAATTCCCGGTAATGATTTCTTCATGTTCGGAGATCTTCTCTTGTCTCTTCTAGCCTTAGATGTTTTCCTCTTTGGAACTGCCATTGTCTACACCTCCTCTGTTCTCGATTCGATTCTATATTAAACAAATTTAATAATCGTCAACTTCTAAAGTATATACGCAAATCCCAAGAATGTCAACATTATTTTCTGATTTTCTTAACAATGTTGTAAGTATCTCTTGCGATCATCAGCTCTTCGTTGGTCGGGATCAGCAGGAGCTTAACCTTGGAATCCTCAGTGGAAACGATAGTTTCCTGACCTCTTACTTTGTTCTTGATGATATCCAGCTTGATGCCCAGATTACCCAGATCTGTGCAGATCAGCTCTCTCATGTTCACATCGTTCTCGCCAACGCCTGCGGTAAAGATGATAGCGTCTACGCCGTTCATTTCAGCAATGTAAGCGCCGATGTAGAATCTTACCTTCTTAGCGAAGATCTTCAAAGCCAGAGCCGCTCTTTCGTTTCCTTCTGCTACAGCTTCCTCAAGGTCTCTGAAATCGCTGGATACGCCGGAAATGCCCAGAACGCCGGACTGTTTGTTTAAGATCTCGTTGGCTTTGCCCTGCGGCAGGTTTTCCTTCTCTCTGATATAAGTAACGATAGCCGGGTCAATATCTCCGCAGCGGGTACCCATAACCAGACCCTCAAGCGGTGTAAAGCCCATGGAAGTATCGATACATCTGCCGTGTTTGATAGCGGATACAGACGCGCCGTTGCCCAGATGACAGGTGATCAGCTTCAGGTCATTGATATTGACATTGAGCATGGAAGCTGCTCTCTGTGCCACGTATTTATGAGAAGTTCCGTGGAAGCCGTATCTTCTGATGCCGTGCTTTTCATAATATTCATAAGGAATCGCGTACAGATAGGATTCCGGCGGCATAGTCTGATGGAATGCTGTATCAAATACGCCGACCATCGGTGTGTTCGGCATCAGCTCCTGGCAGGCCGCGATACCGTATAAGTTCGGTGTATTGTGCAACGGAGCCAGCTCTACACATTCCTCCAGCGCTGCGATAACCGCATCGTTGATCAGTACGGACTCTGCGAATTTTTCGCCTGCGTGCACAACTCTGTGGCCTACTGCGCCGATCTCATCCATAGAGCTTACAACGCCGTATTCAGGATTCTGTACTGCATCCAGAACCTGTGCGATAGCGTCCTTGTGATCCTTCATAGGCACTTCCTTCTTGATCTTGTCCATGCCGATCTTCTCGTGTGTGATCACAGAACCATCCATACCGATTCTTTCAACCAGACCTTTGGCCAACAGTGTCTCTGTCTCCATATCCAGTACCTGATACTTTAATGAAGAGCTTCCGCAATTTACTACTAATACTTTCATTCTAATCCTCCATATTTCATGAAATTCTATATCTGCTTTTATCTGGTATAACGCCTATAAAATTATACACCCTGAATCAGGGAAAATCAAGGGATTTTTAAGGGTTTTGGCCCTTTAACATAATCTGAGCAGCTGTAAAGGTCTCTGCCCGTAAGCAGATTATATATGTCAGAGGCCAGAATGTCCTTTTCCAGGGTATCCCGTATCTGCGGGTACTCCCGCAGCCCCCTGTTCACGTTGGTGATCAAGGGAAGTCCGGCGCACTTCTGCTTCTTCACGTCCCGCAGAAACGCCGCGCCGGTTTCGTCAAAGGCAAGCACTCTGATATACAGCTGCGCCTGATTCACGCTGCGCCTGTCGATACCCAGCAGAGTCTGGGCCAGCATCCTCCTTACTCTGGTATGGGTATACGCTTTGGATTTCAGCCTTGAGAGAAGCTCATCCACAGAGGAAGCGTACCGTATCTCCTTCTTCAGCTTATCCGAAAGGCCTCCGCCTGCGGACAGGATCTCGTCCAGCGCCGGCAGATCCGTGCGCAGCACTGCCGCTGCCGCCATCTGCCAGTATCCGCGCTGCCGCGCCTGCCACTTTTCCGGATCCGCCGCCATCAAAGCGCTGCGTATCTGTGAAGCTGAGCTGTGATGACCATCTCCCTGCCGTTTCATCGTCCACGGTTTCATCCTCTTCACGTGGCGAAGATATTCCACAGCAAGAATATTGTTAGGCTCCGAAACAGCCGCCAGATCCAGACCGCCTCCAAGCTGCGCTGCCGCTGCCTGCCTTGCCCGCGGAAAGGACATGCCCTCCTTCATCAAAACAGACACCTGGCGAAGCAGCTCCTCTTCATGGCGGGAGAGAAAATCCGCCGCAGTCTGCAGCATCTCAAGATCGCCGCTTTCACTGCCAAAAACAAGCCAGTCGACGCAGCCGAAGCCTTCCAGAACACCTACGCCGCCTCTGGCAAAAAACTCGGCGCTGCTGCACGCAAAGACAGCAGGCAGCTCGACCACTAAATTGACGCCGTTTTTTACGGCCTCCTCCGCCCGCGTCCACTTGTCGAAGGCAGCAGGCTCACCCCGCTGAACAAAACTGCCGCTCATGACAGCGATAACAGCCTCCGCTTCTAAAGCCTCTCTTGCCTCCTCTATCAAAAACTGATGTCCCTTATGAAAGGGATTAAACTCTGCAACGATTCCTATACTTTTCATATCTCTATCATAACACAAAAGCCGCCAGAGTAAAAGTGATGATTCCGCTGAGAACGCCGTGACACAGCTTCATGAAAAAAATTCTGCCGAAAGGAATATCGCAGCCGCCCAGCATGCTCATAGACTGGCCCAGCACCGACAGTCCCCCAAAACTGAGAATAAAGGAGATCAGCGTCGCCTTCTCTGCCAGGCTGCACTGGCACATCGCCAGGCTTCCCGCTCCTACCGTCATCTCCAGAAAGCCCTTGATCACAGCCGCCGTCTCCGGCGCGGGCAGCAGAGAAAGCAGCCCGGAAAACTGCAGCAGGTCTCCCGCGATCATGAAGATCATAATATAAGCCAGGATCAGCCCAATGGAACGGAAACTGTCCAGGATCGCGTCAGTGAGAATATCGTAATACCGGTCAGTCCGGCATGTCTGTATCCCCCGGCTGACACCCTTTGATCCTCCGCCATGACAGAGCAGACTGTTTAAAAATGCCGCGGCATAGTGGCTTACGGCCAGTATGACTCCAGCCTTATGAGAGCCGAGAAAGCCCACGCCCACAGACCCGATGATGAAGGCCGGCCCGGTGACCATACTGTAACTGAGGACTTTTTCCAGCTGCGCTTTATCCAGCCGTCCCTCTCTGTAAGCATCCCCGGAGATGCGCGCGCCCATAGGATAACCGGACAGCACGGCCATGGCGAGAGGATAGATACGGGGAGGCAGCTTTGCCGCGATACCGCTTTGCCGCAGAAATCCTGACGCTACAAAAAAAGGCAGCAGGCACGGCACCACGGCGTTGAGCCACAGGCTGATCGCTTCCTTAGACGCCCGCTCGGTCAGCTCCGGGAAAGCGACCATCAGCAGGCAGCAGCCTACGGCCCCTGCGGTCACCAGTTTATTTTTTTGTAAGTGAAATTTAAAACCCATAGTAGAAAGTATTCTCCTGCTATGGGTTTTATGTTATATTTATTCCTCTTCTTTTCTCACTGCGATCTCATCCTGGCCGTTCTGGGTCCGGTAAGCCATTTCTTTGATCTCGTCCCGGTTGCTTTGAAGAACGCCGCCGATCTCTTCAAATGACTTTTCCAGATTGCTGTACATTTCGCCGAAATACTTCATATTCAGCTCGTCCATTCTGGCCTGCATATCGTAGAGCATCTTATCCACATAATCATATGTACGCATCTTCAGGACTTTTGCGTAATCTTCAGCGTCCTGACGGATTCCCTCAGCCATCTTCTGTGCCCGCAGGGTAATATCATCAGTTTCCACCAGGTAATCCGCCTGTTTCTTGGCTTCGACGATGATCTTCTCATACTCGCCTTTGGCTTCGCCCAGAATACGTTCTTTTTCATCCTTGACCCATTTGGCCTGCTGCACGTCATCAGGAAGGCTCAGCCTGATTGCCCTGACGATCTCCAGCAGTTCACCCGCGTCTACCATGATCTTGCCGGTCAGCGGCAAACCAGGGGCAGTATCAACGATATCTTCAATCTCTTCCAATAATTCTAATACTGTCATTTGATCCTCCTATTTCTTGCTGTACTTGTCTTTAATTTTCTCTAATATGATCTCCGGTACCAGGCCGTCCACGCGGCCGTCCAGAGAAACCACTTCTTTGATCATGCTTGAGCTGATAAAGGAATATCTGGGGCTGGTCATGAGAAAGACGGATTCAATGCCTTTATCAAAGAGACACGCGTTCATCTGAGCCATCTGTATTTCATATTCGAAATCAGATGTGGCTCTCAGCCCCCGCACTACGGCATTAAACTGGTTCCGGTTGACGTAATCAGCCAGAAGGCCTTCAAAGGAATCCACCTTTACATTTGGCAGATCCTCTGTCACTTCCTCTATCATGGCGACCCGCTCGTTTCTGGTAAACAAAGGATTTTTGTTGGGATTCACGATAACGCCTACGACAAGTTCGTCAAACATCTTGGATGCTCTGGTAATGATATCAAGATGACCGTTTGTCATAGGATCAAAGGATCCTGTATATAATGCGCGTTTCATTCTGCTGCTTCCTCTCCTTCTCCGGCGTCTGCGTCCTGATCTACTGCCTCTGTATCTGCGCGGCGGTAGATGCTGACCATGATCTTACCGTATCTGCGTTCTCTGACTTTCTGCAGACCGCCGACCTGCTCCGGCATTTCATCCCGCGCGCCGTGTTCTGCTATTATTATACCCTCATTGCTCAATAAATCAAGCGAATCTATGGTCTTCAGGCAATTTTCATAGAGCCCTGCCTGATATGGCGGATCCAGAAAAAAGATATCTGCCTGTTCTCTGATCCGTGAAAGACACTTGGCGTAGTCTCCCGCCAGAACGATGGCTCTGTCGCCGGCCTGGCACTTTTTGATGTTCAGTTTGATCAGATTCAGGCTGTCCCTGGCGTTATCACAGAAATAGCAGCGCCGCGCGCCTCTGGACAGTGCTTCCAGGCCCAGATTTCCTGTACCTGCAAACAGATCCACACAGACAGCATCATATATATCCTGCATCAAAAGATTGAAGACAGCTTCTTTTACTTTATCTGTAGTAGGTCTGATATCAGCGCCCCGCGGCGTTTCCAGCTTCCGCCCTTTATATTCTCCTGTAATGATCCTCATAGGTCAGTATCCTCTTTTCGATTTTTCTTAAACGATCTGCGGCCGCGGCGTCTGCCTGCCGTTCTCTATCTTAGTAGTATACCAGAAGCGCAAGATATTCGCAATGAAAAAGACGCAGTCATCTAATCAAAATTTCACCCAGAATTTACATGACATAGAAATCTGCCGCAAGGTTAAATTAAGAACGTAAACAGGAGGTGAAAACAAATGAACAACAATAACAACAGTTTACAGCAGATGGGTATCAATGTGAAACCCGCATTAAACAACCTGAAAACAGAGGTTGCGAACGAGCTTGGCATGTCCAACTACGAACAGACTGACAAGGGAAACCTGACTGCAAGACAGAATGGTTACGTTGGCGGTTATATGACCAAGAAGCTGGTCGAAATGGCTGAAAAGCAGCTGTCCGGCAAATAAGCTGATTCTGACTGCTGTCACATCAGTAAAGAAATTGTAACGTAAGAGAGAAAAGAGCTGTCCCGGATAAACTTTGAGACGGCTCTTTTCCTTGTCTTTATCTTTATTTTTATCTTCATCTTCGGCTCACAACTCCAGCCTGATATCTGTGCCGAACATCTTCTGTATCCGCAGTTTCAGCTCCTGCACGTCGTCTCCTTCCAGCTGAGGATCGCTGTCGATAATTTTCTTTGCCGCGTCCTTAGCCTTTTCCAGCACGTCGCCATGGCGTACAAGGTCACTGATCTGCATCTGAGGAAGCCCATGCTGCCGCGTACCGAAAATCTCCCCAGGTCCCCGCAGCTGCAGGTCGGCCTCAGCTATCTCAAAACCGTCGGAAGTACTGCACATGATCCCGCACCGCTGTCTGGCGATGTCGCTGTCACTGCCGCAAATCAAAAAACAATAAGACTGGTCGCTGCCTCTGCCTACCCTGCCTCGCAGCTGGTGCATCTGCGCCAGACCGAACCGCTCAGCGTTTTCAATGACCATGACGGCTGCGTTAGGCACATTGATCCCCACTTCGATGACCACGGTAGACACCAGCACGTCTATATTGCCTCTGGAGAAATCACCCATGATCAGATCTTTTTCTTCCTGCTTCATCGCGCCGTGGACCAGAGCGACAGAGAATCCTGAAAGAGTTTTGGTAAGCTCCGCGAAAAGCGCTTCTGCCGATTTTGCGTCTACCTTGTCGGATTCTTCAATAAGAGGCGCTACTACATAGGCCTGTCTCCCCTGCCGCAGCTGCTGCTTTACGAAATCATATACCTTCCGGCGGCCCTCTCTGTCCGTCTGAGTGGTTTTGATCGGGATCCTTCCCTTTGGCATGGTCCGAACCTGTGAAATATCCAGATCGCCATATAATATGACGGCAAGGGTTCTGGGGATCGGCGTCGCGGTCATGACCAGCACGTTGGGATTTTCGCCTTTTTTGGTCAGCAGGCTCCGCTGGTTGACGCCGAAGCGGTGCTGCTCGTCTGTAATGACTACGCCCAGATCGTTAAATTTAACATCCGGCTGGATCACTGCGTGGGTTCCCACAAGTACCTGTATTTCTCCGGCAGCCAGCTGCTGCAGAACGTCTCTCTTCTCTGCTGCTTTCATACTGCTGCACAGCAGACCCACAGTAATTCCGTAAGGCGAGAAATCCTTTGTCAGCGAGGCAAGATGCTGTTTGGCCAGAAGTTCAGTAGGCGCCATCATCACACTCTGACAGCCGCATTTTGCCGCCGCGAACATGGTCATTTCAGCCAGTACTGTCTTACCTGAGCCTACGTCGCCCTGTATAAGACGGTTCATCACTTTCTCAGAGGCAAGATCTCTGCGGATATCCTCCCACGCCGCGGCCTGTCCTTCCGTCAGGGAAAACGGAAGGCCTGATATAAAAGGATCGGCAAGGCTTCCGTCGATGACGATACCTCCCTGATCCTTGCGGCTGTCGTTTCTGATATAAAAAAGCCCTGTTTCCAGTGTAAAAAGTTCTTCAAAGATGAGCCGGAACTTGCTTTCCAGCACCTGACGGCTGTCTGCAGGAAAGTGAATGTTTGAAACAGCATAAGACGGGTCCGCCAGACGGTAAGTATCCGCGATCCCTTCTGGCAGCCATTCTTCCAGCGCATCATAAAGAGGCCTGACCTGCAGCTGCAGCTTTCTCATCTCATTCTGGGAAATGCCGCTGACCGGCGGATAGACCGGCAGGATCCCCCGCACATCGGCAGGATCTCCTTCTCTGTGAAATTCCGGATGGATCATCTGCAGCCGGTCGAAATTCGCTGTAACACGGCCGTAAAAGCTGTAGGTCTGATTTACATTAAACAGATTTGCGATATATCTTCCGTTAAAGAACAGGATCTCTATGGTTCCCGTATCATCACCGACCAGCAGAGACAGGGGCGTATTTTTTTTATACGGACTGCCGCTGTAGCGACGGGACAATACCTTTGCGGAGATCAGAAAATCTCTGCCTGCTGCAAGATTTCCGATGGCTGTGACCTGCCTGCGGTCTTCATATTTTCTCGGAAAGAAATATAAAAGATCCTGCAGAGTCCGGATACCCTGATCCGCCAGGGCTTCCGCCTTCTTTGGTCCGACCCCCTTCAGAGTGCTGACCTTATCATTTAACTGCATAATTTTTGATCACCTCTAAATTTCTTCTGGCAACCTGGCGTGAACGTACTCCCGCGATGCGTATCCTGATCTGCCCGGGATACTTTCCGTGTTTTTCATAGATCACTCCGGCAATATAATCGCCGATGGCGTCTGTAATGCGGCGAATACTGGTTCCAAACCGGATAATAATGGAAAATTCAAGATCAATGGTCGTTCCATCAAAGCTGTGCTCCGCCTCAATATACCCTCCATAATCCGCCGCGCTGGGCAGCTGATCACCGCCTATCTGCCTTCCCCGTTTTGTCGCAGGCCACACCTTGCCCCGGCAGCTTTCCTGCTCAAAGGCATCCAGAATGATCTGCGCGAAGATAGCGTTGGATACAGAGATCGTACCTAAATCTGTTTCTCGGGATATGGTCAATGGTTTCACCTCTTCTTTTTATTCAGAAACATCTGTTCTTTTCATGATGGCATCATCTTACCACATTATCACTGCTTTTGCAAGTCCGGCAGCGCAAAAACACTCTGTTTGCGGACAGCTGGATAGCTATGGTTATGGTTTCTTTTTTTCTCGTTTTGGTTTCTATAGAAACCATTTTGACGGATTTTGAAACCAAACAGCTGTATGAAAGCTGAATCAGATCATACAAAGGCAGTTTTTGTGGACTTTGCGGTTTTTCGGCGCGCTATTCTGTAATTTTTTATGATTTTTCCCATTTATTTGTATTTAAAAAGCGATAACTTCAGGTCGCAGCGTGCGACCCGTTTCTGATTTACTGATTCTGGTTTCTATGGAAACCGATTTACGCGTTTTAGAAACGGCAGAGCCAGATAATTTTCATACAGCCTTTCTTTCACATATCCGCCTCCGGCTGCATAGAATAACCGGGGTGAAGATTATGGGAAATTATAAAAACTGTAAAAAGAAAAAGCCGATCTGCAATTATAAAGAAGCCAAGGATATAGGCTTCGTGCTCATCGTATTCGGCATCGTGACCGTATGCGCTTTCTTTCTGCCGCCGAAAGCATGGATCCTGCTTCTGGGAGCTGTGCTGGTCATCTGCGGCATTACCCTTTTAAGCCGGGGCTGAGCACCTCAGCCTGCGCTGCCGCTTGGCTTACGGTAAAACTCACCAAATCAAAGATTTGGGAGTTTTGCGTATGAGACCTGCCGCCTCTCCGTCTGCGCTGCCGCTTGCCGATCGCGGGGCTAGGGCTTCATCAGCGGGTTAGGTACGCCGTAGCTTGCTGCCAATCCAACTTCGGTCTTCGACCTCGTTCTCTTGGGCAAGCCTCGCGTTTGACCTACCAGCGCCTCAGCCTGCGCTGCCGCTTGGCTTCAGCGGGTTAGGTCATAAACAAAAAACCCGCTCAATGGGGCGGTGACTTAAGAAAACATTGCAGCAAAGACGGTTTAGCTTGACGGCTATGCCGTCTTTTGCTGTTTTTGAGTTGTATTGTGGGCTTCTTCGATAGCCCGTGTAAAGTCAAATGCACCGATGAAGTTATAGACAATAGTGATCTCCCTTGTCTTGGATTTCTTGTCTGCGTGGGACACTTCGATGCGGTCAATAAACTCTCGGAGAACTGCCGCGTCAAGCTCCTGCATATCTGTGTACTTCTTCACCGCTGAGACAAATGCCTTGGCGTTGGTTTTCTGCTGCTCCTGCTGTTTCAACTCCTTGCGCAAAACCTCTGCCATAGATTTAAGGTTACTCTGTTCCAGCTCATAGTCGTGGGACATTTTGATAAATCTGTCATCGGACAGTTTACCCATTACATTGTCCTCATACAGTCTGGAAATGATGCGGTCAAGCTCTGCAATGCGTTTATCAGCTTTTGCCAGCGTATCACGCTTCCGCGCAAATTCCGCGTCACGATCACGCATACTGATGTCTGCGGCTTCCTGCATAAACTCGGCTTCGTGCTGGCCTACATACTGTATGGCTTCGCGCAGATTTCTCAACACGATTTCATGCAGTACCACATTCTTGATGGAATGTGTTGTGCATAGGTCTTTTCCTTTGCGGTAGGTGGAGCAGATAAAATATTTCTGTTCTTCCGTAAAATTCGTGGCGCGGCATTGATACATCTTGCCGCCGCACTCTGCACAGTAGAGCAGCCCGGAGAAGATACCCATATCACCCATCTTGGTAGGACGGCGGCGGGATTTTCGGATATTCTGGACAATAATAAATACGCTTTCCTCGATGATCGCGGGCTGGGTGTTCTCAAAGATTACCCAATCCGCAGGATCGTTCCAGAGCTTCTTTTTGCTCTTGTAGGATTGCTTCGTTGTCTTGAAGTTCACTGTGTGTCCCAGATAGTCCACGCGTTCCAAAATGCGGGAAACGGTTTCATTTGTCCACTTGTACGGATCAGCCGTAGGCTTGTTGCTGGCTGGCAGCCCTTTGGAATGAGCATAAGCAGTAGGATTCAAAATCTGATGCTGTTTCAGCCACTTGGCAATTTGTGTAGGTCCCAAACCGTCAACACAGAGGGAGAAAATCTTTTGCACAACCGCTGCAGCTTCTTCATCAACGATCCATTTCTTTTTGTCCTCCGGGTCTTTGATATACCCGTATGGGGGAATGGTAGTCAGATGTTCGCCGGATTTTCCTTTACTCTGCCATGTGGCGCGGATCTTCTTGGAAGTATCGCGGGCGTACATTTCGTTGAAAACATTGCGGATAGCGGTAAACTCATTTTCGCCCCGGGTGCTGTCAACGCCGTCATTGACGGCAATAAAGTGTACGCCAAACTCCGGGAAAAGAACATCCGTATACATACCCACTTGCAAATAGTCGCGCCCGAATCGGCTCATATCCTTTACAATGACGCGCTTGATCTTGCCCGCCTTAATATCGGCAAGCATACGCTGGAAACCTGGACGGTTGAAGTTTGTCCCGGAATAACCGTCGTCCTCGTCATAGTGCCGGATAGCGGTATACCCGTGATCTTTGCAGTAGCGTTCCAGAATCTTCTTCTGATTAGCAATACTGTTGCTCTCACCGTCTAATTTATCTTCCTGCGACAAGCGTTCATACAGGGCGGTTATTCCTTCTTCCTGCACATCCATTCCGTTGCCCTGCACATAGAATTGCAGAACATTGTCACGGATCACGCTGCGGAGTTCGCTGCTTAAAGCGTTAGGCGTCTGCACACTCTGAAACTGGATTCCGTTCATCATTTGCAGTCACCGCCTTTCGCAGCAAGGGACACACCGTTTGTCATTGCATGGTGGAGAAGTCGGTACATTTGATTGTCAAGGTACAAATCTGCATTGATATGCGCCGCACGATAGTAGTATGCGGTCATCTTGTCTGGCTGCTGTTTCATGTTTACCTCCGTTCCGGCAGCCGGACAAACAGGTTATTATAATTATACCATCAAACCTGTTCGCCGTCAGCAGGCAAGATGTAAATTATTTGTGGCTCTTTGCCTGTTGCATATCATTTCTTATCATACGGCGAATTTTTGTCGCGGCGTCCTCTTTTGCGCCGTCCTTAACGACGGCTTTCACGATATATGTCACGTCCCCGATTTTGTACTCTCGTACAACGGGGACATTTGTTTTCTGATTGATTGCTGTGCTCATAGAAATAAATCCCCCTTTCATGGGATATAGAAAATCAATTCAAAATAAAGAAGCCCAAAGGACGGCTGCTGGCGCAGCTCCACGGGAGTTCCACCCCTCCGACGGTCTGCCGAAGCCCTGCCCATCGCCTGCGACGCTTTTAACGCTCGGACTGTGGCTGCAAGGGAGTACCATTATTCCTTTTGCGCATCTTCGCCCGCAAGCTGCCACGCTGCATTACGGTGAAAGTGTTTGTCGCTCGGCATATCCTCCCGGATACGGGTCATGGCGCACCCACCGCACGGCTCAACGCAAAAGGGATGTATCCTTTGTGCTTTATGACGCAATCGTCGTTATCTTACGCGCGTATTTGTCAAGGAACAGTCAGTCGGACTTGCAGAAAGGGGAAAGTGCTTGTCCGGCAGTCGGGTCAATCTACCCGAAAAGTGAGGATCTTCGTTATGAGCTTGGTTTCCAGCCTCCGGCGCAGTTCTTCGTCCACACAGAGATGGGGATTGCCGTATTCGTCGTATAGCTCGCGCAGTGACAGTTTGGCAATATAACCCGCATAGTGTTTCAGAACCGTGTTGATGGCTTCCACGTCGCCGCCTGCTGCTTTCTGAATGACAGTAAAGGGCAGCAGACGTGCGTTGTTCAGGTTATTGTTCATCTGCTTTTCCTCCCATCAGTTCTCTCAGCAATTTTAAGGTGGCGGATCTTCGGTAAGCAACGGAGCTGCGTACCATGTTCAGTGCCTTGGCGATCTCGCTGTCCGGCATATCAAGGAAATAGGACAGCAGGATAATATCGCGCTTCTGGGCTGGCAGGGCTGCTATGGCTCCTGCCAGCTCGTCATTATCGATATGCACCCTGTAATCAAGAACGCCAAAGGATTGTTTCTCGACAAAATAGATGTCACAGGTCGAAAGCTGTTCCATGACTTCAACCGGCAAATCAGAAAAGCTGATCTCACGATTTCGCTTCCGTGCCAGCTCGTCGAGGTAATCCCGCGCTTCATTCCGCAGTACCTTTTTGCAGAACGCATCAAAGGTGTGCTGGATATGTTCTTCGTGCGAATGAGGTTTCATTTTCTCACCTCCCTTCGCGTCCGCAAAGGCGGGTGATACTTTTCCTCCCCTTTCGCCACTACTACGGTAGCCGATGCCCCAACTTCCAAATTGGGCGAAAGATTTTTGAAGAAATTTTTACGAGTAATCCATACGCCGTACCTCCTTATTGTTCTATGACCATCAAATCAAAAGAAGCAGAGAGAAAGGGCGGGCTGCGGCAGCCGACAGAGTGCAAAAACGCAATACGACAAAAGGCACCCTCACGGATATAAAAATCCGTTTGGGTGCCTTTCAGTTTTGTTTTGGTGTGTGTAGAAAAGCGGCTTCCGTTTGGCGGAGCTTCCGCATTTTTGCTTATGAGCTTTAGAACATAATATATGAGCTGCAACTCATCTACGAAAGTGCAACTCAGCTCCTTGTCTGTTTGTAGAAACAATCTTTTTGAAAAAAAGCATTTTGCGCGGTAACGGTTTACCGTGTTATAGGTGCCTCCTGTACTTGCGAATATTTATATCCATCTTCTTCTAACCTCCAAAATATGATTTATAACTCACCAGATGTGATTTGAATGGTTATTTATATGAGCATTAGCGCACACTAAACTATATATGAGGTGAGTTAAAATGAAGAATCCAGTTGATTCTTTTGCTGCTGCCCTCCGTGCTGCGAGAGCAAGGCAGCACCTTACACAAAGGGCACTGGCGGAGAAACTGCATATGAGCGTCCGTACCATCATTGAGATTGAACTCGGGCGCAGCAACCCACGATTTGAAACGGTTGCATTGTTGGCAGAAGAATTGAATATCAGTCTGGATGCCATCGTATTTCCCGATACGGCGACTACTACGGTATCAAAAACCGTTACAGATTTCTTTGCAGGAAAGAGTGAAGCGGAAATACAGAAGTACATTTCCCTCTGCCAGCAGGCAGATGCATTTAAGACTGACAAGTAAAAGGCGACTGTTCGGAATAATCCGGCAGCCGCCTTTTACTTGCAAAGAATGTGCTTTTACCTTTGGCGGGCAACCACTACGAATCGTCCGTGTTCTTCGTGATAGGAACAGGTAACAAGGGTAATGAGCTTATCGCCGTACTCGGCAGTCACCCCTGTATCGTACAAACTTTTTTCTTTATAATTCTGAATGGCGTTGTCATAGTCTGCTTTGTCGGCAGCCTTGATAAAGCGGTAAAACTTAAAACAGTTCTCGTCTGCGTAATATACCCGGTCGTAAAAAGCTGCCAGAACTTCATATTCGCCCTGCTCATAGAGCGTATCAAATCTGATTATGGGATGCTCCTGCCAATAGCTTTTGTTGGCGTATTGCAGGATTTCACG
The DNA here is from genome assembly GCA_021769965.1 of Eubacterium sp. Taxonomy (GTDB): domain Bacteria; phylum Bacillota; class Clostridia; order Peptostreptococcales; family Anaerovoracaceae; genus Senimuribacter. Next base: position 170,945 of record JAETRU010000001.1, read on the forward strand.
GAACATAGTGCCGTTTTTCATGTTGTGCCCGTAGATGATATAGTTATCACTGTCAATTCCACATTTTGCGTCCATAAAAGGCGTACCGGCAGTGCTGGTTTCGCCCTCAAAGGACAGACGCAGGTATTTTTCCGGATCGTCCGGGGTATGCATCACCGGGTAGTCCAAAACGGTGTTCTCAATACAGATCCAGCCGAACAGGTCAGGGTTCTGCTCATACACAGAAGCGTACTGCGTCAGGATTTCAGGCTCTGTTTCTATTTCCGCAGGCTCGCGTGTGGTGTCGGCAGGGATAACAGGAATAGCTGGAATATAATCCGCAGTGCTGCTTTCCTCTGCATGAACACTTCCTGATATAAGATCATATTCCACCTGTCTGTTCTGATCTCTCAGAATACCTCGGACTGCCGCAAGAGCCCCTACAGAGGATGCTGCCAGCAAAATGAGAATGGGGATCCAGTTGCGGAGCGGCCTATGTTTCCTTTGATACTTTCCTTTGGTGCTGATCCATTTCATTGACGGTTCACCCGGCTATTCCTCCTGTCTGTGCAGCTCATAGGTTCCGCCGATGGTTCCTTCTCCGCCTGTCAGGGTGAGCGTGTTGTCATTTACAGAAAATGTATAGGTGCAATCCCGTGCTGCTTCATTTGAAAAGTCGATAAAGAGCCGATCGCCCTTCACTTGATAGGAAAAATCATAAGTTGCGGAGGTAAGGAGCATTTCACCGCTTCCTTTGCCGTCAAACTGATAGGTCGTGTTGCTGTCATAGTCCCATGTGCCGGTTAACGGGTCGCTGCCGGAACATCCTTTAACAAGCAATACAATAAGCAGGACCAATACAAGCAGCGCAGCGGCGCAAAGAATCAACCTGCGTTGCTTTCTTCTCTGCCGCCTTTTCCTTGCGATATATCTCCTGTAATCCTCTTTACCGGAGGCTGCACTCGGCGTCTGCTGGGATGTTGGTCGGGCTTGTTCGTTGTTCATCGTGGTTTCTCCAATCCAAGGGAAAGGGCGGCAGCGGGACTATGCCCGTCACCGCCCATCCTTATAAGATTATCTTATTGGGTTATTTTACGTATTTTTTTCTTTTGCTGTACACTACGGTGCCAGTTACACCAAGGCCAGAAGCAAGCAGCAGGACGATCCAGAGGATCATGTTGCTGTTGTCGCCGGTCTGAGGTACATCATCCAGAGCGCCGGTGTTCGGATTGCTTTCCGTCGGATTGTTCGGTTTGGTTGTAGAACCGGTAGCTGGGATCTCAACAGCAGGACGCTGATAGCCGCAAACCTTGCATTCTTCATGCTTGGTGCCCTTTTTGGTTGCAGTTGCTTCCTTATCTACCACCCACTTGAAGCTGTGAGCTGCAACATCATCCTTGTGGCCGCAGGAGCATTCTTTCCAGTGGTTGATAGAATCGGATTTCCAGTCAGAGCTGTAGTTGTGCATATGCTCGCCGCTGCCGGTTGCAGGAATCGTACCGGTTTCCAGTACACGGTGGCAAACGGTGCATTCCTTATGCTTTGTACCGTCAGTGGTAGCCGTTGCTGCGGTGTCGGTGATCCATTTGCTGGCGGTATGTGCCGCTTCCTCAGCTTTTGCGCCGCAGGAGCATTCATACCAGTGCTTGTCGGCGTCAGTTTTCCACTCGCTGCCATAGCTGTGGGTATGCTCACCGCTGCCGGTTGCCGGGATCGTACCGGTTTCCATTACATAACCGCACTCGGTACATTCCTTATGCTTCGTGCCGTCAGTGGTAGCCGTTGCCGGAGTGTCGGTGATCCATTCGCTTTCGGTATGAGCTGCTTTGCTGTCTTCAATGATGACGCCGCAGCCAACAACCGTACATTCTTTCCAATGGTTATCCGCATCAGACTTCCAACCGGAAGGAGTATGTCCGTTTGCCGTAAGGATGACGCTGGTCTTGTCGGTAATTTCCACAGAACCGGATGCGTCCTCAAACCACTTATCACAGCCGTCACATGTGTAATATGCTTTGTTGCCCGGTGTGGTGCAAGTTGCAGGATTTTCATCAACAAGCGTCAGATTATGGGTATGCGGAACGGAATTATCATAGGTACAGGTATCGCAGATGTCATCGTCTCCGTAATCATGAGCCGCTTCGTCTTTCTTTAAGTGGCAGCGGCTGCATTCATACCAGTGCTTGTCGGCATCTTTACTCCAGCTTCCTTCTTCCGGCCAAGCGTGGTCGAGAGCAGAACCGGTGTCTGTAAAGGTGTCGGCATCATTTGTGCTGATTGCTCCGCAGGAGCAGCTCTTGTAGTAAACTGCATCATGGGTGCAGTCAGCAGCAGTTTTCAGAGCTGCGTCCTTAATGGTTTCCTGATCGAAAGTATGGGTATGCGGCGCAGCTTTATAGGTCGCTTTCACGCTAACTTCGCCGGCAGGCATTGTGAAGGTGGTGGTTGCGCTGTTTGCGTCCGCAAGGGTAATGCCGCCGCTTACAACTTCCCACTTATCAAATACCTTGCCGGACGGAGCCGCATTTGCAGTCAAGGTAACGGTTGTACCCATTGTTGCCTTGGTGATCGGAGTGCCTGCACCAACGGATGCAGTACCGCCTGTCACGGTTACATTGTACTCAATAGCTTCCCAAACTGCGGTTACGGTAGTGTTAGCAGTAACGGTAATCTTGTCGCCAGCAGCCTTTTCAACACCGCCAACGCTCCAAGCCTTGAACTGCTTGCCATCGGGAGCAGTAAAGCCGTTTGCAGGGAGCGTGTATTCACCGGAAACACCGGTTACATCAGCCATGCTGCCTGTACCGCCGTTAGCATCGAAGGAAACGGTATAAGTAACAACAGGGATGTCCTCCCAAACTGCGGTTACGGTAGTGTTAGCAGTAACGGTAATCTTGTCGCCAACCGCCTTTTCAACACCGCCAACGCTCCAAGCCTTGAACTGCTTACCGGCAGGAGCAGTGAAGCCGTTTTCAGGGAGAGTGTATTCGCCGGAAATATCGGTTACATCTACCATTGTGCCTGTACCGCCGTTAGCGTTAAAGCTTACGGTGTAGGTCGTGACCGGGGCGGTGTAGCTCACCGTGACCTTCTCGCCCAGATAATAGTGATTATTCAGATACGCTACGACATAGTAATTGCCCTCATTTAGGCCATAAATGCTTGTTTCATAGCTGTACTCATACGGGCTGGATGTGGAGGTCGTATCTGATCTGATAGAGATGTAACTACTCTCATTGTTCTCATTCCCCTCTTCCACCAGTCTGAAGCCCTCTTGTGCGGCATTCGCCTTTACCACCGTTTTGAAGGTGAGTGTTCCTTGGGTGCCGGTCGTGCCGGTGGGCGTGAACTTCGGCGTTCCGACAAAGGGACTGTGCTTCGCCGTCACGGTGACATCCTTGTCGGGAACGGTGAAGGAGTTGCTCGCCGTGGTAGCCGATTTGTCGAGCGTCACATCCGAAGAAGTCCACTCCTTGAAGGGAATTTCCTGATCATCCCAACTTTTCTTGATGGCGGGCGTGATGTTCACCTTGTCACCCGCAAGGAAATATCCGCTGCCATTTTCGTACTTGACGCCGGGGCCGGTGAGTTGGCCGTTCTGGGCCGTCACCTTGCGGGGCGTGCCGAAGCGGTAGGAGGCGTAGCAGTTGATCGTATCCACATTGACCGCGTGGGTGGTGGTGTCAAAGCTTGCTCCTCTCGAAATGGCACCGCCGGGATAACTGGAATGGGTACTGTGCTTCTTCCACTGGACCTGCATCTCGCCGACCCTAGTCAAGGTTGGAGTTCCCATAGGATAAATGCCAAAGCTGTAAGCATCATCTTTTCCGGCCTTGGTCACATCGATCTTGATCTTACCGGTGGTGTCGATGCTCACATTTCCATTTGCGAACATTCCATTGCAGTTGCTGCCGCCTGTCGTATTGTTCGGCGTAGCGCAGGTGATGTCCACGGAGGCATTTTCGGAGATGGTGATGTTTTCCTTTGCGTAAATGCCGTAGGCTTTCTCGTAGGTGCTCGTGCCGGTGTGCGTCATGTCGATGGTCACTTCGGCATCTCCCTTGATCGTCACACTGCCGGTTGTATAGCTGCCAGATAAACCGGTCTCGATGCCGATTGCGGCATTGCCGCCGCTTAATGTGCGGGTAATTGAGAGCGTGCCGCCGTCGCTGGATGTAACGGTGATATCACCGCCCACAGCATTCTCAAGGCTACCATCATTGATGATATTCGTGCCCTCCAGTACGACGGTAATATCAGTACGACCGACTCCGCCCACCGTGATTCCTTTTCCGTTGTAGTCCTTCAGCGTCAGCGTACCGGTGGCGGGATCATACGCGGCGTTGAAATCTGTTGAGGTGCCGGTGAAGACGTTTTCAGGATCGTTGTTTTTGTAATAAAGTCTGCCTGGATTGTAAAAGTTTTTACCTCCGTCAACAAAAACGTTGCTTGCATCCGGAGATGCCGCCAGCGCCGTGGTTGGGAGCAGCGAGAGCAGCATCACAAGGCTGAGTAGGAAGCTCCACAGTTTTGTAAGTTTTGTTTTTGCTTTCAAAATAATTCCTCCTTTTTTCTTTCCGACATTTTGCCGGGTGATTTGACCGTGTGGTTTGTTTTACCTGCTCTCCCACACGGCAAAGAGAGCTTCTGCCATTGCCCATCCGTTCGGAGAACGAAGAAGCGTCAAATACAATCATATCATTCCATCACCACCGTCCTCCTTACAAAGCATCGATGACCGCCGAAAGATAGGTGGAAGAAACGGAGCCGTAGATGAAATTGTCAACAAGCCCGTCCTTCTTCGCCTGACGCACCTTGTCCGCCAGCTTCTTTTCGGTGTTCTCGTCCACGACCAGTACAATTTTGCAGTTCGGGTTGGTTTTCTTCAGCTCGGCACGGATCTTCATCCGCTCCTCCAGCTTCCACGGCGTGTAGGCGGTAACTTCCATAATCAGGACATTCGCAAGCACAACATCGCACAAAAACAACGTTTTGTCCGGACTGTCGCTCATCACCGGATCAAAATCGGGATCAAACCGGCGAAGGGCTTCGGCAATCGCATCCGCAAACAGGGCGTTCTGCATATCGATCACTACTCTCCGCATTTGCCTCACCTCCAAGTTCTCTTTTTTACGCACTGATGATATTTGGGCATAAAAAAGCGCAGTAACCCCATAATCAACCATATTATACCGGATCGTTTTTCAAAACACACCGTCCCTAAGTACAGTATTGCAGAAATTTTTTCAAAAAAATACCCGGTCTCGCATCGGAAACCGGGTATATCGGGCTATTCAGTTTGTTTTACGCGATGGGAAGATCGTCCTCGTCATCGGTATTGTCAAGCAGCTTTGGAATAATGAGGCGCTTGCCTGTGACAGCAATGGCAAGCTGGGTCTTGTTGGAAAAACCGGTCTCCTCAAGAATCTTGGAAACGTGCCATTTAACGGTTCTGACTGTGATGTTCAACTCCTGCGCGATCTCATTGTATTCCAGTCCCTCGCAGACCAGCCGTAAAACCTTGAGCTGTGCATCGGTCAGCTCTTTGCTGGTGGTAACGCCCAGCTTGACAATGGGCGTTTCGCCGGGCCACATCTGTTTGCCCTGCATAGTGGCGTCCATCACGGTGATCAGCTCCTCGGGGCTTACTTCCTTGTGCCAGAAGCTGTCCGCTCCCACCTCTTTTGCCCGCTTGATAAAGCTCTCCTCCGGCATGGAGGTGACGATAATGATTTTGAGCTTCGGGAACTGCTCTCTCAGCTCGGCGGCGGCTTCAATGCCGTCCATTCTGCCGTGGGTGCAGACATCCATCAGTACCAGTTCCACTGCGCTTCGGCGACAGACGGTAGCGGCCATATCCGCTTTTGTGAGACTGCCCACCAGTTCGTAGCCTTCGCTGCCGCGCACAACATTCTCCATATATTCCCGTGCGATACGCTGATCGTCAACCACAAGCACCCTTGTCATACCTGCACCTCCTGTTCCTGTTTTTCTGCGCCAACCGGCAAAGTAACCGTCAGCAAAAATTCCGGCTGCGACTGTATCTCCATCCTGCCGCCTGCTCTTGTGATCTGTTTTTCCAGATACACAAGCCCGCCCCGGGGCGTGATGTCTCCCTCCGGCTGTCTGCCGTCATTGGTGATATGTAAGGTGACGGCAGCTTCTGTCTGCTCCGATACCACGTACATAGCCGTTGCGTCCGCATGACGGGCGGCGTTGATACAGGCTTCCCGCATGACCGCAAGAAGGGCTTTGAGCAGCTTCGCCTCCGTCGGAAGCTCGCCGTTTATTTCCACACGGACGCCGGAAACCTCTGCATCCCGGATAAACTCCGACACATCGTCCTGGGGATAGACGTTTTCCTCGCGCAATACCTGAATGGCACGGCGAAACTGCCTGACAGCGGCGGCGTTTTCTTCGGAAGTGGTGTTTTGCCGCAAAATCTGCCGTATGGCGGCAACTCCCATATTCATCTGATCGTGCAGCCGCGTTTTCAGGTTCAGGATTTCCTGTTCTCTTGTCATTTCCAGTACATTTTCCGACAGGAGCTTCAGCTCACGGTACATCTTTTTCAGTTCCCGTGACTGGCACTTCAGTTCCTGCTGTTTTTCGTACAGTTCGGTCACATCAACGAATATGACTTCGGTATAAACCTCGCCTTGCGCGGTCGTGATCTTCTCTGCGGAATACTGCCATGCGTGTCCGTCAGGGAAAAGGAATACATTTCCGTCCCGGATGACGCCGGTGGCGTGATCACAGCCCTCCAGCGCTTCATTCAGCTCGGTAAGACTTTGCAGGTCTCTTTGCGTGATTTTACGGTAAAGCTCATACATCGCCGTATTGCACAGCTTGACGGTGCCTGCGGGCGTGAAGTAACAGACGGCTGAGGGCAGGGTGTCCAGCGCTTCTTTTACCGCACTGCGCAGATCGTGTTTTGCTTTGATTTTTTCGATAGCTTTGCGTGCTTTCATGCGCCCTCACCGCCTTTCTGCAATTGGAAGGTAAAGCGGCAGGTTCCGTCCTCGCAGGAATACAAATCTGCGTCTGCCTTATGGCCGGATAAATCGGTATCGCAGACAAAGTCAATGGACACAAGAAACTGTCCCTTTCTTTCACGGGCATTGACCCACACACTGTGAAGGTCGAACAGACAGTCCTCCAGTATCGTTTCAAAGGCGTGGTATATGCGAAGCATATCCTTTGTCGCCAGGATAACATCCGCAGGGAGCGTACAAAGGCATTTCACATCCAGCAGTTCCAGATTCACAAAAGAATCCTCAAAGCATCTTGACAGGTCGCGAATATCCGCCGTTTCTTCCCGATGGCTGACAAGCAGAAGATTGCCGTAGCGCTTTATGTAGGCACCCAAAACCGCTGCACCTGCAAGAAATTGTTCTCGTTTTTTCGCATCATTTTCCGTATCATACTGTGTCAGCAGATGTTCAATCATGCTGATTTGTCCAGCCGTTTCCCGGTTGAGCACATCGGCTGCCCGGTTCTTTTCCTGCAAGGAAAGGATTTTCTTTTTCGTTTCCAGATTTTCCTGACGGAGGCGGTTACGCTCCGAAAGATCCCGGCAGTTTTCTTCGATCTGCTCAATGGCTTCGGTAAGCTCTGAAACGTCCTCCTGCCACAGCACATGACCGAAACGAATCGGTTTGCTTTTGATCAGTGTCGTTTTATCCGCCAAAACAGGATGCGTTTTGGCACTCATTCTCTGCTCATCGGTCAGCCCCCCGGCATTGGAGCTGGCAAGGCAGACCGTGTTTCCCTGATCCGTAATCTGTGCGCCGAGCCTGCTGACCATAAACAGTTCTTCATAGCCGGTGTTGGTCTGGATCAGCCCGCATTGAATACAGCTTTCCAAGATTCCGGTGAACATCAGGCACTGCGCTGCAGCGATGTCTCCGCCGATTAGCTGCATCCATTCCACGCCGCTGACATATATCAAGGCATATACGATAGAACATGCCAGCAGCAAAAACGGCAGATATTTTTTCCTATATGAGAGCCGACACTTGATTATCATGATAACAAATGCCGCTAAAGCGCAAAGGATCTCCCACCCGAGTACGATATAATATCCGAATGTATATCCATTGTTTTTGTCAGTCCATACCTCTCCTTCGGGGAAGGAAAAGACAAGCTGATGGAGATCATTGGTAAGCACCAGCAGCAGACAAAGAACCGTGGGAATAGATAATAACAGCAGCGCCGTTTTCGATAACCTTACGTTCTCGGGCTTGCCCAGTGAGATAGCCACAAACAAAGAAAACAGCGGGATAAACAGCATTGGCAGGTAGTACAGGTACCATAGTTGCCGTGCTATTCCGGTATCGGTTATAAAAAAGTATTTCATTGAACGGATAACAAACCAAAAAACCATTAAGCCTGAAACGGCAATCAGATAATGGCGCACCTGTACCTGAATGATCCGTTTGCTGACGGAAATTCCCCATCCGATATAAAGGGCGATATAGATCAGCGAGCGGAGGATCCCACCCGGAACGTTCAAGATATCAAACTTTCCCAAAACCCGTAAGGTGATCGCAGAGAAAACCATTGCGGCTACAAGAAAGCCTGTTTTGTGATTCTGTTTCGTCATGCGGGAACGACCTCCCCGCAGAAAAACGAAAAGCCGTCGAAAAGGCAGAAAAATATCCTGCCATCGACGGTTTTTATCAAAAATGGGTTGACAAATAAGCACAGATGTCCTATGCTTGCTTGCTTGCTTGCTTGCTTGCTTGCTTGCTTGCTTGCTAAAGAATTATCCATCTGCTGCTTCATTGTGTCAACCTTCTTTCAAGAGAGATTCATTTTGCTTTCACGTTTGTTCCAGGTATCGGCGGCGTTTTTTTACGGGGATCTGTGGGCTTTACCGCATCGTCGGGGATCGCCCATGAACGCCCGAACCGCTCTGCGCCGGGGATGCGTCCCTGCGCCACATACTGATTGACACGGCGCTCCGATATACCCCATTTATAGGAAGTTTCCCGTATGGAGAGATAACCTTTCATACGCCGCTCCTTTCCGACCGACACAACAATACAATATATATTATATACGAATATCCGCAGTTTTTCAAGAATCCGGAGTGAATTGTTCTTGAACTTTTTTCTTATAGGTTTGGAAAAATGCAGGGTGTTCACCGTAGTAGTAGTAGTGAGAAAGGAGATACCGCAGCAAGCATAGGGAGTGTAGCCACACTCCCGAATAACGCTCCCGCCCGTCCTGCCGGATGGCGGCGCGTCTGCTTGTTGGGATAGTCCCAAACCCTTATTGGAAACGGAAAGGACGGTGAACGAATGGCAAACAGAACGAGGAGCATTGTGCTGCGTGTCCCTGTCACCGCAGAGGAACGGGCATTGATTGAGAAGAAAATGCAGCAGATGGGAACGCGCTGCTTCTCCACCTATGCCCGCAAAATGCTCATTGACGGCTATGTTATCAAGATTGATTACAGCGATATAAAGGCTATGACTGCCGAGCTGCAAAAGATCGGCACGAATATCAATCAGATTGCCCGGCGTGTCAATGCAACGGGGACAATCTATGCGCAGGACATTGAGGATATCAAGGGGGTGCTGAATGAAATATGGCTGTCACAAAGATCCATCCTATCAAAAGCACCTTGACGAAAGCCCTTGACTATATTACCAACCCGGCAAAGACAGACGATAAACTGTATGTGTCCTCTTTCGGCTGCGCGGTGGAAACCGCAGACATTGAGTTTGAGAAAACGCGGCTGCGGGCAATGAATAAGGGCAACAACCTTGCCCATCACCTGATACAGGCATTTGAACCGGGCGAGGTTACGCCGGAAGCAGCCCATGAGATCGGGCGGCAGCTTGCCGACAGCATCCTTGGCGGTAAATATGAATATGTGCTGACTACCCATATTGACAAAGGCCATGTGCATAACCACCTGATTTTCTGTTCCGTGGATTTTGCCGAGCATAAGAAGTATATCTCCAATCGGAAAAGCTATGGCTTTATCCGCAGAACAAGTGACAGACTGTGCAAGGAAAACGGATTGTCCGTTGTGATCCCCGGCGCGGATCGAGGAAAGCATTATGCCGAATGGGACGCGCAGCGCAAAGGGACAAGCTACAAACAAAAGCTGAAAATCGCCATTGACCGGCTCATTCCTGTCTCCGCAGACCTTGACGATCTGCTGCGGCGGCTGGAAGCCGAGGGCTATGAGATCAGGCGCGGCAAATATATCTCATTCCGCGCACCCGGACAGGAACGCTTCACCCGCTGTAAGACGCTTGGCGAAGCCTACACAGAGGAAGCCTTAGCCGAGCGCATCAATGGCAGGGTCATTTTGAAAACCCCGAAGCCGGAGCGCACCGGCGTTTCGCTGCTCATAGATATTGAAAACTGTATTAAGGCGCAGCAGTCGGCAGGCTATGAGCGCTGGGCAAAGATTGAAAACCTCAAACGCGCAGCCCGGACAATGGTATTTCTCGATCAGAACGGGATTGCCAGGTACACGGATTTGCAGCAGAAAATCGCAGAGCTGCAGGACGGGCAGGAACAGACCACCGTAGCCCTCAAAACGGTGGAAAGCCGCTTGTCGAATATGGCGTTGCTGATCAAGCATATTGAAACATACAGGGAGCTAAGGCCGCTGTACGATGAGTACAGGAAATCCCGCGACAAAGAAAAGTACCTGCGCGGGCATGAAAGCGAAATTATCCTATTTGAAGCAGCGGCAAATGCTCTGAAAGCGGCAGGCGTATCCGGTAAGCTCCCTGATTCCGCCAAGCTCAAAGCAGACTACCAGCGGCTTGCTGCCGAAAAGGACAGGCTGTATTCCGAATATGGTAAGCTGAAAAAACAGCTTCGGGAATACGATGCCGTCAAACAGAATGTGGACAGCATTTTGTCCCCTGTCCAGCAGCGGGAACAGGAAAAAATGTTGTAGAAGCATTGACATTCACACATATATTTATATATAATAAATGTGTAATATTATGTCGATTGGGGGTGTGCGTTTGGACGCAAAAGAAACCATTAAGGCGCTTTTGGAAGCGTCTGAGGACGGAACGATTACTGCCGAACAGGTAACACAGGCAGGACTGCACCGCAGCGTATTGCAGGAGCTTGTAAAAAGCGGTGAGCTGTACCGCTTCGGACGCGGGTTGTATGTGCGCAGTGGGATATGGGAAGATGAACTGTATCTGTTGCAGCGGAAATACGGACGCGGGATCTATTCTATGGAAACCGCTCTTTACCTGCACGGATATTCAGACCGTGCCCCAGCGCAGTACACCATGACTTTTCCAAAGGGCTATAACACCCCGTCACTGAAACAGGAAAATGTCACGATCAAATGGGTTCAGCAGTTAAACTATCACCTCGGCATTATTGAGATCCCCTCGCCCTGCGGCAATCCTATTCGCGTATATGACCTTGAAAGAACGCTTTGCGATCTGCTGCGCGGCAGCGGCGGCGACATTCAAATCATCAATCCAGCGATGAAGCGGTATGTAGTTTCCAAAGAACGGGACATTCACAAACTTTTGCAGTATGCACAGCAGTTAAGAGTACAGCCAAAGGTACAACGGTATCTGGAAATTCTGCTGTGATGCAATTGAAAAAAGGAGGCGTTTGTATGGGTTATCTGGCAGCGCAGGGCGCAATTTTGGCAATCGGTATTGTGATCGGGTTGATCTGCTCGGTCATCGGGCTTTTCTTCGGACATATCATTTTGTTTGACAGTATTGCCCTCGGCATTGTTGCCGGGGTGTGCTGCAACTCCTTTACGCCCATTCACCCGGCGCTCTGCCTTGTGATCGGGATTGCGGTATTTTTGCTGCTGTTATGGCTGCAACGTACCAGTGTCGGTTTCTGGGTGATCGGCGGACTGCTCACGCTGATTTATGCGGCGGCAGCCGGGCTGCTGGCGTGTTTGCTTACAGAAAAAGATCTTGTTTGGAGCTTGGTGACTTTCGGTATCGTGTTCCTCGTGATCGGCGGACTGCACCTTCACGCAAGGGACAACTGAAAATTCCAGTCGGTGACTCAATAATCTGAAAACGGGCATAATAGAAAGGATACAAACTATGAACGAGATAGCGAAGTATGGCGATATGATCAATGAAATCAAAGAGGTTTTGCAGTCTGCGCGGCAGAACGTGGCGCAGCAGGTAAACACAGAGCTTTTAACTACTTACTGGAACATCGGGCGCATTATCGTAGAGCATGAGCAGCAAAGCAGGGAACGTGCTGAATACGGACAGCAGACGTTAAAAGAACTGTCCAGAGTGCTGACAAAAGAATTTGGCAAGGGATTTTCCCGTTCCAATCTGCAAAATATGAGGGCGTTTTACCTCACCTATCAAAAATGCCAGACACCGTCTGGCAAATTGAGCTGGTCGCACTATTGTGAGCTGCTTTCCATATCCGACGCGGATAAACGCAGCTTTTACGAAAAGGAAGCAATCAATTCCGGTTGGTCTGTCCGGGAATTAAAGCGTCAGATGGCAACCTCCCTCTATGAAAGGCTGCTGCTTTCTGACGGAAAAACAAATAAGGAAACGGTGCTTGCCCTTGCGCAAAAGGGAATTGAAATGGCTTCTCCCGGCGACATCATCAAAGACCCCTATGTTTTTGAGTTTCTGGGCATTCCCGAAAGCAAGCCGGTTATGGAAAGCGAGCTTGAAAAAGCACTTGTCCAGCAGATTGAAAAATTTCTTTTGGAGCTGGGGCGCGGGTTTATGTTTGTCGGCACACAGCAGAGGGTTACACTGAACAACATTCATTACTATGTGGATATGGTTTTTTACAACAAGCCTCTCCGTGCCTATGTACTGATCGAACTGAAAACGGTCAAGCTGCTGCCGGAAGCGGTCGGACAGCTCAATATGTATCTCAATTATTATGCCGCAGAGGTCAACGATCCCGACGATAACCCACCCATTGGTATTATTCTTTGTACCGATAAGACAAATGTGGAAGCGGAATATGCTCTCGGCGGTCTTTCCAACAACATCTTTGCCTCGCGCTATACCTATGTAATCCCGAATAAGGACGAGCTGATCGCACAGGTGGAAGCGGTCTTGAGAGAATGGCATGAGCCGGAAGCGGACGGAGACAAAGAGGATTAAAGTCACTGTTTAGGAGCATAAAAAGCGGCTTGCAGTAAGGCTTTCTGGCACGGAAACCAAGCTGCCCGTATGTTTTCCTTTCCACAAGAGAAAACTGTCTTTGAAACCGTGACAATTTGGCAAAAAGAAAACACGGGACACAGCAGCCGAAGATGGCCGCCGCGTCCCGCGTTGTTTTTATTCCGTATCGGAAAGCGTCATAGAAAACTTCGCTTCCTCAAATGCTGCATCGGTCATATTATGCAGCTTTTGGATTGTCTGCCCGGCAAGCTGGCGCATATCTGCGTCCATATCGGGCAGGGCGTCGGAAATCGCCGTCATTGTACGGCGGCGGTCATCGTGGTGATACATACAGATCAGATTTTCTTCCTCCACGGTAAAAGAAATGCTATTCATATTCAAACCTCCAAATCCTGTTCTTTTGTCTTAGCAGCCGCCTTTTTCGGGGAGGCTGCCTTTATCTGTCCGGCTTTGAGCTGCGAGCGCACAGAGGGGCGCGGCCTGCGCAGGGGCAGATCTCGTTTTTCGTCACTGCTTATGAGAGCAAACACACCGCGCCTGTCCTTCATACCGGATAAGCACAGGGACTTATAGGGAAGCACGGCAAATAAGCGATCTTGCTCCCGGCTGGATGCGATGCGTTCAAAGTACGGTGATACCTCCACCATGAAATGTGTTCCGTTTGGGCTATTGGGCGCTTGCAACGCCTGAAATGCGGTGGAGATCCGCTGTGCTTCGATAAGCACCTTTTCATCAGACAGTTTCCCAATATGTACCTTGAAATCACCGGGCGCAAGCAGCTCTCTCTTTCGGCTCTCGTCGTGCAGCAGCTCCCGCAGAGCGTCCGGGTCATGGGGCACAGCTTCGTAGCGCAGAAACTTTCCATACTCCCGATCCGGCACGGCTTCAAATCGGTAATACTTGGGCAGCTCCCGTGATCCGTTTTCATAGATCAGGCGGTTGTTGTCTGTTCGCAGGGCTGACTGGATGACAAACTCGGCTTTTCGTGCATAGTCCAGCTCGTAAATGCTCCCCATCACTTTGCCGCGCTCCATGCCGGACAGTACCACTGCGTAGGCAAGCACACGCTCCTTGGTCTGTTCATGGTAGAAACGAAAGGTGTTATGCTCCCGCGTTCCGCGCAGGAACACATCCCGTTCCCGCAGGCAATGTGTCCCGTTGGGGCGGCAAAACCAGAGATAGATTTTATCCTCTGTATTTTTACTTGCCGCCGCCCGGGTCAGTATCTTTTTATCAATGTCAAAATCATTTCGGAAAAAAGCTGTATTCTGCTGCATGATCTGTTGCAGCGATGCCAGCACGTCCACATTTTCAAACTTATTCATATCTTACTCCATTTCCAGCGCCTGTCGGACACTGCGCCTTGCTTCCTGTCCTTTTTCTTTCTGCTTCGGATTTGCCGCAGCCTGTGCCCGGTCTGCTTTAAGTTGGGCACGAATTGACGGTTTTTTCCCGTCCGCGCTGCGCTGGGGCGTCCTGCCGTCCTCGGCCTTAACCGCAGCGGCAAGGGCAGACAGGGAGATCACTTCGCCGCGCTTTGCCTTTTCTTCCAACTCGTCCACAGACGGGGTGTTGTTGATCCGCCCGTCGACCATGTTGTAATTCTGCTCGGTGGTCAGCTCTGCCGTGCGCATATAGTTTTCCGGTACCCGCTGTTCGGCAGCAATGGCATAGGCCTGTGTGCCATTGCCCATAATGAGATATTTGCCGTCCTCTGAACTGTGATGATAGCCATAGCCTGCGGCTTCCATCTGCTCGCGGGTCATGCCGGTAACATGAAAGCTACCACGGGGCGTTGTAATTCTTTCCCCGGTCATAAGTGTGTCGGGGGTAGCTGCTTCCTGCTGATACTGGGCGTTGCGCTGCAAATCAACCGGTTTGTCCCCGGTGACAGGCTGAATACAGGAAATATGCTCTGCGGCGCGGTAGGCGTTCATATTAAGCTGCCGCTGCCATGCACCTACGCTGGGTGCCCAGCGGAAGCCGTTGGCTTTCAACTCGTCCCGCGTCCCTTCGTCCGGCTTGCCGTCGAAGAAGATCTGCAGGCGGTTGTCTGCTTTGTTTGCTTCCACACGCCCACCGTCAAACTCCCATCCGGCAAACTGGGTATCCTCATGTTGCCGTACCTGTTCGATACGCGCACGAATCCGGCGAATTTCCGCGTTATTGTTGGAGAGGACAAAGGACTGATACGGCCTGCTTTTGTCAAGGTGCCAGGACTGCGCCATGTCCGCTTTCAGCTTGTCGATCTGTTCCGGCGTTAAGTGCGGACAGCCGTCCAGCGTCTTATGCTTTCGGTAATAGGCGTTTACCGCTTTCATGGTTTCCTGCGCCTGTACCAGCTTGTCCAGTTTGGCTTCCAGCTTTGCTGCTGCCTGCGGGTCATCCATACTGATACCGCCCATGCCCGTGCTGCGGATCTTATCAAGAATACCCTGAATATCCTGCCATTCCTGCATATTGCGGTCACGGGCTGCGTTCTGCTTGTGTTTCTTCGCCACAGGGAAATTGCTGCCGCCAGCGATAAGGATAGACGGTACTCGGGCTTCAATGGCATAATGGTCATTCAGATTTGCTGCCAGCTTGCGGGCATAGGTGTCCAGCAGCGCGTCAATTTTCTCATGGTACATGGGATCAACGCGCTCTTTCTGCCGCTGGGCAAGCTCTGCTGCTTCATTGACCATCTGCCGGTATTCGGCGGTGGCGCTGCCCGCCGAATAATCCCGGTAGCTGTTTGCATCGTTGGCGCGTCTGGCTGCGCCCTCGTTGATCGGATAATACTTGACGGTTGCTGCTTCCGGCTGCGCCGTGGTGGATTCTTCGGGTACGGCTGCTTCCGGCTGCTCCCTCGGCTCGTAGCCGTTGGCTGCGTATTCGTGGGCGGTCATGCCTGCGGCCGCAGCCTCCTGTGCGATTTCTTCCCGCACATGGTTTTTGTAGGCTTCCATTTCTGCGGTTTCCTGTGCAAAGTCGGAAAACTGGGGCGGGTCGGGCAGATGGTAATCGCCTGCATTCAGTTTTTCCCGGCAGGTGTCCACATGGGCAAGTACGGCGGTAAAATACGCAGTCTGTTCCGGCGTCAGATTTTCGCCGTTTTCCAGCATATCCGCTGCGGTGCGTTCCTGCTCAGAGAGATTGCAATGCAGACGCATATACGGGACAAACTCGGAGAGAATCATTTCCCGTTCTGCTTTGTCCTGCTCCCAGCTTTCAGCACCCTGATTGTGCAGTACATAGTTTTGCCAGCTTTCATCATTGGCGTAGTATTCGTGATAGGCCTCAATATGGTCGATCAGAGAGCCGTCCCCATCCCCGAAATCCTGCCGTCCCTCGTAGCTGTCGCGCTCACCGTCAAAGGTACAATCAATGCGGAACTTGGTCTTGTCATACCACCCGCCTGTATATCCGGGCTTCTCGCGCTCGGTGCGCTTTTCCTCGTTCAGCGCTTTGAAAAGGGTGTCGGCACGGGCAAGGGGCAGTTGTTCGCCCTCTTGCAGCTTGTCGCTTTCACTCCAAATGATTGTTACGACGGGCTGCACAGCCGGGTTAAGGGACGGCGGCAATTCCTTTTCCGAATCCGCAGCGGCGTTGCGCTCTGCGAGCGCTTGTTCGGCGCGTTCGCGGACGGTATCGCTGATATGCAGTGAATACAACTCAGAAACAGAAGAAAAGCCCACGTTATTGAACACATAGTCCACGTCACTTTCTTTCAATGCACCTGCGGTATAGTAATTCTCCCGTGTAGGAGCTGTGCTTACCCTGCCTGCTGCAATGTCATGGTTTAATCCGGTTTCCATGTGAGAACAGATTTTACCGTCAACTGCCAGTGTCACATAGTACCATCCCATGTATCCGCTGATTTTATCATCTGTGCCGTCGTTGAACTCAACGCCCAGCAGGGTATACGGCTGCAAGCCCCTTTCTGCGGCAATGGCATTGTCTTTTGCTTCACGCTCCATGAGGGCAGCAAGCGCAGTTTCCTTTGCCGTGTCGATGATCTCCGGGTTGTACTGCACCAAAGCGGTATTGACAAGCTCCTGCTGTACGGCTTTCGTTTTGGCTTTAGGTGTCGCCTGATTACCAATAAACAGAGAGGTACCGGTGTCGAAGTGGATTGAAACATCGCTTGTACCTCGCCATTTGCCGCTGCACGGTGAAGTCTCAATTTTTCCGGTGGTGCTGCCAAAGCACTGCGCAATCACATCGATCTTATCCTGCATGGGCAGACCGTCATATTTCTTTGCAAGTTCAACCGCCTTTTTCTGTAAATCGGTGAGAGGGGTAATACTCGGCGGGTTTTGCTCCTGTGGTTCGGTGTTGAGCGTGACTTCTTCCTGCTCTGCCTTGGAGATTTGTCCGTCCTGCAGGACATATCCCTGTGCCGCCAGTGCGTCAAGCGTACCCTGCGATACCTCACCGGAGAGCTGCATATCGGTATCTACCAGCATTTGCAAGGTGGCCTGTACCTCGTCCCGGATCGTCTGCTGCCGTTCAGGTGGGATTTGCTCAAATACCGGCTGCGCTGCTTCCTGCCGGATATTTTGCCCCTGCTGTAAGAACTCCGGTATTTCCGTAAAGCCGAAGCTGTCACAGTAATGGGCGGTTTCGCTGTCCCCATTGCGCAGCACAACGATGTCGGAAACGGAAAGGGAGTGTCCCGTAAAGTCTGCCGGGTGGTCGATGTTGAAGCGTCGGTAAATATCTTCCAGAGATTCCCCGTCAGAAAGCGGCGCGGAATATACAAGATCGTAATTGTCTTTCTGTACGGAAAGGCCAAGTTCCCTCAGTCGTTCCAGCGGCTCAAACCGGTAATCCCTTGTTTCATCGCCGCCTTTGAGCTGATAAATGGAAAAGGTATTTTCCGGCTGCGATTCTGTCAGTGCTGCGTTTTCCCGCTGCTGCGAAAGCGCCTGCAAGCGTTCCTCAATTTCGGTAATCAGCGCACTTGCCGTGGTACGGATGGTTTCAAGGGACGCTTTTAGTTCCTTGATTTCTTTATCGCTGCTCCAACCGGCAACATATCCGAAAGAGTAATCGGAAGTATCCAGCCCGAAGTGTTGGCACACCGTAAAGGCGATGCTTTCCGCCTCCACCTCACGGGTACGCCGGTTTGGACGGTTCTCCATTTCCTCCGTTGGTGCGTTCAGATCAATGTCATGCAGCTTTGCGTGGGCAATTTCATGGATTAGGGTCTTGATTGTTTGCAGTTCGCTCATGCCCTCGTCAACAGCAATGCGTTTATCTGTAAGGCTGTAATAGCCGTGTGCGCCGCCCTCGATCTTTTCCAGTTCCACCGGCACCGGGGAAACCTCTTTCAGTACGCGCCAAAAATCCTCGTATTGCTCAACGCTGCCGGTCAATGCATCTACCGAAAGATCGGGGATCTCTTTGCCGTCGGTCTGGCTCACATCAAAGACGCTTACCACCTTAAAGGCAGGGATCTTGATTTCCCGCTGCTCCATGACGGGCTTACCGTCAGCACCGATTACCGGCTGCCCGGTATCCGGGTCGATCTTTTCCGCTTCTTTCTTTATGGTGTACGGTGCCGGGGCAAAGATTTTTATGCCTTTTTCTCCGCGCTTTACATGACGCTCAAAGTCATCGCGCCACTTTCCAAAGCCTGCAACAAGGGAGGCGTCCGGCTTTTGCATCAGAATCAGCAGCGTATTGTTCAGACTGTAATCATGGAACTTGGACATGGCTTTCAGATAGGCTTGATAGCGTTCACTTTCAAACAGCTCCCGCACACCGGCTTCCAGCCGTTCCGTCACTTCCTTTACTTTGCCCTCGGTGTCCTTGGCAGTCAACTCAAAGGGTCTTGCTTCAAAATCGCTCATGCGTTCGCTCCTTTCAAAAATATAGGGGTTTGGGGCTATCCCAAAAGGTAAAATCCCCGCTGATCTCCATGGAGAAAAGCGGGGATTTGTCGGGAGTGTAGCTACACTCCCTATGCTTGCTGCGTAACTTTCTTTTCTCCGGCAGAGCCGGAAACTCGTATGTCACGCTTTCAAAGCCGTTTTTCGGCTATTTGGTAGGTTTATCCCTCGCACACCAAAAGTGCGGCTGGAAAGTGGCTTGCTGCAAGGCCTTTTCAGCCCTTAAACCGTGACTTGCAGCTTTGTTTTTGCGTTTCTTTCGCGCTCACGGCGCTTGCGTTCGCAAGCCATCCGCCGTGCCGCCAATACTGCGCAGGCGTCGCAGTATTTGGCGCGATTGCTGCGGGCGTGGAATGGCTTGCCGCACAGTTCACATTTTTTGCGTGTGTCATGCTGGCGCATAATATCCGCGCACAGCTCCCGGTCGGCAGGCAGTACCGCTTCCCGAAAATACCGGCACAGCAGAGAAAAGCTGATCGCCTGCACACATACACACGGATCCCCGTCGTCCAGCAGCAAGCAGCATCCGCCGTCATTGTTTGCACAAAGGCGGCGGGTCAGCTTTTTCACCTTGCGATACTGCGCTTCATCCAGCCGGATCATTTTCGCTGTTCGATACGGTAATTCACATACTGATCGCCTGTGTCGCAGAGAAGCACCGTACCGTCATAGGTTTTGCCTGTGCGCTCAGAATACAAGCCTTTGACCTTTGCCTTACCGTCTTTCAAGAGCGCAGCAGCGATTTTCTTTGAAAATACTGTTTTCCTGCTCACAAAAAATCTGTCGTTCTTCCACATGACAAAGCGGCAGGCGCGGTTGGAACAATAAAAGTTTTTCTTTCCCTCATAGACGGGGCTGCCGCAGCGGGGACAGGTGCCAATGGCTTCCTTTTCCGGTGCAAACAGTTTTTTCCCGTCCTCAGTGATGTGAGAATACTGATTCACCAGCTCCCGCGTCAGCTCGGCAATGCCGCCCATAAACTCATCCGGATCTGCGTTACCTTTAGCAATCTCGGTCAGCCTGCTTTCCCATTCAGCCGTAAGCTGCGGGGATTTCAGCATATCCGGCAGAATGACCGCCAGATTCACGCCGTCCTTGGTCGGCACAAGGCTTTTGCCCTTGCGCTCCACAAATCCGGCAGACAGCAGCTTTTCGATCATGGCAGCGCGGGTTGCCGGAGTACCCAGACCCTTGCGCTCGGCATCCTCCGGTATATCCTCCTTGCCTGCGCTCTCCATAGCGGACAGCAGCGTATCTTCGGTATATGGTTTCGGCGGGGTGGTGTAATGCTCGGTAACGGATGCAGCAGTGACCGTAAACGTCTGCCCCTCGGACAGCTCCGGCAGGGTCGCTTCGTCCTCGGTGTCCACGTCGGGTTTTCCTTTCAGCGTCAAACGGAAACAGACGTCAATGTCTTTCCAACCGCCGTGAAGAATGTTTTTCCCCTTGGCGGTAAACTGCTTGCCGCCGCACTCAAATACGGCAGTGACAGCTTCGTACACATGGGCAGGAGCAACCGCGCAAAGCAGCTTGTAGCAGATAAGGGACAGCAGTTTCTTTTCGCTTTCTGCAAGTCCCGCAAAACCAGCCTTTGCAAACTCCGCTGTGGGCAGGATTGCGTGATGATCCGATACCTTGGCATTGTTGATAACGCGCCCCATCTCCGGGGCAAGCTCCACGCCCTGCATAAAGGGAAGCTGCGGCAGCAGCGCCGCGACAAGATCAGCCGCCGACTGTTCCATGTCGGAAGTAATGTAATTGCTGTCCGTTCTCGGATAGGTCAGCAGCCGCTTTTCGTACAGGGCTTGGGCATAATCAAGGGTCTGCTTGGCAGTAAAGCCGTAAATGCGGTTGGCTTCCCGCTGCAAGGAAGTAAGGTCATAGAGCTTCGGGGGCTGCATGGTTTTCTTCTCTTTTTTTAGAGAAGTACAAACGGCCTGCGAATGTTCGCAAGCCGTTTGCAGGGCATTTGCTTCGGCAGCGTCGGCAATGCGTTCACTTTCCGCTTTCACACCGCCGCAGCCGATCTGCACAATATGGTATTTTTCTTTCTTAAACGTGGTAATCTTCCCGTCGCGCTCCACCAGCAGATTCAGCGTTGGGGAAAGAACGCGCCCCACATTCAGCGTCTTATGGTACAGCACGGAGAAAAGGCGGGTAGCATTGATGCCCACCAGCCAATCTGCCCGCGCACGACACAGCGCCGAATGATACAGTGGGTCATAGTCGCGCCCGTCTTTGAGCATGTCCATGCCCTCGCGGATCGCACTGTCCTCCATAGAGGAAATCCAAAGACGCTTGAACGGTTTGCGGCAATCTGCCTGTTCATAGACAAAGCGGAAAATTAACTCACCCTCGCGCCCAGCGTCACAGCCGTTCACCAGCTCCGTTACATCGGCGCGATGCATCAGCTCCTTTAAGACGGAAAACTGCTTTTCCTTGCCGGGGGTCAGCGTATATTTCCAGTCCTCCGGCAGAATCGGTAAATCTTCGTATCGCCACTTTTTATAACGCTCGTCATAGCTGCCTGCGTCGGCCATACTCACCAGATGTCCAATGCACCAGGACACCAGCAACCCGTCACCCTGTATGTAGCCGTCTTTTTGCTTCTTTGCCCCAAGAGCATCCGCAATGGTCTTTGCAACAGAGGGCTTTTCACAGATAATCAAAATACTCATTCGTTGTCCTCCTGTTCATCGGTCTGCAACGGCACATTGCCGTCAGCCCCATAATCACCGTAATTGTCAGTTTCTTCCTCGTCGTCCTCGTCAAAATCGAACTCGTCCAGATCGGTGCTGCCTTTGGTATCGGCTTTCGGTTTGCGGAACTTGAAGTACCACACAGCAGCGCCGCCGCCCAACGCAAGAATTAAGACAATCGCAAGGATACCGCCCACATTGCTTTTCTTCGGTTCTTCGGTCGGCTCGGTCGGTTCCGGCTCGGCAGGGGCAGCTTCTTTTCCGGCGCACTCGCTCATATTGGTGCTGCAAATGGGGCAGGCTGTATTCACCTTGCCTGCGCTGCATTTTTCTGTGCAGCTACAGGTAATAGGGCTGTTCCCGCCCTCGTCCTCCAATAGTGCCAAAAGATCGGCTTCGTCCACGGGGGTGAGGAAATAGGTGTGATACTGTTCGCCGTCCTCGTCGGCGGGTTTATCGTAATCAATGATGATATACAGGGTATGTCCGCTTCGGGTTTCCACCGCAATAAACTGCTTGTTGGTTGCCTTATCAAAAAGCAGATCTCGGGTCAGCGCGATCCCGTCCTCTGTAAAGGGCGTCCCCGGCTCCACGGCTGGGGGCGACTCAGAAACAGCAGGTTCCGTTTCTTCTGTTGCAGTGCTTTCCGGCGGCAGCTCACTGTCGTAGTAATCGCCGCCGCCTGCATAGGCAACCGTAGAAAAAGCCGTCATGCAAAACACGGCGGCAAGCAGCACGATAACAGTACGCAGCTTTCCTTTATTCCTCGTCATTGGTCATATCCTCCTGTTCGTGATAGACATTTTCTGCGGGTAGCGCATCGTTGCCGCCGCTGCGCAGAAAGTTCAGCAGTTCGTCGCGGGTCATGCACATGGAGCGCACAATGCCCACAATCTCAAAGTTTTCCTGTTCGGTGCGCTGGGCTTCCAGCTCTTTGAGCTTGTTTTGATACTCGGTAATTTTGCCACGGGTCTTTTCAATCTCCCGTTCGATACGTTCCAGCTTAGTAAGTGCCATAATGTTTGCTCCTTTCGATTTTCAGATTAGTTGTAGGGCGGTCTGGCGTAGGCGTAGAAATGGGACTGCCAATAGCTGCTGTTCAGATTAGAATACGAAATCGGATCTCCGCAGTGCAGCATCATGGTATTGCCCACATAAATACCCACATGAGAAACGCCCGGCGTGTCATAGGTTCCCGTAAAAAACACCAGATCACCCGGCTGGGGATTGGAAACAGGGGTAGAGATGTTATATAGTCCCTGCGCTCCCAAACGCCCGGTATTGCATACGCCGCTGTTGGTCAGCACCCATGATACAAAGCCGGAACAGTCAAAAGAGGTATTTGGATTGCTGCCGCCCCAGACATACGGATACCCGATATATTTCTCCGCCTCTGCAATCAGCGTGGCAAAGGTTTCATCTTCCAGCGCCGATGCGGGAATTTCATAACCTGCAGGCCGGTTTGTAATATACCGGCTGATGTACTCAGAATTGCCGAACAGATCCGGTCGGTTGCCCAGCACGGACATATACAGGGCATATTTGCTCAGAGTTTCCTCGCCCATGATGTACACGGGAACATGGGAAAGGTTGAAGTTTTCAAGGGACACATGGCAGATGTAATAATCATAGGGAACTTGGACGGTGTATTCATAGGTTTCCGTGCTGGTTTCGCCTGTTTCGGGATCGGTCACTGTCCGCGTCCCCGTTCTCGTTTCCGTGCGGTAGCGCACCTCCCTTGTTACGGTTTCGGTCAGGATATATTGCTTCTCAAAGAGCATTTGCAGTGTTGCCTGTACCTCGCCAGCCGTCCATGCGCCCTCATGGAGCGCAGAGAGAATCGAGATCAGTACATAAGGGTCATGCTCGATCTCGTCAAGGTCATAGTGGTATTCGTCGTAGTCATGGGTGCTTTCGTAGGTGTCCAGATACCTTTGCAGCTCTGCTTCCAGATCGCAGTAGGCAGCTTCGGCAGCAAGAATATCCGCGTCCTCCGATTGGTAGGAAGATGCTGCGACACCGCCGCCCGCACCGGAAAAGAGAATGGAGCAGGATTGCAGCCCGCCGATCAGCAGTACAATAAGGAGGAAACCTGCAAGGACAATCAGGCAGCCTTTCCAGTGCCGCGCTACAAATGCAGCCGTTTTCTTTGCTTCCTCGGCAACACGTTTTGCCGCTTTTGCGGACGCTTCGGCGGTCTTTTTGGTGGTCTGCGCGGTTTTCTGCGCTGTACTGCCTGCCGTTTTTGCCGCCCGTGCTGCCTTGGCGTATTCCCGCTTTAACCTCTGTTTCTGGAAAAACTGGTTGAGAGGATTGCCGGAAAGAAGCGCCGGATTGTCATGCAATGCCTTTTGATACAGATATTCCGCATTGGCTTTGACCGCCTTTTGCTCGGCTTTTGCCGCTGTCCGGTAAGGTTTCAGCGTATGACGGCGTTTTGCATAGCGGTATGCACCGCCAGCGCCGCGCTCGGCAAGTTCCTCACCCTTATGTCCGCTTTCCACACCGACGTTTTCATGCTCAACCTCGTGAATTTTCCCATGGACAAGCATTGCTGCCTCCCGCACGGGTCGGCCTGCCGGATTGGATTTGATCTTTGGGGCAGGCTTATCCACCTTATCAAAGCGCAGCTTGGTATGCGCCGTGCCGGTTGCTTCGTCGAAAACACGCTCTTTGTGTAAAACACGCTTTTTCGGTATGGCTTCCCGCGCAGTGTCCAGCTTATCTGCCCGTGTTTCGGATTTGCGGATATACTTTTGCAGTGCCGGATCGCTGCGTTCCTCGTCGGTGAATTGCAGCCGGGAGCCGGGGCGCTGCCGGACAGCTTCGCCCTCACGGATCTTGCTGTTTGCTTTTCGGATTCGTTTCCTTGCGGCATGAGCGTCATGCTCAGATACAGCGCGGTTCAGTGCCTTTTCCGCTGTGCCGCCCGCAGAAACCGGAAGATCCTCCTGCGCCGCAGGGGAAAGATTCTGTTCCGCATCCCTGCCGGAAACGCTCTGTACTTCGCCCGTCGTCTGATTTTCCCGCACCAGCCCGTCACGGGTCATGTGCTGGGTAATCTTATCCCGGGGTTTTAATGGGTCTTTCAAGTGGTATCACCTCCGATCCGGTCCCTTGCAAGGGAACAAAACGCTGTGTTCAGTTCAATGCCGATGTAGTGCCGTCCGTGCCGTTTTGCCGCAAGCCCCGTCGTACCGCTGCCCATGAATGGGTCAAGGACAACCCCGCCTGCCGGACATCCTGCCAGTATGCAGTTTTCTGCCAGCTTTGGGGGATAGGCAGCAAAATGCCCGCCCTTGTACGGCACAGTGTTGATAAACCACACGTCGCGCTTAGCCCGGACAGGCGAAATTATTTCATCGGTTATGCTGCCTTTTTCTCTGGGCTTGTTGATATTTTGGGTTTGCGGCTGACCGGGAACGGGAGAAGAATACTTGCCCACGCCGCGCCCGTTTTTCTTGCGCAGGGCAGTTGTGGGCGCGATCGGCTCGGCTATGGCCTGCCAGTCGTAGAAATACCGTTTGCTTTTGGAAAACAGGAAAATGTGTTCATAGCTGCGGGTACACCGGTCCTTGATGCTTTCCGGCATGGGATTTCCTTTGACCCAGATGATGTCGTTGCGCAGATACCAGCCTGCACCGCGCAGGGAGAACGCCAGCATCCACGGGATTCCGATCATGTCCTTTGGCTTGCAGCCCTGTACCATGCGGGACAGGGAAACAATCTGCCCGTTGCGCCCGTTCGGATATTTGGGATCCCGGGCAGTACCCTTACCGGACGTGCCGCAATAGCTGTCGGCAATATTCAGCCAGAGTGTCCCATCCGGGCGTAGCACACGCATTACTTCACGGAATACCTTTGTCAGTCGTGCTATGTATTCCTCCGGTGTGTCCTCACGCCCGATCTGCGCATCCATGCCGTAATCACGCAAGCCATAATACGGCGGCGAAGTCACGCAGCAATGGATGCTGTCGTCCGGCAGGGTTTTCAGCACAGACAGGCAATCGCCGCAAAGGATGGTGTCAATGGGCAGGTTCATTGTCCGTTCACCTCACTTAGCTTGGTGGACATGATACGGTAAAGCTCGGTGTCCTTGGGGAAGTGATCCACGAAAGGCAGTATCACGTTTTCAAAGAACAAAAGGCCTTCGCCCGGCGCGGAGTTGGTAACGTATTTAAGCTGCTCCGACGAAATGTTCAGACGTTCCGCAAGGATTTTCCGGTCGCCTGCCGCTTGGTTGAGCATACAGATATAGTCAGAGTTTTCAAGGATG
The DNA here is from genome assembly GCA_021769965.1 of Eubacterium sp. Classification (GTDB taxonomy): domain Bacteria; phylum Bacillota; class Clostridia; order Peptostreptococcales; family Anaerovoracaceae; genus Senimuribacter. Next base: position 196,911 of record JAETRU010000001.1, read on the forward strand.
TTTTCAATTTCCGGTGAAGATAAAAGATCCTTGACGTTCTGGGTCGCGCCCGTCGGCACGCCGCCCCATTTTCTGAAACGCTTCCATATCTCTGCGGAATAGGCTGCGGTCTGCGGTTCTTTCAGAAGCAAATGGAACTCGTCGGCATAATACCATGTGGAAACGCCTGCGTTGCGGTTGAGTGTAACACGGTTCCATACCTGATCCTGAATAATCAGCATACCCGGCTTTTTCAGATTCTTCGGCAGTTCCTTAATGTCATAGCAGACAAAGCGGTTGTCGATGTCCACCGTCGTTCTGTGGTTGAAGAAGTTAAGGGATCCCGATACATACAGGTCAAGCGCCTGCGCTACCCGGTCGGCTTCCGGCAAATGCTGCGCCGTCAGCGCGTCGTGCAGGTCGGACAGGATCGGCATATTCTCCAGGCATGGGTCAGCAAAGTAAGGCTGGTAGATCCGCTGTACCGCCCGATCAATTACCGTTCTTTCAATGGCTTCCAGTCCGGCCTTGCCGCCCATAATCAGCTCACAAAAAGACAGCACAAAATCGGATTTCAGCGCCAGCGGATTTTCGTCCTCGGAATAATTCAGATTGATGTCCAGCGGGTTCACATAGTCGGTGCTGGTGGGTGACAGCCGGATAATCTGCCCGTGGAGCAGCTTCACCAGCGGCGCATATTCGCCCTCCGGGTCGCACACGATCACATGGTCGCCGGTTTTCAGAATCACGCTTACCATCTCGCGCTTACAGGAAAAGGACTTGCCCCCGCCGGGTGTACCAAATACCAGCCCGTTGGGAGAACGAGCATTTTTGCGATCCAGCATGATCATGTTGCCGGATTTGGCGTTCAGTCCGTAATAAAAGGCATCGCCGCCCATGAACAGCTCCTGTGTCACAAAGGGAACAATTATCGCGACGGCAGAGGTCGTCATTCCCCGTGTGATTTTGATCTGGCTCACTCCCAGCGGCAGGGACGATACAAGCCCCTGTTCCTGCTGGAAGTCCAGACGGGTAAGCTGGCAGTTGTATTTCTGCGCCACGCCTGCGGCGCGGAACACGTCATTTTCCAGCTTGCGCCTGGTATCGCCATAGTTCAGCACAAGAAAAGTGATCATGAAATAGCGCTCATTGCGGCTTTGCAGTTCGTTTAAGAGCTTTTTCGCTTCGCCGCCGTAGGTCGCAAGGTCAGAGGGAAGTATGTCCATATCGTAGCCGTCCCGGACAGCTTTTTTCTGTTCCTGTATCTTCATGGCGTCGAGATCGGTAATCTTGCGCTTGATCATTTTGACGGCTTCCGACTGATCCAGCGCCTGTACATGGAGATTGACCACAATGCCCGAATCGGTATCCAGAAAGTCCGTCAATACATGATCGTTCAGCTCCGGGGTGATAATTTGCAGGAAGCTGGCTGAGCACAGCTTTCCGCCCATCTGGAACATCCGGCTGTTCTTAAAAGCAAATGAGGACGGAGCGATAAAGTCTTTGGTGGACAGCCCGCTTGGGGCAAGCCAGTTCCAGTCAAAGGAAAACCGCTCGCCATCCGGGTGCATGATACCGTGCAGCACTTCCAGCCGGTCTTTGCCGTCCAATGCCCGCGCTGCTGCGCCCATCACCTTGAAATAGCCCAGCAGATCGGTTTCAATGCGGGTAAGCCGCGCCCGCGCTGCTTTCAGATTGTCGGCATCAATGGTATAGGTCAGATACTTGGTCTTGACGTTTCCGTTATTGCCCCGTTCAAGCTGACGTTTCAGAATCCCCGTGTTTTCCTGCCGGATATGGTCTAATCCGTCGCCGCAAAGCGGAATCTCAAAACTCTGTGCAAGCTGCTCCCGGTCGCTTTTCCGGTTGACAAAGGTGAGCTGCACATGAATGGAAGCGTCCAGATAGTTGTACAGATCACACAGGTATTCAAAAATCGCTGTCTGATCGTCCGGCTGGGCAAGCTGGTAGTTCACATCGAAAAATTCAATGCTTTTGGAATAGCTCCTGCCGCCCAGATAGCAGATACCATCCGGGTGCATGGTCTGATAGGGAATCGTGTCCTGCGCCGTATGGGGCTTGCCGTCGCCCTTATACTTGCGGATGATCGCCTCAATTTCTCTTTTTTCCGCGCGGGTGAGTTTACGCTTTGCCGCTGCGTTTTCCGCTGCGGGTTTTGTCGCCTTGGACAATCGCTTTTACCTCCTTTTCCATTTGATATTGCCGCACAAGGGCAGCGTATGCGTTATCGGTCTGATAGGGGCGCTCCTTTGGACGGATAAAGCAGCTTTCCATGATTTGCCGTAAAACCACTTCAAGGGGCTGCCCGTTCTTTTCATATACGCCAAACAGGAATCCGGGAAGCATGACAAGGATCATCACCATTGCCGCAGCCGTGGTTCCTGCGCCGTCTTTGAGCAAAAAGAACAGCGGCACTCCCATAAGCGCCGCCACGCCAAAACAGATCAGTTGTCGTTTGGTCAAATTGAAAAGCACCTTGGACTTAATCTTGTTCAAGTCCTTCGGCACATTCACATACGCCATCGTTCCTCCTTTCCGCAAGCGTAATATCGCTTGCAATTTCATTGCCCCAAACGTCCCAGCCCGGTGCTTTCTGCCGGGCAAACAGTTCTAAACGGGGCAGGTCGCCCATAAGGGCAAGGATTTTCTGCCTTGCTTCATCTGGCTTTTTACTGTGCTGTTCTATGGGCGAAATAATGAATTGATGTACGCCTGCGGACTGCCGTTTCGGTTTTCCTTTGGTTGCCAGCAGGCATATTTCTGCGTTGCCCCGCGTCCAATAGCCCAATCCATAAAACCATGTGGGATTTTTCCGGTTCCGTTTCAGCCAGACAAAGGCCACAGTCTTATATTGAAAGCCCCACGCCTTGATCAGACGCAGCGCCTCGGGTAGCTGGGGAAAGGTTGCCCACAGGAACAGGGCGCAGTCTTTCGCGGTCAGCTCTGCCACCGGCAGAGCGCACAGATTATCTATGCCCATGGTGGGATAGTGATTTTCTGCCGCGCCCTGCACCTTTCCGCTTTCATAGCGCCAAGGTGGGTCGGCATAAATGATATTGTATTTTCCGATAGTCACACCTCCGTCAATGTGCGCCGAACACTGCGTTTGCCATGCTGCCGGTTTTGAACAGGCAGAAGCACAAAAGCACCGTGTAGCCCATCGCCCGCCAGATCGCGCCGGAGATGTCGCCGCCTGCGCCGATGGTCTGTATCAGTACCGCATAGATGCCCACGCATACCATAATGAGAAATGCCTGAAACGCCAATGCCAGCAGAGATTTCAAGTAATTCTGCCCGACGCTGCGCCATTCGCTGTTTGCCATGGTGGAAAGCGGGATAGGGCCAAGTGAGGTCACAAGGTAAATCTGAATCATCCTGCCGTAGATCACCAGCATAATGCAGATAGACAGGATATTCATGGTCAGCCCCACAAACAGGGATTGAAACCACAGTCCGATCAGCCCGCCAAGGCTCATTGCTTCAAGCTGTGCTTCGAGGTCTGTTACCACAGAAGCAAGGTCAATGCTGGTATCGCTGATAATCACGCCTGCGCTCTGGTTAACCACCTGCTGCGCCATATCGAAAATCCCCATGACGATATTCCATGTGTTCGTAACAATTAGAACAGCAGCAGAGGACTTAAACACCCATTTGAAGAACATAAAGGTGTCAATGTCGTGCATATTGTTCTTCTCTGTCACCATCTGGATCAGCTCATAGCACATGACGAAGGCGAGGATTGCGCCTGCTATCGGGATAATGACTGTTTCGGAAAGGCTGCGGATCATGTTAAAAATTCCGGCGTTCCAGCCCTGCGGTGTTGCGCCCACTTCTCCGGCGATTTCACCCACCTTTTGGTTGACAGTATCAAACAGGCCGGTCAGGTTTCCAATGATACCATCCGTCAATATGCCCCTGAACCATTCTTCAAGCCAATCAAGTATCAAATGGCAGCACCTCCTTTCCCGCGCCCGCCCGTTTTACACGGACGGGCGCGAAAGATTGATACGGGCAAATTAACCGAACAGGCCGGAGAGCAAAGGTACAAGGATCAGGCCGATGAGGGCGACACCGCCGCCAGCCATAAGCTGCTTCATGCCCTGGCTCTTAGCGCCGGGATTGTCCGAGCCGTAGCCCTCCAAAAGGTTGATGACACCCCAGATACCAAGACCGGCACCGAGAGCAATCACGAGTGTCTGCAATACGTCAACTGCGCTGTTAAAGAAATCCATAAATTACCTCCATTATTCAGAATTGATTTGTGTTTGGTCAGTAGTATAGCCGCCCTTGTCGGCGGCTGCTTCGTCCGTTTTGATTGTCCGGCTGGACAGGCCTGCTTCCGCCCATTCTTTTAGGGCAAGGACATACAGATACTCTCGTTCCATTGCAAGCCGTCGTTCCACTTCACGCGCAGCTTCCTCCGTGTCAATTTCCGTATAGGGGATACCCAGAGCATCGCACTCCTGTATCTTCTCCCACAGCACTACACCGCAGAGGATAGCGCGGGTGATCGTGATCATCGGGTTCAGACAATCCATAAAAGCCTCATAATTCGAGCGTTCCATAGCTGCTCCTTTCATTCGCCGCTTTCTTCTGCGGCCATATTCATATGCGACAAATCAATGTCGTACAGGTCAAACGGTTCCTCCGGCTCTACCACCGCAGGGGTGCGTTTCTTCTTTCTCTGCGCCCGGATGTATCTCTCAACATCAAAGGCATTTTTCTTGTCGGCGTCGGATAGGTACTTGTAGTTCGGGTGTTTTGTAATATCGTATTTCTTGGAGAAAAACGGTCTGATACCGCGTACCTGCAAAATACACATTCCTCCGTCCATCGTTGCGATTTCGTCCTGTGTCATCAGCTCCTTTCCGAGTTTTTGATAATTTAAGCCGTGGGAGATTTCCTTGCCCCGATTCTCGCTGGTATTGAAACTGTCAATCGTTTCTTTCCCTAAAATCTCCGAGATCTCTTTGAGCGTGGTTTTCTCCTTACCGCCTAAAAACAGCATGGTGTCGCAGTTGCCCACTATGGTATCGGCATTGTCCCGATAGATCGCCTTTAGCTGGCTCTGCGACTGCAAAATAATAGAAGCCGATATTTCACGGCTTCGGATAGTAGCAATGAGCTTGTCAAACTGCGGGATCTGCCCGATGTTGGCAAACTCGTCCAATATGCAGCGGACGTGAACGGGCAGCCTGCCGCCGTACACATCATCGGCCTTGTCGCATAACAGGTTAAATAGCTGGGCTTGCAAAATGGCAATGACAAAATTAAAGGTCGAATCTGTATCACTCATGATGAGGAACAGGGCGGTCTTTCTGTCGCCCAGCGTGTCCAGTTCCATTTCGTCATATTCCATCAACTCCCGCAGCTCCCGAATATCAAATGGAGCCAGCCTTGCACCGCAACTGACGAGGATTGAAGCACGGGTCTTTCCGGCACTCAGCAGGAACTTCTTATACTGCCGTACCGCAAAATGCTCCGGATCCTTTTCTTCCAGACGGGCAAACATGAGGTCAACGGGGCTTTGAAACTCGCTGTCGTCCTCCTTTGCTTCGCTGGCATTGATCATGTCAAGCATGGTGGTAAAGTTCTTTTCTTCCTCCGGCGCTTCATAGAAAATATATCCGATCAGCGCGGAATAGAAAAGGCGTTCCGACTTCACCCAGAAATCCTCGGCGCTCTGTGCGCCCTCACCCTTGGTATTGACGATAATCGTATTGACCAGCTTCAAAATGTCCTTTTCACTGCGCAGATAGGCAAAGGGGTTGTAGTGCATACTCTTGGAAAAGTTGATGGTATTCAGCACCTTGATCCGGTACTTCGCCCTTTGCAAAAGCTGTCCTACCTCGCAAATCAGGCTGCCTTTCGGGTCAGTGATCACATAGGAGCTGTGAAGCTGCATGATGTTGGGTTTGGCGAAAAAGCGGGTCTTTCCCGAACCGCTGCCCCCTATGACAAGGATATTCTTGTTTCTCGCATTCTTCGGATCCTTCGGACGGTTGGACATCATCAGCCGTTCGGTCTGCGTCAGCAGCACATTGTTTTCAAACACCGGGTCGATAAAGGGCTTGATATCGGCGGGCGTACCCCAACGTGCCGTGCCGTATTCCATACCCTTGCGGTACTTCTTGGCGTTTTTCTGCTTGGAATAGACCACCAGCCGGATAGTCACCGCACCAGCAATGCCGATTAGCAGATCGACGGGGTGAAAGCTAGGCGCGGCACTGGAAAAGGCTGCGGTAAAGCCCTGCCCGATATGCAGCAGCTTTGCGGATAGATCGATACCCTGTGCCAGCCGGAACGCCTGTCCGGCCTTCCCGAGCAGATATACAAACAACAGATACGGGAGATTTAACAGAATCAGTTTTTTCACTTCCGGCTTCATCGATCAATCCCCCTGTCCATTTTCTTCACCGTATCCCGCGCTGCCATCCGCTTTGCAGCTTCGGCTTTTTTCTCGCCAATATCCCTTCGTACAGACGGCTTGCGCTCCATGTCCAGTTTCTTTGCAGAGAACTCGCGGAACGCTGCGGTCAGCACATCCGCATCTCTGCCCTTAAAGAACACAAGGTAGCGGTCGTCTGTCTTTTTCAGCGCAAAGTCAATGCCGTACTTTTTGGCAGTTTGGGAAAAGGCTTTGATATTTGCGTCGGTGATTTCGATATTGGAAACGCCGGTGCCGTGACGCATAAGCTGTTTCAACGTTTGCTTGCCTCGGTGGGGCGTATCCCGTTTCTTGCGGTAAAGCTGCATGAACTGTCGCAGTGCTGCTTGCAGTACCTTTCCGTCCAGCTTTGCCGTCTTAATTGCAAGTGCAATAGTCTTACTTGTTACTTCTTCCTGCAAAATGTACCTCCTTTCGCAGTTTTACAAATGCCTCTCTAAGGCGGATGCACCCGCTGATACAGGCAAATCCTCATAGGCTGTCTGCTCCCTCATAGCTGTAATCCGGGATGCCGCTTTTGGGATTACCCCAATCCGGCTGTGCCATATCGTGCGCAACAAGGGCGGTATAGTAGCTGTCAATAGTGCTGGGGGCATTAAACAGCACCGCCCGGAGATATTGCCGGATGTTGCGGATCTTAGTGGTGTTCTCCCGCAGACAGTCAAAGACAAACTCGATATGGCTGCTGTTCAGCTTCATAAACTTGCTTTTTACCAGCTCTGCCGGGTAGTCGTCACCGGCAATGCGGATCTTCTTGCGGGAACTGCATACCGTTTCCAGAATAATGTCCACGATCTCGTCCAGGCGGTCACGGTCAATGCGCTTATCCTGCAAAAGAATGTCATATTCGATGTTGTCGCAGATAATCTCCCGGTAAATCCTATATGCTTCATTTTCGCTGTCTGCCGTTTCCTTTCGCTTCCGTTCCGGCGGCGCAGCCGCTTGTTTCCCGTCCACGCTCAAAGGGAAGGGGTAAGGGGAAAGGATAGGAATGGAATCGGTACTTGATAGATCTGTAATTGATTTTTCTTTTTTTGATAAGTCAGTTCTTAATATATCTTTATTTAATTGCGTTGGATTTTCCAACGTAGGGTTTTCCAACGTAGGATTTTCCTGCGTTGGATTATCCAATGTTGGATTTTCCAATGTAGGTAAATCCGATACTGGCTTTTGAGGAAGCTCATAGATTACGTAGTCTGCGCCGCGCAAGCGTCCTTTTTCGTCGCGTTCCCGGCTGCGGACAATATATCCGGCTCTTTCCAGCTCCCGTATTGCCTCCCGGATCGCGTCGATCTTTTCCCGGTTGATAAGGGACAGACCTTTCAGCGTGTAGTCCCAGTTATCCGGCAGGGACAGCATTTGGGACAGCAGCCCCTTTGCTTTTAGGGAAAGCTCCTGATTGCGTAGGTGGTGATTGGACATAACGGTGTAGCCGCTGTTTTTTTCCACCCGAAATACTGCCATAGGTTATCAGCTCCTTTCGATCACTCTACCTTGCTGCGCCGGATTGCGGTCTGTCTGCCCGGTTCATACGGACACTCGGCATATACACAAAACCGATATTTCCAGTGCGGACGATAGAAGTGGCAGGTGTTACAGTCCTCATGCTCGGTGCAGCCGTTCTCGTACCGGTCAAATCCGGGCTTTCCCTGCATGAGCGTTTCAAATGCGCGGCTTTTACCGCTCATAAAGTACATTCCGGCTGCGCCTCCTTTCTGAATTTGGGCAGAAAAAAACGCCGCAGACTTCTTTCAAAATCTGCGGCGTTGGGTATGCGAAAAGGGATGCTACCTTGCGGTAACATCCCTTTTGTCGCTTGGTTATTCAATTTTTGAGCTAACCTGTTTGCCCACTGCCCTTAAAAGCGTTGATTTTATTGGATTCTTGCTTGTTTTCTTATGTCAACGCTCTTAAGGCGGGCTTTGCTTTCTGTGTCCAACTTAGATGGCACGGTTGATCTTGTTAGATCTGATGCATCTTGTGCAAACGTTTGCTCTTCTTACTGTACCGTTGTCGTTGATTCTTACAGTCTGAATGTTGGCATTCCACTTTCTTCTAGTGTGTCTGTTAGAATGGGATACACTGTTTCCAGAAACCTGTCCCTTTCCGCAAATCTCACATTTTCTTGACATCTACCGCACCTCCTTTAATATCTTAAGCGTATAGCGTTTCTTCATAATTCGTTCTGTTGTCACACTGAACAAGCGATATTATACCATCATTTCGCAGTTGTTACAAGCATTTTTTTAAAAAATCATCATTTTTTTGATAATACTGTTATCATTTCCATTTAACATGGCGTACGCCACTTTTTTTGCTTTTTCGCATTCATATGGCGTTATCACTTTGATATGCTTCCTTCTAGGTAGACAAGTAAAAAATAAAAACTTGTTATCTGGAAGGGAGCATTTGTATGTCTGGAAAAATATCTGCAGAAGAGAAAATTGCAGCCGTGAAGAACTA
>JAETRU010000043.1 GCA_021769965.1 Eubacterium sp.
AGTTCTTCACGGCTGCAATTTTCTCTTCTGCAGATATTTTTCCAGACATACAAATGCTCCCTTCCAGATAACAAGTTTTTATTTTTTACTTGTCTACCTAGAAGGAAGCATATCAGACAACGGGCGCCGTATGAAAGGTTTTTTCCGCAAAAAGTGGCATGCAGGCTGTGACTTCGATACAATTGAAAAAATAATTCTGATATGATATGATGAAACTGTTAAAAAAACTGATGGGATCATTAGAGGATTCCGTCATACCAATCCATTATACGCAAGGAGCTTTCACCATGAACAAACAACAGCTTGCATCCAGAATTTGGGAGTCCGCAAATAAAATGCGCTCGAAGATCGAGGCAAATGAATATAAGGACTATATTCTCGGCTTTATTTTTTATAAATTTTTGTGTGATAAGGAACTCAAATATCTTATAGAACTGGGATATACTGATGCAGATTTGGATACTGTCACGGAGCAGGATGAGGAAATCGTTGCGCACGTTCAGAAAAATATCGGGTATTTCATAGGCTATGATCATTTATTTTCAACCTGGCTCGCAAAAGGCAGCGATTTCAATGTGGCAGATGTCCGCGATGCGCTATCAGCGTTCAGCCGGCTAATCAATACTTCCCACAGAAATGTCTTTGACGGTATCTTTGACACACTTCAGACCGGACTGTCTAAACTCGGTGACAGTTCCAGATCACAAACAAAGGCGATCAGTGATCTCCTATATCTGATCAAAGATATCCCGATGGACGGAAAACAAGATTATGATGTTCTCGGCTTCATTTATGAATATCTCATTTCTAACTTTGCTGCCAATGCTGGAAAAAAAGCCGGTGAATTCTATACACCGCACGAAGTTTCGCTTTTAATGTCTGAAATCGTAGCAGATCACTTAAAGGACAGAACAGAGATCAAAATCTTTGACCCAACCTCCGGTTCCGGTTCGCTTCTTATCAATATCGGTAAATCCGCAGGTAAGCATATAGGCTCTCCCGATCGAATCAAATACTATGCCCAGGAATTAAAGGAAAACACCTATAACCTGACAAGAATGAATCTCGTCATGCGAAATATCTTGCCGGATAACATCGTAACCAGAAATGGTGATACGCTGGAAGAGGACTGGCCATACTTTGAGGAAAATGATCCTGTCGGAACTTACGAACCGCTCTATGTCGATGCCGTCGTTTCCAATCCCCCATACTCTCAAAACTGGAATCCGACAGATAAGGTCTCCGATCCCAGATATGCAGGATTTGGTCTTGCACCAAAAGGGAAAGCTGACTATGCTTTTCTCCTTCACGATCTGTACCATCTAAAACCAGACGGGATCATGACCATCGTACTTCCTCACGGCGTTTTATTCCGCGGTGGTGAAGAAGGTGAGATCAGAAAAAATCTGATTGAAAAAAATCATATTGATGCAATTATCGGTCTGCCGGCTAACATCTTTTTTGGAACCGGCATTCCAACAATCATTATGGTGCTGAAACAAAAACGGACTCAGACAGACATACTCATTGTCGACGCTTCCAAAGGGTTTGAAAAGGCCGGTAAAAATAACAAGCTGCGTGCATCGGATATCAAACGGATTACAGATGTTGTAACAAAACGGTTAAATATCGAAAAATATTCCCGCCTCGTATCCCGTGATGAAATCCGCGCAAACGATTACAACCTGAATATTCCAAGATATGTTGACGCTTCAGAAAAAGCAGAAAGCTGGGACATCTATGCTTCCATGTTTGGCGGTGTCCCTAAAAAAGAACTATCTGATCTGGACGCTTACTGGACAGCCTTTCCGGGACTGAAGGATTCTCTGTTTGAAGCAAATAATTGTGCTTATCTGCATCCGAAAGTTCAGGATATCAAACAGGCAGTGCGGAATCATCCTCAGGTTCAGGCCTTTATTGCTAATTATGGCGCTGCATTTGACGGATTTGATACATATTTGGATCAGGAGCTTATCTACGCATCACACGATCTCAATCTTTCCAAAGAGGAGGCTATATTAAGCGATGAGATCTTTTTAAGGCTGCGCGGTATTCCTCTCATTGACGTTTATGAGGCTTATGAAATGCTGGATCATGTTTGGAACAAGATCGCAATCGACCTCGAAATTATCCAGACGGAAGGATTTGATGCAGTAAAACAGGTCGATCCGAACATGATTATTAAGAAAAAAGGAGGCACGGAGCAGGAAGTTCAGGACGGCTGGACCGGTCATGTCCTGCCCTTTGAACTGGTTCAGGCACAGCTTCTCCCTGAAGCACTGGAAGATTTAAAAACAGATGAAAACAAGTTAGCAGAAATGATCTCCGGTTATGAAGAGGCACTGGAAGCTCTTCCTGAAGAAGAAAAAGAGAATGACTTTGTGAACGAGGATAGAACCGCATTTGTATGGGCAGAAGTAAAGAAAGCAATCAAATCTAAAGATGCCGAACCGGACGTGCTTGATCTTCTGAAAAAAGCTTATAACTGCAGCGAAGAAGAAAAACAGCTGAAAAAGCAAATAAAGGACAAGACCGCCGCATTGCATATAACGACAAAGAATACTATTGAGAATTTAGACGACACGCAGATCTATACGCTCCTCCATGAGAAGTGGATCGTTCCGCTCATCCGTGATCTTTCTTCACTGACCGACAACATCATCAGTGAATTTGTCGCTAAACTGGAAAAGTTGATTACAAAATATGACACCACGCTCTCCGGGATCGAAGCAGAAATCGCTGAAACTGAACAAACACTGTCAGAAATGATCGATCAGCTGACCGGAAATGAATTCGACATGCAAGGGCTTGCTGAACTCAAGAAAATGCTGGGAGGTATTTGAAATGGATAGAAATGAACAAAAACCGGCCATTCGATTTCAAGGATTTACCGATGCTTGGGAACAGCGTAAGTTGGGGGAGATAGTAGAAAGAGTAGTTAGAAAGAACACAAATAATGAGTCAAGCCTTCCACTTACAATATCTGCACAATACGGACTTGTTGACCAAATCACCTATTTTAATAACCGTGTAGCAAGTCGAGATGTGAGAAACTATTACTTGGTTTTGAATGGTGAATTTGCATATAACAAAAGCACTTCAGATGGGTTTCCTTTTGGAGCAGTTAAGCGTCTTGAGTTGTACGAAAAGGGCGTATTATCAACACTTTACATTGTTTTTAGCATTAAAAGTCAAAGTGAAATTGATAGCGACTTTTTGACAGTTTTCTTTGATACCGACAGATGGCATAAAGGCGTTGCAGAACGTGCAGCGGAGGGAGCGAGAAATCACGGATTACTGAATATATCATCAGATGATTTCCTTGATATTGATATATTATTGCCGAGATATAAAGAAGAACAGGTTGCTATTGGCTCTTACTTGCGTAATCTCAACCACCTTATCACCCTTCATCAGCGTAAGTATGCCGTCCTCGATGACTAAAAAGTCTAGCGTCAGAAAATTCCATCATTAAAATTATGGTAGGAAATGAGAATATATGGTATACTAGGGTAATGGCACTCTATAATCCGGAGTCATTTCCCCGGATTTTATTACAACAGCACAAGTAGTAGAAAGGAATTGCGGTCATGACATTTGATAAGGAAGCCGATTTTGAACAAGCTCTTATTGACTTGCTGAAAACAAAGGGCTGGGAAGACAAAGTTCTGAAAAACTATACAGAAGCTGATTTCATTCATAACTGGGCTGATATTCTGTTTGAGAACAACAGAGGCATTGACAGATTAAATGATTATCCTCTCACAAACAGTGAAATGCAGCAGATCATTGAACAAATCAACGACTTAAAAACCCCTCTGCGCTTAAATGGCTTTATCAACGGAGGCAGCGTATCGATTCGCAGAGACAACCCCGACGACACCGCTCATTTCGGTAAAGAAATAGCCCTGAAAATCTATGGACGCAGAGAGATCGCAGCTGGCCAAAGCCGATATCAGATCGCCCAGCAGCCAAAATTTCCAACAAAATCTAAAATTGCAAATGACAGGCGTGGCGACTTAATGCTTCTGATTAACGGAATGCCTGTTATTCATATTGAGTTAAAGAAGAGCGGCGTTTCAGTCACTCAGGCTTCAAATCAGATCAAAAAGTACGCCGAAGAAGGAATCTTTACCGGTCTCTTTAGCCTGGTGCAGATTTTTGTAGCGATGAATCCGGATGAAACATTGTATTTCGCGAATCCCGGACCGGAAGGAACATTCAATCCTAATTACTACTTCCATTGGGCGGATTTCAACAATGAGCCAATCAATGACTGGAAACAAATCGGTTCATCTCTCCTCTCAATCCCAATGGCTCACCAACTGATTGGTTTCTACACTGTCGCTGATGACTCCGATGGCACATTAAAGGTCATGCGCAGCTATCAATACTATGCCGCAAATGCTATTTCCGATAAAGTCTCAAAAACCAAGTGGGAGAGCGATAACCAACTCGGCGGATATATCTGGCACACCACCGGTTCCGGAAAAACAATGACCTCTTTCAAGTCAGCACAGCTGATCGCAACATCAAAAGATGCAGACAAGGTTATTTCCCTTATGGACCGAATCGAACTCGGAACACAGTCTCTTAAAGAGTACCGTAACTTTGCCGGCGCGGGTTTGAGTGAACAGGAAAAGAATAATACTGTTCAGGAAACAGAAGATACACATGTCTTAATCGGAAAACTGAAAAGCAGCGATCCTGCGGATACTCTGATCGTTACCTCGATTCAGAAAATGAGTAATATCAGTGAAGAAGATAATAGAATGAAGACTTCTGATCTTGCGGCTATGAATGTCAAACGTCTGGTATTTATTATTGATGAATGCCATCGTTCTACTTTCGGCGACATGCTGCTTACAATTAAGCGAACATTTCCAAAAGCTATTTTCTTTGGCTTTACCGGAACACCGATACAGGATGAAAATCAGAAAAAGCTGAATACAACCTCTACTGTTTTTGGAAATGAACTTCATAGATACAGTATTGCCGACGGCATACGGGATAAAAACGTATTAGGATTTGACCCTTACAAAGTACTGACATTTAAGGATGCAGACATCAGACAGCGTGTCGCACTGGAAAAAGCAAAGGCTGCGACTGTCGACGAAGCCCTTTCAAACGAACAAAAAAAACAGGTTTTTCTGGAATTTATGCAAACCGTACCCATGGCCGGATACCATGCAGAAGACGGTTCCTACATAAAAGGGATCGAAGACTTTGTTCCTAACAGTCAGTATCGGACAGATGAGCACCAGACCATGGTTGTTAAAGATATTATCGATAATTGGGAGATACTCAGTCAAAATAAATTCCATGCAATTTTTGCAACCAGCAGTATTCCGGAGGCTATTGAATATTACCACAGGCTTAAAAACGCCGCTCCCCACCTTAAAATTACGGCTCTCTTTGATCCGAGCATTGACAACAATGGCGATTCCAAGTTCAAAGAGGATGGTCTGAAAGAATTGATTGAGGACTATAATGAGCAATATGAGCAGAATTTTACAGCAGCCTCTTTCGGAAAAATGAAAAAAGATATCGCCGCCAGACTGGCACACAAAAAACCTTACAACCGCATTGAATATGATCCGGATAAAGAAATCGATCTTCTGATCGTTGTGGATCAAATGTTGACAGGATTTGACTCAAAATGGATAAATACCCTGTATCTGGACAAAGTGCTGCAATATGAAAATATTATACAGGCCTTTTCACGTACAAACAGATTATTTGGTGAAGGAAAACGATTCGGCACGATAAAATATTATAGGCGGCCTCATACAATGGAAAAGAATATTGAAGCTGCTGTAAAGCTGTATTCAGGTGATAAACCTTTCGGACTCTTTGCTTTACGGCTGCATCAAAATCTCTCAAATATGAATTTCCTTTTTGATCAGATTACCCATATATTTGATCAAGCTGAAATACCAAATTACGAGCGGCTGCCTGAAGAGATATCTGACCGAAAAAAATTCGCGGATCTGTTCCGTCAGTTCAATGAATTCCTTGATGCCGCGAATGTTCAAGGTTTCATATGGAAAAAACTAACCTATACTTTTAAAGACGAGGAGACCGGTACTGAGTCTGAGCTTACAGTTGCCTTAAATGAAACTACTTACCTGATCCTGGTAAAACGCTATAAAGAGCTGTCTACTTCGCCTCATGGACCTGCAGGTGATGATATACCGTATGATATTACAGGATATATCACTACAATCGACACGGATAAGATAGATTCGGATTATATGAATACCCGTTTTGAGAAGTACTTGAAATTATTAAAAGCCAGTGAAACCTCTTCTGCAGAACTCCAAAAAGCAGAAGATGAACTGCACAAGACTTTTGCCACACTTTCACAGGATGAGCAAAAATATGCAAATATTTTTCTGCATGATATCCAGCGCGGAGATATTACGGTCGTACAGGGAAAAACATTCAAAGAATACGTCATCGAATACATTTCAAGAGCAAAAGATGATCAGATCCATCGTCTGGCTGCATATGCATTGGATCTTGATGAACAGATGCTGCGCAAAATGATGAAAGAACATATCACCAGTGACAACATCAATGAGTATGGACGCTTCGACGCGCTAAAATCAACTGTTACCTTAAATCGTGCAAAAGCTTATTTTGAAGCGATCACAGGTAAATCTCTGCCGCTGCCAAAAGTGAAGATTCGCGTTGACTCACTTTTACGAGATTTCATTCTCAAAGGCGGTTATGACATTGATCTTCCGGATAAAATATGATAATTTGCAAGAGAGTCAGGGAACCCTTGACCCTCTTGCTTTTTGGATGGAAATCCATCTGCCATCTTTCATCAGCGTGGGCACGAATACAGACTGGGAGGTATCATATGTTAGATGAAATGAAGCGCACTGACTTGTTTCATGAGTATTATGCGCAATGGGTCCGCATTTACAAGGAGGGGGCTATACGGAAAGTGACTCTGGACAAGTACCTGATGACACAGGCATGGCTGGAAAAGCTAATTCCAGATCTAAAGATCTGTGAAATTACAAGGATCACATATCAACAGCTGCTCAACGATTATGCGAAGAATCACGAACGCCAGACTACCATGGATTTCCACCATCAGTTAAAGGGCGCCATTCTGGATGCAGTAGATGAAGGTCTGATCGAAAGAGATCCAACCAGGAAAGTGATAATCAAAGGAAAACCGCCTGCAGAAAAAAAGATAAAATATCTAAACCAGTTCGAGCTTCACACTTTGCTCTTAACTCTGGATCTCGGCAGAGATGTAAACTGGGACTGGTTTATTCTGCTTGTTGCAAAGACCGGCATGAGATTCTCAGAAGCATTGGCATTAACGCCTAAGGACTTCGATTTTCCGCGCCAATCCTTATCTATCAGCAAAACATGGGATTATAAGGGTGACGGCGGATTTTTGCCAACGAAAAATAAGTCTTCCATCAGAAAAATAGAGATTGACTGGCAGACAGTCGTGCAGTTCTCTGAACTGCTTCGCGGACTGCCTGAGAACGAGCCGATCTTTGTCAAGAAAGATAAGGTTTACAATTCTACTGTAAATGACGTTCTGGAAAGGCATTGTAATGCGGCAAAAGTACCTGTAATTTCTATCCACGGGCTCAGGCACACGCACGCTTCCCTGCTTTTATTTGCAGGCGTTTCCATCGGAAGTGTAGCAAGACGATTGGGACACGCCAGCATGACTACTACGCAAAAAACCTACCTTCATATTATCCACGAACTGGAAAATCAGGATGTAGATTTAGTGATGCGTTCACTGTCAAGCCTCAGCTAAATTAAACAAGCCGCATTAAAACTAGCTGCTCACGCTGATGAAAGCTGGCAGGAGGCGGCGCATGATTCCATCACAAGTCAGGGTCAGATTCAAAAACATCATCATCCCCCTGTGCCGGCTTCATCTGCTGCTGCCACAGGGTCCTCCTGCTGTCAGGCAACTGGTCTATCATAGTCTCCAGTGTCTCCTGATACTCAGCCGGAAAGGTCAGTCTGGCCTTAAACTGATCGCAGTCTATGCTGATGTCAAAGGCGCCTCCCATAGCGCTGGTATAGGTACTGACGATGGCCAGTCCCAGACCGTTGCCTTCGCTGCTTCTGGCTTTGTCGCCTCTGGCAAACCGTTCCACGATGTCGTCCTTGTCAAAATCCATCAGATATCCGGCTGTATTGGTGATCTCCAGGCACAGCTGCCGCTGGCCGGAAGTGCTTTCTGACTGGGCAAAGGTCTTGATAAATACCCGGGTTCCCTTCGCAGAATATTTCAGCGCGTTTTCGATCAGATTCTGACAGACACGGTACATGTGAAGATTGTCGGAAATGAAGTGGGTATCCTCATCAGTCATCTGAAGGATGAAATGCAGATCGCTGCGGGCTACACGGTCCTCCATATCAGCCATGATCTGTTCTACCAGCCGGTTCAGTTCAATAGACTCAGGCGTCATTTTTATATTGCCGCTGCTGGCCTTCGCCAGAGAAAACAGGCTTTCGATCATTTCCTTCAGCTTTTCCGCTTTGTCAGAAATAACTTCCACATAATCCGCCGCTGCCTCCGGCAGCTCTTCTTTTTTCAAAAGCTCCAGATATCCAACCATAGAAGTCAGCGGCGTCTTCAGATCGTGGGATACGTTAGAGATCAGATCCACCTTCAGCTGCTCGCTCTTTGCCGCTTTTTCAAGACTCTGCCGCTCGATCTCCACAGCCTCGGCAAGCCGTTTGGCGCTTACCTCTTTGACGCTGTCCATCAAAAGGTGCAGCCTGCCGTACATGAAACGCATAACGCAGTACTCGGACAGGCCGAACAGCAGCAGCACCGTAGCCGCCATCAGATAACTGAACGCCAGATTAAAATAGTATCCGTAAAAGGAGACCCGTACCTGTACGAAAAAATACATCAGAACAAAGAACATGGCTGCCAGACCGACGAGGATGATCAGATTCTGCTGCTTTCTGAATTTCGCCTTCCATTCCTCATAAAAATCACTGTCCTGCGGCAGCCAGTCACTGTAATGACGCTGCAGAAAAATCTTCAGCAGCATAACGGCCCCGCTTCCCAGCAGACCGTCAGCAGCGCCGCCGATAAGCCAGGTCATCCTGGTATTCAGCATTCCCACTCGCTGAGACATGATCGAAAGGATGGCAATGCCGAGCAGAGCCAGCAGACCGCCTGCAATTACACGGCCGTTTCCCGCCGCAAATCCTTTGATCTTTTTAATACTTTTCCATTTTATATCCAATTCCCCACACCACCTTTACATATCTGGGATTCTTCGTGTCGATCTCTATCTTCTCTCGAATATGACGAATGTGGACCATGACCGTATTTTCGACCGTATAGTCCGCCGCCTCGTTCCAGACGCTCTCATAGATCTGCTCCGCAGGAAATACCTGCCCCGGATGGGTCATGAGCAGTTCCAGTATCTTATATTCCGTGGCTGTCAGCTTGACATCTTTTCCCTCGACCACCGCCAGCTTCTGGCTTTTATCCAGTACCAGACCGCCGTTGACAATGTTGTCTCCGCTGGCTTTGGGACCGCTGCCGCCGTAGGCGTTATAACGCCTCAGCTGCGCTTTGACTCTGGCAAGCAGCTCCGCCGCATTATACGGCTTACTGATATAATCGTCCGCGCCGAGTATGAGGCCCGACACCTTATCGCTTTCCTCCGTCTTTGCCGACAAAATGATAGCCGGTATCTTATATCTCTCCCGTATCTTCATCAATGCTGACAGACCGTTGAGGCGGGGCATCATCACGTCCAGCAGAATCAGATCTATGTGATTCTGCTCCAGCTTTTCCAGAGCTTCCATACCGTCATATGCCTCGATGATCTCATATCCCTCAAACTTCAGCAGTTTTCCCAGAGAATCCACGATCTCTCTGTTATCATCCACGATCAAAATAGTCTCTGTCTCCATGGTTGTCTCCTCGCTCTCCTTCATTTGCTATCCTCAGAATATACCCCTTTCGTTAAAAAAGCTGTGAGGAAATTCTTAAAAAAATCTTAATTTGCTCTTCTCTCTTTAAACTCTGCCCGAATAGCCGCAAGATGCTCCGGCTCTGTAATCAGCCTGACAGCAGTCAGGGCAAACCCTTTGACAAAGATCAGAGCGTTTTCCAAAGCTCTCGGCGAGCAGGCGTGGGCCGCGAACTCTTTGGTATGGGCTACATAGTGCTCCTCTCCATCCTCTCTGCCCATGCCGCACATCAGCTGGATCGCGGGGCACTCATAGCTGACGTCGCCCAGATCAGAGGAACCCGGCTGCGTCTCACGCCCAAGTCTCGGCATGGTCACGCCGAAGGCCTCCATCTGCTGGCAGGCCAGCTCGTTTAAGGCCATGTTGCTGTCCGTGTCCTTAAAGTCCGCTTCAACTTTGGACACCTTCATGGTGCAGCCGGTTCCCGCAGCCGCACCGGCCGCGCAGCTGTTGACTTTTTCCAGCAGCGTCTGAACGTAGTCCATCTTGTTAGCTCTTATATAAAACAGGGCTTCCGTATAGTCAGGGATCACATTAGGCGCTTTCCCTCCTTCTCTGATCACGCCGTGGATGCGGGTGTCAGGTCTGGTCTGCTGACGCATCGCATTGACCAGATTAAAAAAGTTGATCATAGCGTCCAGGGCATTGATCCCCTTCTCAGGCGAATTAGCCGCGTGAGCCGACTTTCCGAAAAATTCATAGCTTCTTGATACCATCGCCATGGTGTTGATGGAGCTGCCGTTTTCCTCAAAAGGATGTGCCATCATAACCGCGTCGTACTGTTTGAACGCTCCCTTTTCTGCCATCTCGATCTTTGCGCCGTCAGTCTCCTCAGCCGGCGTTCCGATCACATGGATCTCTCCGCCATATGTATCTGTAAATTCCTTTATAACAACACCGCTGCCTACGCTGATCATGGCGATCAAATTATGTCCGCATCCATGGCCCAGCTCCGGCAGGGCGTCGTATTCCGCCAGCATAGCCAGCTTTGGGCCCGGCTTTTTACTTTTGTACACTGCCTGATATGCTGTCTCTATCCCGCAGAAATTACCGCTGACCGTAAAGCCGTGCTTTTTCAGCAGTTCCATCTGCCACTGGCAGGCCTGATGCTCCTTTCGGCCCGGTTCCGGATTCGCATGGATATCCAGAGCCAGCTTTTTCAGCTCCGGTGCCAGACCCGCGGTAATCTCTTCGATTCTATCTTTGATCATCTGTATCGATTGTTCCATATTCGTGCCTCCTCGCAACGTTATCTTTCATTTTATTGTACCAAATCGATGAGACTCTGGCTAGATACTCCAAGGGGATTTTTTGAAATCTTCAGGTGCTTTCCCGCAGGCTTCTTCTGCTGGTCAGATCCTGTATCCGCAAATGCCGCCGATAACGCCGCCTGCGACATGGATCAGATTCGCTGTATGATCATCTGTAAAAATGCCCTGATAGACCTGGCCTCCCAGATAGATACCGGCGATCAGCAGAAACGTCAGCGGGATCCCGCCTTTCTTCATATCGGTCATAGACGAGAGAATGATGAAGGCGTATACGATACCGCTGGCGCCAAGCAGCGCCGTATGGGGAAAAAGCATGATCTGCAGAAGCCCTGTGGTCAGCGCAGTCAGCAGCATGACCTTCGCCAGGATCCGGCCGCCGTACTTTTCTTCCAGAAGCGGTCCCAGCAGGAGCAGCATGACCATATTGCCGCTGAGATGCTCCCAGTCCGCGTGGCCGAAGACGTGGCCGATCATCCTGATATAGGCCAGCAGATCCAGAGGTGAAGACCTGTATACGCTGAACAAAAGGTCATTGGCCCGTCCTGCTGTAAAACTGTCGCATAAAAAAGCGCCGGTACAGATCATGACGAAAATCAGAATCACCGGTGAGTTAAATCGTATTTTCGCGTTTCTCATTCTTCCCATCAAAAGCTCCCTTGTTTTCAGTATATGCCGGCATAAACTTGATAACCACAACTGCTGCGGATCTTTGCTGTCTTCTGGCTTTTTTCAGGTAAATATGGTATCATAAAAATATCAGAAAACTATCATAGTCGGAGAAAGGAGTCAATATGAGGAAAAACAAAGGACTTAAACTTATTTCTGCAGCAGTTGTTCTGGGATTGCTTATCGCCATGGTACCGGCAGAAATTTTCGCGGCATCCATGCCCGGTCAGCCTGCCATAACCAGCCTGAAAGCCGCTTCCAGCTCAACCAATGTGACCATTTTGTGGACCAAAGCCAGCGGCGCGTACGGCTACTCTGTATATCGCGCGACGAAGGAAAGCGGTCCCTACACCAGAATTCGATCTACTATAAAAACCAGTTATACGGATACCGCCACTTCCGGTGACAAAACCTATTACTATAAAGTCAAGGCATATAAATATGTCAACGGAAAACGGGTCTACGGGCTGGTCAGCGCGCCAAGATCCGTAGTTACCAATTACAGCAGACCTCCGATCAAAGTCTATGTATACCCATATGAATCAGGTTCCCATCGGATCCGTATGACTGTACGTCTGGACTACACCTTTGGAACTGCTTTCAGTCCGACGACTCTGGTCTACTCAGAACTCAAACGGCCTTTCGCATCTCAGAAGATCTTCGGCGTTCTGGAGAAGAATGCCATAGGAAACGCTTCTCCAACAAAGAGCATCTATCTGAAATACGACGAGTCCAGATATCGCAGGACTATACACTCCACAGGGAACACTTCCAGTGATTACAAATATATGAAGCTGACAACAAAATATCCAACCGCGGAATTTTATATTTCAGCGCTGAACAATCCGCTGCAGGGCTACGACCCGCAGAAAGACGTGCTAAAATTCTACATCATGCATAACAACAGATCCTATGTCGTGCGCTATGACGCTGTCAATGGAGTCAGCTTCTCCAGAATGTAGCCTGAAAGAAGCGGAGTAAATCGTGATCTTTTACCTGGATTTTACATTATACCGGTATAATTCTTAACAGCAGCGACGTATAATATTGTCGAGAATTTTTATGAGGAGGTGTATATTATAGAAAGATTAAGAGCAAAAAAAGGGTTTATCTGTGATATGGACGGCGTTATCTACTGGGGCGGCCGTCTGCTGCCGGGAGTCAGAGAGTTTGTAGACTGGCTGCAGCGCGAGAACAAAGAGTTTCTGTTTCTGACCAACAACAGCGGCCAGACGCCGCTAGAACTGCGGCTGAAGCTGCAGACCATGGGTCTGGATATCGAGGAAAGCCACTTCTATACCAGCGCTCTGGCTACAGCGAAATTCGTCAGCGAGCAGGTACATCACTGTAGCGCCTACGTCATCGGAGAGCCGGGACTGGTCGGTGCTCTGTATCAGTGCGGCGTGGCCATCACAGACAGGGATCCCGATTATGTCATCGT
This sequence comes from Eubacterium sp., assembly GCA_021769965.1. Lineage (GTDB taxonomy): Bacteria > Bacillota > Clostridia > Peptostreptococcales > Anaerovoracaceae > Senimuribacter. The sequence continues at coordinate 13,372 of JAETRU010000043.1, forward strand.
CGGCGAAAGCCAGAGCTATAACTACGAGACCATCTGCAAAGCAGTCAATCTGGTCCGCGGCGGTTCCAAACTGATCGGCACCAACTTCGACATGACAGGCCCGTCAAACCGCGGCATCATTCCTGCCTGCCGCGCTTTGATCTCACCCATAGAAATGGCAACAGGAAAACAGGCCTACTTCGTCGGTAAGCCAAATCCGCTTATGATGCGCACCGGCCTTAGACTGCTGGGCGTCCATTCTGAAGAGACCGCCATGATCGGCGACCGCATGGACACGGATATCATCGGCGGCATGGAAAGCGGCATGGACACAGTCCTGGTCCTGTCCGGCGTTACCAGCCGGGAGGAAGTAGACAACTTCCCTTACCGTCCGCGTCTGATCCTGAGCGGCGTGGGAGATATCCCTGCCTAATACAGCAGCCCGCCCACCAGCACGAAATAGTCGGGCACCTGGCCTTCCTCGATCCACTGCAGCCGGATGCCAAGCAGTCTGCTTGCGGTCAGGCCCACGTTGCCGCCAAGGGACTCAATGGAATAGCGCATTTTTTCCGGAAATCGACAGGGTTCTCCGGCTTTTTTGCTGCAGTTGTTCTCTCCGCAGATATTGCAGCTGCCTGCGGACAGGGATACACTGCCGGGGTGTTTCTCCTCTTCAGCGTACAGCGTCTCTGTCAGCTGCTGCTTCACCTGTTTCATCAGAGCTTCCCAGTTTTCTTTTTCATCCTCCTCCAGGATCATTTTCTTTCCGATGATATACAGATTCTCGTACTTCTTCCAGTAATCTTCAACCGGGTCAAAGTCATAGGACGGGCAGGACCACTTCTGATCATAGTTTTCACAGACCCTGCAGCATTCCAGAAATTCTTCCACGTTGACGTAGCCGTTCACATAATCGGCCACAGAAATATTCTTTTCAAATGTATCGATCTTCATGTTTCAAGTTTACCACAAAAAGAATCTATGGTAAAATAAAAATATATGAAATATTGGAGGTAGCACATGGCTTTTGGCATATTTAAAAAGAAAAAAACGGCGGATATCATTTACCGCAATGGACATATCTACACTCAGGATCCGGAATTCCCATGGGCAGAATCCGTAGCCTGCAGGGACGGGCGGGTGCTGGCAGTCGGTGAATTTGACGCGATGGACGAGATCATGGACGGCAACACCGACATTGTAGATCTGGATGGAAAATATATGTTTCCGGGATTTATAGATGTCCACGGTACGCCCTCGCTGCAGGTATTTGAAGGACTTTACCTTGCCATCGACCCGGTCTGGGATCTGGACACCGTGCTGGAAAACACAGCAGAGTATGCCTCTGGCTGTGACAACGAACTGATCTTCGGATACGGCTATAACGAGCATATTCTGGCGGATTATGATGATCCGGCAGAGATCGAACAGATGCTGGATGAGATCGAGTCAGAAAAACCGGTACTGCTTCTGGGCGCTGCCGGATATCACTGTATGATGAACTCTCTGGCTTCCGCCATGGTCGCAGAGGCTGTAGACGATGACGACGCCCTGCCGTTTATCTCCGCTCTGGATATTCTGATGAACGTGCTGTCCCCTTTTGAGGATGTGGAAGAACGCATCAAGCAGCAGAACAAAGATCTGGCGGACAAAGGGTTCACCGCGACACTGGATCTGTGCGCGCCGGAATATTTCTCTCTGCTCTATCAGAACTGTCTTCTCGCCATGATAGGCGAAAGTGAAACCGTCTGCCAGAGATATTTCGGCAGCCTGTATATCAACCGGTCGCTGGATACACGGATGATCCTGCACCGGCTGGCCGCAGGACGCACCAAATGCACGGAAATGGACGGCCTGATGACCTTTGACATGCTGAAACTGGAATGCTGCCAGGACGAAGATCTGGCATATTTCTCTCAGGAAGAACTGAACGAGTTGTGCCAGGCTGTCTGCGAGAAAGGCTTTGATATTCATCTAGACGCGCTGGACGCTGAATCCGCGGAAAAAGCCGCTCTCGCCTTTGCCCATGTCAGGAATAAGGGCTGCAGGAACAATACCCTGGTTCTGGCCGCAGAGAAAAACGTGCTTTCAGAGCTTTTCGCTGGCGAAGACAGCGACGCCGATCATCAGGACTTTATCACCACCTGGCCGACAGACTACCTGAACAAATCGGTCTTCGGACATGTGAACTCAGTAGAGGAGGCTATCCGGCAGCTGACTGCGGGAGCCGCCGCGCTCCTGGGCAGAACTGCCGATTTCGGCACCATCGAGCAGGGTAAGATCGCAGATTTCACCGTCTTCGACGAGAATCCTTTTGATGCGGGTCTGAAAAAATTCTCCAATATGCACGCCTCCATGACTATTATGGACAGCCTGGTAATATACGACGAAGAGGAAGAAGCCGCTAACGAAATGTACGATATGATGACTTCCATGCGGCTGTAAAACAAAAAAAGAAAAGATTACAAAACCATACAAATTTTGTTATAATCCGCAGAAAAGTATGGTATACTAAATATAGAAAACATGTGAGGTGATCCGTATGAAGAGAAGATTTCTGGTCAGTTTCATACTTTGCGCGCTGACCGTCAGCGTCATGGTCTTTGCCGGCGGCTGCGGCAGACAGGCGGATGAAGCAGCCCCGGTGGTCAACCCGATCGAGATAACCGTCAGCATTGACTTTCCGAAAAAGTCAGAGTTAGAAGACATATCAGCCGATCCGTTTAAAATCGAAGAGGATTCCACAGTTCTGGATGCGATCCAGCTCTACTGCAATGTAGCAGACATGCCGATCACCGTGGAGACTACAGACGGCTCCATACAGGGCATCGGCGGCGTGGAAAACGGCGACTACTTTGCCAGCCGTACCTGGCAGTATAAGCTGAACGGCGAGCTGTGCACCACCGCTGAAGGCCAGCAGAAGCTGCAGGACGGCGACGTGCTGGAGTGGGTGTATCAGAAGTAGCAGATTCTTCATTTGTACCGCTGAAAGGGGATGGTTCCTGTGCTGGATACCAAATTCTTTACTGTGGCCTTTCCCGACCAATTACATTATCTCTTTCAAAAGCATGAGGCTGCCATCGGCAGCCTCTATTATTTATAGCCGTATTATGTTCTATCACTCTTTCCGCTATCTATATGGGAACATTTCAGCCCTTTTCTCTACTCTTTGTCGGAAATTGACGAGGAAAACCGGGTTTTGTCGCGCTGGCTGATATGGTAGAATATCAATTACAGGAATTGCTGGCATAAAATACAGAAAATGAAAGGCGCGCGCTGATTCAGGAAGCGAGGAAAACTTGAAAAAAGAAAACATAAACGAAACACCCCAGAAAACCTACAAGCTTAGCCACCCTTTGATGTTCGCCATAGTCATGCAGGACGAGGAGCTGTGCAAAGAGCTGCTGAATCGGATATTGCCGGAGCGGAAGGTGAAGGAAGTCCGCTTTCCCGATGGCCACAACCCTAAGACGATCCACCACGAGATTGAAAAGGCCCTGATCGCCGGGCTTGACGCCAAATCCATCCGTCTCGACGTGCTGTTTGAAGATGATT
>JAETRU010000044.1 GCA_021769965.1 Eubacterium sp.
AGATCGTATGCGTTCATTATACCGCGGCGATTCCGCTAAGCATAGAATCGCAAGCCGCGATTCAATGAACGCTTCCTTGCGGCAACGCCGAAAGATCGTATGCGTTCATTATACCGTTTTTTGATATAAATAGCAACAAAGAGTGTCTGACGAAAATCTCACGATTTTCTGAAGCCAATTCTTCTGTCAGTTTTTCCCTCACAAAAAATATGATCCAAAACAAAAAAAAGTCTTTACAAATCACAAGAATTCCACTATAATAAATTGGTACGAAAAAGTGCATTTGCGCCATTAGCTCAATTGGATAGAGTCGCGCACTACGAATGCGAAGGTTGGGGGTTCGAGTCCCTCATGGCGCACCAAAAACCCTGTGGTTCTAACGATCACAGGGTTTTCTTTTGTCTGTTTTGCTATCGGATCATTAGGATCTCCCGCTTTTTTCCCGCGAAACAGACAGCAAGCGGTTATTCTCCTTCATTTCTGCTGATTTCTTCCAGCGCATCGCACAGCTTATCCACCGCCGCAAAGTCATCTTTTTTGAATGCCTCTGTAATGCCTGCTTCAAGTTCCTGTCTTCTTCTGTCCGTCTCCAGATATTTGCGGTCAAAGTATTTATCATAGACCATCTGGCGGAATTTTCTGGTTCGCATCCGTCTGACCGTATTGTCTTCCACCAGAAGCACATAGTCCGCGCAGCCGGATACCAGATAGAAATCATGACTGATCATGAGAACCGTTCCTTTGTATTCAGACACCGCTTTTTCCAAAGCCAGCTGCCCGTAGATGTCCAGATGACTGGTCGGCTCGTCCAGAATCAGAAACTCTGCGTCCGAATCCGCGATCAGGGCGATCTGCAGCAGATTCTGTTCTCCGCCGGAAAGCTGATCTGCGCGCTGGTCCAGAAGTTCCTCTTCCAGACAGAACTTCGCGAGATACCTCCGCGCGCTTTCCCTGGAGACCATACCGTGATCCTGCAGTATCTGATATACGGTCCTGTTCTCATCGATGAGCTCGCCCTGCAGCTGTGACAGGCAGGCGTACCTGATATTTTCATCGATCTGGATCGACGGATGATCGTTTCTCAGAATATCACGGATCAAAGTGGTCTTTCCTGTACCGTTTGCCCCGACGATAGCAGCCTTTTCCCCTGCCAGAAGTTCAAAACTGACATGCCGCAGCAGGTCTTCGTCAAACTCCACCTGGTATTCTGAGATACGAAGTACCGGCTTCCTTGATTCCGCTTCAAATTCCGTCTCCGAAGCAGCTTCAGCACAAGTTCCTGCAGCCGTCACTTCCGGCAGCACGATTTCAGGTTCCCGCACTTCAATAAACGGAGCCTTGATCTGTCTTGCCCGCAGACGGTCAAGCTGAGACTGCTTCGCGTTTACAGACCTTCCGATCACCGGATTTATCATATCTGTCGCTCTTTTGCGAAGAATCTGCACCATCTGCTCTGTACGTTCAATCTCTTCCTGTTCCGCCGCGTTCTGCAGACGCAGCCGCAGCTTTTCCCGCAAAACAGAGCAGCGGTATTCGGTGTAGCTTCCGTCAAATTCCTGCAGCTCGCAGTTTTCCAGATGAAGGACCTTATCGAAACAGTGATTGAGCAGATATCTGTTGTGGGTCACCACCAGCAGCGTGCCTTTATATGCATTGATCAATCGGCTCAGACGGTTTAGATTCGCGAAATCCAGAAACACATCGGGTTCGTCCAGGATCAGCAGATTCGGCAGTAAAAGCATTTCTCTCATAATCTGCAGAAGCTTGTATTCGCCTCCGCTGATCTGAGATAATCTGGTCTCTGCCAGGTCTGTCATTCCCGCTGCATAAAGCTGTCTGCGGATATTGCTCTCGCTGTTGTCTCCATCCATAGCCTCGTTCAGATCAAGAAGCTGCTGATATTTTTCCAGCGCCGCGTCCATATCTTCCGCTATCGCCAGTTCTTCACAAGCCTGAGCGATGTCTTTCTGAACTTCCAGGAATCTTTCGCTGAGGTACTCAAAAACCGTGCATTCCTGTAATTTATCTTTTATGCTGAACTGGCTCGCGCAGCCGATCCTGCAGTGATCGTCTCTGATGATTTTCCCGTCAAAAAGGTACTCGTCCGGCTGTATCAGCATGTCGACCAGAGTCGATTTACCCGTGCCGTTGCTGCCGATCAGCGCGCAGTGCTGACCCGTTTCCAGAGAAAAAGAAATATCGTGATATAAATCTTTGGCAGGAAAACCGTAAGAAAGTTTTTCTACTCGAATCATACTTTTTATCCTCGTTTCTGCGATTTAAATAATTTCCTTATTAAAATGGCCTCTCGTATCCGTCTCCTGATTGAAAAGAAGTCCGCTGTCCGCACCGTTCAGCTTCCGCTGCGCTGCTTTTACGATCCTTTCCACCTCTTCAGGAGGCTCTATGGTAAAGTTCAGTCTGAAAGCCTCTACACCCTCAATAGAAGGCATCTCATCCAGGAGGTTCAGTATCTTGCCGTTCAAAATCGTAGTCGTACAGTCGCTGTGGGAAAGAATCGGAAATGTACCGTATTCATCTCTCATCTCGTAGGATTTTGTCTTGCAGACACCGCACTGTCCCATTTTTTTCAGCGGGCAGTATTTGGTGAACATCAGAGGCGCGCGGCCGTACACGATCATTTCCAAAGCAGGATATCCTCCGTTCTGCCTGTAGTACGCAACGATCAGATCGTCCAGCTGCTTTTTGTTCAGTTCATAGGACAAAGTAACTCTCTTGGCGCCCAGTCTATAAAGCGCGTGACAGCTTTCCGCATTGACCACATTGAGAGAATAGTCAGTGACAAACGGATTGCGGCCTCTGTAATGATAGATACCGCCGTATCCTCCAATGAGAAGCTCGCCCTCTTTATCTTCATAGGTGATCTGATTTCTTCTGATAATATTGTCAAAATAGATTTCCTTTATACCGCACTTCGCGCAGGCATCATACTGCGCCCGGGTCGTGACGGAAGCAGTCAGATACGGCTCCTTTTTCTCAAAGGTGATCCTTTCTTTTGCTTCAGGGATTCTGGTGCGTCTGGCTTTACTTTCGAGTTTTGCCGCGTACAAAGCATCCACGATCGTACGTCTCGCATGGTTGAGCATTTTGACAGGGATAAAAGCGTTATATTCTTCAAATTCCACGTCGCCCAGAGTAAATACAGTGTCATTCAGCCTGGAAAGCTGTTTTATGACCTGCTGCCTCGTCGTCGGATTATTCTTCGCTTCCTCCAGAATCTCTCCGCTGTCATACAGAAAATTCACGCCCAGTCCCTCTGCGTCGATGACCAGACTTGCGCCAGGATAAGCATAAACTTTCAGATTCAGCGGAAATCGTCTGAACTCGTCCTTGGGTCCTTTTTCCAGTTCATGATAGAACTGATAGTCCTTGGTCTTGTACACTGCATCTCCCGCGGAAAGTTTCTCCTTGATCCTGATGTAGCAGACTTCTTCCGCGCTGTTGATCAGCATGCCGTCTCTGTCGTACAGTTTTACCACGGACAGGTTGACATCCTCCCCCTTATGGTCGATTCTGATAATGTCGTTCTGATTCAGCCGCCTGCTCAGCGTGATTTCATACATGCCGTTATAGGAACCTGTGATTCTGCCTATCTCATATCCAAAGTTGTTGGGTCTGTCAATATTGGACAGATCCTTTGGATCCTCATGGAACAGATAGCCCTTGGTAAAGGTTCTGTTGAAGGTCTTCTGCAGATCCTCTTTGTCGCTGCCTGTGACTGTGCCGTCCAGCGCGGCTCTGTATTTGGATACCACGTTTGCCACATAAGCCGGCTCCTTCATACGGCCTTCGATCTTCAGGGAGTCGATCTCTTTCAGCTGGTCTATGTAGTCGATGGTGTTCAGGTCTTTGGTAGATAACAGATAGCTTTTGCCCAGAGACTGCCCCGTGGTGCTGTCGATCAGCTCGTAAAGCTTGCGGCAGGAGCCTACACATCTGCCCCGGTTGCCGCTTCGATAGCCGATGAGTCCTGACATCAGGCAGTTTCCTGAGTAAGATACGCACAGCGCCCCGTGGACAAAGATCTCCAGAGGGATCTTCGCGATTTGTTTGATTTCTTTAACTTTTTCGATGCTGACTTCTCTCGACAGCACGACCCTTTCCGCGCCCAGCTCTTTAAACAGCAAAGTACCCGCAAGGTCATCGATACCCATCTGGGTAGAGCAGTGGGTCTCCATGTCTTCAAAATTCTGTACAGCGTAGTTAAACACAGCAAGATCCTGCACGATCACGCCGTCTGCGCCGATTTCGTTCAGCAGATGCAGCTGCTTCTTCATATCTTCGATTTCGTCTTCAAAGACGATGGTGTTCATGGTTACATATATTTTCACATCCCGGAGGTGGGCATAGCTGACCGCCTCCCTCAATGATTCTTCGTCAAAATTAGATGAATAAGCGCGTGCTCCGAATTTCTGCATGCCCAGATAAACCGCGTCGCAGCCGTTTGCCACCGCTGCTTTCAGTGCCTCCATATTTCCCGCCGGCGCTAATAATTCAGTCATTGGTTCCTCCTGTCCGATCGATCGTATCAACTACTGCTTCGCTATGCATTATACGGCATTGCCTGTTAAAATGCAAGGGAATTACAAACACAAAACCAGAGCCTTGAAATGCGATGTGTCTGAACTTCTCGATTAGCTTGAGACATAACCCGATCCATGGTACAATAAACCTATCTCAATATTTCGCTAAAGGAGTCTTTCATCATGATCTACACGACACTTACCAACAAAGCCATGCGCATCGCCTACGCCGCCCACCACGGGCAGACCGATAAAAGCGGCCAGCCGTATATCTTTCATCCTTACCATCTGGCGGAGCAGATGACCGATGAGATCTCTGTCTGCGCTGCTATGCTCCATGATGTAGCAGAAGACACGGATATCACGCTGGATCAGCTGGCACAGGAATTTCCCGAAGAAGTCATCCAGGCCCTTCGTCTGCTGACCCACGACCCTGACACAGACTATTTTGATTATATCCGCGCCATCAAAGAAAACCCGACAGCTAAAGCTGTCAAGCTGGCCGATCTCGCCCACAACTCCGACATGACCCGCCTCATCGGCACTGATGTACCCGCGGATCAGGCCGCCCGCCGGCAAAAAAAATATGCCAGAGCCCGCGCTATTTTAGAAGATCTGGCCAGATAGCGCTCTCAGGCTGCCGCGGCCGGATAACATAAGCAGATATTTTGAAAAGCCGCAGCGGCAAATCCCGCTGCGGCTTCCTGTTTTTAATATTTTTCCTTTAACATACCTTTCTGATACGCCTGCACCAGCTGCTTCATATTATCCACCTGCTCGGTCAGTTCAACGCCCTGATCCGTATCGATGACCAGCATGCGCTCCGGCAGTACTGCCACGGTTTTGACCTCCGGCGAATGGAACACCTGGGTCCCGTCAGGCTGCAGCGGCTCGTAAGGCTTGTGCTCCGCCAGCGCCATAAACCGGGAATTAAAGATAAACGTATATCCGGCGATGCCGGTCTGCTTCTGATATGCCTTAGAAATGCCTCCGTCGATGACGTACAGCAGGCCGCCGCCTTTGACCGGACTTTCACCGTCTTTGATCTTCACAGGCACGTGGCCGTTTAAGATCTTGGAACGGGTCGGATCCAGGCCGAATTCCAGCAGGATCTTCTCACATGGACCTCTCTCTTTGATCAGCTTGTAATACGGCCGCGTCGGCTCTTTGTGCGAAGCTTTGTCCGCGATGAACAGCCGCTCAAAGGTCGTCATCTTCGCTTTGCCGAACAGCGGGGAATTGCCGCCCAGCCACAGATACCACATCAGGTCGCCCATGCGCCCGCTTTCTTCCGACTCAGACGGGGAGAAATATGCCTTGCGCACTTCGCTGTCCAGATGGTCCATCAAAGCCTTTCCGGCATAGCTTCCGCCGTTGATCTCCACCTCTTCAAATTCTCCACCCTCTGTCATCGGAATGCAGCCGTGATATAAAAGGTTCCCGTTGACTTTCTTATACAGAGCGCCGTGGCTGTAGAGGAAACGGATATGCCGCTGCAGCTTTTCCGAGTTGAGAATAGACGCCTCCAGAGAGTTCATGACCTCCCGCTCTTCGTCTGTCAGCTCATAGGGATGCTCAGGATCCAGCGTCGGGAAGTTGCAGTCACGGAGTTCCCACGTTTTTCCATCAATTTCAACTGTGCCGTTCTCCAGGTCGATCTTATCCAGAATCAGCCGGTTTTCCAGACCGTACTCAGGGTGCGCCATGATGCGCTGCCCCTCCACCTTGAACTGGCAGATCGCGATGGCCTTATGCATCTTTGCCGCCAGAGAAGCCTCGATAGGATCATACTGATTCCGTTCCAGAATATGGGGCTGGAAAAACTCACACGGATCCTCCCCGTAGACCTTCTCAGCAAAGGTGGCCAGAGGCCGGAGGTTGATGCCGTAGCCGATCTCCAGCATGTCAAAGTTGTTATAGCTGATATTCATCCGCAGAATATTGGCAATGCAGGCCCAGTTCCCCGTAGCTGCTCCCATCCATACGATGTCATGATTGCCCCACTGGAAATCCACGTCATGGTAATCCATGAGGAAGTCCAGGATCGTATCCGGATGCGCCCCTCTGTCAAAGATATCTCCGATGATATGCAGGTGATCTACCGCCAGATTGCTGATGGCCTCCGCCATTTCCGCGATGAAATCCTCTGCTATGCCCGATTCCACCACCGTATTGATAATAGCGCCGTAGTAACGGGCTCTGTTTTCCTCGTCATCAGCATGGAGCAGTTCGTCCATAGCATAATCCAGAGGTTTTGGCAGCATCCGACGTACCTTTGACCGGGTATACTTGGTAGAAACTGACTGGCAGATCGTCACCAACCGGTAGATCACCGTGGTGCACCATTTGTCAAAATCGGCCTCACTCTTGCGCCGCCGCGCCAGCTCCGCCTGCGGATTGTAGATCAGAGCCGCCAGATCTTCCCGGTCGCCCTCGCTTAAAATACCGCCGTAATGCTCGTCGATCTTGCTTTTGATCGTGCCCGATGCGCTTTTCAGCATATGTACGAAAGCCTCGTGCTCCCCGTGAAGGTCGCTGAGAAAGTATTCCGTTCCCTTCGGCAGGGCCAGAATCGCGTTCAGATTGATGATTTCCGCTGTTGCCGCTTTGATGTTGGGATAATCCTTAGACAGCAGCTCCAGGAATTTAATATCAGCCATAGGTTCTCCTTCTCAAATGTTTTCTATCTTATTACCATTATATACTTTCGCGTCTATTTTGTCCACATCTGCATACACTTAAAATCAGGAGGAGGTTCTGCATGCGACACAAAAGCAACATCAAAGCCCGCCACGTGGCTGTCTATATCATCACCATGATCGTCCTCATGGTCGTTCTGCCTTTCCTTGCCATCCGGCTCTTCCCGGTGATCCTTGACCGTGAAGGCCCGTCCTATGACGGCAGCATTCCTGATACCGTAGAAGTCTGGATCACAGAAAAAGAAGCCTGCGAGACCATTCCCTTTGAAAAATACGTACAAGGCGTCGTAGCGTCAGAAATGCCTGCGTCCTTCGATACAGAAGCCCTCAAAGCACAGGCCGTAGCCAGCCGGACTTACGCGCTGGGCCGCATCAAAGCGGGCGGCAGACTTTGCGATACAGTTCATTGTCAGGTCTATCGAAGCGACAACATTCCGTCAAAGGTGAAAAAAGCCGTCGAAGCCACCGCCGGACAGGTGCTGCTCTGCAACGGGAAACTGGCCGCTCACGCCCTCTACTTTGCCTCCAGCGCCGGCAGGACCGAAAACTCTCAGGACGTATTCTCCGGCAGTTTTTCCTATCTGGTCAGCGTCGACAGTTCCTACGAACCGGGCGCTACCCACAAAAAAGAAGTCCTGACCATGTCCGTCAGCAAATTCGCGGACAAAATAAAAAAAGCCATGCCGGAACTGGATTTCGGATCCGTGACCAGCCGTAACATCAAGATCAGATCCCGCTCCGAAGGCGGACGGGCGGCGCTGGTCCAGATCGGTGATCAAAAGGTTTCCGGCGCGGATATCCGAAGCGCTTTGGGGCTGTATTCCACCCGTATGAAGTTCTCTTTCAAGGGAGATAAGATCACCATTACGACCGGCGGCAGCGGTCACGGCGTAGGTATGAGCCAGTACGGCGCCAACGGCCTTGCAAAAAAAGGCAAAAACTACAGAGATATCCTTCGTCATTACTATCAGGGAACAGATGTGAGCAGAGGCACATGAAGAATTCTGCCATCAAAAAAGGTATATTTCAAAAACATAAAAACCCCGCAGACAGCCAGAATATGACCGTCCGCGGGACAATTTCCCATTTTACCGCAAAGCAGGTTTTGTGGATCAGTCCTCGATGCGGAAGATATTTGCGCCCAGTGCCTTAAACTTCTCTGTAAATTTTTCATATCCCCGTTCGATATGATATATCTCAGAAATTTCCGTAGTTCCCTGCGCCACCAGACCAGCCAGTACCAGAGCAGCGCCGGCACGCAGATCAGTCGCTATGACCTGTGCGCCTTCCAGCTTCTTTCCTCCCTGGATCATGGCCCGGTTGCCTTCTGTTTTGATATTGGCGCCCATACGGTTCAGTTCCGCCACATGCATGAAACGATTCTCAAAAACAGTTTCAATAACGGTGCTGGCTCCTTCCACAGTAGTCAGGAACGCCATAAACGGCGACTGAATATCCGTCGGAAATCCCGGATACGGCAGGGTCTTCAGATCTGTCGCTACCAGATTCGGATTGTCTGCGATGACATACATGCCCTCGTCGGCCATCTCCACCGTGACTCCGCACTCGCGCAGCTTAGCCGTGATCGGCTTTACGTGATCAGGCACCACGTTGCGCAGCAGGATCTGGCCATGGGTGATAGCCGCTGCCAGCATAAAGGTCCCCGTCTCGATCCGGTCGGGTATCACTGTATGCTGCGCGCCGTGAAGATGAGACACGCCCTCGATCTTAATGGTATCTGTGCCGGCGCCTTTGATCCTTGCCCCCATCTTGTTGAGGAAATTGGCAAGATCGACGATCTCCGGCTCCTCCGCCGCGTTTTCAATGTAAGTGGTTCCCTGAGCAAGAACCGCAGCCGTCATGATATTCTCCGTCGCCCCTACGCTCGGGAAATCCAAATAGATGCTTGTGCCTTTCAGGCCTTCCTCGCCCGCGACAGCTTCTACATAGTTATCCTTGACGATGATCTCGGCACCCAGCGCCTCAAAGCCTTTCAGATGCAGATCTATAGGCCGCGCGCCGATGGTACAGCCGCCCGGCATATGGACTTTCGCCTTGCCCACACGGGCCAGAAGGGGTCCCATGACCAGAAAAGACGCCCGCATCTTACTGACCAGATCAAAATCGGCCTCGTACTTTTTTATTTCACTGGTGTTTATCTCTATAATTGATTCTTCAAGTTCTTTGATCTCGGATCCCAGAGACTTTAAGATCTCCTTCATGACCTCAACGTCACGAAGAGCAGGTACGTCCCGGATCACGCATTTTTCCTCTGCCAGTATGGCAGCCGCCATCAAAGGGAGCACAGCGTTTTTTGCACCGCTGATCACAACCTCACCATTTAACGGCTCACTTTTTTGAACTAAAAATTTCGCCACTTCTCTCCTCCAAAAACTATTGTACTAATAGTATACTAACTCTTCCCCTTTTTTTCAACTGACAGAGTAAAAAAAGCCTGCGGGTACAGGCTTTTTTTCTTCGCTAGCTAGATAAGATCGCTCTGTTCCGATAGTCATTAGAGCTTTTTCATTTCCTCAATACACTTTGCGCATACAGTTTTTCCGTGAATAAGGCGCACATCGTCAACCTCGCCGCAGAATACGCAGGATGGCTCGTATTTTTTCAGCATGATGAACTGTCCGTCTACAAAGATCTCAAGAGAGTCTTCCGTCTTGATTCCCAAATTTCTTCTTAATTCTACTGGGATAACCACTCTGCCCAGAGCGTCTACCGGTCTTACAATTCCTGTTGCTTTCATAACAATCTCCTTTCAAGAATTCACATCAAACTATTGATTACTTTTGGATTTAACTTTTTTAGCTTTCGCTTTCTTCTTCGCGGTATCTTCCTTCTCGTCTTTTGCCCCTCGGAAGATGGCTGCAAGGGAGCCCAGGGCTTTTACCAGGTTAGAAACCGCGCCGACCAGATTCTGCTGGCCTTTCACTGCATCGGACAGATCTGATACCGCTGACTGCATATCTGTGATCATACCGTCAACCTGCACGGCCTTGTCCGCCGCGATCCCTGATATGACGGATACGTCTTCCAGAACTTTATTCGTTTCCTTCAGCGTCTTGATCAGATTCTTTGCCATGATGATCAGATATATAACAAGCACAATAATCGCAGCAATCATCAGACAAAGCAGAGTCTCTTTTACATCGATGGTAATCATGCCAGACCTCCTTAAATACTCCCTGTGGAGCATTATACCGTTTTTTCCATTAAATAGCAATACCTTTTTGAAACTTTTTTTAATTTTTTTCGTAAATTTTTATGATCTCGTCGTTATAACTCCCGTTTTCCTCGTGAACGTGCATCTGCGGCGCTGTTTTCATCTCCGGTCTTCCATTTTTAACGCAGTGCAGCAACAATATATTCGGCGGTTCTGCCGGCTTTCCGCTGACCATGCGCAGTTCCTTCGGCTCCAGATGATACTGCCGGCACAGCGCGAAAATATCCGCCATCCGCGCCGGTCTGTGAACAAGGAAAAAACTGCCCTTATCTCGCAGCAGCCAGGCCGCCAGAGAGATAAAATCCTCCAGTGAACCTTCCAGTTCATGGCGGGCCAGCGCTTTTGCCCTGTTTTTACTTTCTATACCGCACTGTCCTGCCGTGTAGGGCGGATTCGAGGTGACCACATCAAAGGTTTCCGCCATTTTTTCTGCATCAAAGCCGCGAACATTGCTGCAGAAAAAGTGAAGCCGGTCCGAAAGCTTATTATACGCGGCGCTTTTCTCGGCCAGCGCGGCAGCCTCAGCCTGCAGTTCTATGCCGCCAATATAACCGGCCTGTGTCTTATGAGAGAGGATCAGCGGTACCACGCCGTTGCCCGTTCCCAGATCCATGATCCTGCACTCCTGCTTTTTCTTTGCTGCCGTTTCCGCAGCAAAAGCCGCCAGCAGCACCGCGTCGATTCCATAGCAGAAGGCTTCTGTCTCCTGGTACAGCCTCAGTCCTCCAAATCCGGTATCGTCCAGTCGCATAGCCATAGGCTACTCCTTGATCAGTTCCTTGAGTTCATCGATATAAGCCTCATCTACGTCGGCGAGAATGCTGGCGTTCTGATTGTCTCCTTTGCCTGCGTTGTGACCGCCATGTCCGTGTTTCTTATGCTTGTCCAGCCGCTTCACATCTTCCTTGCTATAGGTGTATATCTCTGTGCCCAGCTTTTCCTGACCATCCTCATCCTTTTCGCCTGTATACAGGCGCACCATGACTTTACTGCCCAGAATATTGGCATCTACGACCTTTCCCACGCCGTCTTTCGTCTTGACTTTTTCACCGTGATCCGGGAGTCCTTTGCGAAGCTCCATGTAAATGTCGTTTTCGTATTTCAGACAGCACATGAGTCTGCCGCAGATCCCGGAGATCTTGGTAGGATTCAGCGACAAGTTCTGCACTTTGGCCATTTTGATAGAGACAGGTTCAAAATCAGACAGCCATGTGCTGCAGCAAAGACTCTTGCCGCAGGAACCGATGCCGCCCAGCATCTTGGCTTCATCCCTCACGCCGATCTGCCGCAGTTCGATCCGCATCTTGAACACGCTGGCCAGATCCTTTACCAGCTCTCGGAAATCCACTCTGCCGTCTGCTGTAAAGTAAAAAATGATCTTATTATTATCAAAAGTATATTCCACATCGATCAGCTTCATCTCCAGGCCGTGCTTGTTGATCTTTTCCTGGCAGGCTTTCATCGCCTTGGCTTTTTTCTTTTCATTCTCTTCGTGGCGGCGCAGATCCTCCTCATCAGCGATTCGGATGATCTTCTTCAGCGGCTGAACCACATCCTCTTCCCGAATCTCCATGATATCCATAGATACCGTACCGAATTCCAGACCCCTGGCGGTTTCCACGATGACATGGTCTCCGATTGTCACCTCCAGATCATCCGGATCGAAATAATAGACCTTTCCGGCGTTCTTAAACCTGACGCCCGCAACTTTTACCATATATTCATCCTCCAATTTTCAGAATCAGATTCCTGATCGCATATTTATAATTCACTCCGGCGATCAGATCTCTTCTCGCCTCTTCTACATATCTTACGTGTTCAGCTATTTTCTCTTTTCGCACATTACCGGGCTCTTCTCCGCGCAGATACAGGAAGAGGAGCCTTTCCAGTCCGTCCAGCAGCTGAAAAGCTGCCTGTCTGTCCTTTATTTCCTTTGTAAGCTTATCCTTAAACTCACAAAAATATGCATGTTCTGCCACCATATCCATGATCTTCCTCGGCAGAGTCAGATCCGCTGTACTGTCCTTGGCAGCGTAATTTCCCAGCCGGTATATAATACAGCGGGATGTGATCGTCGGCAGAAGGTTTTCCGTGTTTTCCGCAAGCAAAAGAATCAGCGTTCCGGGATTTGGTTCCTCCAGCGTCTTCAGCAGTCTGTTCTGTGCCCGCAGAGTCATAAGGTCGGCATGATCAATAACAGCGATATTACTGTTTCCTCCCGTCGGCCTGCTCTTCAGCTTCTCCTGAAGCTCCGCAACGGACGCGTCCTTCACCGACCTGTCATCAGAGGACACCATGTAAAGATCCTCGTAGTTGTCGTGATCGATCTTCCTGCAGACCGGACACATATCGCATCCCCAGCCAGGATCCTGAATACACAGCGCCGCTTTGATCATATCTTTTGCGAACTTCACTTTGTCGATACAGCTGTCTCCCTCTATGATATATGCGTGAGACAGCCGGCCCGTCTGGATCGCTTTGCTTATTCGCTCTGTCAAAGGCGCAAAGTCCCTGTAATCTCTTAACGACATGAAAAACCTCTATCTTCCAGCAGCTGATCCAGCGCGCGGCAGATATCTCTGCTGACTGCTTCCTTATCTCTTGAAGCATCGATGCAGACAAAGCGGTCTTTATAGAGCTCTGCCAGTTCCTTATATCCGCGGAACACGCGATTATGAAACTCCAGCTTTTCCTGCTCTAAACGATCCAGCGCCGCCGGATCGATACGCGACCTGCCGATCTCCGGCGCAAGCTCCATGAAAATCGTCATATCCGGCATGCAGCCCTCTATTGCCAGTTCATTGATCACCCGGACAGGATCCCCCAGCTGTCTGCCATAGCCCTGATACGCTATACTGGAATCAATGAAGCGGTCACAGATGACCACCTTTCCTTCCTTCAGAGCTGGCCTGATCATCTGATGTACCAGCTGTGAACGGCTGGCTGCATAGAGCAGCGCCTCTGTCATGTCACACATTTCGCTGTTTGCCCGGTCTAAAATAATCGTGCGCAGCTTTTCACCGATGGCCGTACCTCCCGGTTCTCTGGTAAATACAGTTTCTATACCTCGTATATCAAAATATTCTCTCAGATATGCGCTCTGGGTCGTCTTTCCGGATCCATCCGGTCCCTCTAAAGTGATAAATAATCCGTTTTTCATGGTCGCTCCTAACGCTTCCTGGTTGCATCGTCTACAATATTGTTGAAAAGGTTGACTACAACATAAGCCACCGGGCAGCAAAGCAATACACAGAAAATCACCTTCAAAAAAGTCATCATATTTCATATCCTGCCTTTCGCCCAACTATACAGAATAAGTATATCACATTTGCGAAACAAGTTAAAGAGGGAAATCCGCGCGGCAAACGCAGCGGCGCTTAATTTTCAGCGGCCGCCTTCGATGCATTGTGTAAACCTTTGAAGGTGCTGCGCGTGACGATCGCAACCAGAAGGGACGCAATGGCGGCAAAGAAGATAACAACATATTCCGCGCCTTTGAACAAATCGAATAAAATCCCATACATGGCGGTGCCCAGAGGCTGCGCGCATTGGGAGAAAACGGAGCTGACCGCAAGAACCTTGCCGATCAGATGCTGCGGCGTTTCTGTCTGAATAAACGACATCATCTGCACGGAGAAAAGCGTGGCAAAAATCATCAGGAAAAAGCAGCCCGCAAGAATGGCAATATAGTTGATCCAGCCGTTCTGACTGCAAAAGAGCAGAGTAAATCCCATCGGGAAAACCAGCAGTGCAGCGCAGATAAGCAGGTTTCCGGCACGATGAATCATGAGTTTTTTTGCGAGGAGACCTGCGCAGATACCGCCGGCAAGTCCGCCCAGCGCAAAGGCGCTCTGGGAAAAACCGAAGAGCCTGTTTGCAAGATCAGGCTCAAAGGGCAGCACTTCTGTAATCAGATAAGGGGTGCTGATAGATATCATTGCGGACAGAAACAGATTGATGCCGCAAAGAATGAGCTGTACTCTGATGAGAACAGGTTTATCAAAACGAATAAAACGGAGACTCAGCTGAAAGTCTGATTTTACAGTATTCAGAATGCTGCCGGTGCGGGCCTGCCTGGTATGAGGCATCTTAATAAAAATTTCCATGACCGCAGACAGGAAGAAACAAGCAGCGGCAAACCACAGTATGGGATCAAGACCGTAAGCACTATAGAGCATACCGCCTAAAACCGGTCCGATCAGGCGGGAGAAAGAGCCGATGGTATTGACGACAGAGTTTGCCTGTACATATTGATCTTTGCTGACAAGGGCTGGGATGCTGGCCTGAACAGCGGGATGGTAAGTGCTCGAAATGCCGTAAAGGAGCATTAAAGCCACAGTCATCAGCGGAATCAGACTGACACGGTGCACGAGCAGCGAAAAGATTAAGACGAGAATGGCTGTGAAGAAATCCAGCGCGACCATAATGTTTCTTTTGTTGACCCGGTCAGCGATCAGGCCGCCTACCGGAGACAGAAGAACAGAAGGAATGATCGCAAAGGCGGTAACCGTTCCGAAAAGGACGGAGGATCCCGTCTGATTTAGCAGATACAGCGGCAGTGCAAAGCTGATAATGGCGTTGCCGAGCAGCGATATAATCTGACCGATAATGACTAATGTAAAGTTTCTTGAAAACAAAGTCTGGCTCATAAATCTCTCCT
This sequence comes from Eubacterium sp., assembly GCA_021769965.1. Taxonomy (GTDB): domain Bacteria; phylum Bacillota; class Clostridia; order Peptostreptococcales; family Anaerovoracaceae; genus Senimuribacter. The sequence goes on from JAETRU010000044.1 coordinate 15,139, forward strand.
TCTCCCTAATTTTGACTCCTTTATTTTGACTTCCTTATTTTTGCGGCAGCGACGCATCGCCGGTTTGCAGCAGCTGCTGCATTTCTTCATCGGAAATATTCAGTCCGAAACTTTGGAGAATCTGAAGAAGGAGCATAAGCTTGCAGCAAATGTCTTCCGGACTGTTCTCGAAAATCAGCGCATTCATCCACACATTAGTTGAAAGGATAATCAGTTCCGCCAGCTGTTTTGCATGTTCTGTCTGCACAGAACCTTCGGCGATGCACTGTTCGATTATGGGAAGAATGTAATTGGGCGCAAGGTTTTCGATAGTGCCGAGAAGAACAGCAGACAACAGTTTCGGATTATTTCTGAAGTTGGGAGCAACCTTAAACGCAGTATTTTTTCCTTGCAGAACGCAGCTTGCGGCATCTTTGAGAATCGCCAGCAACTTTTCTCTGCCAGATAAATTCCCATCATCACGAAGAGCCGCAAGCGCCTGATTCGATTCAGCGGCAATGCAGTCCATCACTGCAAGCAGAATCTCTTCCTTCGATTTAAAATGATGATAGATGGCGCCCTTAGTAAGGCCCTCCAGTTCATTGAGGATATCCTGAATTGAAGTATTCTCATATCCCTTATCCATAAACAGCCTGGTGGATACATCCAGGATTTTCTGAACGGTTTCTTCCGGGTGTTTATTTCTGCTCATAATCATAGTCTCCCTTTCAGAATTTCGGTATATTCGACGCAGCATCAGTACATACCGTTGGTATGTAAAGTAGTTTAACATACTGACGGTATGTTTGTCAAGCGGGTTCTTCATTTCGTACGGCTGGCTGGGGGACGGATTGAGCAAAATTGTCGTTTTCGGATCGTTTTGCTCAATTCTCAGTAGCGGGTTAGGGTTTGGATTGAGCAAAATTGGCATTTTCAGATCGTTTTGCTCAATTCTTAGCCGCGAGTTCGAGTTTAGATTGAGCAAAATTAGCATTTTCAGATCATTTTGCTCAATTCTCAGCCGCGGGTTGGAGTTTAGATTGAGCAAATTTGGCTTTTTCAGATCGTTTTGCTCAATGCTACGTAAAAGAGCGGCAGCGCTACGGCGCAATGCGGCCTTCCTTCCTCCGGACACTAAAAAAGCAAGTCACTTTCGTAACTTGCTTTTTACTGAAACCGGCAACGTCCTACTTTCCCGGGCAGTCCCCCGCCAAGTATCATCGGCGCTGG
>JAETRU010000045.1 GCA_021769965.1 Eubacterium sp.
GGTTCTCTTCATCGACCTCTCCCAGATAGGCGATCGGCGTGTAATCGTCGATCTTCTTTTTTTCGGGCTGAATGCTGGCAATGGCGATGCCCGTTCCGACTACAGAAACGTCAAACTCGGAAAGGATGTCTGCTATGCCGCGGGTACTGCCGCCGCCCCGCATAAAATCATCGATGATGATCGCTTTGGATCCCGGCACTACAGCGCGCTTGGATATGGACATTTTCTGGACCCGATCATAGGAACCGGAAAAATAGTTGATGCTTACTGTGGAACCCTCCGAGACTTTGGCTTCTCTGCGGATGATGACCAGCGGCAGATTCAGGTGCCATGCTGTCTTTGCCGCCAGCGGGATGCCTTTTGTTTCTACCGTAGCCACGTAGTCGGCGCCCCGATTCCTGAACTTTTTAGCAAAGATCACAGAAAGCCGGTGGATCAGATGCGTGTCGAACATGATGTCCGAGGTGTAAAGAAAGCCGCCGCCCAGAATACGGCTGCTGTCCCGGATGCGCGCGCAGAATTCTTCCTGCAGGGCAGAAAGCTGCGGCTCGCTGATATCAGGGACAAAACGGACGCCTCCTTTTGCGCCGGAAATCGTTTCGATAAAACCGGTTCCGGTGGTCTGTACAGATGCGTTTGCGAGGTTGATGTCCTCACTGATACTGGATTTTGCCGCGTCAAAGGCATCACAGAAATATTGCAGGGAATACAGCCTGCTGGGTGTATCGGTCAGGATCTTGATCATAGCTCCGACCCGCTCAGTTCTTTTCATAAAGTGCACCTCCACACCTATCTTACCATAGAATAGAGAAAAGAGGAGAATAAATTGAAAAATATTTTGGATTTCCTGTCCAATTCCATGCTGGTTTATGGTATAATGTTTCCATGATAAAAGCGTAGTTCGAATTTCCAATGTATTACATTGAAATTTTCGTGCCAGAATAGATAAGACAGAGTACATATTTGAATATTTGGAGGATATGATAGATGATTCAGTTATCAGACTATAAGAACATACACTGTATCGGTATTGGGGGCGTAGGGCTGTCTGCCATTGCGGAGATCCTGCTCTCCAGAGGATACCGGGTATCAGGCTCAGATATGAAGCAGTCAGAAATTACAGACAGATTAGAAGAACATGGAGTTAAGATCTATATAGGCCATAGAGCGGAGAACGTAGAAGATGCGGAACTGATCGTATATTCTGCAGCCATTGCAGAAGAGAATCCAGAAATTATCAGAGCGAGGGAGAAGAATATTCCTCTTGCCAGCAGAGCGGAGGTTCTGGGCACGCTGATGGATGACTTTGAAAACAGCATCGCGATCAGCGGCACGCATGGAAAGACTACGACTACCTCTATGGTTTCTTTGATTCTGGAGCATGCGAGCCTGGAGCCTACGATCCTGGTCGGAGGCAATCTGGCGGAGATCGGCGGAAACGTAAAGGTAGGAAACAGTCAGTATTTTGTTACAGAGGCCTGTGAATACAGAGACAGCTTTCTGCAGCTGCGTCCAAAGATCGAAGTGATCCTCAATATCGATTCTGACCATCTGGATTATTTTAAAGATATTGAGCATATTGTCAGCTCCTTTGAGAAATTTACCAAGGCTATGCCGGAAGGCGGCAAGCTGATCGCATACGACGCGAATCCTTTTGTCAGCAAGATCATCAAAGACATTCCGTCGGCTATTACCTACGGTTACAGTCAGGGATGTACGTATCAGATCTCTGAGGTGTCCTTTGACGGAAACGGCATGCCTGCCTTTGACGTATACTATCAGGGTGAGAAACTGGGCAGAGTCAGACTGCGTATACCTGGCGAACACAATATCCTCAATGCGACGGGAGCTTTCGCGTGCTGTCATCAGCTGGGTGTCAGCCCTGAAACCATCATCGACACACTGGACAAGTTCACGGGGACACAGAGGCGGTTTGATATCATCGGCACGACCGACAGCGGCATCAAGCTCGTGGATGATTACGCGCATCATCCGACAGAGATCAAAGCGACTTTGTCCGCTGCCCGCAATATCCCTCACAGAAAGCTCTGGTGTCTGTTCCAGCCGCACACTTATACCAGAACGCTGGCCCTGTTCGATGAATTTGCCGAGGCCTTTACCGATGCTGACGTGCTGATCCTCGCTGAGATCTACGCGGCTAGGGAAAAGAATATCTACAAGATATCTTCTAAAGAACTGGCGGAGGAGATCAGGAGAGTGCACCCGGAGAAAAAGGTATACTATATGGATACCTTCGAAGATATCGCGAATTATGTGTGCAGAAACGCAGCGGAAGGCGATCTGGTCATCACCATGGGCGCGGGAGATATCTACAAGGTCGGCGAAATGATCATTAACAGATAAGCAACCATAAACAATGAGGTATAGAGATGAAGTATGAAGAATATCAGGCGAAGGAGGCAGAGAGAATCGCTGTCTGTATCCGCCATCTGGAAGCAGGTGTGGATTTTGTCGATATCCACACAGCATATATCGGCGAGGACGTAGTGATCGGAGAAGGCACACTGATCGGTCCCTGTGTTACGCTGGAAGGAAAGACTGTCATCGGTGAGAACTGCCGGATCCTGCAGAACAGCAGGATCACAGATTCTGTTATCGGTGACGGCGTGGAGATTCAGTCATCTGTAGTCACAGACAGCCGGATCGGCAGCCGGACCAAGGTAGGACCTTTTGCCTATCTGCGGCCGGGCAGCGCCATCGGAGAAGACTGCAAGGTAGGTGACTTTGTAGAGGTTAAGAATTCGTCCTTCGGGGACGGTTCAAAGGCGTCACACCTGACCTATATCGGAGATTCCGATGTGGGCAGAGACGTTAATATAGGCTGCGGCGTGGTTTTCGTAAACTACGACGGAACCAGCAAGCACCGGTCGACCGTAGGGGACGGAGCTTTTATCGGATGCAACACGAATCTGGTGTCGCCGGTAAAGGTAGAGGACGGCGCTTATATTGCGGCTGGAAGTACAGTGACCGAAGATGTACCGGAAGACGCGCTGTGCATTGCCAGAGCAAGACAAAGAAACATCAGGGGATGGGCCGCCGAAAAGGGATTATACAGAAAATAATTTTTAGCTATCAAGAAAGAAGAGGTGTACAAACAATGAAGAACGGCGCATTTTCAGATTATAAGGTGTTTTCAGGAAACTCGCACACTGAACTTGCAGAAGAAATTGCATCCATCATGGGAAAACCGCTGGGTAAAGCGACTGTAACAAAATTCAGTGACGGAGAGATTTCCGTAAATATCTGGGAGTCTGTAAGAGGTATCGATGTGTATATCGTGCAGCCTACTTGCAAACCGGTCAATGATAATCTGATGGAGCTATTGATCATGATCGATGCCATGAAGCGGGCGTCAGCTGGCAGAATCAATGCGGTACTGCCATATTACGGTTACGCGAGACAGGATAGAAAAGCAAAGGCCAGAGATCCGATCACAGCTAAATTAGTCGCGGATCTGATCGTAGCGGCAGGTGCTGACAGAGTTGTAACGATGGATCTTCATGCGAATCAGATCCAGGGCTATTTCGATATTCCGGTAGATCATCTGGTAGGTATGCCGATTCTGGCCAGATATTTTAAGGAAAAGGCTATGGAGGATGTCGTCATCGTTTCCCCTGATCACGGAAGCGTTACCAGGGCCAGAAGCATGGCTGAGTATCTCAACTGTCCGATCGCTATCGTAGATAAGCGCCGTCCGGAACCGAATAAGAGCGAGATCATGAATATTATCGGAAATATTGAAGGAAAGAACTGTATTATTATTGACGATATGATCGACACAGCGGGCACGATCACCAACGCGGCCAACGCCATCAAGGATATGGGCGCCAATGCAGTGTACGCCTGCGCTACTCATCCGGTGCTCTCCGGTCCGGCAGTAGAACGGATAGAAAAATCCGCCATTGAAGAACTGGTGCTGCTGAACACCATACCGATGCCGGAGGAAAAGAAAATAGAAAAAATGCGCTTCTTATCTGTTGCGCCGATCTTTGCTGAGGCTATGACAAGAGTTTTCACAAATGGCTCCATCAGCAAATTGTTTGATTAATTTTGATAGAAGGAACATAGACTAAGTATGTATGTAATAGCAGGACTGGGGAATCCCGGAAAGAAATATGCCAATACGCGGCATAATATGGGGTTTATTACCGTGGACCAGCTGGCAGAAAAACACAATATAAAGGTTGATAAGCTGAAATTCAAGGCTCTGGTCGGCGAGGGACGTATTGCCGGCCAGAAGGTCCTGCTTGTAAAACCGCAGACTTATATGAACCTGAGCGGAGAGTCCATTCGGGAAGTTATGCACTTTTACAAGCTGGAGCCGGAGCAGCTGATCGTCATCTATGACGATATTGATCTGGACGCAGGCAGCCTGCGCATCCGGAAGTTCGGCAGCGCGGGGACTCATAACGGTATGCGGTCCGTCATTTATCAGCTGCAGTCTGACCGTTTTCCGAGAATGCGCATAGGTATCGGCAGTCAGAAGAAAGGCGAACTGGTGGACTTCGTTATCGGCGGCTTTTCCAAAGAAGAGGTGCCGGTGCTGGAGGAAGCGGTGACGAAGGCTGTATGCGCTTTGGAATGTATACTGGAGGAAGGCATTGATAAAGCTATGAATCAGTATAATACCAAAAAGAAGCCGTCAAAAAAAGAGAAAAAGGACGAGAAAAAAGAAGATGCAGAATAAGGGAATCATCAATATTTCGGGTATATCCGAAAGCAGGTGCGCACCGGTCATTTCTCATCTGGCAAAAGAAGAAGGACAGAGCCTGGTTATCACAGCAACTGCCGCACGGGCAAATAAGCTGGCTTTGGATCTTTCTTTTTTTTCGCGGAAGGAAATTCTGGTGCTGCCGTCAGACGATCAGGTTTTTCTGCGTTATGAGGCGAAAAACCACGATCAGCTGATCGAACGGCTGAAAGTTTTGAAGGCGCTGCGGACGGGCCAGGAGTGCATCGTCATAGCGCCTGTTTCTGCTGCCGTGAAAAAGATCACGCCGCACCGTGATTTTGAATCAGCCTCTATGAAGATCACCACAGGCAGCGACGTGGATCCTGCCATGATCAAAGAGACACTGGTAAAGCTAGGCTACGAGAGGATGGAACTGGTGGACACCAGAGGGCAGTTCTCCATCAGGGGAGGCATCATCGACATCTTTACTCCGGACGGGGAGAACCCGTACCGGATCGAGCTGTTTGACACAGAAGTGGACTCCATCAGAACTTTCGATATTGATACCCAGAGATCTGTGGAGAATCTGCAGTCTGTAGAGATCTATCCGGCAGAGCAGATGCTGACCGACAGGGAACTGTTTAACGACGCGCTGCAGCGGATCCACAAGGTCTATACCAGTCAGGTGAAGCGCCTTCTGAAGAAGGGCGAGGATTTTGCGGAAGCGGCAGAGCGCCTTGAAAAGCGGCGGGATGAGCTCTGCGAATATGTCCAGAATGTATCCAACCTGCAGCTTCTGGAGAACTATCTGCATTATTTCTATGACAGTCTGGAATACCTGTGGGATTATATGAGCCGGGGAACGGTCTTCGTGGATGATCCCGACCGTATCTGCGAGTATCTGGACACCCGGGGCGCTGAACTGCGTGATGATTTTCAGGTATTGCTGGAACGGGGGCAGGTAGTGCCGGAGGATATGGCGCTGATCAGCGATCGTGAAGATTTTTTCCGTGTCTACGAGAAGGATACGGTTTATCTGCTGACCCCTTTTACGAAGGCCATCAAAGGTGTGAGATCTCTGAGCCGGATCTACAGTGTTCAGAGCCGCCAGATGGTCACTTTCAATAACCGCATGGATCTGCTGGAATCAGAGCTGGCCGAGTACGTTAAGAAGAAATACCGTATTACGATCGTCTGCTCCAGCAGAGAACGGATAGAGAATCTGAAGGAGTTTACCGCCCGCATCGGCCTTGAAGAAAAAATTTCTTTTGCGGAAGGCTCGTTGACCGGCGGCATGGATTTTCCGGAAGAAAAAATCTGCTATATCAGTGAAAATGATATTTTCTCTGGTCAGAAGGCGGTCAAGAGGAAAAGAAAGAAAAAGAAAACAAAGTCAGAACAGATCCAGACTTTTGCTGATATGCAAAAAGGCGATTATGTGGTTCACGAGAATCACGGTATCGGCAGATTCCTCGGCATGGAGCAGCTGACGGTCCAGGGTGAGAAGAAGGACTATCTGAAGATCAAATACGCCGGTAATGACATGCTCTACGTGCCGGTGGAGCAGATGGACATGATCCAGAAGTACATCGGCTCTGACGGCATCGCGCCTAAAGTCAACAAGCTGTCCGGCGGAGAATGGAAAGCGACCAAAGCGAAGGCCAAGGCTGCTATTGCAGAGATGGCAAAGGAGCTGCTGGACCTTTACGCGCATCGAAAGATGCAGAAGGGTTATGCTTTCGCTGAGGACACAGTCTGGCAGAGAGAGTTTGAAGAGGCGTTTCCCTATGAAGAGACAGACGACCAGCTGCGCTGCATCGAGGAGATCAAAGAGGACATGGAGCGGCCGGTGGCCATGGACCGGCTGCTCTGCGGTGATGTGGGCTTTGGCAAAACAGAAGTGGCGGCAAGGGCTCTGTTCAAATGTATCGCTGAAGGAAAGCAGGCAGCGGTCCTGGTGCCGACTACCATTCTTGCGAACCAGCATTACTATACGCTGAAGGAACGGTTCGAGCAGTTCCCTCTGAAGGTGGAAATGCTGTCCCGTTTCCGTTCCGAGGCGCAGCAGACCCAGATCATCGACGAGCTTGGCAAAGGACAGATCGATCTGATCATCGGTACCCACAGACTGCTGTCCAAGGATATTAAATTCCAGGATCTTGGCCTTCTGGTCATCGATGAGGAGCAGCGTTTCGGCGTCGCTCATAAGGAAAAGATCAAGCAGATGAAGCAGAACGTAGATGTGCTGACTCTGTCAGCTACGCCGATCCCGCGGACGCTGAACATGTCTCTGACCGGCATCAAGGATATGAGTCTGATCGAAGAACCGCCGGAGGAGCGGTATCCTGTCCAGACTTATGTGCTGGAGCAGGACGATGCCATGATACGGGAGATCATCACCAGAGAACTGGATCGGGGCGGGCAGGTGTTCGTGGTGTATAACCGGGTCAGAGGCATCAATAAGATCGCTGACAACATCCGGGATCTGGTGCCGGAGGCCCGGGTCGCGGTGGGGCACGGGCAGATGAATGAGCATGCCCTGGAAGACGTCATGCTGGACTTTATCAACGGCGAGTATGACGTGCTGGTCGCTACCACGATCATCGAGTCCGGCATCGATATCGCCAATGCCAATACTATGATCATCATAGACGCGGATAAATACGGCCTGTCTCAGCTGTATCAGCTGCGGGGCAGAGTGGGCCGGTCTAACAGAATGGCTTACGCGTATCTGATGTATCAGAAGGACAAAGTTCTGACAGAGGTGGCAGAAAAGAGACTGAAGGCGATCAAGGAGTTTACCGAATTCGGAGCCGGTTTCAAGGTGGCTATGAGAGATCTGGAAATACGCGGCGCGGGAAACCTTCTGGGAAGCGAGCAGAGCGGCCACATGATGAATATCGGTTACGAACTCTACTGCAAGCTGGTGGATGATGCCATCCGCGCGCTGCAGGGCGAGATCGTCAACGAAAACAAGGAAGAGATCGCAGTGGAACTGATGGTCACCGCGAATATTCCGAACTGGTATATTGAGAACGAGACTCTGAAGCTGCAGATGTATAAGAAGATCGCCGCAGTCAGCACAGAAGAAGACGAAGATGAGATCATCGACGAAATGATGGACCGTTTTGGTGACGTGCCGAGAGAGACGCTGAATCTGATCCGGGTATCCCGGATCAGAAGCCTGGCGGAGGAGCTGTCAGTGACCAGAATCTTTGAACAGCAGGGAAAGGTCATCGCGGCTTTTGCGGAGAAAAATCCGCTGAGCGGATACGCTTTGATGAATGTCAGCGGCGCCTTCGGAATGAGGGCTTTTGTCCATGGCGGAAAAGAACCGTATATCCGTCTTACCACAAAGCCTGCCGATAAGCTCAGCGACTGTGTCAGACTGCTGCAGATCCTATATGATGAACGGAAAAGCGCTGACAGCCGCAGCCTCTGACGTCTGGCAGACGCCGCGGCAGCGCAGCGGCGTGCCACGGGGCAAAGCTCCTGCACGCCTTGCATGAGACCTGCCGGCAATTTGCCGGAGCAAATTGGGCCAGGACTTCATACCCTTTGACAGAAGAGAAAACGCTCCTTTTCGGGATCGGACGGTCCGGCCGAAGGGAGCGTTTTGACGCTAGTCATAGATCTGTTTTGCGATAAAATCAGCGCCGATCTGCGCGGCTTTCATTTCGGTTTCACCCAGCTCTCTGTTTTCTGAGGCGAGAACTGTGATGGAGCCGATCGCGTCGCCCTGTGACAGAATCGGAACGATCAGCTTGCTGCCGCTCAGAAACTTATCTTTGGACTGAATGATGTGATCCAGCTCGGTGTCGATTTTGCCTGCGGAAAACTGACGTTTCTGCTTTCCGGAAGCAGCGATGAAGGTGTCTGTATCGGAGACGGCCACAGTGCCGCCCAGAATGGAGGACGCGGTCTCTGCGAATTCAGCGGCGATCTGGCTCATGTCGCCGACGGGAGAGTATTTTTTCAGAATGATCTCTCCGCTGCCGCTGGTGTATATTTCTAGAGGATCGCCTTCTCTGATTCTGAGGATCCTTCGGATTTCTTTTGGGACCACCACTCTGCCAAGGTCGTCGATTCTTCTTACGATTCCGGTTGCTTTCATGTAATTTAACACTCCTTCTCTAATTGATTGTAAGACTAGTTTTTACATGAAAGAGAAAAATATACCGGTAAAAAAGGTTGGAATGAAAGTTGATTTGTGATACCATATTGTTGTAATATCACTGATAAAAAGTGGTGAATATAATATAAAAAGAATAACGATTAGAAGGTAATAAGCAGATGGAGGATGGAATATGCTTTTTAAAGAGATTACAATTCTGAACAAAGACCTGGAAATAGAAAAAGATATGTACGTGGCTGTTGAAGCAGACCGGATCACCTACATTGGAAAGACACGGCCGGATGGCGATTTCGGCAGAGAGTATGACGGCAGGAACCGGCTGCTGATGCCGGCCTTTTATAATGCCCACGCTCATTCGCCTATGGCGCTGATGCGGGGTTACGGGGAAAATCTCGCTCTGCAGGACTGGCTGAATACCAGAATATTTCCTTTTGAAGATAAACTGGACAGCAATGCGGTCTACTGGGGAACCATGCTGTGTATGGCAGAATCTCTCCGGTTCGGTATCGTATCTTCCTCGGATATGTACTATTTTGTGCCGGATATGGTCAGAGCCGTGGCGGAGAGCGGCGCCAAGGCAAATATTTCCCGGGCGATCGCGAACCCTATGGGGGCGCCTTTTGAGAGCCTGCCTTCCCTGCAGGAAGCAAAAGACGCGGCGGCCCAGTTCAACGGTTATGCTGACGGCCGAATCATCATAGACACCAGTCTGCACGCGGAGTATACTTCCAACGAAGAGACGGCTCGCGGCGTTGCGGCGCTGGCAAAGGAGACCGGGACCATCATGCACGTGCATCTTTCGGAGACACGACTGGAACACGAGGAATGCAAAATGCGCCATGGCGGCATGACGCCTGCGCAGTACTTTGAAAGCTGCGGCCTCTTTGACGGCCCTGCTTTGGCGGCCCACTGCGTATGGTGCGAGGATGAGGATCTCGAAATTCTGAAGAAGCACGGCGTTGTCGCGGCCTCTAATCCGGTCAGCAACCTGAAGCTGGCCAGCGGCATCTGTCCGGCGGCAAAGATGCTGCAGATGGGGATCACTGTGGCGATCGGTACAGACAGTGTATCCAGCAACAATAATCTGAATTTTATGGAAGAGATCAAAACTTTTGCCGCGCTGGCAAAGGTGAAGGAGATGGATCCGACCCTGATCACTCCGAAAGAAGCGCTGTATGCGGCTACGGCCGCCGGAGCAAAGGCACAGGGAAGAACAGACTGCGGCGTACTGGCAGCAGGAAATAAAGCGGATCTGATCCTGGTGCGTACTGATGTGCCGAACATGCATCCTGTTCACAGCATGATCAACAATCTGGTGTATGCTGCTGTGCCTGGAGATATTGTCATGACTATGGCGGATGGAAAAGTCCTCTATGAGAATGGAGAGTATACTTCCATAGACCTGGAGAAGACGATCTTTGAGGCACAGGCCGCAACAGATCATATATTACATCAATTATAGAAAGTGAAAGAGGCTATGTCAGATAAAGGTAATAAATTTATTAAAGGCGCAGCGATCCTTGGTATCGCAGGCGTGGTGATCAAGCTGCTAGGAGCGGTATTCCGCATCCCTCTGACCAACTGGATCGGCGATACCGGAATGTCATATTATGGAGTGGCTTACTCCATATACGGTGCTTTGCTGGTACTCTCCACTGCCGGCATACCGGTGGCGATTTCCCGGATGGTATCGGAGCGGATCGCTGTGGGAGAATACCGTAATGCCCATAAAGTCTTTCGGGTGGCCATATCTCTGCTCTTCGGCATCGGACTGATCTCCTTTGCCGTATGCTATTTCGGCGGTGAAGTTATTACGCAGAAGATCGGCAACCCTGACGCGGCTCTGGCAGTAAAGGCGATCGCGCCCGCGCTGCTGTTCGTACCGCTGTTTTCTGCGTTCCGTGGTTATTTTCAGGGACGGCAGAATATGAATCCTACGGCTATTTCCGAGATAACAGAACAGCTGGTCCGCGTCATCGTGGGTCTGTATCTGGCCTTTACGCTCCTTGACAAGGGGCTGAAGGAGGCTGCCGCAGGGGCGTCCTTTGGCGCGTCAGCCGGATCTATCGCGGGCCTGGGCATCATCGTGGTTATCTATCTGTTGAACCGGCGGATCATTCGAAGAAAGATCGATCTCAACAACCAGCATGTAGAGGAGACCAGCGTGATCCTGCGCAAGATCGTCGCCATCTCTGTTCCAATCATCATCGGCAGCGAGATCATGCCGATCATGACGCTGATCGACACGGGCATCATCATGACCCGTCTTCAGGCCACAGGATGGACACCGTCGGAGGCGGAAAGTCTTTACGGTCTGCTCAGCGGTTTCTGCAATTCTCTGATCGCCTTCCCGCAGGTGTTTACCCAGGCAGTGGCAGTGAGCCTGGTTCCGGCTATCGCTGCTGCGTTTAAGGTGAGAGACCGCGGCGGCGTTCATCAGAACATTCAGCTTGGTTATCGGATGACCATGATCATGGCGTTTCCATGCGCTTTTGGTATATTTTCCCTTGCTGAGCCGATCATGCTGCTTCTGTATCCGGCGCAGAAGGCCAGCGCTGTTGCAGCTGTGCCGACTTTGATGATCATGGCTGTCAGCGTGATCTTTCTTGCGATCACGCAGACTTCAGTAGGCGTACTTCAGTCCATCGGAAAGCAGATGGTTCCGGTAGGCCATCTGGCGATCGGCTGTGTGGGTAAGGTCATCGTAACCTATATTCTCGTCGGCATCCATGATGTGAACATCAAAGGCGCGGCGCTCGGCACCATGCTGGCTTATGTGGTGGCGCTGGTACTCAATAACAGGTCCGTGAGAAAATATACCGGGGTCAAGATCAGTTACGATATGACATATATCAGACCGTGCATCGCTGCTGCTATCATGGGCGTATGCGCTTTTGCCGCCCATAAGATTCTGATGGGGCTGCTGCACAGCAACAGCATCGCGACGCTGCTTGCTATTATGGCAGGTGCGGTAGTATATGTGATCCTGATCTTCTCTGTAAAGGCGATCACCATAGAAGAGGTGGAACATATGCCGGGCGGAACCAAACTGACTAAAATCTTAAGAAAGTTTGTGAAATAAAGATGAAAAAAGAGTATGAAGAATTATATCTGACAAAAAATAAGGATGGAGAAGCACTGGAACGGCTGGTGGAGATCGTAAAGGTCCTTCGGCAGGAATGTCCCTGGGACAGCGTGCAGACGCATGAAAGTCTGCGCAGGTGCATGATCGAGGAAGCTTATGAGGCAGTAGACGCTATTACAGAGCATGACACTGCCAATCTCCGGGAGGAGCTGGGAGATGTCCTGCTGCAGGTGGTATTTCATGGAAATCTGGCCGAAGAGACAGGAAGCTTTGATCTGACTGCGGTGATCAACGAAGAATGTGAGAAAATGCTCCGCCGCCATCCGCATATTTTTTTAGAAGAAAAGGCAAAAACTATTGACAAAGCCCTTGAAAGATGGGAGAATATGAAGAGCGAAGAGCATGGAGAGATTAGCCATGGAGACAGACTGAAAAAAGTACCGCGGTCATTGCCCGCTTTGCTCAGAAGCGAAAAGGTACAGGGAAAGGCCGCGAAAGTGGGCTTTGACTGGCCTGACGCTGAGGGTGCTTTTGATAAAGTGACAGAGGAGCTGGAAGAACTTCGCTGCGCTTACAGGGCAAAAGACCCGGCTGGCATATTCGAAGAATTTGGTGACTTGCTGTTTTCAATGGTTAATGTTTCAAGATTCTTAAGTGTTGATCCGGAGGAATCCCTGCATGAATCTACAGCTAAATTCATCAGGCGCTTTGATTCCATGGAAAAGACCGCGACAGAACGAGGGCTGGATTTTGAGAAGCTTTCTCTTGAAGAAATGGACAGCCTCTGGAACGAGGTCAAGAAGAAATAAGTTCAATGCTTATGTATATAATTTAAGGAGGATTTTATAATGAATAAGGCTGAATTAGTTGCTGCAGTAGCAGAGAAAACCAATTTTACAAAGAAGGATGCGGAAGTAGCTATCAACGCATTCCTGACAAGCGTTGAGGAAGCTCTGGTTAAGGGCGAGAAGGTACAGCTGATCGGCTTCGGTACTTTCGAAACCAGAGAGAGAAAGGCTAGACAGGGAAGAAATCCTAGAAAGCCGGAAGAAGTAATCGAGATCGCAGCTTCCAAGGCTCCTGTATTCAAAGCTGGCAAAGCTCTGAAAGACGCAGTAAACAAATAAGTCGAAGTCTTTAGTGGGACAACCTTGGTTGTCCCCTTTTTTATGACCTAACCCGGTGAAGCCGAGCGGCAGCGAAGGCTGAACCGCAGGTAGGTCAAACGCGAGGCTTGCCCAAGAGAACGAAGCCGAAGGCTGAAGATCGATTGGCAGCAAGCTACGGCGTACCTAACCCGGTGAAGCCGAGCGGCAGCGAAGGCAGAACCGCAGGTAGGTGCTCAACTACAATGTGACAGGAGGTGAAACCATGCGCATAGACAAATTCCTGAAAAATTCCCGGCTGATCAAACGCCGGACTGTGGCAAAGGATGCCTGCGATCAGGAGCGAGTTTCAGTTAACGGCAAGGTGGCCAAGGCTGGCACCGAAGTCAAAGTCGGCGATGTGATCCACATCGAATTCGGCAACAGCTCCATTACGGCAAAGGTACTGCAGCTGACCGAGTCCTGTCGAAAGGAAGATGCCGCAGGTATGTATGAAATCGTGGAACAGGAAAAAAGGGCAGAGCTTGATCCTCAGGACTAAGCGGCCCTTTTCTTTCACTCTTTGATCACGGCGTGATCTGAAATTACAAGATGTTCTGCAGGGTGATGGATTCATTTTCGTGAAGTACCTTTAACTGCTGAATGAGAGCCAGCAGTTCACCGCTGCTGTTGGAGCGATCCTCGGCATTGATGTATTTCAGTGTTTTGGCAAAGGTCTGGTCGGCTTCGTTGATGGTGGCAGTGTCCAGAAAGAACAGGGCTGTCTTTCGATAATCCTGCCAGTTCGCGTACTGTTTCTTCATTGCCTTATTGGCAGATTTCCAGTCTTCGGCTTCTACAGCATCCATGATGGCCCCCTGGCATTGATCGGTCATGCGGGAAAGCTCTTTTTGAGAGTGGATGCAGAAAACACTGAAGATGCCGAGGACCAGCGCCAGAGAGAGAATAGATATCCAAAGAGAGCGCATTTACTCCACCTCCTTTGCAAAGCTCTGATCCGGCGGCGGAAAAGGATAGACGTGAAACTGATGCTGCCCGTCGTAGAAGGCCAGAAATACTTTGTTCAGGTCGGAAAGACCTCGGGATTCCAGCATGTGCAGCAGAGTACGGCGGTCCAGGCCGGCTGTTTTCAGATTTTCTTTGTAAATGCGTCCGTCACTGACTAATACGATGGGAAGCTTTTCGTGGTCGGCTGTTTTGATAATGGAAAGCTCACCGTTATCTTCCATGACTGCGTATTCAACATCCGAAAGTGACGGGCAGTTGCCGATGCGCAGCTGTTCGAACAGCTCATTGATAGTGATGCGCAGACGTTCCAGCTCTTTGACGTTGATGCGTCCCTTGTCTACGATGATGGTGGGACGCCCGTTGATGAGAGCCTTGAACTTCTCACTTTTGATGGAAATGATAGAAAACAATACCTGCAGAAAAAGAAGTGTCAGTATGGCTACGACACCGCCCAGCAGCGAGGCCGCGGGCTCATCGATGGGAATGGAGGCCAGTTCGGCGATCATGAACAGGACGACCATCTGAAAGGTGGACATCTTGGAAAGTTCCGCTTTCCCCATGACGCGAAGGGCAAAAAGAACGACTATATACAATATGAGCGTTCTGATACATATGATAAACAAAATACACCTCCAAAATTTAAAATGGTTGCTGACGCTTATTGTGCGCGCAGGAGGTTTCTGTTATACTTGTATTTTACAAAAGTATTTACGCAAAGGAAGTTTTTGATGAAAGGTTTAATGAAAGAAAAGAGGGAACTGATTAAATTTAAAGGGCTGTATTTCTGTACCTATGCGGCTTTGGGTGTGCTGAATCCTCTGATCGGGCAGTATCTCAGCTCCATTGGCTTTTCTGGCACGCAGATCGGCATTGTGACAGCTGTGGGGACTGCTGTTGCTATTTTCGCGTCCACCTTCTGGGGCGACAGATATTCCAACAGCTGGGACGGCCGGAAGGTGATTCTGTTTCTCTGCGCCGCAGCGGCCGTGATGGGTATCGTCAATTCCTTCGTTACAGCCTTTGCGCTGTTTACCGCTGCCTACGGCGTCATGTATTTCTTTCACGGTCCGGTCAACGGACTGACAGACGCCATGGTGCTTGAACGAAACCAGGAGGATTTTGCGCAGATACGTCTCTGCGGTGCGCTGGGATACGCGGCAGCAGTTTTCGCCGGCGGCAGGATCGGCGGCTGGCTGGGCCTGGAGAACATCTTTTACATTTATGCCGGGGCTTTTCTGGCAGCGGCGGTGATCGTCATGACCATCGGTCAAAGGGTGTCCGCCGGGGTCTCTCAGACGTCTGAGGGTGCGGCTGGCACTTCCCGCGAAAAGCAGAAAGAAAAGGTTCGGTACTCTGAACTGCTGCGTGACAGAAAGACGATAGAACTGATCCTGTGCGGCATCTTCGTCATGGGGACCAATATAGCGAACAATACCTATTTCAGTTTTCTGTTCCGTGATGGCGGCGGCAGTGTGGCAGGAGTTGGGACTATTTTTCTGCTGATGGTAGGCAGCGAAGCGCCGTTTATGGCTCTGGCGCCGAAGATATCGCGAAAATTGTCACAGGAAAAGGCCATTGTCCTTGCGATGGCGTTATCAGCTGTCAGATTTGGCTGGTATGCCTTAGGACCGTCATGGCAGCTGCTGATGACATTGTTCTTTCTGCAGGGCATGGTCAACGGGATCCTGCTGGTGGAATATGTCAAGTACATTTCTGCTGTAGTTGAGCCGAGGCTGATCGGTATCGCTGTGTCCGCTTACTATGCTGTCAGTTCTAATGTCGGATCTATTCTCTGCAATTTCTTTGGCGGCGTAGCTATGGATCACTTCGGTAGTGTGGGAGTGTATGGTCTGTTCAGCCTGTTTAACGTGGCAGGCGTGGTTTTATATCTTCTGTTCGGGCTGCACAGGACGAAGGATGCGAGACGATTTTAAAAAGTTAAAAGATAGTGTAAAATAGTTGTGGGGTTTTTAGAAGAAAAAAATAGAGATTAGCTCCAATGTGTTAAAATAGAATTTGCAAAAACATCAACAAAAGGAGAAATCTCTATGGAAAC
>JAETRU010000046.1 GCA_021769965.1 Eubacterium sp.
ACCTCGCGAATCAGCCGGGACACTTCCTCTTTCATGAGGTTTGAGCGAAAGTTCCGGGAGAACGGCATCCGGTTCGAGTATCTGTCCAAGCCTGACAACGAGCTTCCGGTCACTCCGATGTTGGAGGCATTTGCGGCGGCGCATAAGAAGCGTCGCACAAAGAACGGCACAAGAGCGTAGAGAAAACGCAAGCCGTTCACGGGTGGTTGTCCACCTATGAACGGCTTGTAAATTCTCAAAATTTTTTTAGTCCCTACTTGACACAAGAAGATCTGAGAAACCTCGGAAGAACTATAGATGTTTCTTTTATGGGGGATTTGCGCGAGTCCCAGCAGAAAGCTGTTGATAAGCTTCTCAGCTTTGAGACTGGTATTTTAAGTGCCGCAACAGCGTTTGGAAAGACTGTCGTTTGTACCAATATGATTGCACAGCGCAGAGTCAGCACATTGATCCTTCTTCAGTCATCGGCACTGGTTGAACAATGGGAAAAAGCCCTTGATACCTTTCTTGTGGTTAACGAAGAGCCGCCACAGTACGAAACTCCGTCGGGCCAGATTCGCAGGAGGAAGAGCGCCATTGGAAGGATTCAAGGCGCTCACGATTCTTCTACTGGAATCATCGATATCGCTATGGCAGGTTCATTATGTAAGAAAGGAGAGTTTCACTCCAGGCTGAGGGAATATGGCATGGTTATTTTGGATGAGTGCCATCACGGTGCTTCTGCAACGCTCATCAATATATTACAAGAAGTTCATGCGAAGTATGTTTACGGCGTAACCGCAACGCCATCTCGCGGAGACGGATTGGAGAAGATCAATAATATGCTGCTGGGTCCGATTCGATATCAGTATACGGCAAAGGAACGGGCCAGAGAACAGGGGATCGATCATTTGGTATATCCACGTTTTACAAGAGCTGTGACCCCATATATGCAGAAGGAAAGAATGCATCCCAATGAAGCATATGCTATTGTGAGGGATAATCCCGCCAGAGATGATTTGATTGTCAAAGATGTGAGGCGTTGTGTGGAATGGGGCAGAACGCCGGTCATCCTGTCTAAGTTCAAGGATCATTCTGAGAGACTATATGAACGGCTTCAGAACTGTGCGCAGCATGTCTTTCTTTTATCTGGCGTTAATTCCAAAAAAGAACACAGGAGTATTCTGGCACAGATGAGCAATATTCCTGACAATGAGTCCATGATCCTTGTTGCTACAGGACAGCTGATCGGAGAAGGCTTCGACTATCCGAGGCTCGATACTTTGATGATGGCTACGCCTGTGTCGGGAAAAAGTGTTGTTGAACAGTATGCAGGACGGTTAAATAGAGATTATGCCGGAAAGAAAGATGTTATTATATACGACTATGTCGATATCCATATTCCAGTGTTGGACAGGATGTACGGAAAGCGCCTTAAAGCCTACAAAAAGATCGGCTATGAGATTTGCGCAGGCATAAATCAATCATATGATAATGCTCAACCTGACAATGCGATCTATGACTATGAGTCGTATGGCGAAATATTTACTAAAGATCTGCGGCAGGCTCAAAAGGAGATCATCATATCCAGCCCGGCGATCAGCAGCAAAAAAGTCGAGGCAATGATAAGTGATCTTATGGAAAAACAGATATGCGGTGTCAACATTATCATAGTAACTTGGGAACCAGATATCTATGGTTATGGTGACGGCGGCCATTGGGCAGAACTCCATGAAAGAATGAGAAAAGCCGGCTTTTTAGTAAATCTGGTTAGTGACCATTGCGAACATTTTACCATTATAGACAGAGAAATCGTCTGGTACGGCAGTATGAACTTCCTGTCAAAAGCGGATCTGGAAGACAATCTGATGCGAGTCATCAGCAAGGAGATCGCTGCTGAGTTGATGGAAATGACCTTTGAACACGATAAAGCACAGGAGAAACAAAACCATGCTGACACGCAGTGACATCAAAAATATGGCCTTTGGAAGGACGTACCAGAAGGGTCTGGACATCTACCGGATGGGCGGGCATATCTATACGTTCGACGTGGAGACGGACATGGTCGAGCCCGAGCTGGACAATATCCGCGCGGGGGTGCTGGGCAGCTGCGGCTGTTACGACGTGGATATCGCCTACAACACGACGGCTGACGACGTGGAGTACGCCTATTGCACCTGCCCGGCTTTCGAAAACTATGACGGCCCGTGCAAGCACTGCGTGGCGGTATTGCTGGAGTACGCCGATTACCAGCAGGCGGATCCGGACAGATATGAGGATGTCACGCCGGTGCAGGTGTCTCCGGTGATTCCATCAAAGGGTGTCTGTCGGGAGGCTGTCCGCGGCGTCCCGGCAACTACGGCGTCTCTGAAGTTTCTGATCGAAAAGGAGATCGCCCGGAGGAGCGCTCCGGCTCTGCAGCCGGAACTGCAGGGAACCATAAAACTGCAGCCTTATCTGGAAATTAAGGATCATGAAGAGCCGTGTGTCTCCTTTAAGATCGGCAGCGAAAAACTTTATGTGCTGAAGGATATCTTTTCCTTTGTGGACCGGATAGAGAATCAGGCGGATCATGCCTACGGCAAGAAGCTTTCCTTTATACATACTGTGGAAGCTTTTGCTCAGGACTCTCGAAGCTATGTCCGTTTTCTGAGGGACTGGGTCAGAGATTACAGCGACAGCTATCTGAACAGCAGGGGATATTACTATAATCGTTACCATTATACTCTGCCGGCCCTGCGCTATGTGCCGCTGCGAAGCGACGCGCTGGAAAAATTTCTGGAAGCAGCAGGCGGTAAAGAGCTGGAAGCCTTTGTTTCCGGTGAAGAAACCAGGCACTGGCACATCTGCAGGGAAAGACCGGAGTTATTGCTTCGTATCAGAGGCAGTGAAGAGGGAGCCTCGATCGAAGTGTTCTGTCCGGTGATGTATAGCGGCAGCCGGTATGTGATCTTTTTTGACAGAGGAACGATCTTCATGACAGAGCGGAAGGAAGTGCCGGGACTGGAGGATTTCATGGCGTGCTGCGCCAGAAGCGGCAGCGCTCTCTTCGTGGCAAAGGAGGACCTTCCGGCTTTCTGCACGCAGCTGCTGCCCCAGCTGCGCCGGTATATGAAGTTAGAGTATGAAGACTTTGATCCGGCAGATCACGCCGCCGCGGAGGCTGAGTTTGAGATCTATCTGGACGCGCCGTCAAAGAATTTCATTACCTGCCAGGTAATGAGTCATTACGCGGATGAGACGTTCAATATTCTGGACAGAGAGACAGGGCTGGCGCGCCGGGATCTGATCAGAGAAGCAGAAGTTCTTCGAGCCGTGAACCCCTTCTTCGAAGGGACAGACCCGGGGCGGAAACTCTTTGTTCTGGCGGAAGACGACGGGAAGATCTACCAGCTGCTCACCAGCGGCACGCAGACCATGCGGGAGATCGGGGAGGTGTTTGTATCCGACGCGCTGAAGAGGATCAGCGTGCATCCGGCGCCGAAGGTCTCTGTGGGCGTTTCCATGTCGGGGAGTCTGCTGGATCTGACGCTGCTTTCCGGGGACATGTCCAGGGCGGATCTGGTGGATATCCTGAGCCGGTATGACAGAAAGAAGAAGTACCATCGCCTGAAAAACGGCGATTTCATTGATATTGACGACGAGGGCATCGACGTGCTGGCGGAGCTTCGGGAGAGCCTGCATCTGACGGCGAAGGAACTGCTGGGCGATCACATTTATCTGCCTAAATACCGGGCGGTCTATCTGGATCAGGCTCTGAAGGAAAAGGCGTCGCTGCCGGTGGAGCGGGACAGGGATTTTCGCGGGCTGATCCGCGGCATGCGGAGCACGGAGGACAACGATTACGAGCTGCCGCGCGGTCTGCGCGCGGAGCTCAGGGAGTACCAGAAGCGGGGGTTTCTCTGGATGAAGACCCTGGCGGAGTACGGCTTCGGCGGCATTCTGGCTGATGACATGGGGCTTGGGAAGACGCTGCAGGTCATTACCTATCTCCAGTCGGAATATGAGGAGAAAGGCTGCCGGCAAAGGCCCCATCTCATTGTCTGCCCGGCTTCGCTGGTATATAACTGGGAGAGTGAGCTTCGGCGTTTCGCGCCGGATCTGCCGGTGCGGGTCATAGCCGGAACTGCGCAGGATCGCAGGCGGGAGATCTCTTCCATCACGGGCGGTGACGTCTGCATCACGTCCTATGAGCTGCTGCGCCGGGATGTGGACAGGTACGAGACGCTGGTCTTCGGCTGTCAGGTCATTGACGAGGCACAGTACATCAAAAATCACAATACACAGGCGGCAAAGGCAGTCAAGCTGATCCGCGGCTCGTTTAAGCTGGCGCTTACCGGCACGCCGGTGGAAAACAGGCTCAGCGAGCTCTGGAGCATCTTCGACTATCTGATGCCGGGCTTTCTCTTCGGTTACGACCGGTTCCGCAGGGAACTGGAGCTGCCTGTGGTTCAGGAAAAAGACGAGGCGGCCATGGACCGTCTGAAAAAGATGATCGCGCCTTTTGTGCTGCGCCGTCTGAAGAGCGACGTCCTTCGGGATCTGCCGGATAAAATTGAAAAGAACATGTTTACAAGGCTGTCCGGGGAACAGCAGAAGCTGTACGACGCCGAGGTCAGGAAGCTGCAGCTGATGCTGGACGGACAGAGCGATGAGGAATTCAATACTTCTAAGATACAGGTGCTGGCGGCTTTGACCCGTCTGCGGCAGATCTGCTGCGATCCTTCTATGATATTGGAGAATTACAAAGGGGAGGCGGCCAAAATGGAGATGTGTCGGGATCTTATTGAAAACGCTGCGGAGGGCGGTCACAAGATCCTGCTGTTTTCTCAGTTCACCACCCTGCTCGAAGAACTTCAGCGGCGGCTGAAACTGGCCGGCATCTCCTATTATGTTCTGACCGGCGCTACCAGGAAGGAAGAGCGGGTGCGTCTGGTCAGCGCTTTCAATGAGGATGACACGCAGGTATTCCTGATCTCTCTGAAGGCCGGCGGCACCGGTCTGAACCTGACGGCGGCCGATGTGGTCATTCATTTTGACCCGTGGTGGAATCTGGCCGTACAGAATCAGGCCACGGACCGGGCACACAGGATCGGGCAGAAGAACGTGGTCAACGTGTACAAGCTCATCGCCAAAGGGACCATAGAAGAGAAGATATTGGAACTGCAGAAGCAGAAGAAACAGCTGGCGGATCAGCTGCTGGCCGGCAGAGAGATGGCCAGCCCGGCCTTTGACAGAGAAGAACTGCTGGCGCTGCTGGGGTAAAGATTTTGTGAAGTTTAAAGATAACCTCTTTAAAAAGACGTCGAAAACTGCTAATATGGATATTAAAGACTATTTAGGGGAGGTCATAATGCGATTTATATCTAAAATGTTTAGCAGGAAAGTTATCACTGCTGTCACTGCAGTTTCGTTGGTTTTGACTATGCTGGTATCTCCGGTATTTGCTGATGAGAACGGAACTGAATATGCGAAACAGGCCAATAGATATGCACAAAACCAAAAAATGTGGAATGAGTGCAGCAAATTAAATCCTGAATTATATTTAGACAAGTATCTTTCGGAGATGGTCGAAACGAGGCAGACGCCGCTGACGGAAGAGGAACAGCGCAATATTCAAAATCTGGCAGATCAGATTTTGAAGGAAGGCAATCCGAGCGGCAGGTATCTGTCAGACTTAGATAAGATTAGACTTTTTCACGACTGGATTACGGAGCATTTCTGGTATTACGGCGGTGAAGGCGTCGTTCAGAATCCGGCCCAGTTATATCAATTGTACTTGCGGGATGATGGAAGGATTCGCACATGGTGCAATGGTTATTCTGCTATGCTTGTAGCTTTTGCGAGGTCACAGGGCATACCGGCCACGACTGTAGGCGGGCATTACATAAGGTGTCTGAGTTCGACAACAGAGGCAAAGGCAGATGCATCATGGCTGACGGAATCAGAAAGACGTCCTTTGACAAAAAAGACACATTGGTGGACAATAGCGTATGTCTGGAAGGATGGCCGCAGGCAATGGGTTCAGGTGGACTGTAACGCAGACTGTTACAATAGCTTTTCTACTGGCGACTGGGTTTCTTCAAAGGAGACGACGAAGAAGAAATATGGACATGTTCTGTTTGCACCGGATCTGACGACGTTTTCCCGCTCACATATCATATGGAGTATCCGAAAAGGATCGCATGATTTGAAATTCATGACGGATCCGGAAGAAAAGCAGCAGCTGCTGAAGTTTTTGCAGTATGAAGAGGACGGGTTGAGCAATGGCGTGAGAATTAATGAAAACCGATTCTCAGCTTATAATGTGACAACCTGGTTTTCCTCAGATACCAAGTCTGAGACTGATGGCGCGGAAAAACTGTACCGTTTGTATTTCCCTGAATACAAGGAATTAGCTGGCAGTCTGGATCTGGACAATTTCAGCAGTCTGAGAAATGTAAAGATATCTCGTAACGAGATCACCGCTATGAATCTGACTAATTGTACAAATTTGGTAACGGTCGCGGCAGTGGACTGTAAGGTGGAAAATGCTTTGATCACCGGATCGGGAAACATGAAGCTGATGAATTTCTTTGGAAATCCGCTCAGTTCCATACAGTATGACTATAATACTTCCAAAACTGCAAAACTTTCTGCTACAGAAGGCGGCACCTTTGAGGTGAAGTATTATCTGACTGCTGATGGAAAGCCTCGCCACGCTTTGAAGGTCACGCCCGAAAAGGGTTATGCCTTTATGGGGTGGTATAATGGAAGTCAGCAGGTTACTAAAAGGACTGTGTTTACCTCCACCAGAACGGGCAATTTTCACTATGTGGCGAAGTTTGAAAGGATGGAAAGGCCAGACCAACCAGAGTTTGATGTAGCGCGGGATGGGCAGGGAAAACTGAAGACTACGATTACGAAACTACCGAATGATAAGGTATCGTATTATCAGATTTCCTATATATTGCAAGGAGTAGAAAAGCGTAAAACTGTAAAGCATATCATTTCTGCAGATAAATTGCAGTCAATTGTGCTTTCAGGCTTGAAGGATGGAAAAATGTATAAGGTCAGGGTTCGTGCATATAAGGAGTATCCGGATGGACAGAAAGCATGGGGAGCTTGGTCTGAGGAAAAAACAATAAAAACGGCACCGAAGAAAAAGGTGGTGAAAAAAGATGAAAAGAAATAAAAGTAAATGGAAAATTATAGGACTGCTTGCGCTGACAGTATTGCTGCTTACTTCCGTATCTTGTGGGCAGAAGAAGGACACAGACGCTGGCGCTGAGAAGAAGACATCTCTGACAGATGCTGTAAAAGCAGTTTGGGATGGGAAATATGAGTATGGAACGTTATCCGTTGGAGAACCGGGAGACGTTCTTTCTAATGAATTTTTCGACTGGAAGGTTAATGACATAAAGACGGAAACATCTTTTTACGGAAGGGATGCCGCTGACGGAAAGGTTTTTCTGATTGTGAATATCTCTGTTACGAATACAGAGGATTACGAATATGAGATCGGAAACAGTGAGTTTTTGTGTATAACTGGCACGAAGGAGGATGATGAAGTCGAAACGGAAAACAGTTTTTACGATGAAATGATCCCTGATTTCTCGAATCTGGATGCGGGCGATACTTTGACCGGGGATCTGGTGTTTGAGATCGGTGAGGATATCAAAGAAGTTCTGATCGACTATGAAGAGTTCTGGTCAGACGGAAGTACAGGCAATACCAACTGGATCGTTTTGAAGCTGTAGGCACAGTGACAGGCCTGCATATTACTTTGTTAAAAAAATATTTTGTTCAAATGGCAGAAAAGGTTGCGATACACCCTTGCAAAAGAGGACAAAATGGTATAGAATAATTGGAAACACAGGGGGCGGCCCATATAGAAAAAGCCGCCCGTTTTCGTAAGTAATTTGATTTAGAATATTATTTTAGGAGAGGAGAATACCCTAATGGCTCATTATTTTGACGAACCATCAAGAACATTTAACGAGTATTTATTAGTACCAGGCTACTCATCAAAGGAATGCAGAGTTGAGAACGTCAGCCTGAAGACCCCGATTGTTAAATTTAAGAAAGGTGAGGAACCTTCAATTACCGCAAATATTCCACTGGTTTCCGCTGTAATGCAGGCCGTTTCTGATGATAAGATGGCAGTTGCACTGGCAAAGGAGGGTGGAATTTCTTTTATATTCGGATCTCAGTCCATCGAAAGTCAGGCAGAGATGGTTCGCAGAGTAAAATCCTACAAGGCAGGTTTTGTAAAGAGCGATACCAACCTGAGACCGGATCAGACCTTAGAGGATGTATTGGAACTGAAAGCCAGAACCGGTCATTCCACCATTGCAATCACTGAGGACGGAACTGCTGAGGGTAAGATTGTCGGACTTGTTACCAGCAGAGACTACCGTGTCAGCAGAATGTCCACTGATACCAAAATCAGCGAGTTTATGACACCGTTTGAAAAGCTGATTTACGCAAAGGACGGCTGCACATTAAGCGAAGCTAACGATATTCTTTGGGACAACAAGCTGAATGCAGTGCCTGTCATTGACGATAAGCAGAGACTGACACACTTTGTATTCAGAAAGGATTACGATAATCATAAATCCAATCCAAACGAGCTTCTGGACGCGCACAAGAGATACGTAGTAGGCGCAGGGGTAAACACCCGTGACTACGAGGAAAGAATTCCGGCTCTGGTTGACGCAGGTGTGGACGTGCTCTGTATCGACTCCTCCGAAGGCTACTCCGAGTGGCAGCTTGACACCATCAAATGGGTTAGAGAAAAGTACGGTGATACTGTAAAAATCGGTGCCGGCAATGTAGTTGACCGTGACGGCTTTAACTTCCTGGCAGACGCTGGCGCAGACTTTGTTAAAATCGGTATCGGCGGCGGCTCTATCTGTATCACCAGAGAACAGAAGGGTATCGGCCGCGGACAGGCTTCCGCAGTCATCGAAGTTGCAGCTGCAAGAGACGAGTATTTTAAGAAAACAGGCGTATACGTGCCAATCTGCTCCGACGGCGGTATTGTATACGATTACCACATGACTTTAGCACTTGCGATGGGTTCTGACTTTATCATGCTGGGCAGATACTTTGCAAGATTTGACGAATCCCCTACCAACAAGCTGAACATCAACGGCAACTATGTAAAAGAGTACTGGGGCGAAGGTTCCAACCGTGCCCGCAACTGGCAGAGATACGACCTTGGCGGCGATCCCAGAATGAAGTTTGAAGAGGGTGTAGACTCCTACGTACCTTATGCGGGACCACTTCACGACAATGTGACCCTGTCCCTGAATAAAGTAAAATCCACCATGTGCAACTGTGGTGTTCTGACTATTCCTGAACTGCAGAAAAATGCCAAGCTGACGCTGGTATCCGCGACTTCTATCGTAGAGGGCGGCGCTCATGATGTTATTCTGCGTGACAGTTCTCAGAATGCGATCAGATAGCACTCAAAGTCGCCTGTAACTTTGTTGACTGCAGCATTTCGCTCCTTGAAGCCCTGGTCCGGATTTTGAAAAAATCCGATGGCAGGTCTCATGGGAGAAACGCCTGAATTTTAATTCAGTGTGTTTTACCGCCACATACGCTTAGTATGCTCCGGGGCTCAATGCTTTGCCGCCTCGTTACAAACGATTTATGAGCACTATCTTAGTATTGAAGGAGCAAATGAATGAACGAAGAACTGATTATTGTTTTGGACTTCGGCGGGCAGTACAATCAGCTGATTGCCCGCAGAGTCCGTGAAGCAGGGGTTTACTGCGAGGTACACCCTTATACAATGCCTTTGGAGGAGCTGAAGGCGAAAAATCCCAAAGGGATTATTTTAACGGGAGGCCCCAACAGTGTCTACGATATGGAGTCTCCTCACTATGATAAAGCACTGTTTCGCGCGGGCATTCCGATTCTGGGTATCTGCTACGGTGCGCAGCTGATTGCATGGGCTCTTGACGGCAAAGTGGAAACTGCGCCGGTCAGCGAGTATGGAAAAACGGAGATTACGGTCTGCAATAAAGACGGCATTCTGCGTGATGTGGACGATACCACCATCATGTGGATGAGTCATACCGATTATATTGCAGAAGCACCGGAAGGCTTTACGGTAACTGCAAGCACGCCGGTGTGTCCGGTAGCTGCCATGGAAAACGCGCAGGCGAAGATTTATGGGGTGCAGTTCCACCCGGAAGTAACTCATTCGGTGCAGGGCACTGAGGTGCTCTCAGCTTTCGTATACGGCCCTTGCGGCTGCAAAGGCGACTGGAAAATGGACGCTTTTGTGGAAAAGACCATTGCGGAAATCCGCGAAAAAGTAGGAGACGGCAAGGTGCTGTGCGCGCTGTCCGGCGGTGTGGATTCTTCCGTTGCGGCGGTTATGATGTCCAAAGCCATCGGCAGGCAGTTAACCTGCGTCTTTGTGGATCACGGCCTTTTGCGTAAAAATGAAGGCGATGAAGTGGAAGCAGTATTTGGCCCTGACGGTCCGTATGATTTGAATTTTATCAGAGTTAATGCGCAGCAGCGTTTTTACGTTAAGCTGGCAGGCGTGACCGAGCCTGAGGAAAAAAGAAAGATTATCGGCGAAGAATTTATCC
The DNA here is from genome assembly GCA_021769965.1 of Eubacterium sp. Classification (GTDB taxonomy): domain Bacteria; phylum Bacillota; class Clostridia; order Peptostreptococcales; family Anaerovoracaceae; genus Senimuribacter. The sequence goes on from JAETRU010000046.1 coordinate 10,572, forward strand.
GTGTCTTTGAAGAGGAAGCGAAAAAAATCGGCGCCGTGGATTTCCTGGTGCAGGGCACGATTTACCCGGATATTATTGAATCGGGATTAGGCGATTCCGCAGTGATCAAGAGCCATCACAATGTAGGAGGGCTGCCTGATTATGTGGACTTTAAGGAAATCATCGAGCCTCTTCGCATGTTGTTTAAGGACGAAGTCCGCCGTGCAGGCCTGGAACTGGGCATTCCGGAATATCTGGTGTTCCGCCAGCCGTTCCCGGGGCCGGGACTGGGCATTCGTATCGTTGGCGATGTAACTGCCGATAAAGTAAAGATGGTACAGGATGCAGACGCGATTTACAGAGAAGAAATTGCAGCAGCCGGTCTGGATAAAGAAATTAACCAGTACTTTGCAGCACTGACCAACATGCGCTCCGTCGGCGTTATGGGAGATTTCCGTACATATGATTATGCTGTAGCACTTCGCGCGGTTACCACCAGCGACTTTATGACAGCTGAGGCAGCAAAACTGCCTTGGGAACTCATCGAAAAGGTGACCACGAGAATTATCAATGAAGTGGAACACGTGAACAGAGTGTTCTATGATTGTACAGGGAAACCGCCTGGAACGATTGAGTTTGAGTAATAGATAGAAAACCTCGGAGTCCTATCTGATAAGGACTTTCGAGGTTTCTTTATGCTTAGTAGCAAAAATGACTTTGCTTCCGGTGAAAAGATAAACTTTTCCTTCTGCGGCAGCGTTATATTCTGCAAGAGCCTGTGGTGGGAGATGGATTGTCAAGTTGTCTCGGATCAGTGACTATCCGAAAATAAATTTACCGCCTTTGTTCATCTGTGGCATATATCATCAACCCCTTTTCTGAAACAAGGTTTAGTCATTGCTCTATTTTGCTCTATGTTTCTGCCGTGGTTTTCATTTGATGTGGCAGTGACCGGGTGTCAATGGGGATTTTATTTTTTGCATTTGCTTGCAGTTCCTTTTGCAATCATCGGAGTCTGCTTGTATATTTTGACAGATAGAAATCCGCTTTATGTTATGTTGATGGAATTGGGGCTGATTTCAGTTCCGACAGTGCTTGTATATGCGATGGCGACCTGGCATGTTATGGGTATTACGGGAGAGGCGAGCGTACGGACTGGCCTGCATACTGCACTTCCGACATTCTGGGTAACCATGGGGCTTTCTGTAGCGGCCTTCTTTGCGTATCAGCTGTGTCTGCTGTTGAAGAAAAATTAAACTGACGGCGCTTATAAAAATCATGTGTGCTAATTTTCGATTGTCGCCGGCAATACTAAACTTATACGGAATAAAATGACAGGATAAGGGGCATTGAATTTTGTTATCCAAAACGGAAAAAATATTCAATGATCTCTTGTGTGGGTGCTGCGAAAGCCGAATGCAGAAAAATCCTAAATGCCGAAGGCCGGGTCGTATTGGACTGTGCCGCAAAGGGGCGCGGCAGCAGGATCCAGTTTAGCAGCCATAAAGCTGTCATCGGGCACATCAAAAGGCGCACGTATTCCATACAGGCTTGCCGGGCGATAGCCTGCCTTTGGATAGTACTGCGGATGACCGAGGACGATGGAATATTTGTAACCCAGTTCCCGGGCGATTCTATGACCTTCTGCCATCAGCGCCTGACCTATGCCCTGCCGCTGGTATGCCGGCAAAACGGACAGCGGAGCCAGCGCAAGGGCGGTCTCCCCGCCGACGGTTACTTTTGTAAAAAGAATATGTCCCAGGATGATTTCCTCCTGTACTGCGATGAGGGACAATTCCGGAATGCATGCTTCGCTGAGGCGGAGTGCGTTGACCAGATTCTGTTCGTTTCCGTCACTTTCGGCAGCACTGGCAAAGGCTGCCTTGACAACCCGATATACTGTATCGCAGTCTTTAGCTTGTTCTTGTCTGATGATCAAAACATTTCTCCTTTTTTACTTCGTAAACACCTTTTGCGTTTGTAGTTCCGATATAAAAAGTATAACAGATATTTTCAGAAAAACAAATAATTTTGCTGGCGTGACAGGTTGCTTTTGCGGACCTGTGAGAAAATACCGCAAAGTCGAAATTGTCTTCCGTGATTTTGTGATAAATCTGAAATCTGTGATTGATTTAAAAAGAGGGCTGAAAAAACTAAAAAATTCCAGCCTAATATCCACGCGAAAAGCTGGTTTTTTGTATTCGGACATGATATAATATTGCCGGAAAAAATATGTATTATTATTTAAATATAACGAATTGGGTTTTCTGATGGTAAATACAAGAAAAGGCTTATGATATCAGTAAGAATCAGAGTCAGTTCTTTTCAGCAGATGAGAATCTTAATAATAGTCAAAACAGGTGAAAAGTGAGGGATTAACATGTTTTTTGAAAGAAGAAAAAGAAGACAGAAATCTCAGAGGGGAAATGCCGGCGGACATACTGGCATCGAAAGATGGCGCAGACCTGTTGTACTGCTGCTTTGCATTGCGATGGTCAGTATGTACAGCGGAGTGATTCCGTCAGTATCTGCCGCCGGTGATGATGTGCCGGGGGCTGAAGCAGCTACGGGGGAGATTAGCGGCGATACGAATACTGGCGATAACAGCACCGGAAATACGCAGGAACCCGGAAACACAGAGAATACCGGCAATGCGGCGGAGAACCAGAATCCGCAGGAACCATCAGAGTCATCGGAGCCGGCGGGATGTGAGCACCATCCTGTACATACCGAAGAATGCGGCTATACTGTCGAAAACCCTGTATGCGGTTTTGTCTGCGCTGTTTGCTCTGTCCAGAAACAGATTGACGAAATTATCAAAGGGTGGGAGTCAACCGAGACAGAAGAAATGGACGAGGCCGCAATTGCAGCACTCTGCATGAAGATAAACGCTGCCTATGCTGCTTATCAGGCATTGACCCCGGAACAGCAGAAAGATATTGCAGGCGCTGATATTCTTCAGACAATGATGAAGACCCTGAATACTCATACGCTGGAAGATGGCGACATCGCTGTCGACGGAATGAAGATTGCCACCGCCGAGATCCGGGCAGAGGGCGTAATCAATCAAGATTTGTCAAATGGAGACTCCTTTACGGTTGACTTTTCCAAGCAGTTCACGTTGCACATTGCGGTGGAGAGCAAGCTGAATCTGGCGAACAAAAAGGTGGAGATCACCGTGCCTGACGGGCTGACCGTGGTGGAATATCCGATTCCTGAGCGGGGCGGTATGGCGGAGAGCGTAACGCCTGAAAGCATTGACAAGCTGCACAGTGAGAACAACTACGGTGGTTACTGTCCCACAAATGGCACCATCACCTATTCCCTCAGAAATACGGCGGAAAAGAACAGCTTTAATATCGTTCTGGCTCCGGACACCGTTCTCTGGAACAGAAGTTCGGCGCAGGTACTTAAGGATCCGCTCAAAATCAGAGTCTACACAGACGCTCAAACATATCAGACAATCTCCGCCACCCCCAAGATTACGGGCAAATACAATGATGCGGCCGGTGACAACAGAGCTATCCAGACCGGTCCCAGACTGTCACGTGTCGGTGTGAAGACCGGTGTACCCACGGCGGAGGATCAGCCCTTTGCCCTGCGGCAAATCTGGATAAACCCGGACAAGGATTACATCGATATGCCCCAGTTCTTTAAGAAGCTGGAGATCACAATTGCCCTGCCATACTACACAAAGGATGGCCGCAATATTTATGCGGAATTAGATCACATCACCTGGGATCCTGCGGGACAGTCCGACAGGCCCAACCTGCTGGATCCGAAAAACCACAAGAATGCGGGCGGCGACTATTTGAATGACTTTACCTTCACAGAGACGGTAAACAATACCGATCACACCGTCACACTGACCTGGGAAAACTTGTATCTGGAGTATGGCCAGGACTACTTTACCCCTTACTTTAAGTGGACATCTGATTGTGACGTCACAACTACAAATGCCGTCAAGTGGGGCAGCGATTCGATTCTCAACACCGGTAAGACAGCCCCCGGATGCTATGAGGGTAAGAAGCCTACTACCGGTGTTGCCTCCGCAGTGGGCGGAACGATTACCTGGCAGGATAACAGTACATGGTATCTCTATAATGGCGACTGCGATACGTTCAGCTTTACGGCTCAAGCAGGAGAGAGCATGAGTGTGAAGGGAAAAGCCAACAATCAGCCAATCTATAATAATTCCGCAAGCGATTCCGATATTACCTATTATCTGGGACAGTTCCATGTGGTCAATCAGGGCGGCGCCGACAGCGCCGATAAGACCGTGGAATTTACCTATGGAAACAATGATAAAATCGGCGTCACCGCCCAGAAGATTCCTGCAACCACGGGCAATATCGTTACAGTCCAGTACCAGACCACGAAAACTACGGGGGATACTTGGACGCAGTACCAAAAGACGGAGCTTAAAAGCAGCGGCGGCTTTGTTACCTTTACCGCTAATATGGCAAACCTTGGCGAGGGCGAGTATTTCACCAAGATCAAGGCCAACGTAGGCAGCTATGAGAAGGATTACGTGGGCTATGTGTCCTCCCGTGACCAGGACCCCACGTCGGGATACGCCACCACCTTCGGCAAGCTGCTGACCGGAGAAGCGGGTACTTATACCAACTTTGCTTCCATGAAAATGTACGATACAGGTTCCGATGAGAGCACGGCCACACCGGTCTACTATACCGTAAAGGTCACAAGCACAGGAGGCGAGATTCCGCTTGCCATGGAACAGGCGTATAAGGAAGGCACCTTGGAGCGAGTGCCTGTCCTGAGCAAGACCTCCGCAACGGCGGGAGACACCATTACCTTCAACGGCCTGCTCAGCTCGTCCGCTTATCCTTATTCCTCCAACAATGTTACAACGGATCCGGAAATCTATATCCGTCTGCCGGAGAAGATAACTGTTGAAAATCTAAAGCTATATCAGGAGGTTGGTAGAATAGCGGATAAGGTTTTTCTGCTCGATGCAGTCACAGAGACTGTGACGAATCCCCAGAGAACAGAAATACCCGAAACCGCATACGAGTTTGGGAAAGTGACTTCTGCCGCAGCTGCGGCGGACGACGCCACCGCAACCGGCTACAAGCTGTACAAGATTACATTTACGGGTAATAATTCCGCAAAGGTCGGCTGGTTCGGCCCGGAACTGGGGCAGTACCAGATCGGGATTTCCTTTGATATGAATATCGCCAAGGACGCCGATGCCATGACACTGGATATGAGAGACTGCGTGCGGTTCAAGAGCGCATCACTGACCTCAACATCAAACAATGGTACCCTGGCACAATATCAGGTTATGGATGAGGGGGTGCGGTACAGCACCTTCAATGTCAACGCAAAGGGTACTAAGCTATCTGTAGTGGCGGCAAGGCTTGGCTTGACCTTCACTTTCGGCGCAAGAATA
>JAETRU010000076.1 GCA_021769965.1 Eubacterium sp.
TTATACCACAAAAACCCTTACAAGTGTTGAATTTGCAAGGGTTTTTTCGTTTCTATGTTAAAAGAAAGAAGCTGCCGCTCCAGTCGATTTTTGGTCAAACTGTGCGACAGCTCCTTCTCTAAGTGATTTTATTTTATTTATGATGATAATTTGCCTTATGCTTATGCTTCCAGAGCAGCCAGCGCTTCGGCTTTTTCCTTTTCTCTTTCTGCTAAGATCTTGTCGTATTCTTCGTCGGTCAGCTTGGTCATGGTAATGCCGGCATAGCCGAAGAAGATGGATACCACTGGATTCAGCCAGTTAAGAATAGCATACGGGATATATCCGTTTCCTACTCCGAGGAAGTTTCTCATGGTAGCACCGCAGGTGTTCCAAGGGAAGAAGTTGGAAGTGATAGTTCCGGAGTCTTCCAGACATCTGGACAGGTTTTCCGGTCTCAGTCTCATGTCTTCGAACTTTTCCTTGAACATTCTGCCTGGCAGTACCAGTGCTAAGTACTGGTCGCAGCAGATAGCGTTTACCAGGATACACATGAATTCTGTAGCCAGAACCAGACCGCCTCTGCCCCTTGCGATCTTCAGCAGCAGATTTGCGAATGTAGCCATGATACCGGTCACGTCTACGATACCGCCGAAGCACATTGCGCACAGGATGATGGAGATGGTCCAGAACATGCCCTGCATACCGGAACCGGACAGCAGGCTTGCCAGCTCGCCGATAACATCAGATGCGCCTTCAGGAACAACGCCCATGGAAACGCCGTTGTTCAGGATGTTGAAAATGTTAGCAGTCAATCCGCCGTCAATTTCGGAAGCCTCTAAAGCTGTTTCAATGAACGGTCTGTTCCAGAACATGAGAGGCACGCCGATGAACACGCCGCCGATCAGGGACGGCAGTGCAGGAAGCTTCAGAGCTACTGCGGCGATTACGAAGATTGGCGGGATCAGTGCGATCACGCTGATGTTAGAAGAAGCCTTAATGAATTCAGTGATCTCGTTCAGTACGGACATATCAGGCTCATTAGCGGACGCATGCATGAATCCCATAACTGCGTAAGCGACCAGCGCAATACACAGAGAAGTACCGGTAGTGTAGATCATGTGCTTGATGTGGCCGAACAGAGTAGCGCCAGCCATAGCAGGGGCCAGATTAGTAGTATCAGACAGCGGGGACATCTTGTCACCGAAGTACGCGCCGGATACAACAGCGCCGGCTGTCATGATATCAGGGAATCCTAAGGCAGTACCTACGCCGATCAGAGCAACGCCCATGGAACCGGCTGTGGACCAGGATGAACCTGTTGCCAGAGATACGATGGAACACAGGATACAAGCAGTAACTAAGAATACTTTAGGGCTGATAACTTTGATGCCGTAATACATCATGGAAGGGATGGTACCTGCTGCCATCCAGGATGCGATCATACAACCTACGACAGCCAGGATCAGGCAAGCCTGCATGGATCTGTTGATAGATGCCAGGATGCCCTGTTCAAGATAAGCCCATTTCCAGCCGTTAGCGGCTGCAACGATAGCTGCTACGCATGCAGCCAGAATAAGTGCGATATGAGGTTCGCCGCCATTGTCTTTCAGAATGGCCCACATCAGGAAGCCGACCATTGCCAGAATGACAATCAGACATTGCCAAAGAGGTATTTTTCTACCCATAATAAGTCCTCCTTAATAATATTAAGTGAAATAAAATAAAATCCGATATGCTTTATTTCTAAAGCATGACCCTATTATAAATGGAAATGGCGAAATTGTCAAGGCTATGTGAATTTTCGGTCGTGTCAAGTTGTTGTGGAGTTTTTTGTTGACAACTCCAATGTATTTTTAACAGAACAAAGTATTCCTTGCCTGCCCCAAGTCGTGGATCAGGGTCTGCGTCCCGCTTGCTC
>JAETRU010000010.1 GCA_021769965.1 Eubacterium sp.
GACGAAGAAGAATACCAGGTCATTGGTCAGGCGATAGGAGAGCCGGGGGCTGTCCTGCATGTGGTTCGTAGATTCTGACATAAGTGTTTCCTTTCTGTAATTGTTTATCATTCAGTCTGAAACATGTTTCTATATCCAGCCTACACCAGTTCTATGGGAAAAACAATGTCAGAAAAAAAGAAGACGGAAAAAATTTGATTTACAGTAAATAAATGGGCTATAAAAGCCCGCATTTCAGAGCAAACAGTTCTGATCTGCGAGCTTTTTTCTTAATTGATTTTGTAGGGTTGATGATAAGCCGTCTAATAAATAAACTCACCATTTTCAATGATTTTTTTGTTGTCTAAATATAGTGTAGGCTTTAGAATGATACCATCCATATGGCAGTCTGCTTTGTTTTTTCCTCCAAAGGAAGAATTCGTGCCGAATGCAATATGTACAGTACCATAGACCTTTTCGTCTTCTAAGGTGTTTCCGCAGAGAAGCGCTTTTTCGTTGGTACCAATGCCAAGCTCTGCAACAATTCCATTTTCCGGTTTGGCAAACAAAATATCTAATTCTTCAGAACCGGGACCTGTAATTGTTTGAAGTTGACCATTTTTTACAGTAACATGAAGAGGGCTGGTAAGTGTGCCGACGCCTACCATAGAACCATCAATGCGTGTTTCTCCATTACATCCATCTTCTTGCGGAGCAATATATGCTTCGCCGGAAGGTAAGTTTCCACTGTTTCCGGGATTTTTATAGACACCGGTGCTTGGAACACCTTCTCTATTTTGCAGATTCAGTTTCAACAAAAGACCGTCTTTTTCAATTACAGCTTCCTTTGCATCTGTGAGCATCTGTGTAAGCTCTAATGTACGTTTTTCGACCTCTTTAAAGTCAGCAGTAATGGCACCTTTTGTAAACATTTCTTCTGTGATACCCGGCATAGTACCTACACGAGCCCCATTTTTGACTGCCTGGATCTTTGCATTGGTATGGGTCAGAGATTCTTCTGTGGGACAGACGATAACATCTGCTCCTAGCATTGCGTTTGCTACAGCTGTAGGAGGCTCTTCTCCAGAGACAGAACGAACCTGCATAGACATGAGCAGTGATTCACAACCCAGTTCAAGACCAGCTTCGTATAAAGCTTTTCCAATGTCATATTTTAAGGCATCAGTAATAACTAACAGAGTTTCGCCTTTTTTTAGGCCCATGCAATCTGTTAAAATGTTTTTTGATATTTCTACGAGTGATTTCATATTTCCTCCTTAAATGAGTTCTTTTAGCACAGAAGCAGCAAAAGTGCGAGGAAGTAAGACATTTTTATTGCTGCCATGACAGAGAATATTTTTCATGGTTGATGAGTAGCCCATACAATCCATAAGGATGTAGTCACAGTCATTGTCTTTTAAAGTAAGGGCCAGTTCTGTAAACTCTTTGTCCGTAGATGTATAAGGTGAGATCGAAAAGACCTCAGCATGCATACCGATACCTTCCCATTGTGCGATGGCCTCGTTCTTTTGCGCTTCTTTAGGAACGAGGACGGTAAGCTTTTTTCTCGTACATATTGCAGGAATCAGAGCGGTTAAAAGGCGGTTCGGATAGATCAGAGGAACATGAGAGGAAAGAAGATCCTTGAAATCTCCTGTACATAAGAACATGATTCCACTGACTCCGCATATCTCTAGTTCATCGATACATTTTTGAAGTAGACTTATAATTTTTTCTTCCGCAATGGAAACCGATCGTCCGTTCCTAAGAGATGAGACAAGAACTGTATCGCCGGGCTTGGGTGCAATCGTTTCCAGATCTTCTTCGGAAAGGCCATCCAAGGCTCCTCTTTGCAAAATCTCCGTATTGTCGCCGATGAGAGGGAAGATATCCTGCATAATATCATCTCTGGGAGATTGACCTATTGTAATAAACCCTATTTTTTTCATTTTACTTCATCCCCATGGTTTGTAACTGCGTCATAGGCCCGTAGAGTTCAACTAAATGTTTGAACTCAGCTGCATCGTAGAAGCTGCATTGCTTCCTTCCATAGGCTTTGGCAACTTCCAAAAGGAATCTTACTGTCATATCTACATCTGCACCGTGTGTTGCACCTGTACCGCAGCCCGGAACAGGTACCTCGGTGGTGATGGCAACGCCTACCACAGGTGCGTTTGTCGCAACAGCTGGCTGCAAAACACTGTTCAAATGATACAAGTCGTTTCCGTAAGGTGTAATATCTTGTGTTGTAACAGGGAAAACTTTTGGAAGACGTCCTGTTGTCATCTGCATTAAATCCAGAAGATCTTCGCTGGTCTTCAAAATGTAGCCTTCCTTTACTGTCGGGGAAATGGCAAAGCCCATGTTATTGATGACTCTATTTCCCTTTGTTGTATCAACGGTCAGAATTGCTTCCATTTCATCACAGACTTCTTCATCATTACACTGTTTCATGCTAATGGGAGAATCCATAAAGTCTACAGGTTCATGGGGTTCGGTCGGGGCATCGCTGCAGATATGGGTAACTGCAATTACATCGCCCGCGAGAGAGTCTCCCTTGTTTTGCATATCAAGGAGCTTTGCAGCTGCGGTTAATACTGTAAGTGCACCGTCTCCATCGGATACAAAACCGATTCTTTCTGGTCTTGCTCCCAAGCCTCCCAGTCGTCCAATTAAACCAAGGGTAGGCGCGTCACCTCCCTTTATACGGCCGTTTGTTCCCGGGATGGTGACCTTTATCAGATCCGTTTTTCCTTTATCACCCCTAAGTGTTTTTACTTCAATATCTGCATCCGGTTTAATGGACTTGAGATAATCAGCCATTCTGCTGCCGTTTGCCTGGATATCATCAAGAATATCATATACTTCGATCATCTGCTTAAATACCATTATATTCCTCCTAAATTTTTTGTTAAGTGTTAAAATGTCAATATTCGGTATTATTCTCTTTTGCAGTATAAGATCTGTGTTCTTTCCGTTGGTGTAATTCCGGTATTAAAAACTATTTTAGCAAAGTGTAAAAGAGATAATAATTGTATGGCAGTATGAAAATAAAGCAAAATTATTAGACGGTAATACAATTTCATTTACGGTTTGGAAAAATACTGTTATAATATAAATGAATTGTTACGAAAGGAAGCAGAGCGATGAAGGATATCACAGTATTAGATGTTCTGCATTTGCCAATTATGGCTAATGCAGAGTTGAAGGCCGGTCAGAATGGATTATCTAACATTGTATCGTACGTAAATGTACTGGATAATTATTATGACGAGACAGATGCAGAGTCTACTCCGATAAATTATGGACAAAACTTTTATCTGACATCCATGGCTTATGGAGTAAATAATGAGTCGTATATCAACACTTTAATTCGTCACTTTGCTGATTTGAAGGTTTCCGCTGTCTGCATTATCGATGAGTATTTAAAGGAACTGCCGGATAGTTCTTATGAGCTGGCAGATAAATATAAAATCCCTATTATTTTTATTGATTGTAATACTCCATATGCATTGATCATTTCTTCTATTATGGAGTTAAAACTATCTTATCAGGAATCTGAACTCCATGAAAATCTGGTGCATGAGCTGGTTTCGTCACAATGTCAGGAAGAAAGAAAGAGTGAGATTATTTCTCTGCTTAACAAAAACTTTCATTCACATATCAGGACTTTTTATTGTGTTAATACGGATCTTTCATCGAATAAAATCACAGCGATCAGTAATGAAGTCTATTTGCTGAATAAAATTAGAGAAAATAAGTTTATTTCAGGATGCCATTATAAGAAGGGAATGCTGATCATCTGGTCATATCTTACGACGGCAGATAATTTATCTTGTGAAGAGGAAATACAGTTTATTCGCAGAATCCTCCCTAATGCGGTAATAGGAATAAGTGAATTGCTGCCGCTGAAACGGATGGACGAAGCAATCGTTCAGGCGTCTATGGCAAGTCTGTCCGGGGCGCATGACATAAACGGCATAGTATATTTTAAGGATATTGGCTTATCAAAATTCCTTGTTAAGTTAATAACAAATCCATTTCTTGAAGAATACTTTAATGAATTATATACGCCTATTGCAGAACACGACGAAAAGTATCATTCGAATCTGATGGATACAATGGTTGCTTTTATTGAATGTGATCTTGATCATGTAAGAACAGGGAAATGCTTGCACATTCACGTCAATACAGTCCGCTACCGCTTAAATAAAATAAGAGAGCTGATTCCGTATGGAAGGAGCTCTCTTGATTTCAATCAAACGCTATATTTTTTATATAAGATCATGAAAATGAAAGCATTTGTATGAAATTCTGCTGGAAGTTATTTTTTGAATAACCCGAGCATAGAAGTGGAGAAGTCGCGAAGAGCGCATCCTACGAGAGCCCCTGCACCAAGGATCGCAAAGATGCTGTCCCTTTCAGGATTTTTATGGATGACAATAGCTCTGATTAGAATTGCGATCAGAATTACTACGCCTGCTTCAGTCCATCCTACGAGGAAGCCGGTTGCAAACAGGATTCCAGCCTGATGATTTCCGCCAAGAATCTGGATCAATGCCCCAGGGATTGCCCATATAGCGAGCCATTTCATAACTTCAAAAGTAGATCCGGCTTCAATTGTTGACTGATATACGAAATTAATCGGTGCGAACATTCCCTGACTGAAGTAATTTTTGGCAAAGATCGCCACCATGACGAAAGCAACGGCAAATCCGAGCAGTTCTGCGTAGTATTGCTGTTTTCTTCCTGCTTTTTCCAGTTCCATATCAACGCCTTTACCACGCAGGATCCAGCCTGCTTTTAGGTCGTTGCCCATATCGGAAAAGGCCGGACCTGTAGAAGCTGTGAATCCGGCAAGAATGGCCAGTGGGAGCGGAGGAAAACCGATCATCATACCAATGATCAGAAACAGCAGGGCTGTAGCAAATCCAGGAAACCAACCTGAATGCATAGCAGAGACTCCTACGATAAGCTCAGATACTAAGGCAGCAACGGCCGCAAAAATGATCCAGGTGATAAGCATGCCAATTCCCATTTCGTAGTATAGTCCTGTTGCGATAGCCAGACCAATGGCGATAACGATGTAGGCAATGAATCCTTTTCCCAGAGCACTTTTCATATCGCTGAGGCTTGTTCCAAACTGTGAAGCAGCGGAAGTTCCGTTATCTTCTTTTCTAAAGAGAATTTTTGCACATTGCAATAAAGAAATGATTCCGGCGCCGATCATAGCTCCGTGACCAAGATAAGAAAGTGAAACGCTGTCGGCAAATGAGAAGTCTGATCCGAAAATATTAGTGGCAAAGGTTGCAGTGTGGCCGGCAAAAGTCAGAGAAAACGCATTCGTGGATAATATGCCTTTAACCAAAGCGCCTACACCAAAAGCGCCCATTGCAACCAGACTTCCTACCCATACTACACCAACCAGATCCATTGGAATTCCAATCATTGCACCGATCCATCCAGCAACAGAGCCGACAAGCAGTAAAAGCGCACGCTTCCCTCTGTCAGCCATAGCGTAGATGGATTCAGCTACAGCAATTCCCGGAGGCCAAGCGCCCTCAGCCGGAAACATGGGTGAACCAAAGGATTTATATAAAATTGTTGCGTCTACAATTGTCGCAAGGGTTGATCCGATTAACATAGGGACCATCAGCTGAGGCCATCCCATGATAACAGGAATACCCATGGTTAAAAACATGCAGTTTGCAGAAGCGAAAGTCGCACCGGAAATCGTTGTCTGAACAAGATTCTGACGGTGGATGTTTTTAAAGGATTTCAGCCATCTGAGTGGAATTTGTGCAATTAGAATCGCGAAGATTGCGCCTACAATGGATGTGTCCGGAGTAGTGCCTGTATGAATCTGCACCTGCAGTCCTACGATACATCCTAAAACTGCAACAATAATGGCAACAACAAAAACTGCAGGTTCTTTCATTTTCGGCATTTGATCTGCAGTAATTCTGTGTTTGTCAAATTCTTTTTGTTCCTCGAGCAGAATATTATCCTGCTTGCTTTCTGTGTTATTCATAACTTTCTCCTTTTGTTTTGATTTGCAGATCAAACTACAAACGAGAACATTATGAATATTGACATTTTAACTAGAGTTAATTTAACACGCATAAAGCATTATGTCAAGGGGTTATTAGAAATTTCAAAAAATGGAAGGTTGACTTTCATATCTAAAACGAGTATACTGGCACTGTGTAATTCCGGTACTTGCATTATTACATGGAGGTACTGTTGGAAATGTTAGTTAATCTTGAAGACGTAAGAAAAATTGCTGTAGGAAGCCTTTTCCTTGGAGGCGGAGGCGGCGGAGATATCTATGAAGGTCTTACAACTGCGAAAAGAGCTTTGGAATTGGGTAAGGTACAGATTGTTCCTTTATCCGAAATTAAAAATAAGGAAGGTGTAGTTCTTACCATATCCGGAGTCGGTTCTCCAGCATCAGAAACAGCATATTACTCAGAAGATGTTTATGAAAGAATCCTCAGCCTAATTCAATCACAGGACAAAAGGAAGATTATAGGATTTATTCCATGCGAGATGGGAGGATCATCCTCGTTTGAACCCTTTATTCCGGCTGCGCGTTTAAACATTCCTGTCATCAACACTGCCTGCGACGGCAGGGCACATCCGTTTGGAATCATGGGATCATTGGGTCTGGAAAAGAGTAAAAACAATATTACGATCCAGGCTGGAGCAGGCGGAAAAAAGGAAACGAATACATATATTGAAGCACTTTTAACAGGATCTGTAGAGGCTACTTCTGATCTGATTAGAAATGTAGCAGCAAAAGCGGGAGGAGCAGTAGCCGTTGCGAGAAATCCTGTTGAGCCTTCCCGGATCGAGGAAGCCGGAGCAACCGGAGCATATGATCTGGCATATAAGCTGGGAGAAGCATATTTAAACGGAAAGACCGTGGAGGATAAGATTACCGCAGCATGTTCTATAGTGGGGGGCACCATTATTTGTCGGGGCAAAGTCGAAGACTATATTCTCAGCACAGAGAACGCGTTGGATAATGGCTCTTTTACGGTTCGCAGAGGAAATGAAGAGTATAGGTTTTACTTTTTTAATGAATATATGGCAGCTGAGAGAAACGGAGTAAGGCTATATACATTTCCTGATCTGATTACAACAATAGATCTGGAGACAGGAAAGATCCTGACAACAGCGCAAATTAAAAATGAATGTAATATCGCAGTGGTTGCAGCGCCTAAGGACCAAATGCTGCTAGGGAAGGGCCTTTTATACCGTGACGTATATGAAAGAGTAGAAAATATTTTGGGCATTGAAATGTGTAAATATGTCGATGATATTTTGATTGACTGAAAGGGGAAGTGTATGAAACTTTTATTTCTGATTCCTGTAACTGCCGAATATGAATATAGAAAACGACAAATTAAAGCATATCTTCGGAGATATCTTAATCCCGATACAGTTATTGAGTTTGCACAGATTTCAAAAGGTTTTACGTCAATTGAATCAGATCTCCAGGGCATTTACAATGGGTGTCAGGTTGTCGATCTGGTGAAAAACCAGGGAAAGAACTACGACGGTGTATATATAAATTGTTTTGACGATCCAGGAGTATCTGCCTGCAGGGAGTTAGGTACTGTGCCTGTGATCGGGCCGTATCAGGCCGCCATATATTCTGCGTTGACACTGGCGGATAAGATCGGTATTATTACTACCGACGCTGCGGGAATTATTCATGAAGAGAGAAAAGCGAAGCAAATAGGTATGATGGAAAATATCGTATCCATTGCGCCAGTTGGTCTGGAAGTCAGCGATATTCGTGAAAAGCAGGAACTTTTGGCTGACAGATTGATTTTGATCTGCAAGAAGATGTCAGAAGAGCAGGGAATAAAAGCAATTTGTTTAGGATGTACAGGCATGTTCTATATTATCGACATGCTTAAAGAAAAGTTAAAACAGGAGCAGATAAGTGTAACGATCATCGAACCTATGGTGAACGCAATAAAGTTTCTGGAGACCATGGTTATGTTAGGATATGATAATTCGGTTTTCGTCAATTCGGATATTATTTCTGCAGAGATATCATATAGCAGATAATAAAGTAGTTTAAGGAAAAGCTATGAAAGAAGAAGCCCGGGGCGTACTGATCATTGCAAACGTCCCGGGGAGAGATCAGCACATTTTTCACCGCCCCTGTCTGGTCAGCATCATTAGGCCTTTGTCAGTCAGAGACAGACCATATTTTCCGTGGCGGGAGGATACCAGCCCCTGTTCTGTCAGTTGGGGGATCATGGTGCGAAGACGATATTCGGAAATCTGGCAGCCGTGATCTTTGAGATACCAGTAGAGTCTGTTTCTGCTGGCGATCTCATTGCGCTGGTTTAGATCGTGGATCGCGGCAAGAAGGATGGCAGAGAGGCGGGAAAGTTCCGTCATCTCTACAGCCTTTGCCTTCAGGCGGTTTTCTGTCTCATCCGAAGACAGGGCGGTAAAAGGCTGTGCGTCTTCTGGGATCTCATCTTCACCGGCCAGACAGACGGTGACAGCTGTCAGAGCTTCCAGCGGCAGACAGCGGCGCAGCTGTTCCTGCAGCGCGGTTTTTGTTTCCTGGCTCTGGCATATGAAAGCTACAGCGGTTTTCTCTTCCTTCTGCATCATGGCAAACTCCTTTCTTTTTCTATCTATTTTCTATTTTAAGTATACCATGGAATCCGAAGCGATACAATTTTTAAATTTTTTACCCCCGCAAATTTTAAATTTTAAATCCCGCCAGCAAAAAAAATTTTGTTTTTTACGAAAGACTCTGAGGCCATTGAAATCAATATTTTACGCTGATAAAATGGAGAAAACAAAGAATTAAGAAAAAGAATTAGAAACTAAGGCGGGAGACATACATGACAGAAAAGAAAGAATTGACCATGGCGGAACAGCGGATCCGTCAGCTGCTGGATTACGGCAGTTTCATGGAGATCGGCGAGGCCGTTACAGCCAGGCTGACCGATTTTTATACGCCGGGAACGCAGGATAAGCCATCTGACGGTGTCATCACCGGATATGGAACCATAGACGGACAGCTGGTCTATGTGTTCAGTCAGGATGTGGCGGTTCTGGGCGGTACCTACGGCGAGATGCACGGACAGAAGATCAACAGACTTTATCAGATAGCGATGAAGACCAAAGCGCCGATCATCGGCTTTTTGGACTGTCACGGCTTCCGCATTGAGGAGGGGCTGGACAGCCTCGATAAATTTGCAAGACTATATGCACTGCAGGCGCAGGCATCCGGACTGATCCCGCAGATCATGGCTGTAGTAGGCAGATGCGGCGGAGGAATGTCCATTGCGGCTAACATGGCTGACTTTGTCTTTGTTGAAAAAGAGAACGGCAGACTGTTCCTGAATCCGGGCAACGCCATCGACCGCAGCTTTGATGAGATCGTGGATCAGGCGGACTTTACTGACGCGCGGATGAGCTGCGATGAGATCCTGGAATCTATCAGAACCTTGGTTCAGACTCTGCTGCCGGCTAATACCGACAGAAAGCCGCGTCAGAAGCCATGCACCGACGATCTGAACCGGACTTGTCCTGATATCGCGGAAAAGACCGGCGACGGAAGAGCTATTTTGAAAGATATATCCGACGACGGATTTTTCTTTGAGACGAGACGGGACAGCGGAGCTGATATGGTAACAGGATTTATCATGCTGGACGGCATCGTGGTAGGCGCGGTCGCGAATCAGAAGACCCGCGCAGGCCTGCGGAGGATCAGCGCGGAAGGTTTTGACAAGGCTGCCGCGTTCATCGAGATATGTGATAAGTTTTCCTTCCCGATCCTGACTGTGACCGATACGGAAGGTTTTGATACATCAGAAGAACAGGAAATTTACCTGCCGAAGGCGGCGGGCCGTATGATCAAAGCGCTGACCCGGGCGTCTATGCCGAAAGTCAACCTGATCACAGGCGAGATCTATGGCAGCGCCTACAGCATCATGAACAGCAAAGGGCTGGGCGCCGATCTTGTATTCATGTGGGATACCGCAAACGTGAATCTGATCAATCCGAAACAGGCGGTAGAGATCCTCTATCCGCAGGCAGACTCCGCGATGATAGAGAAGAGAGCGGCAGACTATGAGAAGAGTCACAGCAGCGCCAGAGCTTTGGCAAGACACGATTACGTGGACAAGGTCATCCGTCCGGAAGAGACAAGAAAGTATATCGCAGGCGCATTTGAAACTTTTGCGAATCTGTACTAGGCAGCGGGGTGAGATGTAATGACGATCGGAGAAATACTATCAAAGGCTGCGACAAACACTCTGCTGGGTATGGGCATCGTATTCGCGGTGCTGATTCTAATCAGCGGCATCATCTATTTGTTTAAATATATTCCCACAGGAGAAGGAGCGGCCGCAGCTGCGAAAACGCCTGCTGCCGCTAAGCCTTCTGTGAAAACAGAAGAGGACGCGGGAGATGACCTGCAGCTGATCGCCGTAATTACGGCAGCGATCATGGCCTCAAAGGGAATGACCTCCGGCGCGGAGCCGGGAGAATGCCCGTACATCGTACGGACGATCAAACGACGGAAATGATAAAGAAAAGGAAAAGGATAAGATTATGGAAACCTACATCATTAGAGTAAACGGTATAGAATACGAAGTAGAAGTAGAAAAGAAAGAAGCAGCTGCAGGTGCTGTATCTGAAGCTGCCGCGGCGCCGGCCAGAACGGCAGAACGTCCGGCTGCAAAGGCACCGGCTGCAGGCGGGACTCCGGTTACCAGCGGAACAGCGGGAAAGGTCTGGAAGGTCGTCGCTTCTGAAGGAGCAGAACTGAAGAAAGGAGACACCATTCTGATTCTGGAAGCCATGAAGATGGAGATCCCTGTGGTCATGCCGGAAGATGGAAAAGTGGCATCTATTATGGCTGCTGAGGGAGACAGCGTGGAAGCCGGACAGACTGTGGCGACGATCGCATAGAGGACATTATGGAATATATCATCAATACACTGGAAAATCTAGCGCAGCAGACGGCTTTCGCAAGTCTGTCCTTCGGCAATCTGGTCATGGTAGGCATTGCCTGCATCTTTCTCTATCTGGCCATTGCCAAACAGTACGAGCCGCTGCTGCTTCTGCCGATATCTTTCGGCATGTTACTTGTAAATATCTACCCATCGATCATGGAAGAAGGAGGATTGCTCCACTACTTCTTTATGCTGGATGAATGGACGATTCTCCCTTCCCTGATCTTCTTAGGCGTAGGAGCTCTGACTGACTTTGGACCGCTTATCGCTAACCCGAAAAGCTTTCTGCTCGGCGCGGCAGCGCAGTTTGGAATCTTTGGCGCGTATATTATGGCGATGCTCATGGGCTTTAACGATATGGCAGCCGCGGCGATCGCCATCATCGGCGGCGCTGACGGTCCGACGTCCATCTTTCTTGCCATGAAGCTTCATCAGACGGAGATCATGGGCCCTATCGCAGTAGCAGCCTACTCCTATATGGCACTGGTGCCGATCATTCAGAGACCTATCATGCGGGCGCTTACTACGAAGGAAGAGAGATCCATCAAAATGGAACAGCTCAGACCTGTATCAAAACGTGAGCGGATCCTGTTCCCTATCGTGGTGACCATCGTTGTCTGCGGGCTGCTGCCTTCTACTACGCCGCTTGTAGGCATGCTGATGCTGGGAAATCTGTTCAGAGAGAGCGGCGTTGTCCGCCAGCTGACAGAAACAGCTTCCAACGCTTTGATGTACATCGTGGTCATTCTGCTGGGAACATCCGTAGGAGCGACCACAAGCGCGGAAGCGTTCCTTAACTGGGATACGATCAAAATCGTGATACTGGGATTCATGGCTTTCTGCTTTGGCACGGCAACAGGCGTCCTGTTCGGAAAACTGATGTGTAAATTATCCGGCGGAAAGATCAATCCGCTGATCGGTTCTGCCGGCGTATCAGCAGTACCGATGGCGGCAAGGGTTTCACAGAAGGTAGGCGCGGAAGAGGATCCGACCAACTTCCTGCTGATGCACGCCATGGGACCGAATGTGGCCGGCGTCATCGGAACAGCAGTCGCGGCCGGAGTATTTATGGCCATCTTCGGTGTATAACCGGCATAAAGACGAGGAGAAACAAAAACATGAGTGAGAAAAAATTAAAAATTACTGAGACCGTATTGAGAGACGCCCATCAGTCACTGATCGCGACCCGTATGCGGACAGCAGATATGATTCCGATCCTTGAAAAGATGGATCAGGTAGGTTATCATTCGATTGAATGCTGGGGCGGCGCCACCTTTGACGCGTGCCTCCGCTTTCTGGACGAGGATCCGTGGGACAGGCTGCGGACACTGCGGTCCAGAATCAAAAATACAAAACTGCAGATGCTCCTTCGCGGACAGAACATCCTCGGCTACCGTCACTATGCGGACGATGTAGTGGAGTATTTCGTGCAGAAATCTGTAGAAGGCGGCATTGATATCCTGCGGATCTTCGATGCGTTCAACGACCTGCGCAATCTGGAGACTGCGGTCAGAGCGGCAAAGAAGGAAGGGGCAGAGGTACAGCTGGCCATGGCGTACACCACAGGTGAAGCCTATACGCTAGAATACTGGACAAAGCTGGCAAAAGACATGGAAAGCTTAGGGGCAGATTCCATCTGCATCAAAGATATGGCGGGCATACTGGTTCCGGAAGCTGCCTCACAGCTTATAAAAGCGCTGAAGGATACCGTCAGCGTTCCCCTGCAGCTGCACAGCCACTGCACCAGCGGCGTAGCCCCGATCACTTATGTAAAGGGCGTGGAAGCAGGCTGCGACGTTATAGACACGGCGATGTCGCCGTTTTCCATGGGTACCAGCCAGCCGGCAACCGAGGTCATGGTGGAGACCTTCGCCGGAACGCCTTTTGATACGGGACTGGACCAGAATCTGCTGGCAGAGATCGCCGACTACTTCAGACCGCAGAGAGATCAGGCCATCGCCACCGGCCTCATGGACCCGAAGGTTCTGGGCGTGGACGTAAAGACTCTGCTGTATCAGGTGCCGGGCGGCATGCTGTCCAACCTGGTATCCCAGCTGAAGGATCAAAACGCGACAGACCGGTTTTACGAGGTGCTGGAGGAGATCCCGAGGGTCAGAAAAGACCTGGGCGAGCCGCCTCTGGTCACACCGTCTTCTCAGATCGTAGGTACGCAGGCGGTGCTCAACGTGCTTATGGGAGAACGGTATAAGGTTATGAGTCAGGAGACGAAGGCTATTCTTCACGGGGATTACGGCAAGACTGTAAAGCCGTTCAATCCACAGGTGCAGCGGCTTGCTATCGGAGGCGATACGCCGGTGACCTGCCGTCCGGCAGATCTGCTTGCGCCGGAGCTGGATTCCCTGAGAGAAGAAGTAAAGGTATTCAGTCAAAAAGATGAGGATGTGCTGTCCTACGCCCTGTTCCCGAAGGTGGCAATGGATTTCTTCAGAAACAGAGACGCAAAAGCGAACAAAATAGATCCGGGTGTATACGATCTGGCCAACAAGGCTTACCCGGTATAAAAGAGAAGGAGACAAATTATGATCATCGCACAACAAAACGGAAGAAAGACCATCGGCGCGCCGGATAAGCTCTTCGGTGTATCATCAAAAGCAAAAGAAAGAATTGCGGAAATCGGTAAGGAAAACGTCATAGATTCAACGATCGGCGTACTGCTGGATGACAGCGGAAAACTGGTCGTGCTGGAATCTGTCATGGACTGCATCCACAGCCTGGCCCCGGAGGATTACGCGGCTTATGCGCCGATCACCGGACTGCCTGCTTATCAGGAAGCCGTAAAAGAAGCAGTATTCTTAGGTGAGATCCCGGAAGGCGTGTTCGTAGAAAGCTGCTATACGCCGGGCGGCACCGGAGCGATCCGCAACGCCGTTTCCGCTTATACCGTGCCGGGGGATAAGATACTTACCAGTGACTGGCACTGGAATCCGTACAATCTGATCGCTTCCGAGCTGGGCCGGTCCGTAGCGACCTATCAGCTGTTTGATGATGCAGACAAGTTTAACGCGCCTGCTTTTGAGGCTGCCCTGACCGAGGTTCTGGCCGGACAGGATGAGACTCTGATCATTGTCAATACGCCGGCGCACAATCCGACCGGCTACACTTTCACTGAGGAAGACTGGGATAAACTCCTCGCTGTCGTAAAGAAGTTCCCGGAAAAGAAAATCGCGCTGCTCACCGATATCGCGTATCTGGATTTTGCAGGCGATCCGAAAGAATATAGATTCTTCCTGCCAAAACTGGCGGGACTGCCGGAAAATATCCTGCCGCTGATCGCTTTCAGTGCGTCAAAGGGTTATACGATGTACGGCATGCGCTGCGGCGCGCTGCTCTGTATGGCTCCGAGCGCAGAGATCGCAAAGGAATTCAAAGACGTTATGAGCGTGGAATGCCGTGCTTCATGGTCTAACGGAAACCGGGCGGCTATGACGGTACTGGCAAAAATCTTTGCTGACAAGACGCTGCGTGAGAAGGTTGACGCGGAACGCAGCCGCTGGATGAAAGCTCTGGCCGAAAGAGGTCAGGTATTTATGACCGCCGCCGGCGAGGCCGGTCTGACGGCATGCCCGTACGATTCCGGATTCTTCATTACCATTCCGTGCGACCACGCAGAGGAAGCCGGAAAGCGTCTGCAGGATTTCAATATCTTCGCGATCCCTATGGGCCGCGGCATCCGCGTATCCGTGGCGTCCAATACCGTAGAGGAGTGCAGACAGATGCCGGCTAAGATCAAACAGGCGATCGATGAAACACGATAATTTCTTTCTATAATATAAACGGTTCTATAATCTTATGTTAAGCAAAAAGAGACGCTGCCTGAATTTCAGGCGTTCGCGCCTCTTTTTGCGTGGTCAGAACGTGATCGCGGCGGCAGGGCCCAATGCAGAAGAAATCTTAGACAAATCGCGTTTTTTGTAGTATACTGTTAGAGAGTTTTGAAAACGGGGGTACTATGAAAAACTTAGACGAAATCGATGTAAAAATATTGAACATGCTGAAGAAGAACGCACGCACACCGCTGAAAGAACTGTCAGCAGAGGTATTTCTGACTACGCCTGCCGTATCATCGCGTATGGAAAAACTGGAGCGGGAAGGATATATCAAAGGGTATCATGCCGCGCTTGACATGGAAAAACTGGGCTACGGTATCAAGGCGTTCATTATGATCACTGTGCAGCCGGAGGACAGCAAGCGGTTCTGCGAGTTTATCAGAGAGCAGAGGTGCGTACTGGAATGCGATCACATTACCGGACTGTACTCGATGATCATGCAGGTCGTATTTCCTTCCACCGCGTTGCTGGATGAATTTCTGGGAAAGCTGCAGGTCTTTGGAAAGACAGAGACCCAGGTGGTATTTTCCAATGTGGTAGAACGCAGATAGGATCCGGAAGGAATCAGGTACGTAAAAAATGCGCACAGCAAAGGATATGGTTTTGCTGTGCGCATTTTGTTTTGCAAGATCTACAGCTTCTCAATACTGTCCAGATCCATGATAAACACAGTGGCGCCGCCGGCGTTTTTCTTTATCGCCATCGGCGGCAGCATGGCCATCTGCTCACAGCCCGGCGCGGACAGATTCTGATAGGTAGTCTGCTCGCGGAGGCCCGCGTTTTCGCGCAGGATCTCCAGGACACGTTCGCATTTGGCGCTGTCAGTGCCGATCATAACTGTTACATTTTTTCTGCGGAAAAAACCGCCGGAGGAGTTGAGGACGGTGACGAAGAATCCGTTCTCTGTCAGCGCGCTGATCGTATCCTCGTAATCGTCGCCGCTGAGCACGGCGAGGATCAGTTTCTGCTTTTCTTTTGTTTCCATTTCAGTACCCCTTTCTACCATTTGTTGTATACCTTTTCTGCAAAACCCATGAAGTCGCGGATCTCGATCACTTTGCCGTCGTCCAGCACGGCTTTGCCGCTGAATCTGCCGAAAACCTGATGCTGATTGGAGCGGATCAGGCCCGCGTTGGTGTCCGCGGAGCGGTCGATGACCGGAACGAAGTCCATCTCAAAGCGACCGTCGTTTGACGTGAATGTCCACGGCGACATATAGTCCTCTGTCATATCTGCCGTATCGACTTCTATACCGCTTGCGGTGCAGCAGCTGCCCCGGGACCGGAACTGTTTCGGTTTCAGGGGAATATGAAACTCTACCTGGTCCAGTTTGTGAGCCTTATGATCGTAGAACAGCATGTTCTCGGTAGCCGCGGAAGTGTCGCCGAAGCCGTATCCGATGTTGAAGCCGAACGGTACGCCGTCAGCCAGGCCTGAAGCGCTGCCCCAGTACCAGGTATTTTTATAGGTCCATACGCCGCGGCCCCAGTCCAGCACGCCAAAGGAGTCGCCCGGATCAAAAGTGTACCTGCGGCCGTCAAAGAGAACCGTGCCGCTGGATGCCATGCAGTTGATCTTCTGGTTGAAGTAAAAGTGGTCCGGCTTTCCTTTAAACGGCGTAGCGATGACCATGGATTCACCGTCAGGATCTGACAGGTCGATATGGCCTTCGACAGGTTTTCCCTGACAGAAATTTTTCATGAAAAAGTCCAGACTTCGTGTTTTACCGTCATTTCGAAAGACGATCTCGTGATTTCTGCCCCTGTGAGACACATCGCCCTTTGACGATGAAGAGGGGAAGCCTGTCTTTCCAAAGGTGAGCCACGACATGGGGCTTGCGGTGTGCTGCCACGGTTCGCTGAAGTCCAGCAGCGTAACGCTGTCAAGACCCATATAGGAGTTGTCTGCGATGGTCAGCGCGACGCCGTATCGGTCATTGCCGATGTAGTAATAGTCCCACTCTTTGATCCGCCAGCCGGGAGCTTTGACAGCCCCGCGGTCGTAGACCGGCAGCAGGCGGCGGGCAAAACCGGGCTCGCGCAGATATCCGTTCTCATCCAGAAGCGGACCGGAGCGTGTGATTTCATGCTGCATAGCGAGACCCCCTTTCACGTATTCTATTCCTATTTTACCACAAAAAAAACGTTTGACTATGTTTTTTTAGCTGAAAGTAGTATAATAGGAATATCGATTTGGAGGAAGACTATGAAACTTGTACGATCATATTTAACGAAAAATCCCTGCTATACAGCGGGAGACAAAATAACAGTAAAAGGAATCATGCTGCATTCTGTGGGATGTCCCCGTCAGGACGCGGCGTCTTTTGTTGAAGAATGGAATGATGAAAACTACGACAGGGCGTGTGTCCACGCTTTCATCGACGGCTTTGACGGAACTGTTTATCAGACGCTGCCGTGGAATCATAGAGCCTGGCACTGCTGCAGCCCCGGCAACGGCGATTACATCGGCGTTGAAATGTGCGAACCTGCGGGCCTTCAGTATACCAGTGATTTTACTTTTACCTGCGAGGATGAAGAGACGGCCAGAGCGGTGGCGCAGCGGACCTGGGATGCTGCGGTGGAACTGTTTGCCTATCTGTGCAGGCAGTTTGGACTGGATCCTCTGTCAGACGGCGTGATCATCAGCCACTGGGAGGGGTATCAGAGAGGTATCGCCTCAGACCATGAAGATCCGGAGCATTTCTGGAAAGGCCTCGGACTGGATACAGAGCGCGGTTTCACGATGGACCGGTTCCGGCAGGCTGTGGCGGAGAAGATGGAAGACGCGAAACCGCTGTATATCGGCTGTCATCTGTCGTCTGCGGGGGGTTTTGAAGCAATGGGAAAAGCGGCTCTGTCTATCGGAGCCAATACCTTTGCCTTTTTCACGAGAAATCCCAGAGGAGGGAAAGCCAAGGAGATCGATCCGGCCGACGCAGAGAAGCTGCGTGAGATCCTGACGAAAAACAGCTTCGGTCCTCTGGTCGCTCATGCGCCGTATACCCTGAATCCCTGCTCATCCGCTGCAAAGACCAGGGAGTTTGCGCATATGGCTATGGCAGACGATATGAAGAGGATGGAATATCTGCCGGGCAGCTACTATAACTTTCATCCGGGCAGCCATGTGGGGCAGGGAAGCGAAAAGGGCATAGAGATGATCGCGGATCTGCTCAACGAGATCATTACGCCGGAGCAGTCCACCACAATTTTGCTGGAGACCATGGCGGGAAAGGGCAGCGAGATCGGAGGAAGATTTGAAGAGCTGGCAGCTATCATTGAAAGAGTACACTGTGATGAGAAAATAGGGGTGTGCCTGGATACCTGCCACATCAGCGACGGAGGTTATGACATTACCGGCGGCCTGGACGAAGTGCTGGCGGAATTCGATCGGATCGTCGGGCTGGACCGGCTGAAAGCGCTGCATATCAACGACAGCCAGAACCCGGCGGGAGCCCGCAAAGACCGCCACGCCTGCATCGGAGAAGGCCAGATCGGGCTGGATGCTATTTTGCGGGTGATCAATCATCCGAAACTGATGGGACTGCCTTGTATTCTGGAGACGCCGCAGGAGAATTTAACCGGCTACGGCCGTGAGATCGCATTATTGAGAGGAGTGCATTATGATGAGTAAAGTTATAAAAGATATATTAGTAGTCAATCCCGGCTCTACTTCTACGAAGATCGCTGTTTTTGCCGGAGATGGAAAAACGCTTCGTTTTGAGACGAACATCGTTCACGATGAGGCAAAGATTCTGGAATTTCCCAATGTTGCCTCTCAGAAGCATTACAGAAAAGACATGATCCTGTCGTATCTGAAAGAGAAGGAGTATGACCTTACCGGTCTGGCCGCTGTCGTGGGCAGAGGCGGCATGGTATACGGGCTTTCCGGAGGCGGCTATCAGGTCAACGAAAAGCTCTGCAACCGCATGGCGAGTCCTGAGATCCCGCAGCACGCTTCCAGCCTGGGAGCTCTGCTGGCTTCAGCCATTGCAGAGCCTCTGCACATTCCATCGTATATTTACGATTCGACAATGGGATGCGATCTGCTGGATATCGCCAAAGTGACCGGAATCGCGGAAATTGAGAAATACGGCGCAACGCATCTGCTGAATTCCAGGGCGCAGGCCATGAAGTATGCGGCGTCCATCGGGCGGGATTACAGGGACATGCAGTTTATCGTCTGTCATATGGGCGGCGGCATTACAGCAAATGCATGGAAGGACGGCAAGGTCATCGATGTGGCAGCCTATGACGACGGCCCTATGGCGCCGGAGCGATCCGGCGGCGTACCGCTGCTGCTGTTCAAAAAGCTCTGCTTTGACGGGCGGCATACGGAAGCGGACATAGAGAAGCTGATCAGCGGATGCGGCGGCCTGTACTCTTATCTGGGAACAAAGGACTGCCGCGAAGTGGAGAAGATGATAGAGGAAGGAGACAGCTATGCGCAGATGATCTACGAGGCTATGGCTCTGCAGATCGGAAAAGCTGTCGCGGGTCTTTCATGCTCCCTGCGGGGACAGGTGGATGTGATCATCCTGACCGGCGGCATTGCCCACTCAAAGATGCTGACCGATATGATCGAGAACTTCTGCGGCCACATCGGCAAAGTGGTCGTCATGGCAGGAGAGAGCGAGATGGAGGCTCTGGCAGCCGGCGCTGTGCGGATGCTGAACGGAGAAGAAGAGGCGAAGGTGTATTAGGGATCCTGCGGGATGTCTTTGGATGCCTTGCGATGTTTCAGGCATTTTGCGCTGTCTCGGGTACTTTGCTCTGTTTCAGGTATTTTGCGCTGTCTCGGGTGCCCCGCGCCATATTTTAATACTTTTTTTGTCGATACGGCGGGCAGCCTTTGCTGCCCGCCACTTTTTGGTCAAAAAAATGTTTTGTTGGCGGATCCGTCGCCCAGGAACATCGCGGACATATGAATAAAAGGAATTAACTGTTAAAATTACAAAAAATATACTGAATCAGTTCGAAAAAATCACATTAATCAGCGGTTATTGGAGTGAGCGAATCAAAATGCGCGCCGTATGAAGCAATCTTAATTCAAAATATGGCGCGATGCGGAGGGTCGGTGCCGTAAAATGGATTTTTTGGACAAAAAGTGGCGCGCAGAAAGCAGAGAAACTGTGATAAAGGTGCTTCAAAGGTGATTTATAAGCATATCGAACGAGCGACGTATTTTGGCTGGGACAGATCAAAAAATTGTTTCTATAAATGAAAAATAATGGTTGACTTATTTTGTAAAATAAAGTAATATAAAATTGAATTTACATAAAATGGTCGACACTGAATGATAAACGATAAAGGGGAGAAACGATGAACACATTTGAATCAGCATTAGAGATGGAATTGAGGAGAAGTGAACGGCAGATCGAGAAGGGAAAGAAAATCCTGGCGGCTTCACCGGAAGGGTTCCTGACCATCCGGCCTCGGGAAACCGGAGAAACCTACTACTGGAATGTTGAAGAAAGGCAGAATAGAAACAGTGGAAAAACTTACAGGCAGATCAATTTACAAGATAACCCGAAACTGGTGAATCAGCTGGCCGAGAAAAAATATCAGCGGGAACTGGTTTTGCGGGCAGAGCAGAACCTCAGCGCGATGCAGAAGCTTGGTAAAGTCTATCGGGCTACAGATCCCGACGACATCATGGCGGCACTGGGGCCGCAGTACAGAAGAGTATTCACGGATAAAAGACAGAACCTGATGAATCAGAAAATGACAGCTCGGTATTCAAAATGCCCGTATAATCCGAAATACCATAAACATGAGACAGATTACGGAGAAATGGTACGCTCCAAGTCAGAGCAGATCCTGGCCAATGCACTGTTTTCTTATGGTATTCCGTTTCACTATGAAGAAGAATTTCTATATCGGATCGGTGACATAGGCCATGTTTATCCCGATTTTACTATCTTTTTTCCGGACGGAAGACGAAAAATATGGGAGCATTTAGGGATGCTGGATGACCTGAATTACTGCGCGCGATTTGCAGAGAAGCTGAACCTGTATCAGATGAACGGGTTTACCATCGGTAAAAATCTGATCATCACTATGGACGATGTTAACGGCAATCTTAGCAGCGGGATCATACAGCAGATGATACGGGACTACATTCTTCCCGATTTGGAAGAACTGAGAGTGAGTCCGGATACGATCATTGCTGGTACGCGGCGGACAAATTAAAGGCTGCGGATCCAATATAAATGACGGTCGTGTACGCGACCGTCACTGTATAAGCGGAATATGATCAAAACATATGCG
Organism: Eubacterium sp.; assembly: GCA_021769965.1. GTDB lineage: Bacteria > Bacillota > Clostridia > Peptostreptococcales > Anaerovoracaceae > Senimuribacter. The sequence continues at coordinate 21,094 of JAETRU010000010.1, forward strand.
GCAGGAAGGCTTACAGCTTGCTGCTGTCCAGCTGATCGAAGCCTGCCAGCAGAGGTTTCAGGGCCTTTCGGATCTCATCTGTGCCGCCGGCTGTATCAGCTTCGATATTCAGTGGCATAATAGGATCGTGGAGTGATTTGCGCAAAAGCAGCCATCCCTGCAGGTCCGGCGTATGGAAGCTGATGCGGACGCCTTCGTAGTTAGGCTCCACCAGAGAAGCGCCTTTCAGCTGTCCGCTGCCGGCCAGAACCCGAAGATATTCCAGAATCTCATCACCATAGGCGCTGAAATCAGATGCCAGGATCGGAAACCGTATTTCGACGGATTCAGCAGGCTCAGAAAGCCCTGCAATAACAGAAGAGATCGGCTTGCCCTCCTGAAACAACTTTGCGGCGCGGATAACGATCTTTGTCGCCAGATATGCGCCGTCGTCCAGAAAATAGTTTTCCTTGTAGGCCGCATGGCCGCTTGTTTCGATAGCCAGCTGGCTGTCGGTGCCGGAGGCGTTCAGCTCTATGGATCTGTTGATCACGTTCCGGTATCCCCGCTTGAACCGAAGATGACGGAGACCCAGAGTATTCTCCAGAAAATCAGTCAGCTGATTGCTGGTGATGCTGTCGGTGACCACTGTGGTGCCCGGAAATTGCTCCGCGATCAGAGCAGCGGCCATGGCTACGATGCCGTTGCGGTTGATCTCATGCCCTTTTTCGTCTACAGCCGACGACCGGTCCACATCTGTGTCGAAGATCAGCCCCAGATCGCTGCCGCAGCTTTTTACCTGACTGCAGATGGCTTCCATGGCTTTTTTGTCCTCGGGATTTGGAGCATGATTCGGGAAATTGCCATCAGGCGTAAGAAACTGGCTGGATGACACGTCTGCGCCAAGAGGCGCCAGTACTTTGTCCGCGTAGAAGCCGCCGGAACCGTTGCCTGCGTCTACGGTGATCTTCATACCGTCAAGAGGCCTGTCGCCGCAGCCTGCGCCGTCGATGATGAGTCTGCGCAGATGGGCGGCATATGTATCGAGAAGGGGAATTTCCTCCACTTCTCTCGGCGCAGCCCGCCGGATGGAATTGAGTATCGAGTCGGATTCCGCAAAGGTGATGATGTCCGTGATGTCGCCTTTGTCAAGCCCTCCGTCTACGCTGAAAAATTTCATGCCGTTTCTGTTCCATGGCAGGTGGCTGGCGGTGATCATAACCGCTCCGTCGCACTGGTATTCTGCGAAGACAGTAGACATGAACATAGCAGGCGTAGAAGCCAGACCCGCGTTCAGGATCCGGCAGCCGAAGGGCTGCAGTGCGCCGCAAAAGGCATCTGACAGAGCTTGCCCAGACAGCCGGGGGTCTCTGCCGATCGATATGGTCAGGTCAGAGACTTCTTTGTTCGTTCTGCGGGAAAGCCAGAACAAAAATCCTTTTGCCAGTCTTCCGGCGGCTTCGCCGTCCAGACTGACCGCCTCTCCCGGGACGCCCGCAAGAGCGACTCCTCTGATATCGCTGCCGTTTTGCAGCCTGCTGTAATCATATTTTGACATAATCGTAATCTCCTCTAAAAAAACATATCTCTATTATATTTTATCAGAGAGAAGAAAGCAAGGCATATCATAAACCAATAGCCGGTGAACTGAGGACATATCTGGCCAAGCAGATTGCCCGGCAGCGTCGAATAGTCCCACACTTCCCAGCCCAGCCACAGGTTGACCACACTGCCAACGGCAAATTCATAGGCTGTGACAATGAGCGCGCCTGCCAGCGCTGCCGCGAAGACATTCATCTGAAGGAAAAACGGCAGCAGCATGTAGAAGGTGGCGACGATGGCGCCGCCGGTCAGCACCATGGACCAATGGGTGTATCCGCGATAGAGCAATTCCGTCAGGCCGTAAAAGAGCCCGCCTAAAACAAATACAATTAGCTCCATGAGTTTAATATCTGAGAAACGGGGAAATTTATTCGCAAAAGGATGAAATGGAATATTTTTTATGATACAATGGAGTTGTCCCAATTTGCGGGGCAAATTGCAGGAAACTCCTTGTGCTTTTGCGGCCCGGGAGAGCGAGCAGGCATGCGAAGCTCGACAGGCAAGACGCAAGTCGTACAATGGAGTTGTCCCAATTTGCGGAGTGGATTGTAAGTGCAGATTGCAAATTGGGTCAAGAGAGGAATTTGCAATGAGAGCGGAAAAAAACGAAAACAAGAAGAAAAAAACAAGTCTGATCTATCGTCTGATCATCGCAGTACTGCTTGCTGTCATGGTTTTCAGCGCCTGGCAGATCGGGAAGATCCTTTGGGAATATCATCAGGGGACGGCAGCTTATGAAGAGATCCAGCAGATGGCAGGCGGCGGTCCGGAAGAAGGAGAAAAACAGATCGACTTTGACGCTTTAAAGAAGAAAAACAAGGACGTGAAGGCGTGGCTGTATTCAAAAGGAACCCCGATCAACTATCCGGTGGTGCAGGGAGAGGACAACCAGTATTACCTGTACCGCATGTTCAACGGCGAATATAACGGAAAGGGATCTCTGTTCATCGACTACCGCTGCGAGAAGCCTTTCCGGGATTTTAATACTATCATTTACGGCCACCGCATGAAGGACGGCAGCATGTTTCATGAATTGATCGAATACAGAGATAAGGACTATTTTGAGAAACATAAAACTATGGATCTGGTTACGCCGAATAGAGAGTATGACCTGCATATCTTTGCCGTGGTGACCATTCCGTCAGACAGCAGTCTGTACAAGTACAGTTTTTCCAGCGACGCGGAAAAACAGGCATATCTGGATGAGATCTTGTCTAAGAGTGAAGTGGATATGGGAGTCAGCGTTTCCGCTGAAGACCGCATCGTTATGCTGAGCACCTGTACCTATGAATACGAAAATGCAAGACTTGTGGTATACGGGAAACTGGTGAAGAAGTCCTAATAGGACCAGGCATATATGATGGGTGCTATATTGCATGGGAGGGAGATAAAATGAGATGTCCATATTGTAACAATGAGATGGTGAAGGGGACCCTCATGGGACTCCGCAGACTTGCGTGGAGCGAATCGGACGGCAGAAAGTGGGCGCTGTATGAAAAAGAAGGCGAAACCACCCTTGCAGAGAGTCTCAATATCGCAAAGCTTACAGCATTCAGATGCAGTGCCTGCAGGAAAATCATCATCGAAGAAGACTGCACTTTGGAATAAGCGACAGGAACAAAGGGTACGCCGCAAAACAATAATAGGACCAAGCATAGTTGTCTTAAAACGCACAAAATCGAAAAAAGGGTACAACCGATTTGGTCTGATCAAAAGCAGACCGGCAAAAAGGTGCGGCGGCCATCCATATTATGTTAAAAAGTTCGTGTAAAATCAGGAAAACTGCTGATTTTGCACGAACTTTTCTGTATAGAAAGGCGCAAGCTCTTCGCACTCCCTTTGCGCGGTGAGAAAAAGTTGTACCAGTTTTGATAAAAACTTCGATTTCGGACGAACTCCGGGCAAAGAGTTGTACTCAATATGATAAAAAAAGCTGATTTGGGATAAAAGTCAACACCGAAAGGGCCGCGACTTAATGGCAGAAAAAGTAAATTTTGACCACTTATCCGAAAAATCGACCGTTTATCCGAAAACAGTTGCGGAGCGCGGCTATATATGATAAGGTCAAATTAGCCTATAAGTAAGCAGATAAAGAACTTACAGATATAGGGTAAGATATTTTGCTGTTATCATATATATTTTCATGGTATAATATTTCCATAAACCATAACGGGCGTAACGGCGTTGCCGTAGGGAGTGAGATTTCATGAAAATTTGTATCTGTGATGACAGAGAAGAAGATTTAAATGTTCTGAATGGAATATGCAGAGAGTATCTGGATAGGAAGGGTATTTACGCGGAAGCAGAGATCGTCTGTACTCAGGAGCCGGATGTGCCGGTCGAAGGGGATTTTGACCTTCTGTTTCTGGACATGGAGATGCCGAAGATGCGGGGGACGGAAGTCAAGGACCGTCTGGCGGGCCGGGAGCGTCCTTATATCATCTTTGTTACCAGCTATCAGGAAACGATCAGAGAGGCCTTTGGCGTCAACGTGCTGGGTTTTCTGGACAAGCCCGTGGATCCGGCGCTCTTTGAGGCGCAGATGGATCTGGCAGTGAATCTCCTGGGCGAAGGGAAAATGATCGATCTGGGCAGTGGAAACTGGGAGTCCAGCAAAGACATCGTCATGTTTTTTACGGAGGACCGCTACTCCAAGGCTCTGCTGTCTGACGGCAGCAGCACGGAGTTGTCCGGGAAAAGCCTTTCCGACTGGGAAGCGGAACTTTCCGATCAGTTTTTCCTGCGGGTGGATACGTCGTATCTGGTCAACTGCAAATACATTCAGGATGTGGAGGAAAACGCAGTTGTTCTGTCTGACGGGCAGCGGGTCAAGCTGAGCAGGCGGAGAAAGAAGGATATTCTTGCCAGGATCAGCGAATATACCCGCAGATTCGGCAGATTTGCCTGAAGGTAGGAGGTAGATATGACAGGTTTGCCCGGTGTGATCACTTTGACCCTGGAAACGCTGAATTTGCTCCTTTTGTTCGCGGGCGTGCTGGGCTATGCTCCCAGAGAGAACAAAGGGTGTCTGGCCGCGGGTATCGCGATCCTTCTGTTTCGCGGCGTGACAGTGCTTGCGTTTCCGGAAGCATATATCTTTCACCGATATCTGGCGGCACTGGTACCGGCAGCGGCCATGCCTTGCATTTTCAAAGGGCGTCCGTCCGTATCGCTGGTTATCGGCATTACCATGATCCAGATCATCTCTATGATGGATACCCTGAATATCGGTATCTGGACACTGGCCGTCAAAGGCGATATGATGCGGGTCGACTTGGTCTGGACCTACTATCTGGGCGCAATGGGATGCCTGATTTTATTGGGTATCGTGTCTTTTGCTGTACGCAAAAAAAGGAAAGCGATCTACGAAGCGACAGAGAGGATAAGCCTGTGGATCTTTATTCCGTTTTTGGTGTGTTTGTGGATATTATGCCATTATGGTCCAACTTATGGTGGAGATCCGTCGGGACCATTACCGGAGATTATTCAAGCAAAAAATGAGATCAGAGATGGATTTATAGCTTCTATTATCATTGGCTTTCTCATCGTTTCCTGCACATTGGTCAGCAAGCATCGGGAAATGAAGCGGCTGTTGGTTCTGAACCAGCGCTGTATCAGAGAGCAGACGGAACAATACCGCAGACAGGGAGAAGAGGATATGGACCTGAGACGTTTCCGACATGATTATAATGCCCATATTATGGCTTTACAGTCTTTGGCGGAAGATGACGATTCCAAGCGGCTCCGAGATTATGTGCGTGACTTGTCGGAATTGAGGGAGTATAAGGTTCTGTACAGTACAAATAATCTGATTGGAGACGCGATCCTCAACCGGTACGGACAGCTTTGCAGGGAAGCAGGCATCAAGCTGCAGGTCAACGGCAAGTTCCCGGATCAGCTATCCATTACCGATACGGATCTGTGCGTTATCCTGTCCAACGCCCTGAAGAACGCCTATGAAGCGGCGGCCCAGTGTGAAAAGGGAGCAGTTGACTTTGAAGTCAGAAGTGCAGGCAGCTTCGTCAATCTGAAGATTGGAAATTCCGCTGTCCGGCAGCCGGAACTGCGTAGTGGACGCCCGGTCACAACGAAAGCCGACGAGAAGAATCACGGCATCGGGACTCGAAATATGGTGGAAACCGCACGAAAAAACGGCGGCGATGTGACCTGGGAGTGGCATGAACGGGGATATATGCTCGTTACGGTTCTTCTTCGGGGCGTTCAAAATGAAGAATTAAGTTAATATTTAGAGGGAGTATTACTATAGGCCAGGCGTTTGCCTGGCTGTTTTATTGTGGGTCGTGACCCAGCTGAGCGCGCAGCGTGTCGATGGTTATACCAAACACCTCAAATTAATCCTGTATACTTCATTCATGGTGGACGGGGTATGTGGTCACTGAAGAGAAGCGCTGTATAGTACATGATTTTAGGAGGTGTCCGTTTTGTGATACCCAATTTTTGAGTATTTCTCAAAAAAACGGGTATACTATTTCCATGATATATTTACATTCGAACTTTAAAAATGTATAATATAAAGTATAAATGTAAACAGAACGCTGGAGGTGATAACATGGATCTCATTTGGGAGCAGATAAAAGCATTAGTTGAAACCGGTGATGGTTTTGTCCGAACCAGACAGGTGGAGGATGCCGGGATTAGTCGGCCAATGCTGAAAAAATATGTGGATGCCGGACAATTGAACCGTGTTCGGAAAGGACTATACACTTTAAAGTATGGTTTGACGGATGAGTATGCTTTACTGCAGGCCCAGTGTTCTAAGGCTGTCTATTCTTATGGGACGGCATTGTTTCTGTGGGAAATGTCGGATCGAACACCACATATCGTTGATATTACGGTGCCGCAGGGTATGAATTTAAGCCGTTTGTGCAGAGATAACCCTGAACTTAGGTGCCATTATGTCAAAAATGACATCTATGGTATCGGTGTTACTGAAACTGTATCACCTCAGGGAGGCACAGTTTTCCTGTATGACAAAGAACGATGTATCTGCGATCTGATTCGGGATAAGGAGCAAATAGATTTGCAGATTTTTACGGGAGCCGTGAAAGAGTACTTTAACGGAAAAACGAATCCTCGTAGGCTCTTAAAATACGCTAAATTATTTGGGATAGAGGAAAAAGTCAGAACTTATATGGAGGTATTGGGATGAAGACACCAGAACAATTAAAAGGCGCTATTCGAAATCTGTCTGCGAAGAAAAACCTTCGGGCGCAGGAAGTGCTGCAGATGTTTCTCTTTGAACGAATATTAGAACGTTTGTCTGTTTCCCCTTATCGCAAGAACTTTGTTCTGAAAGGAGGGCTTTTGATTTCATCTATGACGGGTATTAGCGAACGCACGACAATGGATATGGATACAACGGTGCGCGGTATTCAAATGGAAAAAGAGAAAATCGTAGAAGTTATAGAAGAACTTCTTGCCACAGAGGTAGGTGATGGAATCGATTTTGCCTTTCAAAAGATTGAGCCAATTAGGGAGGAGGATGCGTATAATAGTTTCCGTGTTCATTTGCGGGCGAAGTACGGGAAAATAGATAGTGCGATGAAGATCGATGTTACGACAGGGGATGTTATTACTCCGGCAGCAATTCAATATAACTTCCCTCTGACTTTTGAAGAAAAGACGATTTCTATTATGGCGTATACGTTGGAAACAATTCTGGCAGAAAAATTTGAAACAATAATTCGCAGAAATATAGGAACTACCCGAGCCAGAGATTACTATGATTTATATATACTCTATCACAGCCGTAAGAATGAAGTGCAGATGGATATTCTTCGGAAAGCAGTACTGCATACAGCGCAGAAAAGAGGATCGGTTGATGATATCGCGGATTGGGAAGAGATTTTGAAGGATATACGAGAAGAACCACAATTGTATTTGTTATGGGATAACTATATCGCAGATAACAAATATGTTGGAGATCTGGAATTTCATGAGATACTTGATACAGTGGATGAACTTGCCAGGATGCTGGATCTAACCACAGTTTTCGGATGAAATACTAAATCTGTGATAGAACTTAGAAGAAATGTATCATGCTAAAAACAGCGGTGGCACCCCGAGAAACGGGTACGTTGCCGCTGTTTTACTTATACATAAAGTGAAGGCTAGCATCTTGAGACACTGGCCTTTCAGCTATAGACTTATAGCCCTAGAGCAAACCACTCTTTTGAAGGGTGGCTGTTTTATTTCCAGATTTTATGTAATAATGACCATTTATCCGAAAAAACGACCGTTTATCCGAAAGTGTTTGCTTTGCCTTTGACGGCTTAGTATACTAAAGATATAAACCGAAAATAAATGTTAAGAGGGAATTAGTTTAAAAGGAGAATATGATGAAAAAACAAATTGTATCTATTTTATTAGGAATAACTGTGATAACATCAATGTCTGTTTCCGGTGTATTTGCAGACACAACTGACAACGGGAAAAATATTGAAAATGCAGAGCAATTGAAAGCTGCTATTGCCTGCGCTATGGAAGACGGAGCCCTTTCTGAACAGGAGGAATCGCAGATCATGGATAGGGCGACGGACGAGGCTGTATCAGATCTGATGCAGGAAAAACTGGATGCGGCAGTCGAAACGCTGAACGAAATTGATACAGACCAGAAGATGCAGCGTTTGGCTGACGGGTCAGAATATGCCAATTGGACTTACGATCTGGGAGACGGATGCCTGATGACTGTGGAACTGACAGATCGTGAAGAAGGGGTAGGAGCCTGTGTAACAGCGCCTTTGACAGCAACAAGTACGGGGGAATGGAAAGACTATGGCAATCGTTACTTTACAGCTAAGACTACGGTGACAGTAGCAGGATACAGTGTGATGTTGGGACTGGAAAATCATTATGTCTTGTCCAGTAATGGAATTGACGAAAACTATGGGAAAGGAATTTATGATAAAAAAGGAACTGCATGTTTGATATTTCCTGGGAAGGAATATATTGAAGATAGTGCAGCCAGAACACCGGGTGCCTCCGATGTGAATATGTACTGCACTTTCACCTGTAGGGCTGGAAGCAATGAAAGCAAATATAAACTGGATACAACCGTACAGTACCTGGCGCACGATATCAGTGGAAAGAGAATTAAAGTTGGTCACACGTGGAAGCTGACAAAGCTTGCATAAGTGATAATGGTACTGTCTGGAACTGCAGTTTTTGCAGATAGCGGAGAGTTTGAAAATAAACTTTCTGCAGGCACAATTAAAAGCCTAAAGGTACTGGAAAGAAATTTGGAACTATGTGATTCAAAGGAAGAAGCATTAAGCGTCTTTGAAAGAACAGATGCTCAAATTGTAGCAAGTTTCTATCAAAAAACTACTTTCGAAACGATAGAACTAATAGAGCAGATTCCAGATGATATCTGCTACTATAGTAGAGAAAAAGTGGAAGAGATCGCTGCAAACATTGAAGGTGTGAAAAGTATTGATGTTCATGCATACGAATTTTGCAATGACATTGTTACAGTCGAGGAAGTATATTTGGATGATGGAACCAAGTTTACGACTACTATGATCGATGGTCCGGAAAACAATACGGTAATGGAAAATATTCCTATCGGAGAGGTATTGCCATTACAAGGTGCCACTGGTCTCGTTAAGCAGATGAGAAAAGACTTTGGCGACCGTTATACACAAATTAATTGTAAGTGTGAATATGCGTTATACCCGGATACATATCTCAAAACGAGACTCGGATATACGGTTAAATCTAATAAGATGATTTTGGGTCGGTATATTAAAGGCTATCCGGATTCCGCAGCAAATATTGCAAATGAAGTAGAAAACACACCAACTGATTACAAATGGATTAAAAAAGCTGAAAATGCAAAGTATGTAGCAGCTAAACAGAACTTTGATGGAAAGTTTTCAATAAAAGGGATTCCGGTGTTGACTTATGCATATACAGTCACAATGACGGCTGAACCTACGAGTTGGGGTAATGGATATGCTTTGATGAAAGTTACTGCGGAAGTGGCTACAAAACTGAAATCATAAGGAGTGAATAGGGGAATGATTTTAAATATTCTACCGACGATCGTTTTTATTCTTATTCTAATTTCGGGAATCATACTTGTTGCTCTCTATATCTTCTTTCTGAGAAAGATTATGAAAAAAAGAAATTCAGGGAAGGCAAATAAAGATGCGAAGTTTTGAAGTAATGTTATGAAGAGGCTTATAAAGCTATCGCGTAAACGGAAGGCTATGACTGGAATGTTCAAGTTTTCTATAGCGGCTGTTAATATATTCGATCTTTGTGATATCTCATTCGGTAACGACAGCGGAAATCGCACAGAAAGATATAAGGAACGCCGAGTTTGAATGGAGGCAGGCGAACCTATGACGTCGATTACGATAAAAAAAGAATTGCTGTTTATCATAGCAGCAGGAATAATCGCAGTGTACGTCTTGAGAAAGATAAAAGCAGCGCGCCATAATAATGAAAAACTGTTTGATTTTAAAGAATATATGAGACTTGCGATGTTCCTATATGTAATTGCTCTAGTTGGGGTCACATTGTTCCCCATCGTTATCCCGCCGTATGCAGAACCATATCAGATGGACTTTGTGAATTGGGATATGAGAAATATGTTTAACTATGGTGGCTTAAGAAGTCTGCTTGCAAATGTCTGTGGAAACATTTTGCTGTTTGTGCCGTTAGTTCCGCTGGTTGAGCTTAATTGGCCGAATAAACAGGTGACATTAGTAAAGACCATGATTCTATCACTGAGTGTGTCAGCAATGATAGAAGCACTGCAATATCTGGAGAACATTTTTGCTATTTCTGATTTCCCGATTCGCATTACGGATATTTCCGATCTGGTATTGAATTTTATCGGTGGAATGCTGGGATATGGACTTATTGAATTCTGGAAGAAATCTTTCTGGCGGAAGAAATAAGCATGCGTAAGGATACCACTTATAGGGTAGCAGTTTTTGTAACTGTTACCCTATGACGTGAATGCAATGAGAGTATTGAAGATAGCGTAGCCAGAACACCGGGTGCCTCCGATGTGAATATGTACTGCACTTTCACCTGTAAGACGGGAAGCGATGAAAGCAAGTATAAACTGGATACAACCGTACAGAATCTGGCTCATGATACCAGCGGAAAGAGAATTAAAGTTGGTCACACATGGAAGCTGAAAAAGCGTTCATAAGTGATAGATGAAGAGGTATGGGATTAAGAGTGGAAAAGGAGGAACCTGCCTATGAGGGTGGATAAAATGAAAAAGAGTTTTTCAAAAAAAGTACAGTGATTGCGACCACAAGTAAATGTTTTAGAAAAACTCTTAGCATTATTATGAACTAAAACAAGTGGAAAATCAAGTGAATTCTCAAGAAGTCGAAATGTTTTGCTTGAATTCGTAAAGATATAGAAACGGTGATATATAAAACTTCTTGATAATTTGGGAAAGTGGTAGAAAGGGATAAAGAGAGGAACATAAAATGAAAAAGATGATAAGAAAAGGGACGAGTTTGTTATTAGTACTGGCGCTTCTAGTGACCACGAGTATGTCAATTTTTGCAACTACGGGTGAAAGTGTCGAACTTGATGGACAAACTATTGAAATAACGCCGCTTACCGACAGTTCTTGTATGTTGAGTGATGGGAATGATATGGCGATTTTAAGCGTTGAAAAAACTGACAAGGGTGCTAATGTAGTGCTGACGGAGAATGGGAAAAAGAATACTTTTATTATTGATCAGGAAAAAGGCACAATCTACTCACCGTTCACAAAACAAACAGTAAAGGTTGACAGGGTTAGCGATAACGAAGATTCCGGATCAACAATTATTCCACATGCAACTGGGAAGACACTTAAAACTTATTCTTATAAATTTTCGTATAAGAAAATAGCAGAAATAACTGGAACAACCACCGATGCGTATGGAATTGCATCTGCATTAGTCACCCTCTTTTTAGCAGCATCGGGACTTGGTCCAATTCCAACATTGTTATCACTAATTTTAGGTGGATTAAGAGATCTTCAAATCAGCATGATTATTGAGAATGTGAAGAATAACGCGCCTGGTGGAATTAAAGTGACTATTCGCCAAGTAGAAATTACAAAGCATCAAGGTGGTCGTGTTGTAAAGGGTGTTGGTTATAAATTAGACGACATTTCAACATATAAATAATACTTTCTAAGCACAATTCGTTTGTCATTAGTCAAGGAAAACGAAGCATTGGTTTTATTAAACTTGTATTTGTCATCTTAGGGTGTATAATAGAATTAAAATGTAAAACTTACAGGTTATCGGAGAGCACAAGAGTTGCGGAGGGGTAGTATGGGAAAGCATTTAATTGTTATTGGCTGCGCGATTCTCATCGTAATCGGCTTGCTTGTCAGACAATGGTTTATCGGCATTTCTCTCAAGAAAACCAATGAGACGGAAGATGCAAAACAGTCATTAAACAGTGATGAGGAGAGATCACAGTTTTACTCAGACTTAACCAGCACCGGTGTCAGGATCAAATTGAAATGGATACAGACAATTTATCTTGGCTACGCCATCATTTACATGCATTACAGCGTCGTTAGCTGGGATGGGGTAGCGCCGTATATGACAATGGAGGCATACAAAATTATGAGTATCATTGCGGCGATCTATACGGCGATTATTATGGGGTACAATTTCAAATTTGAATCAAGGCAAACTGCTAAAAACGCTTGTTATACAGGAACTTTGGTCATGCTGTTCGGAATCTTGGTAATCTGCATTAAAAATATGTAGTGAAGTTATCTTAAAACGCACAAAATCGAAGAAAGAGTACAACTGCTTCGGCCCCATCAAAAGCAAGCTGATGCAAAAAAGCTGGGAACAGCCATATTATGTAAAAAATTTCGTCCTAAATCGGAAAAATCGCTGATTTAGGACGAATTATTCTGTGTAGAAAGGCCCTTGCCCTTGATGACAAAAGTGTCCGATGAAATACAGCAAAGTTACTCGACAAAATACCGCAAAAATGTCCGATGAAATAACGCAAAGTTACTCGATTTCACTTGACTTTTTTGAGAAAGCAGGGTAGACTCTAATTGAGGTGAAATCATGAAAAATCAATATCTTTCAAGAATTATAGATACTGTTTTGGATGAATATCTGGACGCTTTTGGGGCAGTACTTATCGTAGGACCAAAATGGTGCGGAAAAACGACTTCTGCCGAGCAGGCGGCAGCAAGTGTCATTAAGCTGCAGGACAGGAAACGGTCAAGGCAGTATATGATGATGGCGGAATTAAATCCCGCAAAGCTGCTTGAGGGTGAAGCTCCAAGATTAATTGATGAATGGCAGATGGCTCCTGTTTTGTGGGATACGATTAGAGATGAGGTAGATGAGCGCAGACTGTCCGGACAATTTATTCTGACCGGGTCCGCAGTGCCAAAGGACGACGGAATCAGCCATACCGGAACGGGCAGAATCGGCAGACTGAAAATGTATCCGATGAGTTTGTTTGAATCAGAGGAGTCCAATGGGCAGATATCTTTGCGCGATCTGTTTGAGGGAGATGCCGATATCGATGGAATTATGTCGGATTTAGATATAGAGCATCTTGCCTTCGCGATTTGCAGAGGAGGCTGGCCTGAAACAGTAAAGAAGATCGGAAGAAGCGCGCTTCTGGCAGCGGAAGGTTATATACAGTCCCTTTGTGAAACTGATGTATCCCGGATAGATACAGCCTTGCGCAACCCGAAGAGAATTCGGGCTATTTTGCGTGCTTATGCCAGAAATATATCCACTTTGGCAAAGAAAACCTCAATTCTTGCAGATATGCAGGCTAATGATATGAGCTTTTCATCCAGTACTTTTTATGAGTATTTGAATGTTTTGCAGAGATTGTTTGTGATAGAGGATATTCCTGCATGGTCACCGGCAATTCGTTCCAAATCAGCCGTTCGCTCAGGGGATAAAATTGGATTTACAGATCCGTCTCTTGCTGCTGCGGCAATGGGGCTTACACCGGAAAGAATGCTGGGCGATTTGGAATCCATGGGATTTTATTTTGAAGCGCTTTGCATAAGGGATTTGAAAATTTATTCTCAGCGTCTTGGGGGTGAAGTTTCTTACTATCACGATAGATATGGCCTGGAAAGTGACTGCGTGCTGCATCTGAGAGACGGGCGATATGCGCTCATAGAAGTGAAACTGGGCGGACGGCAAATTGACGAAGGCTCGGCGCATTTATTGGAGTTAAAAGCGTTGGTACAGAAATACAACCGGAGCGGAAAGGGAAGTAAACTGGAAGAACCAACTTTTCTGATGGTGCTTACAGGAGGAGAATTTGCATACCAGAGAAAAGACGGTGTGTATGTAGTGCCTGTCGGGTGTCTGAGAGATTAGATGATGCAGAGCATGGCAATATAATTTCTCCCATTGCAACCATCCGCTTTTAAGCGTATAATATATCTGCCGGGGATCTCCATGCGGGATCCATGGGAAGGCGATAATTATAGGTGGAAGAAGAAAGGAACGCAGCCATGTATTACGAAATGACCATTGCAGGACTGAAGCGTCAGCTGCCGCTTTGCAGAATCACTGACGATCTTTATATCGGGGCTTTCATCATGTTCAGCGATGTGGAGATCACAAAAGCCAGTGCAGAGCAGCTTCTTGCTAAAGCGCCGGAATTTGACGTTATCATCACCGCGGAATCAAAGGGCATCCCTCTTGCCTATGAAATGGCGAGACAGGCGGGTATCGACGATTATATCGTAGCCAGAAAGGGAGCCAAGCTCTATATGCAGAACGTGATAACCACAGATGTGGATTCTATTACTACAGATCATATTCAGACACTCTGTCTGGGACAGACCGAGATCGACAAGATGAAAGGAAAGCGGATCCTCATCGTCGACGATGTGATCAGCACAGGAGAATCTCTGAGATCTCTGGAGGTTCTGGTAAATCAGGTGGGCGGAAATATCGTCGGGAAAATGGCGGTCCTGGCAGAAGGCGAGGCCGCGGACAGAGACGATATCATCTTTCTTGAGAAACTGCCGGTATTCAATGCTGACGGCAGCGTGAAATAAGCTGTCAGCATATATAAAGCAATACACAAAACGTAAAAAACGCTGCAGAGAAAGTCAGACCAATGGAGACCAAAACAAAGGCCCTTTCCCTGCAGCGGTTTTTTAATGTGTTTTAAAAGATCTGCCGGAGTCTATTTCTCCAGTTCCGCGATCTCATCTTCGCAGGCCTGCATAGCTTCCAGCGTCTCGGCCTGCAGCTTTTCCAGCTCCCAGCCCAGCTGCTCCGCGCCTCTCGCGATGATATCGCGGCTGCAGCCTGCAGCAAATCTTTTATCTTTATATTTCTTTTTCAGAGACTTCAGTTCCATGTCCTTGGTGCTCTTGGACGGACGCATCAGAGCTGCCGCGCCGATAAGGCCCGTCAGTTCGTCCACTGCGAACAGCACTTTTTCCATTTCATGTTCCGGAGCTACGTCGCAGCACTCTCCGTAACCGTGGGAGGCTACCGCGTGGATAATTGCGGGGTCTACGCCTGCTTCCGCGAGAAGCTCCGGCGCTTTCTGGCAGTGCTCCTCCGGCCACATCTCAAAGTCGATGTCGTGGAGCAGACCGCATACGGCCCAGAACTCGGCATCCTCCCCGTAGCCCAGTTTTTTCGCCATGTAGCGCATGACACATTCTACGGTGACGCCGTGGTGGATATGGAATTCTTCTTTGTTATACTTTTTCAGAAGTTCTAATGCTTCTTCTCTGCTGATCATTGGTATCACTTCCTTGTCGTAATGTTTTGTAAACAGTATACTCTAATTTCCCTTTGGCTGCAACCGTTCTTCCTTTGAAGGCAGCTGCGGGATGATAACTGCGATAAAGATGACGACACATCCGATGCCCTCTACCAGAGACAGGCTTTCATTGGCAAGAAGCACTCCGAAGAGAACGGAAAATACGGATTCCAGACTCATGATCAAAGTTGCCACTGTCGGCTCCGCGTGCTTCTGTCCTACGACCTGAAGCGTGTAGCCTATGCCGGAAGAGACCACGCCGCAGTACAGGATCGGCAGCCAGCAGTCTACGATGTCGGCCCATACAGGGTTTTCAAAGATGAACATGCACACGATGCCGATGACGCCTACGGTCAGGAACTGGATGCAGGACAGCTTGATGCCGTCGCATTTCGGCGAGAAGTGGTCTACCACCATGATGTGGCAGGAGAAAGCCACAGCGCAGAGCAGTACGAAGAAGTCGCCTGTCTGCAGATTGAATCCGCCGCCCTTGCCTGCCATGGTCAGCAGGTAGAAGCCAAAAGCGCCGAGGACCACGCAGAACCAGATGATAGGGCGGACTTTTTTCTTCAGCAGAAGACCCAGGATCGGCACGATGACGATGTACAGCGATGTGATAAATCCGGCTTTGCCGGCGTCAGTCTCAAAGTACAGACCGAACTGCTGCAGGCTGGACGCGATACACAGCACGATACCGCAGGCCAGACCGCCTTTGATCAGGACTTTTTTCTCCGCGGCTTTTTCCGCTTCTGTTTTCGGCTCCGCGTTATCTCCATTCCCCATCTTCTGGAAGATGAGGATGACCGGGATCAGTACCAGACCGCCGATGAGCATACGGATGCCGTTGTATGTAAAAGGCTCCAGTACCGCTCCGGCTTTCTGGGCTACAAAAGCAGAACCCCAGATGATCGCGGTAATTAACAGCATAATGTCACTTTGTAATTTTTTGTTCATAGCAATCAAATCCTTTTCTTAATAGAATAATCTCCACTTAGGTATAACAAATTATATTAAAAGTCAAACGATTTTACAAGATGAGAAACTTTTTTTTCAGACAAAAATATGTTAAGATGGTTGTATTGGCGAACAAACAGAAAAGAGGATAAAGTGATGAACGAAGAAAAAAAACTATTTACACTGATAGGAGAGATCAAAGGACTGGACGAAGCAGCCATGAAGGCCGCGAAGGACCGACAGGACTATCTGGCAAAACCGCCGGGAAGTCTTGGCAGGCTGGAGGATATCTCCATCAAGATCGCGGGCATCACCGGCAAGGCCGTCGGCAACGACGTGACACGCCAGTGCGTGGCGATCATGTGCGCAGATAACGGTGTGGTAGAAGAGGGCGTAGCGTCAGCTCCTCAGTCTGTCACGCTGTCACAGACCATCAATTTTACGAGAAGGTATACCGGCGTCAGTTCCATGGCAAAATACTATGGAATCGATCTTCTGGTAACAGATATAGGCGTGGCTATGGAGATCCCGCAGGAGCTGTACACTGATTCCATGCTGACGGAAGAAGGAAAGATCCCGGTAAAGATCGTAAACAGAAGGATCGCCAACGGCACGCGTAATCTGGCAAAGGAAGCCGCTATGACCAGAGCGGAAGCCGTGCAGGCGATCCTGACCGGCATTGAAGCGGCTGAGGCTGTCAAAAAAGCCGGCATACAGCTCTTCGGCGTAGGAGAGATGGGTATCGGCAATACCACTACCAGCTCCGCGGTGCTCAGCGCGCTGACCGGAGCGAAGGCAAAGGATGTGGTCGGCAGAGGCGGCGGCCTCAACGATGAAGGCCTTGCCAAAAAGATCAGGATCGTAGACGACGCGGTAAACAGCTGGTGTATGGGAGATCCGATCGAAAAGCTGGCTAAAGTAGGCGGCTACGATATCTGCGCTATGACAGGCGCGTTCCTGGGCGCCGGCATCTACCGGATCCCGGTGGTGATCGACGGATTCATCTCCGTGGTTGCGGCCTGCGTGGCAAAGGAACTGAATCCGAGGGTGGTGGACTTCATGTTCGCGTCTCATAAATCCTATGAGATCGGATATCAGATCGCCATGGAGAGACTGGGTCTTGCGCCGATGTTCGATCTGGGCATGAGGCTGGGCGAAGGCAGCGGCTGTCCGATCGCTTTCAAGATCATTGAAACAGCCATTGCTTCCATGAACCTGATGAAGTCCCTTGAGGAAGCTTCCGTCAACGGTGATTATTTAGAAGAGATCAGAAGGGAAAACTTATTCTAATGAACGTGTTTATCAGCGGCGGGTGTAAAAACGGCAAGTCCATGTACGCCCAGAATATAGCGAAGAAAATGGCGGAGCAGAGCGGCAGGCCTCTCTACTATGTGGCCACCATGATCCCTGCTGATGATGAGGATCGGGCAAGGATCAGAAGGCATCTTGAGGATCGCAGCGGATGGGGTTTTGAGACACTGGAACAGGGCCGGAACATATGCGCGGCCCTGGACAGCGGCGGAGACGGCGAAAAGCAGAAGGTCGACCCGAAGGGCGTCTTTTTGCTGGACAGCGTGACAGCCCTGCTTTCCAATGAGATGTTTCTGCCTGACGGGACTTTTGATCCGGACGCCGGGCAGCGGGTCGGCGAAGAGCTGTGCAGCTTTGCCCGCAGAACAGGAAATACCGTATTTGTCAGCGACTATATCTACTCCGACGCCAGGTGTTTTGATAACTGGACGGAAACCTACCGGCAGGCGCTGGCCCATGTCGACCGGCAGCTTGCCGCGGTCTGCGGTCAGGTCATAGAGGTGGCGTACGGTCATATTTACAAGTATGGGGAGGCAGAGATATGAAATTTGTAACCGCTTTTTTCATGGCGTGGGGGAATTTTATCACGCTGCCATGCCCGTACAAAAGGTGGGACGGCGGACTGAAGAATATGATGCTGGCGTTTCTGCCGTCTGTAGGCGCGGTCATCGGACTGCTGTGGATGGCTGTCTTCTGGCTGATCTGGAAGCTGTCTCTGCCGCCTCTGGTCGCTTCGCTGGCGATGGTTTTTTATATTTTCGCCGTATGCGGTTTTATGCATCTGGACGGATTCATGGACTGCAACGACGCTATTTTGTCCAGGCGGCCTTTGGAAGAACGGCAGCGGATCCTGAAGGATTCTAATGTAGGCGCTTTTGCCGCGGTGACCCTGGCGTTCCTGCTGATCGCCTGGTTTGCCGCCATGTCTACAGCGATATTTTCCATGGATTATGGCGCGCTGCTCTTGCTGCCGGTGGTCAGCCGGGGCGTATCAGGGCTTCACGTGCTGACCTGCGCGCCCATCGGACACAGCCAGTACGCGAAGGATTACGAAGCGCCTGGCAGGTGGAAGTACCGGGCGGCCGTCGGGGCGCAGCTGGTCCTCTTCGGTCTGGCGGCAGTACTGCTTTCCGCGGCTCCGGAAAGAACTCTGCTGATGGCCGCGGTAACTGCGGCAGCAGCGTTTCTGGCCTGTCTGTATGCTCGCAGACAGCTTGGGGGCATGAGCGGAGATATCGCGGGGTACACGATCTGTATCAGTGAATTAGCCGGGATCCTGGTTCTGGCTGTATGGCAATTTTGACGAATCGAGGTTATAGAGATGATATTAATTTTTGGAGGCGCGTATCAGGGCAAGCTGGACTATGCTCTGCGCACATATCATTTGACAGAAAAGGACGTATATCACTGTGATATGGAGACCATGGTGATCAATTTTGATAAAAAAGTTATCGCGGATGCGGAGCGCTTCGTGCTGGCCTGCATCAAAGAGGGAGTCAGCGCCAGAGAGTGTCTGGAAGACAATCTGGACCGGCTGCGGGACAAGATCGTGATCTTTGACGATATCTCTCAGGGCGTGGTGCCTGTGGATAAGACAGAACGGGCATGGCGGGAGATGACCGGCCGGTGCATGACCTATCTGGGCCAGGAAGCGGACGAGGTGATCCGTGTCTTCTGCGGCATTGGAAACAAAGTGAAATAGGAGCAGGGTGAAATCATGGTATCGAAAATCTATCTGTACAGACACGGTATTACGGAAGGAAATGAGAAACGCTGGTATTACGGCGGAGCGGATCTGCCTCTGACCGAAGGCGGAAAGAAAACGCTGCGGGATCTGGCGGAGCGGAACGTCTATCCTGCGCTGCCGGAGGACGCGGATCTGTATACTACGGGACTGATCCGTACAGAGCAGACCTTGGAGATACTCTTCGGTCAGCGGGACCACCGCGTGATTCGGGATCTGCGGGAAATGGAGTTCGGAGATTACGAATGCGGCACCTACGAGGAACTGTCTAAATACGAGGATTTTGAAAAGTGGGCGTGGGATGAGACCGGTGATGTGGTTCTGCCCGGCGGAGAATCGAAGAACCAGTTCGCGGCCAGGATCAAAGAGGGTCTGGCAGAGCTGCTGGGATATCACCGGCTGCGCGAGCTTGCCCACAGACACGACGGCAGGCCAGCGGTCTCAGCTGTGGTCTGCCACGGCGGCGTGATCTCCGCTGTCATGCAGATGCTGTTTCCGGAGGAAAAGGACAGCATGTGGGACTGGATGCCGTCGCCGGGATCCGGATACGCGGTTCTGTTTGAGGACGGAGACGCGGTCAGGTACGAGAAGATCATGGATATAGAGGAGCAGGCGTAGGCGGGAGAACTGTCTGAGCCGCCGGCGCGTTCTCCTGACATATCTCCCGCGGCTGAGAATAAGATAGTCGTGGGAGGAAATGCGAATGGGGAAAAAGACTTTGATGCTGGCAGCGCTCATGCCGGTGCTCCTGCTTCTGGCCGGCTGCGGACCGGGTGAGAAATACGCGGACCGCGGGGCCAGAGTGCTGATGGAAAGCTCTCAGGCGTCCTGGACACAGGCGCTCGCGGAAAACTGCGGCCTTGAAGATCTGGGGCGGCCTTACGGAACGGCCCGGGAGGTGTACACCTGCGACGAGGAAACAAAGCTCTGGCGGATATCCTTTGATCTGGATGAGACGGTCACCCAGACCATCGTGGACGGGTACGCGCAGGGGATATGGAACGCGTGTGAAAGGGCGGGAGGCAGGCTGCACAGCAGCAGCGGATATGCCTATGACGCGCCCGATGAGGCAAAGCGGCAGCAGGAACCGCTGAATTACTATATCTGGTATTATCACCTGGAGAACAAAGTGTTCCGCGTCGGGCTTTATCCTTCGGAAATGGAGGAGGGACGGCCCGGCGGAGTGCTTCTGGAGATCCAGCAGTGGAAATGACGGGAAAACGTTACTGTTTCAATACAAAGCGGCGGCGCTCAGAATCGATGAGCCCGTCTTTTTTTAGATTGCGTATTTCCCGCATCATAGCGGTGCGCTCTACGGCCAGATATTCGGCCAGATCGCCCAGGGAGCAGGGGATCTCAAAGGATTCGCCCGGACCGGCGCCGCTGGCGGTCTGAATGTAACGCAGGCAGGCCAGCAGTTTTTTTCGGGTGGTGTGCTGACTCAGAATGCTGATGTGAAGGGAAAGCTCCTGAGATTTCTGCGCTGCCATGATGAACAGGTTATTGATCAGCTGGGAGTGGTGCTGGCAGGATTTTTCGCAGGGGGTGACCAGATGCTGGTACTGAATGAAGATCACGTGACATGGGCTTTCCGCGGTGACAATGTACTCGTAGTTTTCCAGAGGCAGAGAGAAAGGCTCACCGAAAAGATCGCCTTTCCGGTAGTTTTCCATCAGGCTGGAATCTCCATTTTCCGCGATATAGTAGAGCTTTGCCGTGCCGGAAAGCAGGATGCCTATGTGTTCCAGCTCTTCGGAATAGGCCAGAATGGTTTCACCCGGCGCGTAGGTTCTGTGCTGTGGATTAAAGCAGAGCGTCATTTTCTTCAGGGAATCCTGAGATATGCTGTCGGCAAAATATCGTTTTTTCATGAGATCCTCCTTTTTTTTAAAATTTTACCACAAAACTGTTGCATTTGCTACAACTACTTAATTTTCAGATAAGTATAATAATAGCAACAGAACATGAAATTGATCAAAGGAGGTAGACGATGTTATTCCAAACGACACAGAAACACGAG
The DNA here is from genome assembly GCA_021769965.1 of Eubacterium sp. Lineage (GTDB taxonomy): Bacteria > Bacillota > Clostridia > Peptostreptococcales > Anaerovoracaceae > Senimuribacter. The sequence goes on from JAETRU010000010.1 coordinate 42,486, forward strand.
GATTTGAGGGCGAAGATCAGAGCTTTCGCAGAGGAAGAGGTAAAGCCGATCGCTTTCGCGTTAGATCAGAACAATGAATTCCCTTACGATATGGTGAAAAAACTGGCACAGATGGGACTGATGGGAATTCCATATCCTGCCGAGTACGGCGGCGCGGGAATGGACGTTCTCAGTTACGCTGTCGCGGTGGAGGAGCTGGCCAGAGTGGACGGCGGCGCGGGCGTTATTCTGTCGGCTCATGTATCACTGGGATCCTATCCGATCTTTGCTTACGGAACGGAGGAACAGAAGCAGAAGTATCTGATCCCGCTGGCAAAGGGCGAGAAGCTGGGCGCCTTCGGCCTGACAGAGCCTAACGCGGGCAGTGACGCGGGCGGCACAGAGACTACGGCTGTTCTTGAGGGGGATCATTACATCCTCAATGGAGGAAAGATCTTTATTACCAACGCGCCTGTCGCAGATACATATGTGGTCTTCGCGGTGACCACGCCGGGCATCGGAACCCGCGGCATCAGCGCGTTTATTGTAGAAAAGGGCTGGGAAGGGTTTGACTTTGGCGATCATTATGATAAAATGGGTATCAGGTCTTCTTCTACAGCTGAACTGATCTTTAACGATGTGAAGGTCCCGAAGGAAAATCTTCTGGGAAAGGAAGGAGAAGGCTTCAAGATCGCGATGTCCACTCTGGACGGCGGCAGGATCGGAATCGCGTCTCAGGCGCTGGGCATCGCCCAGGGAGCCTTTGAGCACGCGGTCGAATACGCCAAGGAAAGAGTGCAGTTCGGTATGCCGATCGCTCATCAGCAGGTGAATTCCTTTAAGATCGCTGATATGGCGACGAAGATCCGCTGTGCGAGATTTCTGGTCTACAGCGCTGCCGAGCTGAAGGAAGCCCACGAGCCGTACGGCATGGAATCTGCTATGGCAAAGCAGTACGCGTCGGATATCTGTCTGGAAGTGGTCAACGACGCTCTGCAGATCTTCGGCGGAACAGGCTATCTGAAGGGTATGGAGGTAGAACGCGCGTACAGAGACGCCAAGATCTGTACCATCTACGAGGGAACCAACGAGATCCAAAGGGTCGTCATCGCTTCCCATATCATAGGCAAGGCGCCTAAGGCGGCTTCGTCTGCGCAGCCAAAGGGACCGATCACCGGTCAGAGAAAGAAGATGATCTTTGCGAAGGGCAGCGCGCAGGAGAAAGTGGATGCCCTGGCAGACGCTCTCAGGTCTGACGGTTTTGATTTTACTGTAGGCATCGATCCGATGACGCCGATCACTCTGGCGGACAGAGTCGTCAGCGCAGGAAAGGGAATCGGAAGCAGGGAAAATATGAAGCTGATCGAGGAGCTGGCATATCAGGCCGGCGCTGCCGTCGGTTCGTCAAGACCGGTGGCAGAGACTCTGAAGTACCTGCCTCTTGACAGATACGTCGGTATGAGCGGACAGAAGTTTACAGGCAATCTGTATATCGCGTGCGGCATTTCCGGCGCGGGACAGCACCTGAAGGGTATCAAAGACGCAACGACCATTGTCGCGATCAATATCAATAAGAATGCGCCGATCTTCAAGAACGCGGATTACGGCATCGTTGGCGATGTCAATGAGATCCTGCCTCTTCTGACGGCGGCATTAGATAACGGCGAACCGAAAAAACCGGCGCCGCCAAAAGTAAAGATGAAGAAACCGACCGTGAAAAAGGCTGCTTCACCGTGGACCTCATATGTCTGCGACGGCTGCGGCTATGAATACGACCCTGCGGCGGGAGATCCGGAAAACGGCGTAAGTCCGGGAACTGTCTTTGAGGCGCTGCCTGAGGAATGGGTGTGCCCTCTCTGCGGAGAGTCAAAAGAAGGTTTCGTCATGGTAGAAAAGGATAAGGAGGAATAATCAGAATGCATTGCGTAAGAAAAGTAACAGAGGATCTTTATTGGGTTGGAGCTAATGATAAACGTCTGGCGCTCTTTGAAAACATTCATCCGATCCCGAGAGGAACTTCCTACAACGCCTATGTGCTGCTGGACGAGAAGACCGTGCTGTTCGATACGGCAGACTGGTCCGTATGCAGACAGTTTCTTGAAAATATCGAATACGTACTGGACGGCAGACCGCTGGACTATATGGTCATCAACCACATGGAACCGGACCACGGCGCTTCCATTGAGGAGATCCTGATGCGTTATCCTGACGTAAAGGTGATCACCACGTCAAAGGCTGTCATGATGATGAACCAGTTCGGTTTCCCTGTAAAGGATGTTATGGAGGTCAAGGAAGGCGATACCATGTCCTTCGGTAAGCATGAGGTGGCTTTCGTCATGGCTCCGATGGTACACTGGCCGGAAGCCATGGTCACCTTTGATACTACAAACGGCGTGCTGTTCTCCGCTGACGCCTTCGGCTCTTTCGGATCACTGGACGGCAAACTCTTTGCTGATGAGGTGAACTTTGAGCGCGACTGGCTGGATGACGCCAGAAGATACTACACCAATATCGTAGGCAAATACGGTCCGCAGGTACAGAAGCTTCTGAAGAAGGCCGGCGGTCTGGATATCAAAATGATCTGCCCGCTGCACGGACCGGTCTGGAGAGAAAATATCGGATGGTTCATCGAGAAGTATGACAAGTGGTCCCGCTATGAGCCGGAGGAAAAGGGCGTGCTGATCGCGTACGCCTCCATGTACGGCAATACGGAGAGCGCAGCCAACATTCTGGCCGCGATGCTGTGTGAGAAGGGCATGACCAACATTGCCATGTACGACGTATCCTGCACCCACGTATCTTATCTGATCGCGGACGTGTTCAAATACAGTCATATGGCGCTGCTCTCTGTCACCTATAATCTGAAGGTGTTCCCTGTGATGCAGGCGTTCATCGACGACATGGCCGCGCTGAATCTTCAGAAGAGGACAGCGGCTGTAGTCGGCAGCGGCACATGGGCGCCGCAGGCGGGTCCGGCTATGGTGGAACAGCTTGACAAACTGAAGGAATTTACCGTTCTGGGCGAGCAGATGACGGTTCTGTCCTCCCTCAACGATGCGACTTATCAGGAACTGGATGAGCTGGCTGACAGCATTATCGAGAGCATGAAATAGAAAGAAAATACGCAGAAGAACAAAAGAGCATCTGACGGGCGTTTTGAACGTCCGTGACAGATGCTCTTTTGCTGTAATCTATTCCTCTTCATCTGGCAGTGATTCGCTAAGTGCGGCGATACCCAGTTCAGTGATCCGGGTGCCGTAACGACCCTTGCTGATGGTAATGAGGCCATCTTCTTCCAGCTTGCTCAGCAGTGTGCGGAGATTCCCGTCGCTGATGCGCAGATTTCTCTTTTCAAGCTGCTGAAGCAGCGCGTTCCGGCCGATACCATGTGAGATCTCCGTATTCTCATTGATGATCTCAAGTACAGCGGGACGGATGCTGGCTTTTTTTGTATATACATTGCCGGATGTGGTCTGATGAAGTACATATTCCGGCAGTGCGGACAGAGTCTTGTAATAGGTGGCGATGTTTTCCAGCTCACGGATATTGCCGGGCCAGTCATAGTGAAGGAGGATATTCTTCTCTGTTCTGTTGCTGTCAAGGTTCTGAAAATCGCTGCCCAGAAAATGCTGCAGAAGCAGACGGATATCCTCCCGGCGCTCGCGCAGCGGCGGGATCACGATAGGCAGTACATTCAGCCGGAAGAACAGATCACTTCGGAATTTACCCTCCCGTACAGCCGCGTCCAGATCCTTATTGGTGGCGGTGATCAGCCGGATATCCAGGTCGACGACCCGGTCGCTGCCCACGCGTATGATCTGCCGTTCCTGAATGGTACGCAGCAGCCGCGTCTGAAGCTTTGGCGAGATATCGCCGATCTCGTCCAGAAAGATCGTGCCGTGGTTGGCTTCTTCAAACAGACCGATCTTCCCTTTGCTCTGGGCTCCGGTAAACGCGCCGGCTTCATAGCCGAAAAGTTCACTTTCCAGCAGGCTGTCAGGCAGTGCCGCGCAGTTTACCGCCACGAAAGGATATTTGTTCCTGTAGGAAGCGTTGTGAATAGACTGAGCGATCAGTTCCTTGCCCGTACCGCTTTCGCCCTGGATCAGGACAGTATGGTCCGTCAGAGCGATCTGCTTGGCGGTCTGGATGACCTTGTCCATGCTGGGAGAGGCATGGATGATATCCTTAAACTGATGCTTGGCTATAAATCCTTTCTGGCGCATTCCTTTGCTGGCGACCTCAATGTCGTGCTCGTCCTGCAGTGTGATATAGTAGCCGGCCACCTCGTCCATGAGGCGGATCGCGTATTTGTCAAAGTAATAGCGGCCTCCCAGGATCTCGATTGGTATCTGCGGGACGTCAGAACTGGTCAGCACAGACGGATCGAGATAATCTCCGATGCGGATAGACGCTTTGTCATCATTCTGAAAGATGCGGCAGGCCTTGTCGTTGACATAGACAGGATCATAGTAGCTGTCTACCAGAAGCATGCCGATCTTGCTGCTGTTGACGATATGGCTGAGCATCTCACTCTTCAGATAGCCGAAGATGTAGTTGGAATGGAACGCCGTATTGGACTCCACAACGGAGTGAATGTGGCGGAACAGGTTCCTGTTGATCGTAGCGATGTCCAGATCCAGCATTTTCATCAGCTTGAACATGGTGTCAAAGCTGACCTTTCTGTAGCCGATATCGATGATGTTCTTTATATGAGGCGGAACCAGATGCGGCTCGGCCGGGGTGATGGCGATATCAATAGTGTCGTAGATTCCTGTATGTTCCAGTGATTCATCGTAGGCCACCATGTTGATGTGACCGATCCCGATCTCATAAAAGGACTGTGTGGTAGCCAGAGAAGACTCATAACAGTCGTTGACGATCAGTACCGTGGTGCCGGCAGGGATCTTGGAGATCTTGTTCAGAGCCGATCTGTCCGGGCTTCTGTTCAGCTTGATCACCTTGGAAATATCCGTGATGAAATCGTTAACCTCCTGAAAGACGCTGTCGTCCAGAGCGAGAAAAGCATCCGCGTCCAGTCTGCTTCCGGGTTTCAGATCGTCGATATAGCGATTGGAAAATGTAATATACTGTCCAAAGATTTCTTCCAGATTCGCTTTAATGAAATCAATGGCGTTTTCATTGGCCCGGTTTCGGAACAGGATCATTACGTGCTTCATGATATACCTCGTTTGTGTGTCTTATTGTTCTAACGATAGTATACCACAAAAAAGAGAAAACCACAACAAATAGGAGAAAATGAGATTTAACGAGTTAAAACGGCTTTTCCGCGGGCGGAGAGCGTGATGGAACGGCTGAATTCCAACGGTGCTGTTTTGGCATAATAATTGCAAGTTGAATAAGAAGTAAAATAAGAATTTTGGCGAATTTTACAACATTTTGACTTAGAGGAAGATTAGGCATGAAGAAAACGAAAGAAGAAGAACTGAAGGAGTATCTGTCCGCCCTGTTTGATAAGAGAGGCTACAGCGGCATGGCGGTATGCGTCCGCGGACCGGAAGGCGTGCTCTTTGAAGAGGGCTTTGGTTTCAGAAATGAGAAACAGGATCTGCCGGTGGATGGAGATACGATCTTCGGCATCGCGTCCATGAGTAAATCCATGACCGCGCTGGCCTGCTGCATCCTCGATGCAGAGGGCAAACTGAGTCTGGATGACCCGATTACCAAGTATTTTCCGACGCTTCACATCTGCGGCGCGCCGGATGAATGCGTGACACTGAAAACTCTGGCCATGCATAGAACGGGTCTGCCGCCTCTGCCTCCCCTGGAATGGTCCATCGCCATGAACAGCGAGGAAGAAGACAGCGAGTGGCTGCGTTATATGAGAGCGACGGCTCCTAATAAGATGGAGACTATCGACCAGATCGTAGACTATCTGGCTGAGAGTGATTTCGAGCCGCTGGGAGCGCCTGGTGAATACATGAGCTATTCTAACGACGGTTACGCTCTGCTGTCCTATGTGGTAGATATGGCTGCCGGCATAACCCTGGAAGAATTTCTGGATCAGCGGATCTTTAAACCGCTGGGCATGAACCGCAGTGTGCTGGATGAAGACTGCAGCCGGGCGAAAGCCATGGCGGGAGGCAATATCACCAGCCTCTTTGAAAAGGACTTTGAGTCCGGACAGCTGTACTGTGATGATAACTGGTCGGTGCTTCCGCCGTTTCGCGGCTGCGCCTGTGTCAAGTCCACAGCAGACGATATGAGCCGGTATTACAAGATGCTGGCTGACGGAGGTATGTGGGAAGGCAGACAGGTGATACCCGCTCAGGCGGTAGAGCTGATGATCGGTCAGGAATTCCCTGTGCGGAAACAGCCATATTACTGTATGGGCCTGAACAAATGCCGTATCGCGGATCAGACGGTCTGCTATCATACCGGAGGGCTTCACGGAGTTTCCTCTATCGGAGGCTTTATGAAGAACGGCTGCAGCGCCGTGGTCCTCTGTAACATGGGGGATGTGGACGTAGAAGAATTTCTGTGGGCCTGCTACAACTATATTCTGGACCTGCCTCTTGATGTTACGCATCGGTGGGCAGAACCAAACGGCAGCGTGTTCTCTATGCCGGAGGCGCTTTGCGGAGATTTCTTCTCAAAGGAAAGTCTGCCGGCGCATACTATCGTCACCTGGGAGGACGGACAGCTGAAGGCCGACTACGGCGGCCGCAAAACTCTGCTGAAGTACTGCGGAGGAATGGTCTTCGCGGCGGTGTCGGAAGCAGATCCGTCAAAGCGGATCAGTACATTCCAGTTTTTCCTCAGAGACGGAAAAGCCCACATGGTCCGGTGCTATAATAGAATCTATCAAAGAGTGTAGACGCACTTTTATATGGTATAGTATAGAATTGAATTTCACGGAAGGGAGATGTAATTATTAGGAATTATGTAATTAAGCGAATCTTACAGGGAATCCTCCTGGTCATCTGTGTATCGTTTCTGGTATTCAGCCTGATGTATATGATGCCGGGTGATCCTATCGACATGATCGTTGACCGTAAGGTTTCAGCAGAAACGAAGGCGGAGATCGCCCATGAACTGGGTTACGATCAGCCATTTTTTACCCAGTATAAAAACTGGGCTGTTGATGTACTTCACGGGGATTTTGGAACATCGGCAAGATATAAGGCTGATGTCTGGTCTCTGATGAAACAGAGGATCCCATACAGCCTGACGCTGTGTGTCTGGTCCCTGATCCTTGAACTGGTGGTCGCTTTGCCCCTCGGCCTGCTGTGCGCCATCAAGAAGGACGGGCTGTTCGACCGGTTTACGGTCAACTTTTCGCTGCTTCTGACAGCGGTTCCATCTTTCTGGCTGGCTGCACTGTTCATCCTGTTCTTCAGCGTAGAGCTGGGTGTTCTGCCGATCAGCGGCTATGGGAGCTTTGAGAACTGGATACTGCCGATCGCCGTCACTGTGCTGACCGGCATGGGAGGCACCCTCCGTATTACTAAAACAGAGGTGCTGGAAGTATTTAATGAGAAATACGTGACTACGGCCTATGCGAAGGGTCTGCCTAAGAAGACGGTCATGGTCAAGCATGTGCTCAGAAACTCGCTGATCCTGGTCACCACGCTGGTATTCATGTCCATTCCGTGGCTGATCTCCGGCGCCGTTATCATTGAGAAGATCTTCGGACTGCCTGGCATGGGCAATCTGCTGCTCAATTCTATTCTGGTGCAGGATATTCCGGTGGTACAGGCAGTGCTGCTGATCATCGCCATCCTGACCGTGATCTGCAACCTGCTCAGCGATCTTATCATGGGCGTTCTGGATCCGCGGATCAGATTATCCCTGAGCGGAGGTGACAACTAAGATGAACAAGAAATGGAAAGAAACACTCTATGAGTGCTGGAAGAATAAGAATTTTATGATTGGCTTCTTCATTTTGCTGTCGCTGATCCTGATCGCTATCTTTGCCGATGTTATCGCGCCTTACGGCGTCAATGAACACGGCGTAGGAGGACGGTATGAGGCTCCGAGTGCAAAATGCTGGTTTGGTACGGATGATGTGGGCAGAGACGTATTCTCCCGTACGATCTATGGTACCAGAATCGCCCTGTGGGTCGCTTTGCTGGGCGCTGTGATCCAGCTGGCCATCGGCGTGATCGTCGGTCTGGCCTGCGGATTCTTCGGCAAGTGGGTAGACAGAGTATTGACCTTCCTGACCGATCTGACCTGGTGTATTCCGGGAACCATTCTGGCGTTAGCCGTAGTTACCATGATCGGAAAGGGCCTGACCAATACCATCATCGCCATCTCTCTGGTCGCCTGGGCCAGTTACGCCCGAACGGTCAGAGCCAAGACCATGTCGCTGAAAAATATGGCCTTCGTGGAAACGGGCAAGGCCTTTGGCGAGAGCAATACAGCGCTGATGATCCGATATATCCTGCCGAATGTTATTCCATCGCTGATCGTTATGGTATCCCTGAATCTGCCGGGAACTATCATGTCCACAACGACACTGTCCTTCCTGGGACTGGGATCCCAGCCGCCTTCAGCAGACTGGGGACTTGCGATCTCTGTCGGTATCGACTCCATCAGACGCGCGCCGTGGCTCAGTGTGTTCCCTGGACTTGCTCTGGTGTACACGACCTTCGGTTTTAACCTTTTAGGTGAAGGGCTCAGAGACCTGCTCGACCCGCACATGAAATCACAGTAGAAAGGAGTATGGATATGAGTGAAGAATTATTGAGACTTGAACATCTGTCCATCGACTACAAGGTCAAGGACGGTTACCTTTCTGCAGTAAACGACGTAAACTTTTCCGTGAACAAAGGAGAGGTGTTCGCAGTGGTCGGCGAGTCCGGCTGCGGAAAATCCACCGTGGCGCATAGTATCATGAACCTGCTGCCCGGCGGCAACGAAGAAATGAGCGGAAAGATCCTCTTTAAAGGGAAGGATCTGCGCCAGTGCACAAGTGAGGAGATGGAGAAGATCCGCGGAGGAGAGATCGGAATGATCTTCCAGAACCCGCTGGATTCTCTGAATCCGGTCTATACCGTAGGCAGTCAGGTCGCCGAGGCGATCTCTCTGGACAAAGTAGATAAAGTTGAGGCCTGGAACCGGGTGATCAAGCTGTTTCGGGATGTAAAGATGCCTGACGCCGAGGAGCGTGTAAACAGTTTTCCTCATGAGCTTTCCGGCGGAATGCGCCAGCGTGTCATGATCGCCATGATGCTTTCACGTAATCCGGAGCTGCTCATCGCGGACGAGCCTACTACTGCTCTGGATGTGACCATAGAAGCGCAGATCCTGTCTATCATGAAGGATCTGAAAGATAAATACAATACAGCGATCATGCTGATCACCCATAACTTCGGTCTGGTTGCCGAGATCGCGGACAAGATCGGCATCATGTACGCGGGAGAAATGGTTGAGAGCGGAGACGTCTATGAGATCTTCGCCAATCCGACGCATCCGTATACCCGCCTGCTGATGCAGGCTCTGCCGAGAAAGACTAAGGCAGAAGGCAGACTGCAGACCATCGACGGCTCGGTTCCGCGTATTACAGAGAAGAAACCGGAGTGCAGGTTTGCCAACCGCTGCCCGTATGCGCAGGAACGCTGCTTCAAAGAAGCGCCGGAGCTGGTCTACGTGAAGGATGATCACTTCTGCCGCTGTCATCTGGCCGGAAAGGAAGAAAAGTAGTATGGAACAAAGAGTGATGATTAAACTGGATGGCCTGAAAAAATACTTTTCTATTTCGAAGGGCCTGATTAAAAAAACAACAACCTACGTGAAAGCCGTAGATGATATATCTCTGGAGATCAAAGAGGGCGAGATCGTCGGTCTGGTAGGAGAGTCCGGAAGCGGCAAGACAACGCTGGCTCGCGTGATCTTAAATCTGACGAAAATGACGGGCGGCAACATCGTCATTGACGATATCGACCTGTCCAAGGCCACGAGAGCGCAGATAAAACAGCTGCGCAGCGAGATCGCCGTAGTGTTCCAGGATCCGGCATCCAATCTGAATCCGAGACAGACGGTAGAAAGCTCTATCATGCGGCCGATGCTCATACACGGCGTACCTAAAGCGGAAGCAAAGCAGAAGGCAAAAGACGTGCTGGAAATGGTAAAGATGGACCAGAGATATCTGGACAGCTATCCTCACCAGCTATCCGGAGGCCAGCTGCAGAGAATCGCTATCGCCAGAGCTTTGGCGCTGAATCCGAAGGTCATGATCCTGGATGAGCCGACCAGCGCTCTGGACGTGTCCGTACAGGCACAGATCCTGAACCTGCTTCTGGATCTGCAGGAACAGCTTCATCTGACCTACCTGGTCATCACCCACGATCTGAACGTCATCAAGTACATCAGTGACAAGATCGCCGTTATGTATCTGGGAAGACTGGTGGAGTTCGGACCGACGATGGAGATCGCGGAGCACGCCAAGCATCCGTATACCAGAGGACTGCTCAACGCGGCGCCGATTCTGGACCCGAATCTCCGTGACAGAGAGAAAGAGGTCATGGGCGGCGACCCGGGCAGTCTGATCAAGATCGGCGCCGGATGCCGTTTCTGCGACAGATGCAAATATGCTACAGAAGAGTGCAAAGCCTCTATGCCTGAGGATATCATCATAGCTCCCGGCCACCAGGTGGCATGCTTCCATCCGTTGGATGAGAAGGAGTGTTAAAAAAGATTGTAATAAAATTACAATAGATTAAGTTCAAAACCGAATTTTATAAGGAGGACCAAAAATGAAAAAGAAATTATTAGTGTTGGGCCTGATCGCAGCATTAGTGTTCAGCATGGCTGCATGCGGCGGCGGAGATGAAGGCGGCGGAGAATCCGCTAAGACCAATCTGACGATCATCGACGGCGAGTGGTATGGTCTGGATACCTATCAGCTGGACAGCACAGCTGGCGCACAGGGACTCAACTCCACAGGACTTTTCCAGTGGGATCCTGAGAAGAACGAAATGGTAGACAACGTATGTACTGACTGGGAACTCAGCGAGGACGGCAAGACCGCGACCTTTAATGTACCGGAAGGCATGAAGTATTCCACCGGCGAACAGGTTGAGCCGGAAGACGTTGTTGCGTCTTTAGAGCATGGTCTGAAAGTCAGCCCGTACAAAGACGGTTATGACAACATCGAGTCTATGGATGTTGACGGAAGAACAGTAACTCTGCACCTGAGCGAGTTCCGTTCCGATATGCAGTACTATCTGTGCGCAGGTTTCGTAACTGTTATCGATAAGGACGAGCTGGACAACATGAGCGACGAAGAACTGATGTGGGGATGCCACCCTTACGGCATGTACGCACTGGCTGAAGACGGATATGTATCCGGTTCCGAGGTCAACCTGGTTAGAAACGAAGGTTTCAAATGCGCTAACCCGCTGGTAGAGAACAAGGAAGCAGGCAAATTTGAAACTGTCAAGGTAAGATTCAACGTAGAAGCTTTCACACAGACAGAGGATCTGCTGGCAGGCAATGTAGATATGCTTATGTCACTGGACAGCGACCAGTATCTGGAACTGAAGGATAACAAGGATGTTCAGATGGCAGATACCACTTATCCGAACATCACCTATTTTGAAATGAACACTGACAGAGACATCTTCAAGGATGAAAAAGTCCGTAAGGCTCTGGCTCTGGCTCTGGACAGAGAAGGTCTGGCAGAAGCTACAGACGGAATCATTGAACCTTCTTACTCCATGATCACCAACGGTATGCAGAACTTCAACCAGGATGCAGAAGACTGGTTCAAGGGAAATCTGGCAAACGATCCTGAGCAGGCTAAGAAGCTGTTAGAGGAAGCTGGCTGGAAAGAAGGCAAAGACGGTTATCGTGAAAAGGACGGCAAAGTATTAGAGTTCACATGGTATGCATGGACTGACCAGACAACTCTTCCTGAAACTATGGCAGAACAGTTCAAGCAGGTAGGATTCAAGATGAACATCGAAACTATCGACTGGAACTACGTATATGACAACATCAACAATGATGACTATGACGCAGGTATCGAATGGCTGTCCTGGGCAGAGCCTATGCTGATCTTCAACGCCTGCTACTATGACCTGAATGCTCCGGGAAATACCGACGCATATTATGAAAAGGTAAAGAAGGCAGCTCACGAGCTGGATACTGATAAGAGAACAGAAATGGTAGGAGACCTCCAGATGGATCTCTTCAAGAACGTCAACATGATCCCTATGTATGCTGAACTTTCCTTCACTGCAATGAACAAGGATCTGAAGGGATTCAACGTACTGGCAGACGGCAGCGCGCCTCTTAACGATCTGGCATACTAAATTATTTGTTTTAGATAAAGCATAGTACACGGCGGCTGTCTGCAACGCAGACAGCCGCTGCTGTAAAGACAGATAAAGAACCATCCTGTTAAATAAGATGAAACAGGATTATATATGATACGCTTTATAAAATTTGCCAGTCTGAGAACCCGTAAGGCTTGATTTTGCTGGGTTTTCAGAATGGCATGAAACTTGCTATAAGAAATAACGAAAAGTAAACGATATATTAAAGCAGCAGAAAGGCGTTTATAGTTATGAAAAAGAAGATTGGCGTACTGGGAGGCATGGGCCCTATGGCTTCTCAGCTGTTCTACAAAATGGTGACAGAAAAAACATGCGCGTCCTGCGATCAGGATCATGTAAGCATGGTTATCTGCAGCGATACCTCTATGCCGGACCGCACGGGCGCAATCCTGAGCGGGCAGCTGCAAGAGGTGCACGATAAAATGCTCTCTGACGCTAGAATGCTGGAAGAGTGCGGGTGTCAGGCGATTGCCATCACCTGCAATACGGCTCATTATTTTGCGGATATGATTGCAGATGAGCTCAGCATTCCAATCATTCATATGATAAAAGAGACAGTCAGCAGAATTACAGAAGAAGCGCCCGGCAGCAAGGTGGCGATCCTGGCCACCGACGGAACGATACAGACCGGCATCTATCAGAAGAGAATGGAAGAAGCCGGACTTAGACCGTATGTTCCGGACGCGGAGCTTCAGAGCATTGTCATGTATCAGATCTATGACTGCGTAAAGGCCGGAAAACCTTATGACGCAGAGAAGTGGAACGTTCTTGATCGAACCGTTCGGGCTGCGGGCTGCACCCATGCTATCATGGGCTGCACAGAGCTGTCCGTGATCAAAGCCGACGAGGGACTGGATGACTTCTACCTTGATCCAATGGAAGTATTGGCAGAGAAAGTGATCGAGTTCAGCGGCGGAAAAGTGAAGCGCGGAAGCGACCAGGTACAGTGGTAAAAGAATCGTGCGCATATATTAAATTATTATGAAAGAGGAGGAAAGAAGATGGGACTGCCTGAAAACAGCAGAGCAAAAATACAGAATAAATACCCAAAGGGTAAGAAAAACCTGATTACCGATGTACCTGGCGTTAAGGTGGGGCATGTAACACTGCAGGATGATGAAAAAGATATCCATACCGGTGTAACTGCAATACTGCCTCATGAAGGAAACCTGTTTAAGAACAAGGTGACTGCCGGCGTGTCTGTGATCAACGGGTTCGGCAAAAGCGCCGGACTGGTTCAGATCGATGAACTGGGAACTATCGAGTCACCGATCATTATGACCAACACGTTCAGTGTAGGTACAGCTATCAACGCATCCCTGAGATACATACTTGCCGAAAATGAAGATATCGGTGTTTCCACCTGCACGGTAAACTGTGTAGTTACAGAGTGCAATGACGGCGGACTCAATGATATCCGCGGCATGCACGTGACTGAGCAGGACGTGCTGACAGCCCTGGATAACGCCGCTGAAGATTTTGAAGAAGGAGCGGTCGGTTCCGGTACAGGCATGTGCTGCATGGGCATCAAAGGCGGGATCGGTTCCGCGTCAAGAATCGTAAAGGTCAAAGACAAGGAATTTACCATAGGCGCTATTTTGATGTCAAACTTCGGAGAGCTTGGAAACCTGCGTATCGACGGACAGAGGATCCCGACGCCGCTTCCGAAAACCGGCGAAAAGGATAAGGGTTCTGTCATCATCGTGCTGGGTACGGATCTGCCGCTCAATGACCGGCAGCTGCGCCGCGTCGCGAAGCGTGCCACCGTGGGACTGGGCAGAGTCGGATCTTATCTTGGAAACGGCAGCGGAGATATTGCTATTGCGTTTTCTACCAGCAATATCGTGCCTCATTACTGTGAAGGCGGCATCGTGGACATGAAGATGGTCCACGACGATTCCCTGGACTGCATCTTTGAGGCAACGGCGGAGGCTGTAGAAGAGGCTGTGATCAGCTCTCTGTATCACGCGGAGACGGTCAAAGGCATCCGTGGCAAGGTATTGTATGGTTTGAGAGAATTTATCTAAAAGAGGTAGGCATATGAAGATTTTTATCAGTGCGGATATAGAAGGAATTACCGGCGTAACGTCGTGGGCGTCCACCTGTTACGGCGGCAAAGATTATGACGCCGCGTGCAGACAGATGTCTCTGGAAGTGGCGGCAGCCTGCAGAGGCGCTATTGCGGCCGGATGTCAGGTCGTTGTTAAAGACGGGCATGAGGACGCCATGAATATCGATCCCGATGTGCTGCCGCGGGGCGTAGAGCTGATCCGCGGATGGATGAGCGATCCGTTTTCCATGATGGGCGGTCTGGACGATACTTATGACGGCATTCTGTATATCGGTTATCATTCCGGCGCGTGGACGGATACCAGTCCGCTGAAGCATACAGGTGAGGATTATCTTTACAACTGGGTCAAGGTCAATGGCGAGTACGCCTCAGAGTTCACGCTGAATTCTATTCTGGCTGACCAGTTCGGCGTACCGTCGCTGCTTTTGTCAGGCGACAGGGGCATCTGCACAGATGCCGCGGCTCAGTATCCGGGTCTGGTGACTGTGGAGACCAAGCACGGCGTCGGCAACGCTACATGGAACCGGCATCCGCAGGAAGTGATCGAGGAGATCGAAGCCGAAACGGCCAGGATCCTGTCTCAGCCTCTTCCAAAGGCTAAGGCGGCGGCAGAGAAGTACACCATGGAACTGTGCTTCAAGGATTTCCAGAGAGCCAAGTCGGCAGCGTGGTATCCGGGCGCTGAAAGAATCGATAAGTACACGGTCAGCATCACCGAATCAAATGCGCTGGATCTGGCTGTTGCGAGAATGTTCATGTGCGGCGCATAAAAAAGACAAACGCATTATAAAAAAGATCCCAGGCCATGCGGAGGCGGGGATCTTTTTCGTTCATCTATTCTACGCGGATGGAGATTTCGCCGGTGGTCAGAGTCTCTATCTGGCGGTTTTTGCGTCCTTCCAGATATTCTACCACGAGGCCGCCGTTATCGTCGATGTCGATGGCGCGGGCACGGATGCCTATCTCGCTCAGATTCGGATGAACTGTGATGTTTTTGCCGAGGATAAAGCAGCGGGTGCGGTATTCCCGCAGGAAGTCCTTTCTGGTCAGATCGGTCGACAGAATGTCCATCAGCTGATTATATATCTCCGCGGCCAGTTCTGCCCGGGAAAAACTGTTCTTTGTCCGGGAAAGACAGCCCGCGATGTGGTCCAGCTCCGGCGGGAAGCTGCCCGGAAAGCAGTTGACGCCGATGCCGATGACCAGCCGGTCGATGCTGCCGTTTTCAAAGCTGGTCTGGGCTTCTGTCAGGATGCCGCAGATTTTTTTGCTCTGGTAGAATACATCGTTGACCCATTTGATCCTGGTTTTGACTCCGGCTGCTGTCTCTGCGGCGCGGGAAACGGCTACGGCCGCTGCCATGGTGACATACAGAGATTTGTTCAGATCAAAGTCCGGGCGCAGGGCGACGGTCATATAGAGGCCGGTCCCTGCGGGAGATTCAAAGCTGCGGCCCAGACGTCCGCGGCCTGCTGTCTGTTTATTGGCGATGATCATGACCGGCTTGTCCGCAATAGGCACTTCTTTTGCCACATTGTTGGTGGAATCTACGGTATCAAAGACCTGCAGATCGCAGGGATATCTGAGGAGACCGGTGATCGCGTCCGCCGTCAGCATGTTGCTCTTTGATCTGAGCCGGTAGCCGGTGCTGGGTTTGCTCTCGATATGATAGCCTTCGTTTTTCAGCTGCTGCATGGCCTTCCAAACTGCGTTTCTGGAAACCTGCAGTTGTTCTCCGATCTTCTGGCCGGAAAGATAGGTGCCTGTATTTTCACTGAGCAGTCTCAGCAGGTCTGTTCTCGTTGACATGTGGATCCTCCGTTGTTTCTTTCGTTTTCTATAGTATATCATGAATTTTGTTAGGAAAAAAGTTGGAGTTTATGTGAAATCCTTTATTTTTTCACGATTGTATGCTAAAATGTATTGTTACAGACAGTATTACTTTTGTAAAAACAGGAGGAATTTAAAAATTACATGGACAGTCACATAGGGTATTCCATAGGGATTATGGTAGTGTTTTTGATCTTTTCGGCCTATTTCTCGGCTACGGAAACCGCGTTCACCTCGCTGAACCGGATCAGGATGAAAAACGTGGCAGGAGATGGAGATAAGCGGGCCAAGCGGGTTCTGGAGCTGGAGGGAAAGTACGATAATCTGCTTTCTACGATCCTCATCGGCAACAATCTGGTCAATATCGGCCTGACGGCAGTGGCCACAGCTTTGTTTCTGGAATTGAATCCAAAATACGGCGCGACCATTTCCACTGCGGTGGTAACTGTGGCAGTCCTGATCTTTGGCGAGATATCTCCGAAGAGTCTGGCAAAGGAAAGCCCGGAAGGGTTTGCCATGTTCGCCTCACCGCTGATCCACTTTTTGATGACGGTGCTGACTCCCGTCAATTATCTCTTCAGCCTGTGGAAAAAGCTGCTTTCCAGGATATTCAAAACTACCGACAGCCGTGCCATCACGGAGGACGAGCTTCTGACTATCGTAGAGGAGGCGGAAACGGAGGGAAGTATTGAAGCGGACCAGAGCGAGCTGATACAGAACGCCATCGAGTTCAATGAACTGGAGGCATGGGACGTACTGACGCCGAGAGTGGATATCAAAGCTATCGAGATCGACTCGACCAAGAAGGATGTGGCCCGTATATTTAAGGAAACGGGTTTTTCAAGACTGCCGGTGTATGAGGATGATCTGGATAAGATTCTGGGCGTGCTCAATCAGAAGGACTTTCACAACTATATTTCGGGATCCAAGAAGACGATCTCCGATTATGTGAAGCCGGTGGTCTACGTGGCAGGCTCCATGAAGGCCGCGGATCTTCTGAAAAAGCTGCAGATGAACAAATCCCATATCGCCATCATCGTGGATGAGTACGGCGGTACGGCGGGACTTGTGACGATGGAGGACATCATCGAAGAGCTGGTGGGCGATATCTACGACGAGCATGACGAAGTGGAATCTCAGGAGATCACGCAGCTGCAGGACGGCAGCTACAGGGTCCTGTGCAGCACCAACGTGGAAAAGATGTTCGATTATTTTGATGAAGAGGTGGAACTGGACGCCACTACAGTCAACGGATGGGTGGTACTGCAGCTGGATAAGCTGCCGAAGGCCGGAGACGCCTTTGAATATGACGCCGGCGGGAAGATCTTCCATGGCCGGGTGATCAAAGCAGATGAAAGAAAAGCAATAGAAATCAATCTGAGGGTAACAGAAAAGCCTGATGAAGAAGAATAACCGGAAAGGGGAAACAGACAACCATGGGACTGATGGAAAAGATCTTTGGTGATCTCAACGAAAAAGAAGTAAAGAAAATAGAAAAGATCGTAGACAAAGTGGAGGCGCTGGACGGCGCCATGCAGGCTTTGTCAGACGAGGAGCTGCAGGCGAAAACGCCCCAGTTCCGCGAAAGGCTGGCGGCAGGGGAGACCCTGGATGACCTTCTGCCGGAGGCGTTTGCCGTCTGCCGTGAGGGCGCGTGGCGTGCGCTGGGCATGAAGCACTTCCGCGTACAGCTGATCGGCGGCGTGGTTCTCCATCAGGGACGCATCTCTGAGATGAAGACTGGTGAAGGTAAGACTCTGGTCGCGACTCTGGCAGCATACCTCAATGCCCTGGAGGGCAAAGGCGTTCATGTCATCACGGTCAACGACTATCTGGCAAAGCGTGACGCCGAATGGATGGGCAAGCTGTATACCTTCCTCGGTCTGACTGTGGGCTGCGTGGTGCACGGGATCAGCAACGATGAGAGAAAGGCGGCTTACAGGGCTGACATCACCTACGGGACCAACAACGAATTCGGTTTTGATTATCTGAGAGATAATATGGTCATCTATGAGGAAGAGCTGATGCAGCGTGAGCTGAATTACGCCATCATCGACGAAGTTGACTCTATTTTGATCGATGAGGCCAGAACGCCTCTGATCATCTCCGGACGGGGATCAAAATCCACGGATCTGTATAAGACGGCGGACCGTTTTGTGACGACGCTGACTAAGGAAGCGGACTTTACCGTGGAGGAAAAGGATCAGCAGGTCGCTCTGACTGACGAGGGCGTGGCAAAGGCAGAAGCCTTCTTCCACGTGGACAACTACGGAGATCCGGAGAATATGGAGATCAACCATCACGTGCTGCAGGCGCTGAAGGCCCGCAATCTGATGGAGCGCGATGTTGACTATATCGTGAAAGACGGCGAGATCATCATCGTCGATGAGTTTACCGGCCGTCTCATGTTCGGAAGAAGGTTCTCCAACGGTCTGCATCAGGCCATCGAGGCAAAGGAAAGAGTGCTGGTGCGTTCGGAGTCCAAGACTCTGGCTACCATCACCCTGCAGAACTACTTCCGTATGTATCAGAAGCTGGCCGGTATGACCGGTACGGCAAAGACTGAGGAAGAGGAATTCCGTGACATCTATAACATGGACGTCGTGGTGATTCCGACCAACAGGCCGATCGCCAGAGTGGACCTGCAGGATTCTGTTTACCAGACAGAAAAGGGCAAATTCAAGGCTATCGCCGATAAGGTGGCGGAGCTGCACCAGACCGGACAGCCGGTGCTGGTAGGTACTATATCGATCGAAAAGTCTGAGCTGATCAGCGATATGCTGAAAAAGCGCGGCGTTAAACATAACGTGCTCAATGCAAAGCAGCACGAAAGAGAAGCGGAGATCGTAGCAGAAGCCGGCCGTCTGGGTATGGTCACGATCGCTACGAATATGGCAGGCCGTGGTACCGATATCATCCTGGGCGGCAATCCGGAATTCGCGGCAAAGAAAGAGCTGAAGAAGCTGGGATACAGTGACGAGGCGATCTCCTTTGCGTCCAGCTTCATCAAGTCTGATGATCCGGAGCTGAATGAAGCGAGAGAAAAGTTTAATGAACTGCATCAGCAGTATAAGGAAGAGAGAAAAGAGGAGCAGGCAAAGGTCGTAGAATTGGGCGGTCTGGCTATCATCGGCACAGAGCGTCATGAGTCCCGCCGTATCGACAATCAGCTCCGCGGACGTTCCGGACGTCAGGGAGACCCGGGCCAGACGCAGTTCTTCATTTCTCTGGAAGACGAGCTGATGCGCCTGTTCGGCGGCGAGCGGATGCAGAAGATCGTAGACCGCATGGGACTTGAAGAGGATGAAGCTATCGAAGCCGGCATGCTGAGCAAGTCTATCGAAGGCGCGCAGAAGAAGGTGGAAGGCAAGAACTTCGGCATCAGAAAATACGTGCTCCAATACGATAACGTCATGAACAAGCAGAGGGAGGTCATCTACGACGAGCGCCGCAAGGTACTCTTCGGCGAAGATCTGAAGGAATATATCCTGAACATGATGAAGACCATCGTAAACGCCATCATCGATCCGATCGTGGTGGACTCCAAGTATCCGGAGGAATGGGATTTTGAAACTCTGACTAAGAATCTGCGGAAGATCACCGCCAGATATAAGGGGAAGACATCATATACTACAGAAGAGCTGAACGCTATGACCGAGGAATCCCTGCGCGAAGAGATCTGCGGCGAGTTCATCAGCCTGTATGAGGATAAGGAACGGGAAGTCGGCTCCGAGCAGATGCGTGAAGTTGAGCGCATGATCCTGCTCCGTGTAGTAGATAACCTGTGGATGGATCATATCGACGCCATGGATCAGCTGAAATCCGGTATCGGCCTGCGGGCCCTCGGCCAGCAGGACCCGGCGGCAGCTTATGCCAAGGAAGGCTTCGACATGTTTGAGCAGATGATCAGCGCCATTCAGGAGGATACCGTCAAGTACTGCTACAACGTGACGGTAGAGACCAAGACTGAGCGCCGGGCGATCATGGAAGCTCAGAACGCGACTAAGAGCGATTACATCGACGAGGACGCAGTGCGGGCTATGCAGGGCGGCGGACAGCTGCCAGAGGACGCGCAGGTTCCGGAACGAGAAAAGAAGCAGCAGACCGTGCGCAGAGATTCGCCGAAGATCGGCAGAAACGACCCGTGCCCGTGCGGCAGCGGCAAGAAATATAAGAACTGCTGTGGGAGATCCTAAGCCGATTGTCTGAGCCATCAAATGCGTAAGCATTTTGAGGGCGAAAGAGAATCGCTGGTAGGTCCCCTGTCAGGGTTCACCAGTGGTGCCGAGCTGCTGCGAAGGCAGCTTGGATTGAACCTACGGCGGCAAGTCCTGACCCGATTATTTTGCCCGCGTCTTTGGACGCGGGCTTTTTGACAAAGTTCCAGCGGTTAATCTGCGCCGCTTTTTTCGCTTTTTTGCATTCATACGGCGCCCTCGCTTTGATACGCGCCATATTTTCAGATGATTTTACCGCTACACGGCGCGCAAAGATGAAGATGTCCTGTTTTTTACTGTTTTTTGTCATCATGCGAAGCGTTCAAGCTGAAAGTACCTGTACAGCAAGGAGTGAAACGCCATATTGATGTGTTATTTATCAAAAAAGTGGCGCGTATTCGGTAACAGGCGCCGTATGAAATGTCTTTTCTGCGAAATGTGGCGCGCAGGCTGCCTGCTGTGAATAGTAACGGCGACTGCTATAGCAGAAATATTTTGAAGATATTTAGTTGCGTGCGCTACTATTTTGTGTTAAAGTAGAAACTATGGAATCATTTTTGGAGGTACAGAATGAACGATCAGTTTACAGCATTAGGACGGTGGGTTACTATTTTCGACAGGCTGATGAAGATGTATTATGATCACGGTCTGTCGGAGTTTGAGATCGGATGGGGACAGCAGTTCTATGTGGAGTATCTCTATGAGCATCCCGGCGCGTCGCCGCAGGAGATGGCAGGATGTATCCGCGTAGATAAGGCGACTCTGACAAAAATCATTAAAAAACTGACAGCTGTTGGATATATCCGGGTGATCGGTGATGAAGAGGATCGGCGTGTCAAACATCTGTATCTGACAGAGAAGGCGCTGCCGGCGGCAGAAAAGATCAAAAATATCCATGCAGACTTTTATGAGACCATCAGTGCCGGCATTTCCCGGGAAGAACTGACGGCCGCGGCGAGAACCCTGCAGCAGATGACTGAAAATATAAATCAGAAGGTGTGGCACAGAATGGAGGGACAGTGTGGGGAACAGAATAATGGAAGATGATCAGGTCGTGCAGCTGACGGACAGAAAGCGCGCGTTGATCTTTATCAATCTTGTTGTATCAGGTGTCGCGTCGTCTTCACTGGCAACAGCGATGACGACAGCGCTGCCTGATTTAGTAGAATATTTCGGCGTGACAACATCTATCGGACAGTGGGTGACCAGCGGATATTCCCTTGCTATGGGTATGGTAATGCCGCTGACGGCTTTTTTGATCACGCGATTTCCTACGAAGAAGCTGTATATGTCAGGGATCTCCTGTTTTATCGCCGGACTGCTGCTCAGTATTTTTGGCGGCAGCTTTGCCGTTATGATGATGGGAAGAGTCGTGCAGGCCTGTGGCAACGGCATTTTGACAGCGGCAGCCCAGGTTATCATTCTGACAGTCTATCCCGCTGAGAAAAAAGGGCACCATGATGGGTACCTACGGACTGGCATCTACTGCCGCTCCGATCATTGCCCCTACAGTGGCAGGAGTACTGATCGACGCCTTTGGCTGGAAATCCATCTTTTATGTGGTAATGGTCATCATGATCATATCCCTTGCCATCTCCAGCGTGGTCTTTGAAAATGTGCTGGAGATCCAGAAAAAGAAGTTCGACGTTCTGTCTTTTGTGGAGAGCATCTTCGCTTTTGGCGGCATCACGTTTGGTATAGGAAATATCAGTGATTTTGGTCTCATCAGCGTGCAGGCAGGAATGCCGCTGCTGATCGGTATCGTAGTCTGCGCCCTCTTTGTTCTTCGCCAGTGCGGTCTGGAAAAACCGTTTCTGGATGTTAAAACGCTGCGGAATAAAGACTATGCCGTCAGCGTAGCTGCAAGTATGGTACTTTATTTAGTCATGATGGGATCCTCGGTGATGATGCCGCTGTACGTACAGAGCGTTATGGGTTACTCTGCGGTCGTTTCCGGTCTGGTGACATTACCAGGCTCTGCCGCCACTGCGGTGATCAGTCCACTTGCAGGCAGGATGTATGACAAAATAGGGATCAAAAAGATTTTCGTCGCAGGCTCTGTTGCGCTGCTGATCAGTAATATTGGCATGTATTTTCTCACTATGGAAACCCCACTTGGCGCAGCCGCGGCTCTTAACGTGGTCCGGAATCTGGCTATCGGCAGTTTGATGATGCCTCTGCTGACGTGGGGCACCAGCAGCGTAGGCGTGAAGAAAATGGCGGATGCTTCTTCACTGCTGACTTCGCTGCGAACGATTTCAGGCTCTATCGGATCTGCAGTATTTGTCGGAATTATGACCGTGGTCAGTGCAGATTCCGCTGCATCTTATGGAGACCGGGCGATGATCCACGGCATGAACGTATCCTTTCTCGGTATGACTGCAGGCTCTGTGGCGCTGCTGCTGATCGCTGTCTTTGGGGTAAAGCATGGAGGCAGACCTTATGAGCGGATGAAGCGGGGATAAGGTGTTAAAATGATGCTGATATTTTATTCGTTTAATGTAATTTACAGGAAGGAGTGACACAGATGAATCAGAACTTTACAGAAGGAAAAATTTTGCTGCCGCTGCTGAAGTTCGCGCTTCCGGTGCTTTTGGCGTCACTGATTCAGACCCTGTATGGGGCGGTGGATCTTCTGATCTTAGGAAAGTTCGGCACTGCCAGCGATATTTCGGCGGTTTCTACGGGCGACCGCATGATGCAGACGGTTACGACCATCATCATAGGCCTGTCTATGGGGATTACCATCCTCGCGGGACAGAAGATCGGAGAGGGAAGACCGGAAGACGCAGGCAAAACCATCGGCAGCGGTATCTGGATGTTTTCTGTCATTGGAATTGTCTTTACTGTGTTTGCTGTTTCTCTGACAAATCCGCTGGTGTATCTGATGCAGGTGCCGGCGGAAGCGGTGGGCGAGACGATTACTTATGTGAGGATCTGCGCCGCGGGTACGGTTTTTATCGTTGCGTATAATGTAATAGGAAGTATCTTTCGGGGTATCGGAGATTCCCGCATGCCGCTGATTACTGTCGCCATTTCCTGTGGACTCAATGTACTGGGCGATCTGGCGCTGGTCGGAGGACTGCATCTTGGCGTTGCGGGCGCTGCACTCTCGACGGTAATTTCGCAGTTTACCAGTGTGACTTTGTCTGTTCTGATCATAAAAAGGCGCAGCCTGCCTTTTGCTTTTTCCGGGAAGATGATTCGCTTTGACCGGGAGTATGTGGGAAGGATTTTAAATCTGGGGATGCCGGTGGCTTTTCAGAATCTGCTTATCAATATTTCCTTTCTGGTGCTGATCGCGGTGATCAATACGCTGGGGCTGGCGGCGTCTGCAGGCGTCGGCATTGCGGGAAAAGTAACAGGCTTTGTCATGCTGGTGCCGTCTGCTTTTTCTCAGGCTATGGCGGCTTTCGTGGCGCAGAATGTAGGGGCGAGACATTACGGCAGGGCGAGAAAGGCTTTGCTCTACGGCATTGCGACTTCTTTGCCGATCAGCACGGTGATGGGATGGTTTGCCTTCTTTCACGGCGATATTCTGGCTTCGTGGTTTTACA
Organism: Eubacterium sp.; assembly: GCA_021769965.1. GTDB lineage: Bacteria > Bacillota > Clostridia > Peptostreptococcales > Anaerovoracaceae > Senimuribacter. Next base: position 66,445 of record JAETRU010000010.1, read on the forward strand.
GCGGTGAGAACGGAGATGTTATCTTTGCGGCATGGGATTATCTGAAGGCTTACGCCATCGACTGCCTTCTGACGTCCTTTTTGTTCAGCATGACAGGGTATTTTAACGGCTTTGGAAAGACGATATTTGTGATGGTTCAGGGAATTCTCGGCGCGTTCTTTGTGAGAATTCCTGTATCTGTTGTGATGAGCAGGATCCCGGGAGTGTCTCTGTTTATGGTGGGCCTTGCCACGCCGGCGTCCACAGTGGTGCAGCTTATTTTGTGCGGATTTTATTTCTGGCGGCAGAGCCGGAAGGCCGGAGTGGAATATTTGTCGCAGGTCGAATAGAAATTTTGTCAAGGCCGCAGAAGAGAGATAGATGATATAATACCTCTTATAAATAATGAAAAGAGGGAAACAGCTCCGGCGGCCGGAGGCGCTGGCGGAAAGCGTATATAAGGATGGAAGAGAAAATCTACATTGAAAGCACAGATCATATCAGACTGTGCGCATTGGAAGGACGTGTTTCTTCAAAGAAGATCGTGGTGCTTTGCCATGGTATCAGAAGCGACAAGGATGAGTGTGGAGCCTTTGCTCCGCTGTCAAAGGCAATCCGGGAGAGGGGATACAGCAGTCTTCGCATAGATTTCAGAGCACAGGGAGAATCCGGCGGCATTGATTATGAAATGACGATCTCGAAGGAAATAGAGGATATAGGATCTGTCCTGGATTCTTTGACGAAAAGAGGGTACGACGAGATCATTGTATTGGGAGCCAGTTTTGGGGCGAGCATCGTATCACTGGCAGACTATCGGCTGTTTGATCAGGTGAAAGGGCTGGTTCTGTGGTATGGGGCTTTGGATAACTACGCGGTCCTGAGAACAGATGATTTTTTGTCTGACAGAAACAGAGAGATCGCGCTGCGGGATGGATTCTGTCCCACCTATAATTCAGAGGGGAGGCTGTTTCGGTTCGGCGTCCCGCTCTTTGACGAGATCAACCTGTACAGGCCGGTAGAAAGCCTTCGGTCTATCGCTTTGCCGAAGCTGTTCGTACATGGCCTGGCAGACCAGGTAGTTCCGTACCGGGTATCCGAGGAAGCGTGCAGACAGTGCTGTAACACCAGGCTGGAACTGATCGAAAACGGAAGCCATACTTTCGATACGAACCGCCGGTCATTATATGAGGCCATCGAGAAAACAGTGGATTTTGTGGACGAGGTGTTCACGGCAAACGCATGAAAGCATGAAAACGGAGTAATGTGACAAATATCCGAGATTTCTTTATTTCTGTCACCGTTTAAGAAACTTCAGTGTCTTCTTCATGCCGTCGCGTCCCATGAATGCATTCGGAAATACGTCTCTGACAGCTTCCTGATATATGGAAGGGTCAGGAACGGACGGGCTGAAGTGGGTCAGCCAGAGCTCTTTGGCGCCTGCGTCTTTTGCCAGTTCTGCGGCCTGCAGCATGGTCATGTGGCCCCGGTCAAAGGCCTTCTGACGCAGGGTCTCATCTCCGTAGAGACCTTCGAGGATCAAAAGGTCTGCGTCCCGGCCTGAATCGCTGATAGACGATATGGCATGTGTGTCTGTAGCATACAGCAGCTTCAGCCCTTTTCTGGGCGGCCCCAGAACGGCTTCGGGAGAGATCATCCGCCCCTCGAGCTGAACAGACTGTCCATGCTGCAGAAGGGACCACTGAGATACAGGTATGCCGAGGGCTTTTGCTTTTTCTGGCATGAATCTGCCCTGACGCGGTACTTCCAGCCGATACCCCAGGCATGGGACGCGGTGCTCTGACGGAAACCCTTTGATGCGGAGCGGGCCAAAGTCAGATACATGGAGAAGTCCGCCGTCCGGTTCTGCAAGTAGTTCGCGGACCTGAATGGTAAAAGGCAGTTCAGGTACGGTTATCAGCAGTCCGGTCAGGATCTGGTAAAGACCCTGGGGACCGGTAATGGTGACGGGTTCGGTCCTGCCGGAGAGGGCCATGGACAGAAGCACGCCGCTGAGGCCGTTGACGTGGTCGCCGTGGAAATGAGTGATGCAGATCAGGTCGATGGGTTTGAAGCTGCAGCCGGCGCAGCGCATGGCTGTCTGGGTGCTTTCGCCGCAGTCGATGAGCAGGGCATGGCTGCCGCATTTGGCATATAAGGATGTAAGAAAACGGCCGGGCATCGGGTGCATACCTCCGGCACCAAGCAGGCAGATATCCAGCATAGGTAAATCCTCCTTTTTGTGATCATTTTTATTGTAGCGCAAAGGGGCGGTTTTTACTATGGGTTCCGAGGATTTTTCGGAAATTTTCCCGCGGCGTTGTGATGTTTCGGAGGAAATAGTATAGAAAACATAGATAAATTTTGACAGATTCATCAATTTGTCTAGTTTTACTGAAAAAGATATGGGGTAGACAATATGGAAATAGAATTATAGAGGATATATTTTTAAAAGGGAATGAATGCTGGAGGTAGAACAATGGAAAATCGCATCACACATCAACTGGAGAGAAAGGCTTTTGGAATGGCGCTGGATAAGGTCATTTCCAAGGCCCAGAAGGGGGAGGACACCGCTGAAACTTTTCGCTCGATCATCGACATGATGGAGAAAATTCTGGGCAGCTCATGGGAGGCGTCTTCTTACGAAATGCTGAGAACTCTGACCTGTGAACCGGACAGCAAGTGGGCTCACTACACCCACCGGCTTTTGCGGGATGTAGATCCGAAAATACTTAAGACTCTGGTGCTGAACGCAGGGTATGAAGCGGGATTTCGGGGCTACAAGACGTCACTGAAGATGTCTGCGGAATATCAGTGTAATATTCCGTGGATCATCCTTATGGACCCGACTACGGCATGCAATATGCACTGCACCGGATGCTGGGCTGCGGAATACGGAGACAAGATGAGTCTGACTTTTGAGGATATGGATAAGATCGTCACGGAGGGCAAGGAACTGGGAATCCACGCGTACCTGTTTACCGGAGGTGAGCCGCTGATCAGAAAGGCGGACATTATCAGACTTTGTGAGAAGCACAGCGACTGCGCGTTTCACGCGTTTACCAACGGAACCCTGATCGACGAGGCTTTCTGCGACGATCTGCTTCGGATCGGCAACTTCTTTGTATCAGTCAGCATCGAAGGCTTTGAGGAGAGCAACGACGGCAGACGGGGACAGGGCCACTATCAGAAGGCGCTGGACGCTATGGATCTGATGCACAGCAAGAGGATCCCTTTCGGTGTTTCGATCTGTTACACCAGCCAGAACTATCTGACTGTGACCAGTGACGAATTTCTGGATATGCTCATCGATAAGGGATGTATTTTCGCATGGTATTTCCACTATATGCCTGTAGGCGTCAACGCCAGCACAGACCTGCTGCTGACGCCGGAACAGAGGGTTTATATGCACGATAAGATCCGTGAGATCCGCGACCTTTCGGGTGGCAAGGAACTGTTCGCCATTGACTTCCAGAATGACGGCGAGTTCGTTCACGGATGCATCGCGGCAGGTGAGAGATACTGCCATATCAACGCTAACGGCGATGTAGAGCCTTGCGTTTTTATCCACTATTCTGGAGCTAACATCAAAGAGCAGTCGCTGCTGGATTGCCTGCGTCAGCCGCTGTTTCTGGCTTATCGTGAGGGGCAGCCGTTTAACGAGAATCATCTGCGGCCTTGCCCGATGCTGGAGAATCCGGAGATCCTGCAGGAGATGGTGAAGAAGACCGGGGCTAAGTCCACGGATCTGGAGGCGCCGGAGTCCAGCGAGCATCTCTGCGGCAAGTGCGTGGACTATGCCAGAGCGTGGGCGCCTGTGGCTGACAAGCTGTGGGCAGAAAGAGAAGAAAAGTAAAAAGAGCGCTTAAAATCAGAGAGGGCGGTCCACCTTAGCGGTTATTTTCCGTTAAGGCGGACCGCCCTTCAGATCTACAGGAAGGCTTTCGCGCTTACAGTACTTTGTTATTGTCCGGTCCCGGAGTTGCCACGATGACTTTTTCCGGCTTGATGACAACGGCGCCTTTCGCGGTCATCGCGCCGTTGAATTTCTCGGCAGCGATCTTTTTCAGCATATCAACCACCGGACCTTCGGTGAAATACCGGGCGGATCCTTTGACCTGATATGCTTCGGAAGTAGCCGGATCGCATACGGAAACAGAGGCCTTGCCAGTTTTCTCAATATTCTTTGCGGTAGTATCCATGAAAACATCTCCGATGATCAGGTCGCCCTCATCAGATACCATTTTAAATCCTACAGGGACTGCGTTCGGTTCGTCTGAAAAAGTTGCGACGTACCATAACTGTTCGCCAAGTAATTTTTTTACAACTTCATTTAACATTGATCTTTCCTCCTTAGATGATTCATCTAACTAAATTGTAGCACAAAAGCCTGTAAAAGAAAATATATAAACTTTTTTATTGGGCGCTGCTAAAACAAGATGTAATGTCCGGACTTTTATGATAAAATAATAGAATGTGAAATTAACTGAAAAGGGAGTGATAAAAGTGATTCAATTTGATCAGATCAGATCTGACCTGCCGATGGTAAAGGCGAATCTCAAAGAGGCAGGTGAGTCCCTTTGACCTTGCGGGTCTTAGAGGAGAATTAGAAAAGCTTACGAAGCAGACGGAAGAGCCGGAGTTCTGGAACGATCCGGAAGAGGCACAGAAAATATTAAAGAAGAAGAAAGGCCTGGAGAACAAGCTTGACAGGTATGAATCTCTGAAAAAAGGTCTGGACGATATTGAAGAACTGATGGTTCTGGCTGAGGAGATGGAGGACGAGGAAGAGGCGGCGTCCATCGCAGACAGCTTCAGAGAATTGCAGGAAGAACTGGAAACACTGAAGCTGGATACTCTGCTGGACGGCAAGTACGATCATAACAACGCCATCATTTCCGTTCACGCGGGGACCGGCGGCGTGGACGCCATGGACTGGGCGCAGATGCTGTACCGGATGTACACCCGCTGGGCCGAGAAAAAAGGTTACAAGGTCACGCTGGTCGATATGCAGGATGATACAGAAGCCGGCATCAAGAGCGCTACGATGATCGTGGAAGGCGAGAACGCCTACGGCTATCTGAAAAATGAGAAAGGCGTCCACCGTCTGGTGCGGATCTCGCCGTTTAACGCGGCGGGCAAGCGGCAGACCTCTTTTGCTGCGCTGGAAGTCATGCCGGAGATCGAAGACGATATGACCGTGGAGATCGATCCGGAGGATCTGCGCATCGATACGTACAGGAGCAGCGGGGCGGGCGGTCAGCACGTCAACAAGACAGATTCGGCGATCCGAATCACCCATCTGCCGACCCATATCGTGGTCACCTGCCAGAACGAGCGCAGCCAGCACCAGAACAAAGAGATGGCCATGAAGATCCTGGCATCCCGGCTCATGGAGCTGAAAGAACAGGAGCACAAGGAAAACCTGAAGGAATTGAAGGGAGACTTCTCCCTGATCACATGGGGTTCTCAGATCCGCTCCTATGTATTCCAGCCGTATACCATGGTCAAGGATCACAGGACCGGCGCGGAGGTGGGAAATGTCAACGTCGTCATGGATGGAGACATTGACTACTTTATCAATGAAAAGCTGAAACAGAAGGACGAATAAAATACATGAATATCATAGAAAAATTAGCAAGTGAATTTAAAGTCAGGACAGCGCAGGTGGAGAACACGGTGAATCTCATCGACGAGGGAAACACCATTCCCTTCATCGCCAGGTACAGAAAGGAAGTCACCGGCGGACTCACTGACGTGGTGCTCCGCGACATGGAGGAACGTCTTGTCTATCTGAGAAACCTGGAGGACAGAAAGGAAGAGGTCATCCGCCTCATCGACGAGCAGGGCAAGCTGACTGACGAACTGAAAGCGGAGATCGAAAAAGCCGAGGTCCTGCAGCGGGTCGAGGACCTCTACAAGCCATATAAGCAGAAGAAGGCGACACGGGCGTCAAAGGCAAAGGAAAAAGGACTGGAGCCGCTGGCCATGATCTTCTATGCGCAGCAGAAGAAGGACGGGGATCCTCTTGCCATCGCGGCTGACTTCATCGATCCGGAGAAAGGCGTAGAGACTGCGGAGGAGGCTGCTCAGGGCGCCATGGATATTATCGCTGAGATGATCGCCGACGACGCTGACCTGACCAAAGCTATCCGGGAGAAGACTTTTGACCGGGGTCAGATCGCCACAGAGGCTGTGGACCCGGAGGAAAAGACCGTCTACGACATGTATTACGGCAGCAGCGAGGCGATCTGCAAGATGCCGAACCACAGAGTTCTGGCCGTCAACCGGGGCGAGAAAGAAAAGAAACTGAAGGTCAAAGTGGCCGTCGACAGCGATGTGATCACCGGGTACATTGAAAAACAGGTGATCCGGGGCAAGTCCATCTTTGAGGAGCTGCTGCGGGAGACCATAGCCGACGCCTATAAAAGACTGATCGCGCCGTCTATCGAGCGGGAAATGCGGAATATCCTGACGGAACGGGCGGAGACCGACGCGGTCAGGGTCTTTGCGAAGAATACAGAGAAGCTGCTCATGGTGCCGCCGGTGCGGGGTAAAAAGGTCATCGCCATCGATCCGGGTTACAGGACCGGCTGCAAAGTGGCTGTACTGGACGAGACCGGCAGACTCAGAGCATTTACCACCATTTATCCGACAGAGCCGAAGAAAGATGTGGCGGGCACTGAGCGTGTTCTGACAAAGATCATCGAGAAATACGGCTGTGACGTTATCGTTATCGGCAACGGCACGGCGTCCCGGGAAACCGAAGAAGTCGTAGCTGATTACCTGAAAAAGAAAGACTATGATATCCAGTATACTATCGTCAACGAGGCGGGGGCTTCTGTTTATTCCGCGTCAAAGCTGGCGTCGGAAGAATATCCTGATCTGGACGTGACCACCAGAGGCGCCATGTCACTGGGCCGCAGGCTGCAGGATCCCCTGGCGGAGCTGGTCAAGATCGATCCGAAGCACATCGGCGTGGGCCAGTATCAGCACGACATCAACCAGAAACAGCTGACCGGAGCACTGACCACCGTGGTAGAAGACTGTGTAAACCGGGTGGGCGTGGATCTGAACACTGCGTCCCCGTCCCTGCTTTCCTATATATCCGGCGTCAATATGGGTATCGCCAGAAATATCGTGGCATACCGTGAGGAGCACGGCCGTTTCCAGAACCGGAAGGAACTGATGAAGGTATCCAAGCTGGGTGAAAAGGCGTTCAAACAGTGCGCGGGCTTCATGCGGATCACGGGAGGAAACGAGCCGCTGGACAGCACTTCTGTCCATCCGGAGTCCTATAAGGCGGCAGAAGAGATGATGGAAAAGATCGGCATTACCAAGGAGGATATCGCCGCAGGCGGCGTAGGAGAAGCCATAGACGAAAAGATATTCCAGGCTTATCCTGCGAAAAAGCCGTCGGAAAGCGTGAAAAAGATGGCACAGGATCTGGGAATCGGCGAGATGACTCTGTCAGATATCGTGGCGGAGATGAAGAAGCCGGCCAGAGACCCTCGTGAGGACGCGCCGCCGGTGATCTTCCGCAACGACGTGCGCAGCTTTGAGGATCTGAAGGTGGATATGGAGCTGACCGGCACCGTCCGCAACGTGGTGGACTTCGGCGCCTTTGTGGATATCGGCGTCAAACAGGACGGACTGGTCCATGTATCCCAGCTGTCCAACAAATTTGTCAAACATCCTATGGACGTAGTCTCCGTAGGCGACACGGTGAAAGTGAAGATCATCAGCATCGATCCCGAAAAGAAGAAGATCGGCCTGACCATGAAGTTCTGAGCTTCCCGGACGATCTAAACCGGTTCAGAACGACCCGGTCCAGAGCAATATGAAACAGAAGAGGAATGAACAATGGCTTTTAATACCATCTTATTTGATTTTGACGGAACGCTGGCAGATACCAACGGTCTGGTCATCGAATCCTGGCAGCATGTGTACCGGATCCTGACCGGAGGAGAGGCCGATGAGCGGCATATCAAGGCTACCTTCGGGGAGCCTCTGGCCGTCAGCATGGAAAAGTGTTTTCCGGATACCCCGGTAGATGAGGCGATCCGTATTTACCGCGGCCATCAGAAGGATATTTACGAAGAGATGATCGAGCCGTTTCCGGGTATGGTGGATCTGATCAAAGCGCTGAAGGAACGAGGTCTGAAGGTGGCTGTGACTACCTCCAGAATGCGGAATACCACCATGATAGGACTGAACAAATTCGGTGTTACAGAATATCTGGATGACATCATCACCTGTGATGACTGCACCCGGCATAAGCCGGATCCGGAGCCGGTCCTGATCTCCCTGGAGCGGCTGGAGGCAGAACCTGCGGAAGCCCTGATGGTAGGCGACAGCATGTTTGATATCAAATGCGCCCACAACGCCGGCGTCAAAGCGGTATTAGTGGGCTGGGCCGAGGCTGTCACAGAAGAAGATCTGAACAGTCCCGACGCGCCGGAATATTTCATAGAAAAAGCAGAGGACCTGCTGCAGCTGCTGTAGCAGGGAGGAAAAGCAATGGTTCACATTTATTACGGCAGAGAAAACGTAGATAAGGAAAAGTTCATATACAGCCAGATCAAAGCGGCGGCTAAGGACAGAGGCCGGCGGACCTTTGTCATCGTGCCGGATCAGTATACTCTGGAAGGCGAAAAACAGGCTTTCCGCCTGCTGGGCGCGCAGGGGCTGATGGACGTGGAAGTCATCAGTATGTCGCGGCTGGGCAGCAGGCTTCTCTCCCGGCAGGGGGGCAGCCGCAATACCTTTATTGACAAATACGGACGGCATATTCTGCTGGCGCAGGTCCTGCGGGACACAGAAAAAGAACTGCAGGTCTTTACCGGGAGCCGGCGCAAAAATTCCTTCATCGAGCTGACCAATAACTTTATCTCTGAGATGAAGCAGTACAATGTCACCCCGGAGCAGCTTTCGGCTTTGTCTGAAAGCCTGCCCGGCAGCAGTCTGCTGGCGAGAAAGCTGTCCGATTTGCAGGTGATCTTTGCTGAGTATCAGCGCCGGATCCAGGGAAGATATACCGACTCCGAGGATCTGATCGATCTGTACGCCGCGCGGATCCAGACGTCTGAAGAAATACGGGGCAGCAGCATCTGGGTCTACGGTTTCGACAGCTTTGCGCCCAAGGCACTGGACGTGCTGGGCCATCTTATGGCTGCCGCCGGTGAACTGAACGTTTTCCTGACCTACAGCCAGAACTGCCGGGACGAAGAGATCTTTCAGCTGACCGGCATGGTCAAGTCGGCGCTGGCGCGGCAGGCAGAGGCTTTCGGCATACCGTGCCGGGAGCAAAGGGTGTCTGCCGGGGATTATCCGGCGGAGAAAAACAGCGCGGTTTTTGAAACGCTGGAGAGAGAACTGTACGCCGTAGGAAGACGGCCCGCGGAGAACTTCAGAAACGGCAGAGACGGCGGCGGAGGAATTTATCTCTGCCAGGCAGCAAATATCTACAGCGAGGCGGAATCTGCGGCTGCCTTTATTCTGCGGCTGCTGAGAGACAAGGGATTTCGTTATCGCGATATCGTGGTCATCTGCAACGATCAGAGCGTGCGGGGCTCTGTGATCAGACGGGTCTTTGAAGAGTACGGCATCGGCGTTTTTGATGACAGGACCAGAACCGTCATGCATTCGCCTATCGCGGTCTTTGCCGTGGCTCTGCTGGAGACTGTGACGGGCCGCTACCGGACACAGGATGTGTTCAAGACTCTGAAAACAGGGTTTTCCGCGTTGACAGATGACGAGATAGAAACGCTGGAAAACTACGCTGTAAAGTATCGGATCAAAGGTTCCATGTGGAAGAAGCCTTTTGTGCGCGGGCAGATGGAGTACGGAGATGATGGGCTGGAAGCCATTGAGGAGCTGCGCCAGCGGGCTATGAAGCTGTTCACGTCTTTTGAAGCCGTGTGCAGGGCCTGCGGGACCACAGGCGATTTTATTGAAAACTATTATGACTTTCTCACGGAGGAGGCGCATCTGGGAGAAGCTGTTACAGAGCTGGCTGCCAGGCAGGAGGCGCAGGGCTTTCTGGATCTGGCGGAGGAGACGGCGCAGATATGGGGAAAACTGATGGGACTTCTGGACCAGATGTCAGAACTGATGGGCGAAGAACCCTTTGACGGAAAGGAATTTACAGAGCTTCTCGTGACCGGATTGTCTCAGCTGGAGGTAGGCGTACTGCCGCCGACCTCTGACGATATTCTCATGGGGACCATGCAGAGGACCAGAAGCGGTCCGGTCAGAGCCGTAGTGGTTCTGGGGGCCAACGAGGGACTTTTGCCGGCACAGCCGCAGGACGAGGGTCTGTTTTCTGTGGATGAGCTGGAGTTTCTGGCCTCAGAAGGCGCAGAGCTGTGCAAGGTGGACCACATACGGTCTCTGGAGGAAAAGCTGGCGATCTACCGGAACTTATCCAAAGCGTCGGATTACCTTTGGATCAGCTATGCGGCCAGCGACAGCGAGGGAAAGGAATGCAGACCGTCGGAGATCGTGGACAGCCTGCGGGCGGTCTTTCCAGATATGGTCACAGAGCCTGATCTGGTCAGCCGGGGCGACGTCAGAGGCCTGGCCATCGGGTGGATCAACGCGCTTCGCCATCTGACCCACGCACTGCAGCAGGGGCGGAAAGGTGAAAAGATCGACAGCGGATGGCAGACAGTCATCAGCTGGTATCGCGACAATGATCCGGAGGATCTGTATCGGATCGCCGGAGGTCTTGATTTTACCAACGAACAGAAGGAGCTGACGCCGGAGCTGGCGGAGCTTTTGTATAAGAAGGAAGGACAGCGGGATCTGTCTTTGAGCCCGTCGCGGCTTGAAAAATTCTCACGGTGTCCCTTCGCTCACTTTGTCGCTTATGGTCTGCGCCCCGAGGAGCGGCGGATCTTTGAGGCGGCGGGCCGTGAGATCGGCGATATCTACCACCGCTGTCTCATGGAGATCTCCCGAAAGCTGACGGAAGAGAATGCGTGGGAGACGGTAACGGAGGACGACTGCCGCGAATTCGTGGCCAGGACGGCCAGAGCGGAAGCTGCCGTTTACCGGGAAGGAGTGTTCCAGTTCGGTAATGAGGAGCAGTATAAGATGCGGCGTATCGAAGATACCTGCTTTCACGTGTGCTGGGCGCTGATCGAGCAGGTCAGGGCGGGCAGGATCAGAGAGAGCCGGTACGAGGCCTCCTTTGGACGCGGCAGAGAGATCCCGGCTGTAGAGGTGGAACTTGGCAGCGGCGATAAAGTATATGTGGAGGGCAAGATCGACCGGCTGGATGTACTGGAGGACGGCCGGGTAAAGATCATCGATTACAAGACCGGCAAAGAAAATTTTAAAATTTCCGAAGCAAGGGGTGGATATCGTCTTCAACTTATGTTATACTTAAAGGCGGCGCAGGAAAATGTGCATCGCCCGGCCGGCGTATTCTACTTTCTGATCGACGATCACCGCGTGGATCTGACCGGCGCGGACAACGAAAAAATTTCTGAAAAAATTTCAAAAGATATGAGGAAATTTTTCCGATTAAATGGTATAATGGTGGATGACGATGATGTTATCGGCAGTATCGCCGGAGAGTTTGACGGGTATTCCGATATCGTGCCGCTGCGCAGCGGCAAACAGGGTATCAAAGCTACGTCAGAGGGTTTTCTGCTCAGCGACGAGGAATTTGACCAGCTGCAGACAGATGTGGACCGGCAGATCCGGAAGCTGTGCGGTCAGCTGACAGAAGGCAGGATCGCCATCAACCCGAAGAAGACAGAGCGGGAATCACCGTGTACATATTGCCAGTATAAGGGGATCTGCAGATTCGATCTGAGTTTCCCGGGCTGCAGTTTTGAAGTAATTAAATAGTTTATCTCGCGGGTGAGCGTGCCACGCGCCGCCCATCTGCGAATTGCGCTTCCTTGGCTCAGTTGGTAGAGCAGCGCATTCGTAACGCGCAGGTCGCCGGTTCGAGTCCGGCAGGGAGCTCCATAAAAAAATCCCTTGAAAAAGCTTGATTTCAAGCCATTTCGAGGGATTTATTTTTTTCTCTTAAATTCATTTTTGAATGGTGTAAATGCCGTTTTACGCCCTTTTGTACCCTTAAAGTGTGGAAACTAGCGTGGAAACTTTTAAGGCTTTTGCATTCGGGGTGAGAAAAATTCATTATTTTAAAAAGACTTAGACTGTAAATGATATCATTGCTAATTAGATATATAAAACTGAAATTTCTGTTATTTAGACCTTGCGCCAAACAGTACATTTATGATATCATAATTAGTAAAGATAACAAGTTTTACATTTACCAAATATTAGTTAAGGAGGAAACAGGAGATTATTTGATTAAATTAACTGATATCCTGTGAAAATTTATGTTGAAAAAGAAAAATCACAGAAGAAAATGCCGTATTTCATTGGTTCTGATTTCGCTTTCATTATCTATAATGATGAGCATGGGAACGGCATTTGCGTCAGTTGGCGTAAATGTTGACTATCACTCTCAGGAGGAAATCAAATCGAAAATAGAGAGCATTTATGATTCGAACGACTTTAAAGTAACCTATGACAAGAAGCCTGTATATAAAGGACCGGACTATGATCCGGGAAAGTTGTCACAGAAGACTTTAAACGGAGCTGTAGACATCCTGAATGGACTCCGCTATATTGCAGGGATCCCTTATAATGTACAGTTAAAAAGTGAGTATATTAACATGGCGCAGGCCGGTGCTTTAGTGAACGCTGCGAACGGGGCAATGACGCATTATCCGTCTCAGCCTTCCGGAATATCAGACAGCCTTTATCAATTAGGGCGTAAGGGCTGTAGCAGCAGTAATCTTTATTGGGGTATAACAGATTTTGAAGAGGGGGTAACTGGGTGGATTTCAGATGAATACAGTACCTCCGGGCTGGATCCCGGACATAGAAGATGGTGTTTGAATCCATCAATGCAGTACACTGGTTTTGGCATGGTGGACGATCATGCTGCTATGTATGCATTTGATGGATTTAGAAATTCGACTGCTTATACAGGAGTTGCTTGGCCGGCTCAGGAGATGCCTCTTGAGTTCTTTAACATGAATACAGCATGGAGCATTTCTTTTGGACGCAAATTGGATCCAGATTCTATCGATGTGAGTCTGACACGAAGCAGAGACAATAAAACATGGAACTTCGACAGTCAAAAATCGGACGGAAATTTTATGGTGAGTAATGTTGGATACGGACAGTCCGGCTGTGTAATTTTTAAGCCGGAGTTTCCTGAGTCCGATTTAGAATGGTATGAATCTGCAATAGAGGAGTATTTGCCAGATGACATATTTCATGTAGTAGTTCGTGAAAACGGAAATGCTATTGCGGATTATCAGGTTCACTTCTTTGAAGTTTTTCCGGTAGAGAAGATTGCACTTAATCATAACTCACTAAAAATGGAGGAATATACGAGCAAAGAATTAAAAGCATCAGTGTATCCTGATAATGCAAAAGAACAAGATGTCTTCTGGGAGTCTTCTAATTCTAAAATTGCGGAAGTGGATGAATATGGTGAGCTATATGCCAAGAAAGCAGGTACAGCGGTAATTACCGCCAAAAACAGATATGGAAATGTTACAGCAAGCTGCAAGGTCAAGGTACTTTCTTACAAAGATTATTACAGACCTGCTAAAGCAAAGGTCAAATCGGTTTCATCCAGCAGCAAGCATGATATTAAAGTTACCTGGGAGAAAACAAAAGGGACAGGATATCAGATCCGTTATTCTACCAGCCCTTCGTTCAAGTCGTACAAAACAGTTACAGTTAGAAAAAGTTCGCAGCTTTCTCGAACGATAAAGAATTTGAAAAAGAATAAGACATATTATGTTAAAGTGCGGGCATATAGGTGGATATATGGAGAGAATATTTACGGAGCATTCAGCGATGTAGCCAAAGTACGCTGTAAGTAGAATAATGAGATGAATTCCTTCATGTAAATTGATTTAACGACAGAGTAATCAAATTTACATGAAGGTTTTTTATTTACTTTTGTTATTTCGTCAGCTCACCGCGGAGGTTTTCTTCCATCTTCTCTTTGATGGTATCCCGATCCAGTCCCAGACTGAACAGATAGTACAGCTTGGCGACGGCAGCTTCTGTAGTCATATTGAAACCGCTGACCGCCCCTGCGCCGGTCAGTGCCGCGCTGGTCTGATATGCTCCCAGCTTGACAGTGCCGCTTGGACACTGGGAGCAGACGGTGACGATGGTGCCGTTCTCAAAAGCTTTTTTTATGATCGGCAGCAGGGCGTCGTCGTAGCTTGGAATATTGCCTGCACCGAAGGTCTCAAGGACGATACCTTTCAGGCTCTCGGTCATGATGGATTCAAAGAGGCTGAACTGAATGCCGGGGAACACCTTCAGCACGCCGATAGAGGTCTGACGGAACTCCACAAGGTTCAGACGGACACCCTTTGATGGAGACAGGAGAGCGCCGTGATTGTAGTGGATGTCGATGCCTGCTTCGGCCAGAGGGTGGAAGTTGGGTGAGTCAAAGGCGATGAGACCGTCGGCGGAGGCTTTTACGGCCCGGTTGCCGCGGAGAAGCTTGCCGCCGAAGTACAGGCAGACTTCGCGGACCACGTCCTGACCTGCGATGAGGACGGAGGTGATCAGGTTGTCGCGGGCGTCGGAACGGAGCTGGCAAAGAGGGATCTGCGAGCCGGTCAGAATAACAGGCTTGGACAGGCCCTCCAGCATAAATGACAGGGCTGAGGCAGTATATGCCATGGTATCTGTGCCGTGAAGAACGACGAAACCGTCATATGTATCATAGTTGTCACGGATGGCACGGCCGATCTGATTCCACTGGTCTACGGCAATGTTGGAAGAGTCCAGTAGGGGATCAAACTCGATCATGTCCCAAGCGGGCATGTCAGGCGCGTTGAGATCGTCGATGGCCGCGAGCTGGTCTGCGAAATAACCTTTTTTCGGGGCAAAGCCTTTTTCGGTGGGAACCATGCCGATGGTGCCGCCGGTATATAAAATGCAGATTTTTTTCTTCTGCTGATCGTTTAAAGAATGATTGTTCATAGGACCTCCTGGGATCTGCGAAAGCTGTTTTCGCGTATTTCCATAAGAGTATATCCCGAAACAGCAGGAGTGTCAAGGGGACCTGTACAGATATACCGGCAGGATATCTGCGGACTTCTACGGATAAAAACAGGCTGATCGCAGAAGGGTAAAATTTCGATCAGCCTTTATGAAGTCAGTTTTAGTTATCTTGAATTATCACGGTACTTTGTGTAATACTCAAGCGCCTCTTTTTCAGTCAGATGAAAGCGCTTCTGGAGTTCAGCAAGAATCAGATCATCTGACAGGTCCATTTCACTTAAAGTTTCGATCAGCGCGGCAATACCCTGTTCGAGACCCTGTTCAATACCTTTTTGCTCGGCCTGGTGCAGGGTGGTATTCCTGTCCCACTCGGCCATCTGCTCATGCCAGAGCAGCACCTCTAATACTTCGTCATCAGTCACGTCTTTGTATACCTGATCGGACATATGGATCGCCTCCTCTCCTGTTTCCAAGAGTTTTGCTACATAGTCCTCTTTTTCCTCGTCGCCTGCGTATTTCAGATAGGC
>JAETRU010000047.1 GCA_021769965.1 Eubacterium sp.
TTATACCACAAAAACCCTTACAAGTGTTGAATTTGCAAGGGTTTTTTCGTTTCTATGTTAAAAGAAAGAAGCTGCCGCTCCAGTCGATTTTTGGTCAAACTGTGCGACAGCTCCTTGTGGTCTTCTGATTATATTTACAGGTTGTACTTGTTCTTGAACTTTTCAACACGTCCACCACGGTTGATGAACTTCTGCTGTCCTGTAAAGAACGGATGACATGCTGAGCAAACGTCAAGTCTCATTTCCTCTTTTGTTGATCTGGTAACAAAAGTGTTTCCACATGCGCAAGTTACTTTACATTCCTTATAATCAGGATGGATTCCTTCCTTCATGCTTTTACCTCTTTCCTGCTCAGGCAATGCCCGTGCATAATTTTTTTGCTGTGTCTACTACAGCCTTTATACTATATCACACCTATCCGCAAGAAACAAGTGTTTTTTGCGGATTTTTGCTGCCTGTTTTTTACTCTTTTTTCTTTCCTGCCAGCACGGCACAGACGATGCGGTCGCGTCCCGCCAGGTCCTGCAGCGTCGTCACATGGGTAAACTGCCCGGTCTCTTCGACCAGAGCCGCGACGGACACCCTTTGATCGTGACCGATCTCAAACATCAGCACACCGTTCTTCGCAAGACAGGAAGCTGCGTCTTCCAGGATACCCTTGTAAAAATCCAGCCCGTCCGCGCCGCCGTCCAGGGCCTGCATAGGCTCATGATCCCGGACTTCCCGCTGCAGCGTGGCGATGACGGAAGTCTTTATGTACGGCGGATTGGAAATGATCATATCAAATTTTTTGCTGTGAAAGCGTCTTTTGAACGGTTTCAGCAGACTGCCCTCTTCAAAGTCCACCTTTTTCGACACACCCAGCTTTGATGCGTTGCGCCGTGCTACCGCCAGCGCGCCTTTGCTGATGTCGGAGCAGACGACTTTGCTTACGCCCGGGCAGAGAGACGCTAGAGATATACCGATGGCGCCGCTGCCGCAGCAGAGATCCAGCACGTCCCAGTCACGCCGTTTCTTAACCGGCAGACTCTCTCCACGCAGCGTGCTCTCTCTGATGACCTCCATAGCGTCCTCGACCAGAGTTTCTGTATCCTGCCGCGGAATCAGCACGTTTTCATCCACATCAAAGTCCAGCCCCATGAAGCACTGAACGCCTGTGATGTACTGCAGCGGTTCGCCCGCGGCCCGGCGGTCCAGCAGCTTGAAATACTCGTCACAGAGGCTGTCAGGCAGGATCTTCTGATACTCCAGGATCAGCTGGGCGTTTGTGATCCCCATCAGAAAACAATATAACTGTTTGCTGTCAATGGCAGCATCGCTGACGCCGCTGTCAGACAGCTGACGCAGCCCGATATTCAATATTTCTTTCACCGAAAGACTCATGCCTGTTCCTCCGCCATTTCTTTTTTCGACTTTCTTTCATAAACCTTTTCTTCTATCAGGTTGCCTTCCAGATCGCAGATCCCCTCAAAGTACGGCGTGTCCTCTGGCACCATCACCGCCTTCATGGCACAGATCGCAACCTCAAGCTGATCATCAGAGGGCTCCTTCGTCGTGAGCTTCTGCAGATATAAGCCGGGCAGGCTGAGGATCCTGACCACCCAGTTATCACTGCGGCCGGCCCACTTCAGCAATTCATAGGAAAGGCCTGCGACCACAGGTACTAACAGCAGCCGTGAGATGATACGAAGGGCGAGATCCGGCCATCCGAGAAACAGATGCAGAACAAAGCTGATTACCATGACGAACAGCAGAAAACTGGTCCCGCACCTCGGGTGGAGCGTATAGAACTGCTGCGCATTGGCAGGTGTCAGTTCCAGATTGTTTTCAAAGCAGTGAATCGTCTTATGCTCCGCTCCGTGATACTGAAACACCGTTTTAATATCTTTCATCTGGCTGATGGCCGCTATGTACGCCACAAAGATCACGATACGCATAACGCCTTCCACCAGGTTAAATACAAACTCGCTTTCAATGACCGGTTTCAGCCAGTTGGCCACTACCGTAGGCAAAAGAATGAACATCCCGATCGTCAGGGCGAGGGCGAGGATCACCGAAATATATATCATCAGATTCCATGCGCCCTTTTCTCCAAAATGCCGGTTCAGCCATGCCTCCATCTTATCCTCTCCGGCTTCTTCCTCCTCCGGCCAGTTGGCTTCCAATACGTCAGCAGAATACATCAGTATTCCCGTCCCCTGAACAAGAGATACGACAAAGGATACGACCCCGCGGATAACAGGGACTTTGGTCCACTTCGGCAGCTCCTTATTGGGCTGGGTCTTCATGTGTATACGTCCGTCCGGCAGTCTGACGGCCACAGCGGTCCGCTTCAGCCCCTTCATCATGATCCCTTCCATAACTGCCTGTCCGCCCACAGGGGTCGGGCACGCGTCTTTTAGAAAAATCTTGCTCAAATCCATAGTTCATTACCCTCTATAAATATTATGCGAAAAAACTTTTTTGATCACCTGGACAAAATCAGCATTGCTTCTGGTATGGGCCAGATTATCGATGATAGTCTCAGCTACATCCTGGGTAGGCGAATTAGCCATTGCCCGGCGCATCATCCAGATCGCTTCCAGTTCATCCTGCGTCATCAGCAGATCTTCCTTACGGGTTCCCGACTTGTTCAGATCGATGGCCGGGAATATCCGCTTTTCTGAAAGCTTTCTGTCCAAATGCAGTTCCATATTACCTGTACCCTTAAATTCCTCAAATATAACATCGTCCATGCGGCTTCCTGTTTCTACCAGAGCTGTGGCGAGTATGGTAATGCTTCCGCCTTCCTCAATATTTCTGGCCGCTCCGAAGAATTTTTTCGGCTTATGCAGCGCGCCCGGATCCAGGCCGCCCGAAAGCGTCCTGCCTGACGCCGGCACCACCAGATTATACGCTCTGGCCAGACGGGTGATACTGTCCAGCAGAATGACCACATCTCTGCCGTGTTCCGCTAACCGCTGCGCTCTGGCAAGGACCATTTCCGCGACCTTCACATGATGCGACGGCATTTCGTCAAAAGTAGAATAGATGACCTCGCCGCCTGTCAGAGACCGCTTCATATCCGTCACTTCCTCCGGCCGCTCATCTACAAGGAGCACGATCATTTCCACTTCCGGATACTGTTTTTCTATGCTGTTGGCAATGCTTTTCAAAAGCGTTGTCTTTCCTGCCTTCGGCGGCGCTACGATCAGTCCTCTCTGCCCTTTTCCGATCGGCGCGATCAGATCGATGAGACGCATAGACAGATTCCTGGGACTGTCCTCCAGCGAGATCCGCTCTGTCGGAAAGATCGGCGTCAGATCCTCAAAATCCGTCCTCCGGATAGCCACGCCCGGCTCATCGTCATTCACAGTATTCACATACAGCAGCGCGCCGAACTTCTCGCCGTCGTTTGGCAGCCGGGAGATCCCGTGGATCTTATCCCCCGTCTTCAGGTTAAACCGGCGGATCTGCGTCGGCGACACATAGATATCCTTATCACTGGTCAAAAAATTATTGAACCGCAAAAAACCGAACCCGCTGTCGGACAGTTCCAGAATTCCCTCGACCTCCGGCCGCTCCCGCTCCTGCTTTTCCTTTGTCTGAACCCGTCCGTGGCTTCTTCTCTCACGTCCCGGTCTTTCATCAGTTTCGGCTGCTTCCGTCATCAAAGGGGTTTCTGTCTGGCCTTCATCTCTCGTCTCAGGTTCCGGCGTTTTCTGGTCCTGCGAAGAGACTTCCGCTGCCGCGACAGGATCTGATTCTTCATGAGGCTGCGCAGCAGGCGTTGTCTCCACGGCCGGCTTAGACGCTTTCGGCGGACGGCCTCTGCGCTTTGCCGGTTTTTCTTCCGGCGCCTTCTCAGTTTTATCAGCTGGTTTTTCCTCTGCTGACTCAGCTGCATTTGCTTCCGCAGCCGCAGCCTCTCTGGCAGCCTCTTCAGCAGCCCTTTTCGCCAGCGTTTCTGCCTTCGGCGGACGCCCTCTGCGCTTTACCGGTCTGGCAGGCTGTTCCTTAGGCGCTGCTTCCGCTGCATTTGCTGCATTTGCGTCCGCAGCCGCGGCCTCTCTGGCAGCCTCTTCAGCAGCTCTTTTCGCCAGCGTCTCCGCTTTCGGCGGACGGCCCCTGCGCTTTACCGGTTTGACCTCCGTCTGTTCCTTCGCATCCGCAGACATTATTTCTTCGTTCATATCTTCTTTTTTCTTTCCTGGCATGTGATAACCGGGCGTTTCCGCCCGTTCCTTTCTACATTATTTAGAGTGATAATAAATTAATCCGGGGGTAATAAATTGTCCAAAACATTTAGAATACAGCTTCTGCAAAATATCCGAAGCTGTCTGATCTTCAAAGACGTAAATTCTATTTTTATTATAATACAATGTTAAAATATTGAAAAGGGTATTTTTTTATAAATACACCAGGAATCTTGTCGAAACACAGCGTTACAGCGCAGGAGTGTCTTTTTGCTTTAACGATCGCCCGCCGCATTTCCACAGCGCCATCGGGTGATGTTCAATGCGTGAAAGAATATCTCTATTGTTAAACAGAAGCTCCGGCTGATATGTACCCTCTGAAAATGCTTGCCAGAAAGACAGCTCCGTATCCTCTGGCTTTAGAATGTCATTCAAATAATTCTTTACCTGCTCCTGCGCAAAAGCAAGCTCAAAGCGTTCTCCGCGGTGCAGCACAGGAATAAGATCTGTCTTGATTTTCTGTGCGGATATGGCAGCAATTCCATTAAGGTCGAAGCATTCCGGTACAGTTTCCGAAGCGATAGCTGCGTAGAACATAACACACTTTCTGAAAAGCCGCTCCTGCGTCTCGTCAAACAAACCGTACTTCTGCATATTGAACATATCATAAAGATCCCGCGGCGCAGCACGGTTTAAGAGAGCAACCGTTTTTGCAGAGAAGATTTCCAGAGGATTAACACCTAATATCGTAAGCTCCCGGTCATTCCACGGCAAGTGAACCGACCTGCGGGAAACAGGCATCACATGGCAGCGCAGCATATAGTTGATTTCTATTTTCAGATTGTCTTTTATTCCGCCTGCGTTCACATATTCGTACACGAAGGAGTCCAGTGCGTGATACTGCTTTGATTTGAGACTAAGCATGTAGCCGGAAGCCGTCATATACTTTTGTATACGGGTCGTAATCTGTTCCCGCTCTGCCAGCATAGGTTCCCGTGTTACATCTTTTGAGAAGTCGAGGTCTATATCAACCGAAAGGCGAGGTAAATCAAAAATCGTCAGATTGATTGCCGTGCCGCCTTTTAAGGCAAGGCTGCCTGAAAGCAACGGATCGCTTTCCATAAAGGCCAAAACATCTGCGAGGCGGCAGACCTTTTCAAAGGTATCGCGAACGAAGCCAAGCTTTTTGGCTTGCCTGCCGAGTAAAATACGGTCAAACTGCATCATAGTCAGTTACCCCCTTATTAACGATTGCTTTCAAGTCCTTTGGCGCAAACAGCTTCCATTTGCTATGAAGGACAAAACCATCCTGCTTTTCAAACAAATAGGTTTTGCTGGCGGAGGATTGTTTTTCACATTCTGCAAAAAACTGATCCGGCAAAGACAGTTCGTCTCTTAATGCTTCAAGGATATATCCGGTCTTTTGATATAGCTGTCCTCGGCCATACATCTCCAAAGCATCGAGCAATTTCTCGCTGTCAAGCGCAGGTATCAGCATAAGACAACGCAGCAATTCCTCCAGACCGCCTATCTTTTCAAAATCCGCGATGCTATCTATCACGGTCCTCTCCAAAGAAGTCACACGGACACCGGTATCTGTTTCTGTTATGCCTGTGTTTCCGCGGTAAGCTAGCGGACAGTAATTCACATCGTCATAAGAAAACGGTCGAACACGCTTTTCCGTAGCAAAGTACACATCATAAAAAACCTGATTGCCATATCCGTAAAACTCAAAAGCGCTGTGATGAGACACACAGGCATCGTCCGCTGTGCGAGAAGCTATCTGATAACGGTTTGGGATGGCCTGCCCCGTTTCCATACTGATAACCGCATACAGGTCGCGCCGTACGCGCTCGATATATCCCTTTTGCAGATAATTCTTTATCTGCCACGCAGCCGCACTTTCCGAGCCGGCAAGCTGCACCATATCTTTATGGGTAAAACAGCGCAATGCGGCAAGCTCTTTATATCGATTCATTACATCGTCCCCCTTATGTTTTTATTTTAACACAAAGCAAGAGAAAATACAATGGTTTTGTGCAATTCTAGAAATGCTGGTTTATGTCCGTTTGCTGTCTGATCCATATAATGCTTTTATTACCTCTCCAATATCCGCATTGATACAGATGCTGCGGTCTGTGATTTCTTTCGGTGTGCAGGCCTCCCCTTTGTTGACACAGGCATAGGCTGCCTTTGGATTCCCTGCGGTCATTCGCCAAAACGGGTATTTGATAATTCCCGGCGTATTCGCTCCGACCCCCAGTTCCAGAAACAACACATGCTGATTCTCGTAATGACGGATAAAATCCTCATAGCGGGCCGCGGCGGCATACCAGCCCGGATCCTGTACAAAAGAATCGTCGCACCGCAGATTCATCGTCATAGGCGCGCCGCAGACAGGGCATCTGGGGATCAGCTCTGGCGGCACCTTCATGTCTTTCTGTTCCGCTGCCATCCGGCGCACCGTTTCTTCGTTATCATAAGTTTTATCATGGCATGCTTTGGAACACTGCCACAGACCATAGTCGCCCTGCGTATAAAACAGCCGCTTTTTATCAAAGCCTGCAAGCTGAAACTGATGATCCACATTGGTGGTAAGCACAAAGTAGTTTTTTTCCTTCACCAGCCCCAGCAGATCCGCATAAGGTTTTCCCACGCCGGCGTCATAGCGGTTTACGAGGATATGCCGCGACCACCACGCCCAGTATTCCTCCAAAGTGTCATAGGGGTAAAAACCGCCGGAATACATGTCCGTGATGCCGTATTTTTGTCTGAAATCTGAGAAATACTTCTCAAAGCGCTCTCCGTCATAACGCATTCCCGCGGAAGCAGACATTCCCGCGCCCACGCCGATCACAACAGCGTCTGCCGTTTCTATTTCTTTTTTCAGCGTTCTGATATTATCCGAGCAGTTCCCGGTAAATGTCGTAGTCGCTTTTCTTAAAAACATTGAATATCACCTCCATCCGGCTGCCTGTCCGCGCTCTGTATTCTCTGACTGTTTTCACTGCGATCTCCGCGGCCTTATCATTTGGAAAATGAAACTCTCCCGTGGAAATACAGCAGAAAGCAATGCTTCTCAGATCATTCTGCTCCGCCAGCTGCAGACAGGACTGATAACAGGAAGCAAGCAGACTGCGATCCTTCTGCTTCAAAGGTCCCCGAATAATAGGGCCGACGGTATGGAGCACGTATCTGCATGGAAGATTGTAAGTCGGTGTGATCTTTGCCCTTCCGGTCTCTTCTTCATGCCCCTGCTTTTCCATCATCTCCGCGCAGGCCGCCCGAAGCTGAATTCCGGAAAAGGTATGAATGGCGTTATCGATACAGCCGTGGCAGGGGCAGAAGCAGCCCAGCATCTGACTGTTAGCCGCGTTGACGATAGCGTCGCAGCGAAGAGTGGTAATGTCACCTTGCCACAGATAGATCCCCGGTTCTGTCGGCTGCAGATCCGCAAAATCAGTGATGCCTTTCTGCCTTGTTTCTTCCTGCAGATAAGCATCCTGTATTGCTATAAATTCAGCGCTGACCGGCTTCGGCATGCGAAGATTAAAAAGCGATCGCAGCAGATCCTTTTGTTCCTGCCTGCCCGCCGGAATTTCTATGCCCGCATACTGCGGCTGCTCATAAAGCAGCGCTTTGATCAAATAAATTCTTCTTTCTTCCTGCGTCATTTTCTGTATCCTCCCGTATCTTTTCTATATTATATGCGATCCGCGCCCCGCCGTAAAGTACGCACAATATTGTGCTGTAGTTACCAGGAGGAAACCAGCGAAATGACGTCAAAACCTTCGTGCAGGTTTTATTAAATAAAGACACATATATTTTTATAGATAATCCTGAGAGGCCTTGATATATTCACCTAACGTTGATGGCAATCCATGTCTTTTTATTACATCAGCACAATATTTTTTATACATCGACTTTAATCCTTTGCTGTTAGAATTGTCATTTTGTTTTGCGTAATACATGTATACAGAAAGCAAAATAATATCGAAAGTTATAATGTCGACATCCTTTAAATCTTCAAGCTCACCGGCCACAATATCAACCATGATCTCTTTGGAACAGAAATAATTCATATTATAATAGGCAGCATAAGCAAGGCTGTACACCTCTCCACGATCCTTTGAGTTACCATCTTTATAATTCACCAGTTCATGTTTGGCAATATTATTGAAAATAGTTGTATACTTTGGATCTTTCCCATGCAAATTACCTGCACTGACGATCTTTACATTTTCACCTATATATGTATCCACGAAAGCTTTGGATTCATCATCTAACTCTATATACACCATTTCATGAATATAGATATCTGTAAAGCTTTCAACCAGAGGTTTAATATACAAGTTTTTCATATTCTCAAATGAACAGTTTTTATCAGAAAAACGGTCCGAAATACCTACCATGAATATGTTTGCATCAAATAAAACTGGTTTGTTAAGCAGATCATGTAAAGCGGTTTTCTTCAGTGGCGTTATCATAAGCAATTATCCCCGCTTTGCATTTATAATCGAAAACAATTCATCATCGTCATCTTCATCCTCTATTTCATCCTCTTCTATAAGAAAATCCTGAATAATATTCATATCCAGTTCAAGTCTCATCGCATCCTCGATAATGTTTTCTCTTGACGCATTTCCAGTAACAAATGCCTTCTCCATATCCTGATATATTGAGCTGTATGGAAAAACGTAATTGTTTTCAGTGCTGTACAGAATGTCTACAGGCTTTTTTAAAATCTTTATTTCTTTTAACACTCTTTTAATAAATTCATAGTTTTCAATAAATTTATCCGTATTTTCGATATGATGTTCTTCATAAAAGCGATAAATTACAGCTTTCAAAGGCATTTGATATTTTACAGTCAATAGAATAATCAATACTCCAAAATTGCTGAAAGTCATCTCTTTCATGCTTTTATTATTCGCACGAAGGTAATCTTGTATTTCACGGTTCAAAGCTTCTTCCGGCAGCAACAACTCCGCAGCAAATCTGCTCGCTTTCTTTTCGTTAACATCTCTAAGCATGCTGAAATCGCAAATATATGGCATCGCTTTAAACCTCTGATAATCCTTTATATAATGGTAATACTCATGCGCAGCAGTAAATACCTGATTAATCAAAGGTTTATTGGAATTAAGAACAATATATGCCCGTTCTTTTCCCGTTGTAGGAATGTACAGCAAACCGTCTATCTTTTCAGAATCAAAAGCTACTCGTTCGAAATGTATATTACTGTTCTCCTTCAGTATCCAGCTAAATACTCCTACACCCATCGGAGCCTGATTATAATCAACTCGCTTCGCTCTTACCAATTTTTTTATATCAGCAATTTCATCAATTGAAAGCGAAGTTGTATTAAAATCATATTTGTTTTGATAGTATCGTTCAAATAACTCATTATAATCTATCGAAGTCATAGCTACCTCTCTTTGCCAGCAATTCATATTTTTCCTTAATGCGAATACGCTCAACCATTTCCTCTATCTTTTCTCTATCAGATGCTTCCAAGCTTCCCATAAGATACACCAGCGCATCTGTCCTTGATTCGATAAAATAATCGTCGGCATTATTTCCGGACAGACTACAAAAACGACTCAATATATCAATTGTCGGCACCTGCTTGCCGTTTTCCAGCAAAGATAACGTAGCTCTTCCTATATCAAAGTTCCGGGCAAAGTTTTCTTGAGACTCTTTTCCTCGTAAACCAATCAGATCTTTACAAAACTTCTTGGCGTTAAACTCTTTCATGGCAACCTCCTTAAACTGTATGTTAAATATTTTAGCAGATTTCTTCGTCAACGTCAATCATGTTGTCAATTTAATTAACATATCAATATCATTGTTTTGCCTGATTTAACAAGAATTTTAACACTTCTTTAAAAAGCCAAAAACCTGCGCGCAGGACATGAAATGCAACTCCGCACGCAGGTTTTTTAAAATACAAGATATGGTCAAAAATCTCTAGACTCTCATAGAAGCACCGTATGCGCTTCTGGAAGCGCCCAGAATATTACCGACTCTGTGACAGTCTCCGATATATATCACATCGTAGGCGCTGCCTCGCACGGCGCCTTGACACCCTCCGTTCTATAATGATATGATATGTCTGTAGTTACCTATCAGAAACTATCAGGCGATTTAGATTCGGAGGTTGCCAATATGACAGAACAGACAGCAGCAAAAAAAGATTTACCGGCTTGCCCTGTGGAAACCACTTTGACTCTCATCGGTGATAAATGGAAGGTGCTGATCCTTCGCGACCTGCTTCCCGGTACAAAGCGTTTCGGAGAACTGAAAAAGTCCATCGGCAGCGTGTCTCAGAAAGTCTTAACAGCACAGCTTCGCGCTATGGAGGCCAGCGGTCTGGTCAACCGCACCGTTTACGCGGAAGTTCCCCCAAGAGTGGAATATTCTCTGACTGAGCTGGGACAAAGTTTAAAGCCAGTTTTGGATGCTCTGCAGATCTGGGGAGAGAACTATAAAGAAACGCTTGATTTATAATGGGATCTCAATCACCGGCATGCACCGACTGATATGCAATGGCAAATCTCTTATAGCCTCTGCATATCAGTTTTTTCCTTTTGAGCATCGTCTCTGCTGCTGTCTGAAACAGATGCTCACGGCACCTTCCTTACAAAGGATATCTTAATACAACTTTTTTTATTCTAATTAAGGGCAAAACATTGACATTGTCCGGCAGCGCTGTAAAATCTAACATAGGTATTTAGATTGTTTTTCTGTCAGAAAACAATCTATGTCATGATCTCAGATCTGCCAAATAAAATCTCATAATTTCAGGGAGGAGATTTCTTTATGTATCATTGTCATATACGGTTCTATCTTGTTGGTCGGACAAATCCGATATTTGAAAAGTTAAAAGACATGGAGCCCTTTGCGCATTTTACACATGAATTCGTTGAAAGTGATATGCCCGGCAGCGCGCCTGCCCCGAAGTTCAGCGTTGTTTTTGCAAATTTGCAGGATGATACCGCCGCCCGGACTCTGGAAACATTGATATCTCAAAAAAACACCGATACGGATCTGATCGTATTGACACATAAGGAAACACTCCCCGCCCTTTCACAGTATCTTCCTTCCGTTACCGATATCTGGACGCTGCCTATGTCGGAGGCCGAATGCGCTTTCCGTCTTCAGAAATGGCAGCAGAATTATAAAGCCCGCATGGATGCATGAGAAACCGGTCAGTATCTGGAAGCGACGATCAACAGCACCCCTGATTTAATATGGTATAAAGATAAAAACGGAATTCACGAGAAAGTAAATGACAGCTTCTGCAAAACTGTCAAAAAAACAAAGGCTCAGGTGGAAGGCCGCGGTCATGCCTATATCTGGAACGTGGAGCACGATGATCCCGCCCGCATTGAGTCCGAGCGGATCGTCATGGAATCCAAAGAGACTCATGTCTCAGAAGAAGTTATCCAAAGCGACGGCGAAAGCAAAATTCTCACGACCTATAAATCCCCTCTCTATGACCTTGACGGCAGCATTATGGGTACTGTCGGCACTGCCATTGATATTACCCAGGAACGTTCTTACGCCCAGGAACTGATCCGGCAGAATCAGCTGCTGGAAATGCTTTTCACCACAATGGACTGCGGCGTGATGTGCCATACACTGGACGGCTCCAGAATCGTCAGCATCAACAAAGCCGCGCTGGATATTCTGGGTTATCCTGATAAAACAGCCCTGATGGATGCCGGTTTTGATCTGGTCGCCGCCTCTGTATTCCCGGAAGACAAGGTCAGACTTCTCGAGAGCATCCGCTCTCTGAAAAAAGAAGGGGATAATGTCAGCGTCAACTACAGAGTAAAACACAATGACGGCGAAGTTCTTTATGTTATCGGCAATATCAAACTGATTGAAGAAAACGGTCAGCTGTATTACCAGCGCTATCTTCTGGACCGTACTGCGCAGACGCTGCAGGAGGAAAAAGAGAGAGTGGAAGATAAGCAGCGCCAGATGGAACTGATCCACGCGCTCACTATAGAATACGTGCTTGTATGTGTATTTGACTTAAACACAGACATCGGCAAAGTGCTGCGTATCGGCGAGTGCAAGAACAATGTTATGACCGATATTTTCAAAGGCGAACTGTCCTTAAAGAGCTGTATCGAGCATTATATCTCCTCCAGCGTTCATCCGGACGACAAAGAGCTGCTCCGCAAAATATCCTCCAGAGAATACCTGGAGAAGGAACTCTCAGAAAAAAATATGTGCTACGTCAACTACCGCACGATCTGCTGTGGCCAGACCCGGTATTTCCAGATGAAAATCGTTCGCGCCGGAAACTGGGACAGATCACGCAGCATTGTTTTAGGATGCCGTTGTCTGGACGAGGAAATGCGCGAAGAACGGGAACAGAAAGCCCTGCTTGAGGACGCCCTTTCTCAGGCCAATCGCGCCAATAAAGCAAAGAGCATGTTCCTGTCTAATATGTCTCACGATATCCGCACCCCGATGAATGCGATCATCGGCTTCACGTCTCTTGCGATCACGCATATCGACCGCAAAGAACAGGTACAGGAATATCTCAAGAAAATCATGACTTCCGGAAATCACCTTCTGAGTCTGATCAATGACGTACTGGATATGAGCCGCATCGAAAGCGGAAAAATCCATCTGGAAGAACAGCTGTGCAGTCTGCCTGATATTCTTCATGAGCTCCACAATATCATTCAGGCAGATATCCGCGCGAAGCAGCTGGATCTGCATATGGATGCAGTTGATATCCAGAATGAAGAGATCTGCTGCGACAGACTCCGTCTCAACCAGATCCTCCTGAATCTTTAAGCAATTCCATCAAATATACCGGCGCCGGCGGCAAAGTAGACATGAAAGTAATAGAGAGACCCGGCGCTGCGCCAGGCTATGCGAACTTTGAATTCCGCATCAAAGATACCGGTATCGGCATGAGCAAAGGGTTTGTCTCCCATATCTTTGAACCTTTTGAAAGAGAGCGAAACTCAACCAGCAGCGGTATTCAGGGCACAGGGCTTGGCATGGCGATCACCAAGAATATCGTCGATATGATGCATGGAACCATCGAAGTCAGAAGTAAACAGGGCGCCGGGACAGAAGTCATCGTCGGGCTTACTCTGCGCATCCATCCTGAACAGAAAGAACCTGTCGCGATTCCGGAGCTTGCAGGGCTTCGCGCTCTGGTGGTCGACGACGATTTTAACACCTGCGACAGCGTGACATGCATGCTGCAGCAAATCGGCCTTCGCGCCGAATGGACCATGTCCGGAAAGGAAGCCGTACTGCGCACCCGCCAGTCCGTAACACGCAACGATCATTATTTTGTCTATATTATCGACTGGCTGCTTCCAGATATGAATGGCGTTGAAGTCGCCAGAAGGATCCGTCAGGAAACCGGCCGTAAAGTGCCGATCATCGTTCTGACGGCCTACGACTGGTCTGACATCGAAGAAGAAGCAAAGGAAGCCGGCGTTACCGCATTCTGCAGCAAGCCTCTATTCCTGTCAGAGTTAAAAGGCTGTCTGCATTCCATTATAAGCAAAGACCAGTCTTCTGCTGAAAATATCAGTGCCGAAAAAGTTCTGCGAAACGGGCACATCCTTCTCGTCGAAGACAATGAACTGAATCAGGAAATCGCCGTAGCTATTCTAGAAGAGGCCGGCTTTACTGCAGATGTTGCCGACAACGGCCAGATCGCGGTAGAAATGCTCAAAGCTTCTAAACCGGGATATTACCAGCTGGTCCTTATGGATATTCAAATGCCTGTAATGAACGGTTATCAGGCGTCTAAAGCGATTCGCAGGCTGGAAAATAAAGCGCTTGCTTCTATTCCGATCATCGCCATGACCGCAAACGCTTTTGAAGAAGATAAACAGGAGGCGCTGCGCTGCGGTATGAACGGCCACATCGCAAAACCGATCGATGTTGAAGTTCTGATGGAAACTCTGGATCAGACCATGGCTTCGAGGAAATCCTGAAAAAGCGAAATATCTCTATCATATTTAAAAGGGACTGCAAGCCGTCTGGCGCAGTCCCTTTATACTTATGTACGGTATTCAGATTTATTTGGTATAATCGTAGAAGCCAACACCGGTCTTTCTTCCCAGCTTGCCGGCTCTTACCATCTTTCTCAGCAGAACGTGCGCTCTGTACTTAGGATCACCGTATTCGGAGTACAGAACATCCATGATAGCCAGAACTACGTCCAGACCGATCAGGTCGCCTAATTCAAGAGGTCCCATCGGGTGGTTAGCGCCCAGCTTCATAGCAGTGTCGATGCCCTTCGCGTCAGCAACACCGTCAGCCAGGATGCCGATACCTTCATTGATCATAGGGATCAGGATTCTGTTTACAACGAAACCAGGAGCTTCTTCAACTTCTACCGGAGTCTTGCCCAGAGCTTCAGTCAGAGCAACGATAACGTCTCTTGTCTCATCAGAAGTAGTCAGGCCTTTGATGATCTCAACCAGCTTCATTGCAGGAACCGGGTTAAAGAAATGCATGCCGATTACTTTGTCAGGTCTGCCTGTAGCAGCAGCGATCTCAGTGATGGACAGGGAAGAAGTGTTGGTAGCGATGATAGCTTCCGGCTTTACTAACTGATCCAGTTCAGCAAACAGAGCCTTCTTAGCTTCCATATCTTCAGTAGCAGCTTCGATGATCAGGTCAGCGTCCTTTACGATGCTGATGTCAGTGGAGCCGTGAATTCTTCCCAGGACTTCAGCCTTGTCAGCTTCAGTGATCTTTTCTTTCTTGATCAGTCTGTCCAGATTCTTCTCAACAGTTGCCATACCTTTGTCAACAGAAGTCTGTCTTCTTGCTCTCAGAACAACCTCATAGCCGTTCTGAGCCAAAACCTGGATGATGCCAGCTCCCATAGTGCCGGTTCCTAAAACACCAATCTTTTTCATTGTGATAACCTCCTACAATTTCATTATTACCTATAAAAAAGTTTTGTTAAAAAATTAACTTTTTTCCGTTACTCTCATTATACCACAGAAAAAAATAATGTAAACCCTATTTCTTCAACAAAAAATCAGTTATACCGTCAGATAGCTGCAGAAACGCTGCCAGCTGCCCTAAATTATATGAATCCAGACGCT
>JAETRU010000077.1 GCA_021769965.1 Eubacterium sp.
TAGTTTCCATAGAGATTTCTCCTTTTGTTGATGTTTTTGCAAATTCTATTTTAACACATTGGAGCTAATCTCTATTTTTTTCTTCTAAAAACTCCACAACTATTTTACACTATCGACGCTGAATCCACCCCATATCCCTTAAAATAAATAGGGATTAAAGGGATTAAAACTGAAAAAACCTAAAAAATACGGGCAAAGGGGAAGAGAAATAGGAGAATTTGAAGATTTTTAGTTGGCATGGTTTTTGCTTAAAATTAATGATGTAAACACATTATCTTTCTATGATATGAAAAGGAGGAAAACATGAGTAATAAAAACTCTTTGCCCCAAGACACCGGTTTTAAAAAGGAAATTGGCGTATTTGGCGGCATCAGCATCATTGGCGGAATTATGATCGGCTCCGGTATCTTCTATCTGGGCTCTTACGTTCTGGAAAGAACGCACATGAGCATGGGGTTGGCGCTGCTCTGCTGGATCATCGGTGGTCTGGTATCTATTTTAGGAGGACTTTGTTTTGCAGAACTTGGCGCCTGCGATCCAAAATCCGGCGGTATGGTCGTGTACATGAACAAAGCGTATCATCCATCAGTTGGATATTCCTTCGGCTTCACAAGCTGGATCATCAGTGGATCCGGTTCCATCGCGGCTCTGGCCATCGCGCTGCCGACAGCGCTGGCGAACTTTTTCGATCTGTCCGAGATGGGCGTCAAGATCGTTGCAATTATTCTGATCATCGCATTGACCGCGTATAACTGTTTCGGCATCAAGCTGGGCTCCATGCTGCAGAACGTATCCATGGTGGCAAAGCTGATCCCTATCGCGATCATTCTGTTCGCGGGACTGTTCCTGGGCAAGCAGTCACCGGATCTGAGCCTGGTTCCGGCAGACGGTACTGAAGTGTCTTTCGGCGGCATGCTGGGCATGATCGCATTTGCAACAGTTGCCACACTGTGGGCATATGAAGGATGGACCAATCTGAATCCTGTAGCAGAGGAAATGAAGAACCCTGGAAGAGATCTGCCGAGAGCATTGATCCTGGGTATAGGGGCTATCACCATATTGTACGCACTGTTCAACTTTGCGATCTACAGAGTACTTCCGGCAGAGCAGGTTTCTTCTCTGATCGGCGATGGAGATCTGTATCTTGGCACCCACGTTGCCAAGGAAATCTTTGGCGGCGCAGGCGGCGGACTGATCCTCGCAACGCAGCTGATCGCGATCTTCGGTTCTCTGAACGGCATGATCATCGCATTCCCTCGTTATTACTATGAAATGGCGGAGGATGGACACTTCTTCAAGAATCACGGCACACTGAACAAATACGGCGTACCGCAGGTCGCTCTGATCTCCCAGGCAGTGATCTCCATCATTCTGGTTCTGCTGAGAAATCTGGACGAGCTGACTTCACTGGTCGTATTTGCCGGTATGGTATATAACGTACTGGTCATTCTGGCCGTCATTATTTACAGAAAGAAATTCCCTAACATGGAGCGTCCGTACAAGGCATGGGGTTATCCTGTGACTGTAGTCATTGCAGTTGTTCTGTTTGCGGCACTGATGCTCAATACACTGATGGAGGATCCGAAGACCGCTTTGATCGGACTGATCGTGCCGATCATCGGTGTAGGCTGCTGGTTCTTCTTTGACAGGAAACTGCAGAAAGAAGGAAAATAATTTAACTTGAAAGATCCTGCCTGCGTAACCTTTACCAGGCGGGATCTTTTTGTATAAGTAAAACCACGCGTTTGACGCGTGGTTCCGGAAAGGTTTCACCGTTGAACAGAAAAACTCCTTCTGCTATACTTGGAATGCGGTCTGTCAGCTGCAATCAAAGA
>JAETRU010000048.1 GCA_021769965.1 Eubacterium sp.
AAATATTGGTAAATCATTGGTAAAATTGAGAATGAAACATAAGAACTACTATTTATAGAAGTATTTAAGACGATTTGAGACTTTTTATTCTGAACAGTAAATCCTGCCGTGGCAGACGAATAATACTTTTATCATAAACAAAACTCCTCCTAAAATGCCGTATTCTGCCCCGACTATTCCAGCATCGCCAGATAACTGTCTAACCTTTCGTTCACATATCCTGCAAACAACTTCTCCATCGCATCCAGCTTATGTTTCACATGATACTCATCAAAAGCATTGTAATAAGCGACCCGATCTGTAAATTTAATATCGATCGGAGGATACCCTGCCTTCATCAATTCCAGATTCACAAGCAGCCGCCCCGTCCGGCCGTTACCGTCGATGAAAGGATGTATACCCTCAAATTCAATATGAAACCGCGCAAGCCGGGGAATAATATGCTCTGTACTGTTGTTATAGGACGCCAGTAACTGCTCCATCTTCGGCCCTATCAGATACGGCTGCACCGGTTCATGTTTTGCACCCATGATCCTTACCGGAATTCTTCTGTAAACGCCCCGGTCATCCTTTTTATCGGCCAGCACCAGATAATGAATCTGTTTGATAATGCTCTCCGATAATGGTACATGATCCTTTACCAAGTCCCGCACAAAATCAAAGGCTTCTTTATGTCCGACCGCTTCCATGTGGTCTTTCAGCGGCTTCTGATCAATCGTCAGGCCGCGCAGCACCATATCTGTCTCTCGCAGGGTCAGCGTGTTTCCTTCTATCGCATTAGAATTATAGGTGTATTCAACTGCAAACTCCTCTGTCAGCCTTTCCATCTCTCCTTCTGTCAGAGGCCGTCTGGAATCCAGTTCGATTTTTTTCCTGTCGATCATTGCAAGCAGACTCTCAGCAGTTTTGTACCTGCCGTCCTCTGGTTTCTTCGCATCTGCAGGAATCTTCCAACTGCGCCCTTCGCGGGTAACGCCCGGGATCTTTCCTTCTGAGCATAATATACGAACTCTTCTGTCTGATATGCCCCATTTCTCTGCCGCCTGCTTCGCTGTCATGTACATAAATCTACACCTCGCTTCAAACAGTAGTATACCCTATTATCGGAACAATATCAACGGTGTCGGAATAATATTTTCCGTTTATCGGAATAATGTAAAAGCCCGGAAGATACCAATTCTCCATCTCCCGGACCATTATACATCGCTAATTCTCCTTACACAGCTATTTTAACTTTTTAACTTCGTTCGTAAAGTTAAAACAGAAAAACTTTCTATTTCCTCTTTGCCTCAAACCTTTTCAGTACCGCAAGCAGCGGCTCCGGCAGCCGGCTATAGCATTCTTCTTTCAGTTCAACCGGAACCCCATAAAAACCTTCCGCTATGCTGCCGGCAATGGCGGTCAGCGTGTCACAGTCGCCTCCAAGAGAAACGGCGGTGCGGATCACATCTTCAAAACTGTCCCCTTCCAGAAAAGCAGTGACAGCTTCCGGTACTGTTTCCATGCAGCTCTCGACATGATGATAATCCGGTCTGATCTCATCGCAGGTGCGGCTTAACGCATAACCAAATTCACGTTCAATATACGCTTTGATCTCCGCCTTGCTGTGTCCTGTTCTTGCAAGAAAGATCGCGCTGGCAGTCGCTTCCGCACCTTTGATCCCTTCCGGATGATCGTGGGTAACCACAGCAGAAAGTCTTGCAGCGTGTCTGACAGCATCTATATTATCATACAGCCATGCCACCGAAGATACACGCATGGCAGAACCGTTGCCAAAACTGTTATAAGCCTGCCCGTCCGGATCGCAAAGCCATTGACTGAACCTTCCGCCGTATCCGGCGTCCGGATACATCTTTCCAAACCGGCGCATATGGCCGGCTAAAATCCGCAGGATCCAATCATCATCTGCATCAGGCTGCGCGTCGAGAAAAACCTCGCCCACAGCCAGGGTCATTACTGTGTCATCGGTGTAAGTGGAATCCTCAGAAAACAAAGGAAAATCTTTGCTCTTGTTTCCACGGTCAAATTCATACGGGCTGCCGATGATATCGCCCAGGATAGCCCCGATCATTTCCTTCCACCTCTCTTCTCATAATCCACGTCGATCTTCTTTTTCCAATCCGCGGTCAAAGGAGCTCCGCACGCCCTGATACAGCTGATCGCCTCGCTGATAACCTCATAATTAAGAGCAGTTCCGGCCGCGTCACAGTGATAGTCGGCGGCCATAGTTTCATCGATGCCAAATTTTTCAGCTTCTGCCGCCGCATCGATATTAGCGCCAAGAAAGATGAATTCCCAGCCATAACGCTCTTTCTGCCGTTCGATCATGCGGCGGATCTTTTCGTAGGTATAATAACGACTGGCATTCTCCATACCATCCGTCGTGATGATAAAGAGAGTTTTTTCCGGCACATCTTCTCTGCGGGCATATTTGTGGACATTTCCGATATGATGAATCGCGCCGCCCACAGCATCCAGAAGCGCTGTGCATCCGCGGACAAAGTATTCCTTGTCGGTGAGGTCCTGCACATCTGCAATGGCTGCGCGGTCATGAATGACCTCAATCTCATTATCAAACAGCACGGTAGATACTACGGCATCACCCGGCTCTTTACGCTGTTTTTCCAGCATGGAGTTGAATCCTCCAATGGTGTCCATTTCCAGTCCCGACATGGAACCGCTGCGATCTAAGATAAATACAAGTTCTGTCATTTTAAAATCCTCCTGTTCCTTTACTGTGACTTTATCATACAGGAAACAGGAGGATAAATGGTCGCATGGCAGGCGACATTTTTACGCGCCGATCAGCGGCTGGTCAAACGCGAACAGAACTTCGTTCAATTCAAAAACATCGTAATTTCTGTTTACAAGAAAAAACTCCACGATCACATCAAATTTACTGCTGTGGGAAAGGGCAAACCCCGCCCGTCCGATGAAATCCCTCGTTTCATCTATGTCCAGTTCCAGCGCAAAAGCGAAAGCCAGCGCCGTCTGTTTGGACGGCTTATAGTCCATATTATTCCGGATCTTTGAAAACAGCTTTCTGTCCACATTGGCTTTCTTGTAGATCTCAGAATCCTTTTTGCCGGTACGGTCGATCAGCTGCAGCAGCGTCTCGGAAAAACCCGCATCCAGATCTTTCAGCAACTGCCCCCAATCATCAGGAGCCATCGAAACAGCCGCGCTGGCAGGCATATCGAGACATTCCTCCATTGCCTGTATAGGACAGATATCCTTATAGTCCCGTCCGCTGCTATTCAGCCTGTCTCTTTTTCGCCTTATTTCAGAACGGGACTCGTACAGGCTCTCCTCGCCATACTCATCAAAAGTTTTGCTGCGGATATAATTCTCATCAATGTAGCTGCTGACAGAACTGAACAGCTTTTCCGACAGCGCAAAGGCTTCCCGGCCAAACACGACCAGATAAACCTGCATCTCATTTTCCAGAAGGAAGGTACTGATCTCCCGGACAGCGATCTGCAGCGCAAGAGGTTTCGGAAATCCATAATTTCCTGTGGCTATCAAAGGAAACGCGATAGACTCGCACTCATGTTTTTTAGCCAGGGCCAGGGACTTTCTATAGCACGAAGCCAGAATCTGCTCTTCCTGATGGCTTCCATCCTCCCAGACAGGGCCCACCGTGTGGATGACATATTTCGCATCCAGTTCAAAACCCGGTGTGATAACAGCGTCGCCAAAGTTGATGCGGCCGATTTTCCGCCGGGCTGCAAGCAGCTTGCGTCCGGCTTTTTTATGAATGCCGCTGTCAACGCCGGAACCGATGACCGGGTCAGGATTCGCAGTATTTACCACTGCGTCCACCTGCATGTTTGCTATATCATTTCGTACGATCTCAAAAGGCATGGCACCCTCCCTTTATTCAGGCATTCATGATTGATCTTATCCTGCCTCTATCTCTGGCTGCTGATCTGCAGCATCTTGTCCTTCAGCTCTGATTCCAGTCTGACGATCTCCGCTTCAGCCTCTCTGCGCTTGCGGCGGCCTTCTTCCTGAATATTCATGACCTCATCCAGCGTAGAGATCAGCGACTGGTTGGTAGCCTTCAGGGTCTCCATATCTACGATGCCCCGTTCGGACTCCTTGGCTGTCTCCACGGAAGCCATCTTCAGCGTTTCCGCGTTCTTCTGCAGAAGCTGGTTGGTCATATCCGTGACCTCACGCTGCGCCTTTGCCGCCTGAGCCGAATGCGCAACGCCGAGAGCCAGAACCATCTGGCTTTTCCAGAGAGGAATGGTATTCACCAGCGTAGACTGGATCTTTTCCGTCATCACCGTGTCGCTGCCCTGCACCATTCTGATCTGCGGCGCAGTCTGAATGGAGATCATTCTGGTCAGTTCCAGATCATGAAGCTTTTTCTCAAAACGTTCGCACATGGAGTCGAGATCCCGCGCCGCCTGCGCGTCCTCAGCAAGGCCTGACTGCTGTGCTTTCGCTAAAAGCACCTGCAGCTCTCCTTCCCTGACCTCCTGCAGCTTCTTCTTCCCTGCGATGATATACATGGTCAGTTCCTTGTAATAGGTCCGATTCAGATCGTACATCTTATCAAGCAGGGCGATATCTTTCATCAGCTGAACCTGATGACCCTCAAGCACCTTGCAGATTTGATCTATATTTGCCTCTGCCTTCGCGTATTTATTCTTCAAACTCTGAATTCTGCTGCCCTGTTTTTTGAAGAAGCCGAGAAATCCCTTGCTCTCTTCTTCATCAAAGCTTTTCAGTTCAGTGACCACACTGCTGAGCAGGTTTCCGATCTCTCCAAGATCCTTTGTCCGTACATTTTCAAGGGCTGTTTCGGAGAAGTCTGCCATCTTTTTCTGCGTTCCGATCCCGTACTGCAGGATCACCGAGGAATCAGTCAGGTCTATCTGCTGCGCGAACTGTTCCGCCATTTGCCTTTCCTCCTCAGAAAGAATGCTCTCATCCATGGCGGGCGCATCCTGTAATGCCTGTGCTTCCTGCATGGCAGGAAGTTCTTCCGCTTTCGCCGCTTCTCCCAGCGGATCCAGCGTCATCACCGGCGCCGTCTGCATATCCTTAAATACATCTGTCATTGTCTTCCTCCTGTCTTAAAATCCTTCTCCGTAAGGCCCTCCTGGGCCAGCATCGTTTTCAGCACCGATACGTCCGAAGACACATCCCATGCCATATCCTGAAACATATCATCAAGCAGGACCTCAAAAGCCCCGTTCAGCGTATCCAGCGTGTCCTCGATCTCCTTCTTTGATGAGATGATGTTTTCACCCTGCACCGGCTGCGCGTCCAGATCTTTGTACGCCTCCAGCAGTTTGACCGCTGTAGGCAGGTAGTAATCCATCAGTTTCCGGATGTCTGCGGCTGTATCCGGTTCCTCTTCTACTCTGGCGAAGATCCGGCGTGTCAGCGTCTCCATACGGAATATCTTTGACGATACTTCTTCTCCCGGTATGGCATCGTTACAGGCTCGTATCTGATCTATAAATTCCTGTCCTCTTTGGATAATATCAAGGATCTGCGGATCCATAGACCGCTTTCTGCTCTGCTCCGCTTCTGATGCGGCTGCCGCCTTCTCCGACTCCATCTTCATCTGCTCCTGCCGCTGCCACATCAAAGAACAGTATTCTCTGTACGCGTCATCGGTGGTCATCAGGCAGGTATTCTGCTCGTCCAGGTGGCCCTGCAGAAACCACATGTTTTTCAGCATCCAGGTCAGATCTTTTACTACGTATTTGTCCGACTTCATGGCCCGCTTCGCCAGATCTTTGACGTTGCAGTATTCCTTATCCTTTATGGTGTTCACGTACAGACGGAACCGCTTCACTCTGCCCAGCCGCCGGGTGCCTGCCGCCGCCATGACCGCGCAGGGCAGAATCAGTCCGCCCAGCGTTCCCAGCGCAACAGTGATCAGCTCTGTGCCGATCACAGCGCTGCCTGCCGCCGCAGCGATCAGAAAGGCCAGCAGCAGGATCCCGCCCAGGCCGTATCCAATGACTGACAGCACGATGCCAAGGGCCTGCTTACCGCCGATACCCGTGTAGCGAAGCTGCGATCCGGCAAAAGGCTCCGGCGCGGAGGCCGTTCTGTGTCCTGAAGAGGCCCGGTACGCAGTTCTGCCCGCTTCCTGTCTTTTATAGGTCCTGTCGCCGGGAGACGCTCCCGTCCCCAGGTTGATGTCGGCCATGTCTGTGTAACTGCTGTTCATGCCAAAAGCGCTGCCGATCGTATCACGTATGGTCTGATTCAGACTGGAAAAATCACTGCTGTCTACAGCGTCCTGAATGCTTCGTTTGATGCTCTCTCCCCAATGTTCAAAATCCCTGTTGTCTCTCATGTATCTTCTCCTAACGGGTCACTTTTGCAGCCTCCATAGGCAGGCAGACCCTCCTCGTAGAATATCTCTTATTCTCTAGTTTATTATAATCTATCGGCCACAGGTCTTCAAGTAAAATGTACGGCAATTCGCATCTATAGGCGCTTTGCCGGTAAAATAACAGACGGCCCGTCTCTCAGGCCGCCTGTCGTCTCAGCTATAATTTTTCATTTAACTCTTCCAGTTCTTCTGTATCTCCTCTTCGCTTTACCCAGAAAGCTCCTATCGCAGCACAGACTATGGTAGGAACGATCCAGCCGAATCCCATCTCAGACATCGGCAGCACTGACGCGAAGATGTCTGTATCCAGCAGCGTTCCGATCCTTAGAAGGACCGACGCGGCAAAGGCTCCGAAGGCCGCGAACCGGTACGTGATATCTGACTGTAGCCTGTTTCCTGCCAGGCCGAATATTACCAGGACGATGAGTACCGGATAGATAAGATCCAGCACAGGCGCCGCCATAGAAATAATGGCAGCTGTACCGAAATTGGAGATCACCCATGAGACCAGCGTAAATACCGTGACCATCACTTCATACCGTACGCCCAGCTTTTCTGAAAAGAAGGCCGCAATGGAAGTGAAGAGGCCGATAGCCGTGGTCAGACACGCAAAAGCGACAATAACCCCCAGAAGGATCAGCCCCGGTTTTCCCAGCAGCTGATTTGTCAGCAGGATCAGCAAAGCTGACTGGGACATCTCTCCGGTTACCGAAACCGACGCCGTAGCTCCGATGAACGCAAGGCCGCCGTATACGACAAAAAGAAGGGCTGTAGCGACAAGGCCGCCCCGCAGGATCAGCCCGGCCTGCTCCTTTTGCTCAGTATAGCCCTTTTGACGGATCGTGATCAGGATAGCCACAGAGAAAATGTACGCGGCCATCATGTCCATAGTCTGATATCCGGACAGCAGCCCGCTCCGCACCACTCCGCTGAGTTCGCTGGCCGGCCCGATCTCACCCACTGGGGTCGCGAAGCCTTTGACGATCAGCGCTACCAGCGCCACGAACATAGCAGGAGCCATAAACTTTCCCACGATATCCACTACCTTGCTCTGCCGCACGCTGAGTAAAAAAGAAATACCGAAAAAAATGCCGGTGCACAGCCACGAGTTCACCTCTCCGAAGTTGGGAAGAACGCCTACCTCATATGTAATAGAAGCGGTTCGCGGAATTGCAACAAATGGTCCGATACACAGACAGTTGAGTCCCAGCAGCACGAACGACAGCTTGCTTCCTAATTTGCCGGTCAGTGCTTCCGCTCCCTTTTCGTTTCTCGAAATAACGATCATGGCCAGAAGGCTCATGCCGATGTCGATGAAGATGAAGCACAGGAAACCTGCGAACCAGGCTTTTCCTGACTCCCATCCAAGGAACGGGGGAAAAATGAGATTCCCTGCGCCAAAGAACATTGCGAACAGCGCGAAGCCGATTGTAAGGGAATCTGACGTTTTGATCTTGTTCATATTTCTCACCTCAAAACAGTATATGCATCGCGGTGAGAGCATATGACAAAATATTTTCTACACTTAGAAAATTATGAAAAAGATTATTTTAACGCTTCTACGATCTGCTCCACCACTTCTTCAACAGTGCGCTTATCACCAGTGACCGTGATGTCAGCATGTTTCTCATACAGAGGGACCCGCTGCTGATACAGATCCGCCAGCGTCTGCCCTTTTTCCAGCGTAACGCCTCTGGTTTTGATATTGGACAGCCGTTCCAGCACTGTGTCCAGAGAAACCTTCAGATAGATGATCTTCCCGTTTTGCTTGAATTTCTCCATGGCCCGGTCAAAATAGATGGCGCTGCCGCCGGTGGCGACCACATAGTCCTCCCCGGAAAAACTCAGCAGCACAGACTCCTCTACGTGATGAAAGTAATCATTGCCCTGCGCATTGATGATCTCCTGCAGAGTCTTTTTTTCCTTCTGCTGGATCAGGATATCCGTATCCACAAAACCTTTGTTCAGTGTCTTTGCCAGCACCACCCCTACGGTACTCTTACCGCAGGAAGGCATGCCTACTAAAATTATATTCTGCATCTATTGCCTCCGTTTTCTAAACCAGCTCCTCGGCAGCGAAAAGACCACCACCATGCCCAGTACCATAGCTCCGATGATCTTCAGCACAGCAAAACCGCCGGACAATCCCTGCACCGTGTTGCCGATAAACAGCTCGTAGATCATATTATAGATCCCGATGCCCGGAATGATCGGGAAAATGCCCGGTATCAGGATCACGTTAGCCGGCGCTTTGCATACCACGGCAAGAATGCGGGCCAGCAGAGTGATCACCGCGACCGCCAGAAAAGAAGCCATCGCCGCTGAAATTCCAAGCTCCACTGCCACCGCGTAAATCGCCCATCCGGCGCCTCCGACAATGCCGCAGACTGCCCACATTTTTCCGGGGACCCGAAACAGAACAGAAAAAGTAGCCGTACCTACAAACGCCGCAGCGATCTCAAAAAGCAGTTCCTCTATCATACTCTGCCTCCGATCTGCAGCGCCAGATAAACCCCGGTAGCAATACAGGTAAAGATCAGAAGGGCGTCCAGAAGTCGGATCGCTCCCGATATGTAATCCTGATCCACCAGATCGCGGACGCCGTTAACAAGAGGTACGCCCGGGATCATGGGAATGATGGCGCCTACGATAGCCTTGTCCAGATTCTCGACGATACCTATCCGCAGCATGAGCACGCAGCCTCCCGCTGCCAGGACGCTGGCCGCGATGTGCACCAGCACCTTTGACACCGGAAATCCTTCCACCGCCGTGAACACGCACCAGACCATCAGCCCCATCAGAAAAGCCGCCAGACTGTCCATGACGCCGCCGCCCAGCAGAGAACAGAACGCCGCCGCTCCGACGCCGGAACACAGGATATGCACCCATTTGTTTTTCGCCGCACCCTTTTTGATGGCATTATATTTCTCCAGCGCCTCGTCAATGGTCAGATCCTTCTGTTCGATCTCCCTCGACAGGTTATTCAGTTGACAGAGTTTATTCAGATCCACGCTGGTGCCTATGACCGGCTCGATACTCACAAACTTTTCGTCTTCCCCCATCTCCAGATTTACAAATACCCCGTTAGAAATGATAAAAACCTGCTGCCTCGTCGTTCCATAATGCGTCGCGATCCGGCTCATGGTCTCCTCTACCCGCGAGATCTCCGCACCACACCGCAGCAGTTCCTCGCCGACCCCCGCCGTCAGCCGCAGGACCTTACGCAAATACTGCATGTTTTCTTCCTTTCTATGTGCTTTCTATATCATATAGTTTTTCTAT
The DNA here is from genome assembly GCA_021769965.1 of Eubacterium sp. Lineage (GTDB taxonomy): Bacteria > Bacillota > Clostridia > Peptostreptococcales > Anaerovoracaceae > Senimuribacter. Next base: position 9,650 of record JAETRU010000048.1, read on the forward strand.
CTAAATCAGTGCCATGGCAGCCGCCATGATGCCCCGCTTCCCCTTCTGCCCGCGGTGAGAGAAGAAGTCCGCCGTATTACACTTTGTGCAGAGCTTCATATCCATCAGATGATCTTCCCCCAGCCCGCAGGCCAGCAGATCATGACGGATGATCCCCTTCAGATCGATGTAATACTTGTCGCCCCGCCGCAGAGCAAATGCCCGGTAAGAAGCGTCCTCGTCAAAAAAAGCCTGCGCCACGTCAGGATCTACCTCGAAACATTCCTGACACAGCGACGGTCCCACGCCGGCCAGAATATCCGCCGGACTGCAGCCGTATTTTTCTCTCATCAGCCGGATCATTTCACGCCCGATGCCGCCCAGCGTTCCCCGCCAGCCGGAATGGACCAGACCGATGACTTGCTTTGACGGATCAAAGAAAAAGATGGCGTTGCAGTCCGCATGGCCTGTGACCAGCGCCAGCTGCCGCTCATTGGTCACCAGACCGTCCACGCCCCGGTAGTCTTTCGGCCGGGTGACGCCTTTTCCTCCGTCCGCCGCCGTGACCTGCCGGATGTTCACTGTGTGCGTCTGATCGCTGACCACCAGCCGGTCCGGGCTCAGGCAAAGAGTGTCTGCCAGAATTTCATAATTCCGCCTGATATTTTCCGGCGTGTCAAGGTCTCTGGCTCCGAAATTCCAGGTGCCGACGCATCCGCTGCTGACACCGCCGTGACGGGTGGTGAACAGATGACGCAGCTCCCTGTATTCATCCAGCTTCGGAAAGGTCAGATACTGCCTGCCGCCTTCGGTATGCAGCCGGTAATCGTCAGTATAGGATCTCAGCCTTTCTCTCATGGCTCCACATTGATCCTCTCATCCAGCCACGCCTGATTGACCTCCGCGTATTTGCCCGCAGGCAGAGAAAGCGCCGGAAGGTAATCCTCTTTCAGCTGATCGTACAGTTCATCGTCGATATTGACTGTCATCTGCTCCCCGGCAAGATTCTCGAAATTCCATATGATAAAGTAGTCCTCATCCTCGTCCAGAAAATACAGAATATCCTCTCTCCTGATCTGCGGCCATTCGTCCCTGATATTTTCAACGATGATGGCCTTGTACAGCTCCAGAACGCGATCGTCTCTGCCGCCGTCAAAGATCAGGATCTTTTCCAGAAGCTCCTCGCCGCTTTCAACGACCCGGAGCACAGCTTCCGTATCCACCTCCGCTTCCGGCATTTCCAGACTGTTCAGCTGCGTGAGCAGGCTGTCGTCGTGGCCTGGCGCCATGTAGACCGTCAGTTTCTTAGACGGATCCATGTACATGACCGGATACTCCGCCAGCGTCTCTTCACCGCACTCTGGACATCTGACCAGAAAGAGAGACCCGTTCATGATCCGTTCCTTATACTCCGGATCTGTCTCCACATCAACAAACTCATGTATTTCCATATTTATCTCATGACCGCATCCCGGACACTTGATCTTTTCCATCTCCATATCTTTATACCTCCTCTGTCTGATCGATAATATCGATCGAGATCTGTTCTGAGCCGTCGTCATAATCTTCCGTCTCCGCCGCGTCTTCCACGCCGCTTCCGGCTCCGGGCGCAGATGCAAAACCTGTTCCGATGACGCCCTCTATATCCTCAATATCCGGCAGATCCTTCAAAGTGGCAAAGCCGAACTGTTTCAAAAACGTATCGGTGGTGCCGTAGAGCATCGGCCTTCCTACGCCTTCGGACCTGCCTCTGATACAGATCAGATCCTTTTTCATCAGACCTTCCACCACTCTGTCGCATTTGATGCCCCGAATGGCGTCGATCTCGCCTTTTGTCACAGGCTGCTTGTAGGCGATGATGGCCAGCACTTCCAGTGCCGACTGAGACAGCTTCTTCACCTTGACCGGCCTGCACAGCCGCTCGATAAACTCTCCGTTCTCAGGCCGGGTCACGAACTGAAATCCTTTATTCACCTGACGGATGACGATACCCCGGCCTTCCTGCTCATACTCGTCAGCCAGCTCAAAAAACAGAGCTTCCATCTCTTCTCTGCTCATATCGAACATATCCGCGCAGACCTTGACATCCAGAGGCTCTCCCCAGACAAACATCATGGACTCCAGCGCCGATTTGATTTGCTTGTTACTGTTCAACTAGCGTTTCCTCCTCCAGTTTTTTCTCACCCGGTATCACCGTGATCTCGCCGTAGGTCACCGACTGCTCCGCGTCCAGATATCGCTCACGCATCATCTGCAGTACCGAAACAAAGGTGACCACCACGTCGTACCGGCTTTTCTTGTCCGGGATCAGTTCCCGCAGAGAGATCCGCCGCACACCGGCGGCAATGGCCCGCAGGAATCTGTTTTTGATGTAAACCATGCGGGTCTCCATGGTCGCCTTTTCCCGTTCGATCCGGGTATAATGGGCGCGCACGTCCTCCTCCCGCTTTTTCTTGCGCAGAAACAGATTGAATGCCGCCGCGAACTTGCTGATATCCAGGTCCAGCTGCTCCTGCGGCCGGTCCAGATACTCGGAGATGTCCTCCTGCGGCTTTTCAAAGACATGCTCCATGACCTCTTCCCGCTGCCGCAGGATCTCGGCTCCCTTCCGGTATTTCTTGTACTCCAGCAGCCGTTCCACCAGCTCGCTTCTCGGGTCCTCTTCCGTCAGAGTCTCACCTTCCGGCGTGTACCGCGGCAGGATCATCTTGCTCTTGATATCGATCAGAGTAGCCGCCAGCACCATGAATTCCGTCGCCATGCTCACGTCCATAGTCCGCATATCTTCAATGTATTCCAGATACTCCCGGGTAATTTCCGAGATCTGGATGTCGTAGATGCTCATCTGCGCGTTCTCAATGAGATACACCAGCAGATCAAAAGGTCCTTCAAAGGATTCCAGCCTTACCTTATAGCTCATGACGGGTCTCCTGCGCTTTCATGATCCGCGGCTGCCTGAGCTTCTTCTTTCTCCGCGAGACCCGTATAGTAGTTGTAGCACAGGAGGCCGATGACCACCACGGCGCAGCCGATCAGTTCCCATGAGGTCGGGATCTGTCCCAGAAGCAGAACGCCCATGATAATAGCGAATACCGATTCTCCCGACTCCCATGCCGAAACATACAGAGAGTCCACATAGCCGAAACACAGATTGAAAACCGCGTGGGCGCCGATCTGGCAGACCAGAGTCAGGCCTACGATCAGTACATAATCTTTTGTGGAATACCCCAGGACCGGCGTACCGCTGACAATGATGCCAGCCGTAAAACAGATCCAGCATGCCAGAAATACCAGAAATACATAGGTAGGCCCCGGCACATTTTTTCTTACCTCGCTGCCGATGGCAAAATACAGTCCCATAAACGTGCCGGCCAGCAGCGCCAGAATATCTCCCGAAAAATTGCCTGCTGTCAGCTGCTGATAATCCAGCCCCGCGATGAGCACGCCGCCGAGAAGTGCCAGGACGATACCCATGATCGGCCTGCGTCCCACATGACGTTTTAATATAAATATGGTGACCAGCAGCACTACCAGCGGATGGAGCGCCGCCAGCACTACAGCGCTGGCAATATTGGTCATCTTCACCGCGTTGAACCACGTAAAGAAATGGGCAAACAGAAACGCGCCCGAGGCAAAGGACCATGCCAGATCCTTCTTTGATACAGCCTTCAGCGTATCCCTTTGTCTGGTCAGCACCGGCACAGCAAAAAACGGCAGTCCCAGGGTCAGCCTCCAGAAACCGATGACCAGCGACGGCGCCTTTATGGCGCTGCCGAAGATACCTGACGATGAGCCGGCCACCACAGCCAGTACTACGATGATCTTCACATAACGGGCAATGAAGCCCTTCTTCTCATTTTCCATTGACGTTCCTCTCTTCTGTTTTAAGTGCCGCCAGATTTTCTTTGTACGGCGGCCTGACGATCCCCTTCTCCGTGATCACGGCGGTAATATATTCTGCCGGCGTCACGTCAAAGGACGGGTTATAGGTCTTAACGCCCGCAGGCGCCATGGGACGTTCATACCACATGGTTCCGATCTCGTCCCCGTCCCGAAACTCGATGGGGATGTCGTCCCCTGTCTGCGTATCCAGATCGATCGTGGATGTTGGTACAAACATGTAAAACGGGATGCCGTACTCCTTTGCAAGGATCGCGACCCCGGAGGTGCCGATTTTGTTGGCCCCGTCACCGTTGGCGGCCATACGGTCACAGCCGACCACCACTGCGTCGATCCAGCCGTTTCTCATGACGATAGACGCCATATTATCGCAGATCAGCGTCACATCCACGCCGGAACGGTGCAGCTCCCACGCCGTCAGCCGCGCCCCCTGCAGAAGCGGCCTCGTCTCGTCAGCAAAGACATGAAAACCATACCCCTGCGCCTGCCCCAGATAGATCGGCGCCAGGCATGTCCCGTATTTCGCCGTGGCGATGGTCCCGGCGTTGCAGTGGGTCAGAATCCCCATGCCCGGTTTCAGCAGGCTGAGGCCGTACTCGCCCATGGCATAGCAGGCTGCCTCATCCTCCCGGCGTATCTTCTCCGCTTCATCAAAGAGTGTCTGTCTGGCGCTTTCTGCTGTGTCCGGCGCTGCGGCGTCAAAAGCTTTCACCATTCTTTTTACCGCCCACGCCAGATTCACGGCCGTAGGCCGCGCCGATTCCAGATAAGCTGCCGCCTCCCGAAGCTCTGCGCCGAAGACTGCCAGATCCTGCTCCGCCTCCGCGGAAAAATTTCCGGCGGCCACATACATACCATAGGCCGCGGCTACTCCGATGGCCGGCGCGCCGCGGACCCGCAGCTTTTTTATGGCTTCCCAGACGTCCTCTTTTGTTTTCATTTCAATATATACTTCCCGGCCCGGCAGCAGGGTCTGATCCAGGATCAGCATTTTGCCGCTCCCAAACTTCACCGGTGCAAGATCAAAAATTTCCATAATATCTGTCTCTTTCTTCGTTATGTCTGCAAAATTGCACTCTATTGATTTTAACACGAATTCCGGCAAGAATAAAGTCTTGCCGAAAATTTATACCGACATTTATACCGACATTTATACCGACATCAGGATGAAAAAGTCTGGATAGTGTAAAATAGTTGTGGAGTTTTTAAAAGAAAAAAATAGAGATCAACTCCAATGTGTTAAAATAGAATTTGCAAAAACATCAACAAAAGGAGAAATCTCTATGGATAATAT
>JAETRU010000049.1 GCA_021769965.1 Eubacterium sp.
GGGGCAAGCGGGACGCAGACCCTGCTTCATGGCTTGGGACGGACAACGAATACATTGTTCTGCTAAAAACACATTGGAGCCGTCAACAAAAAACTCCACAACAACTTGACACGACCAAAAGTCTGCAGGCCCTTGCGCCGCATTCAGTTCTCTGCTATAATTGCCTTTGTAATACGAAATGAATTGAGGTGAAAAGATGCGTAACATTTCTTGCTAAGTCTAACTGCATGATAAAGCCCTGTTTTGTCATGCAAACTGCGGGAAATTTTGCGTGTATTTTTTGTCATAGATTTCATTGCCTTTGCGGTCTGCACCGCGTTTTGCGCCCTGCCCGCCCCTTTTCATGAGATCCTTTCAGCTGCGCGGTATTTCCCCGCAGCTTTTTCTTTTGATAAAATGAAAGGGAGTGCAAAATTATGTCTTTGATCAACGTAAAGAATCTGACCTTCGCTTACGAAGGCAGCTACGACAATATCTTTGAAAACGTCAGCTTTCAGATCGACACTGACTGGAAGCTGGGATTTACAGGCCGCAACGGCCGGGGCAAGACTACCTTCCTGAACCTGCTCCGCGGTCTTTATCCCTACAGCGGCACCATCAGCGCCAAAGTCGACTTCGCCTATTTCCCCTTTGACGTGGCCGACGCGTCCGTCATGACTATCGAGATCGTCGATGATCTTCTGGGCACTTACGAATACTGGCAGCTGTCCCGGGAGCTGAACTATCTGGAGGTTTCTGACGAAGTCCTCTACCGGTCCTTTGATACACTGTCAAAGGGTGAGCAGACAAAGATCATGCTGGCCGCCCTGTTTCTCCGCGAAAACAGTTTTCTTCTCATCGATGAACCTACCAACCACCTGGATGCTGCTGGACGGCGCCTTGTAAGCAGCTATCTTCGCTCAAAGAAAGGCTTCATTCTGGTCTCCCACGACCGGGCTTTTCTGGACGGCTGCATCGATCACATTCTGTCCATCAACAAAACCGACATTCAGATCCAGAAGGGTAATTTCTCCTCATGGCAGACCAACAAGGCCATGCAGGACAGCTTCGAGCTGAGCGAGAACGAAAAGCTTAAGCGGCAGATAAAGTCTATGGAAGCCGCGGCCCGCAGAACATCCCGCTGGTCTGACGATATCGAAAAACGCAAAAGCCATAACCAGGACCGGGATGCCGGCGTCAAAGCGGACAAAGGCCACATCGGCGCGCAGGCAGCAAAGATGATGAAGCGGTCAAAAGCGGCGGAAGCCCGCAAGGCTGCCGCAGTCAGTGAAAAATCCGCTCTGCTGAAAAATATCGAACGTGCTGACTCTCTGCAGCTGCATCCGCTGACCTACCGGAGCGATGTCCTGATCTCTCTGGAAGACCTCTCCATCCGATATCCGGATGCGGATACTCCTGTCTTCACGGGACTCACCTTTGACATCCGCCGCGGCCGGCGCATCGCCCTTTGCGGGAAAAACGGATGCGGCAAATCCAGCCTTCTCAAGCTGATCTGCGGCGAAGATATTCCCTACAACGGCCTGCTGCGCCGCGGTCCCGCTCTTAAGATCTCCTACGTGGCACAGGACACGGCAGATCTCACCGGCACGCTGGACGCATATGCCGCTGCCCGCGGCATCGACGAAACGCTGCTGAAAACCATCCTCCGCAAGCTGGATTTTGACAGAGTCCAGTTTGAAAAGCAGATCCAGGATTACAGCGGCGGACAGAAGAAAAAGGTACTCATCGCTGCCAGTCTCTGTGAAGAGGCGCATCTCTACGTCTGGGACGAACCGCTGAATTATATCGACGTTCTGTCGAGAATGCAGATTGAGGATCTTCTTCTCAGCTATGCGCCCACCATGATATTCGTAGAACACGACGCCGCCTTCTGCGAAAAGACAGCGACCGATATCGTGGAGATATAGGTTTGCGGCGCGGCTGGCGGCAGTTGACTGGTGGCTGACTAGCGGTTTCGTAATTAAAGCGTTTTTGCTGTAATTTGCGAAACTTTCACTGTGAAAATGACCCGACGGTTTCGTAAAACCACTTGATTTATGCTGGATTACGAACCCGTTAGGTCTTATTTCAGACATTAAGTTTCGTAGTCAAGCATGTTTCGCTCTATTTTGCGAAACAAAATGACCAATCACATCCTAAAGTGTTTCGTAAATCAAGCAAATTTGCTGCACTTTACGAAACGCTTCCCTTTTTTCAACATCAATAGTTTCGTATTTTGATAGATGTGAACATTTTTACGAAACACTTTGGAAACAGTGTCTTTGCTTCATAGAAAATAGCATTCTATCATATGGCTGATTGCCGCCGTATCGATGCTGCCATCCACATCATCAAAGGTAAAAAATATATCTCTCCATGGAAGATAGCCTTCCAGCAAATAATGCTCCAGCTTCCATTTAAAATCCCGCCGATATTTTGGATCCTGCATCATTCCACAGTGCTCCAGCAGTTTAAAGCGGCTTTCACTGCGCACGGCAATTTTGAAATCCGGTGCGACTAATTCGTGACCCAGCAGCAGATTTTCCTCATAGTGATACGGAATCTTCATATTATATAATATGTTTGCAATGATCGCTTCCGACTTTGATCTGACCAGATCCCCTTTGATCGTTCGGTGAAACAGCCTCTCCGGCCGCTTCTCTGATTTCTCGTAAGACGCGGCTTCCCATTTTTCTGCATCCATAAAATCTGCCAGTCCGAATGTTTCTTCCGTCTGATAGGCCTTAGGCAGCGTTTTCATGACATCCGCCGGATTTACCGGGCAGTATTCCTTCAGATACTCATTCATCAAAACCTGATTGCTTTCAATGTTCTTAATAGCAGTCTCCAGAAATCTTCTTTTTTTCAGCGCCTGCACCACTTCATTATCTTCACTTCCCAAATACAGGTTCTCTTTTCCTGATATGCGGTTATAATATGACTTGCCTTTTGCCCGATGCGCTGCCAGCTTTCCCTGGGGAAGTCCGACTAATTCCTTCTGGAATCGTTGTTTCATCTCCTGATATTTGTCCAATTCTAATTTAACGTAATCTCTGCTGCGCATAGCATACCTCCCATTATATGTATTACATAATTTTACAACATTCCAATGGGAAAATCAAGGATTTTTATATTTTTTTCTATTTTTTCATATTATTTCTTTTATCGTCCGTCAGAATTTATTTAGAGGACTTCATCCACCAAAACTCTGCTATATCTGGCGCATCTAAAAATCAGTCCTGCCGCAGGAAAAACAAAAAGCCCTCTCCTGGCGATTTCCTTTGTCAGGAGAGGGCTCCCTGCCTTTTCATAAAAAGGCCCTCAGATGAAATTTCCAATAAAGATGACTGCGATAGCCACCGGACACAGATATTTCACAGATATTTTCAGCCACATCCGCAGGCCTTTGCTTTTTACGTTGATCGCATCCAGGAACGGATCGATGCCCCATACCCATCCTACAAAGATAGAGATGAGCAGCCCGCTGATGATTAAGAGGTAGTTGCTTGTAAACACATCAACGGTATCCAGAAATCCCGGGATCACGATAGAGCAGCTGCCGACGATCACAGCGATGACCATGACGATGGCAAGAGCCTTCTTGCGGCTGATGGAAAAGCCATCCATAACTACAGCGACTATGGCTTCACCCAGACCGATCGAGGAGGACAATGCCGCGAAGAAGAATCCCACGTAAAACAGAGTTCCGATCACACGTCCTCCGGCAATATAGTTGAATACATTCGGCAGAGTGATCATGGTCAGCCCCACGCCTGCGCCGGGTTCCAGCCCGAAAGCGAATACCATCGGGAAGATCATCAGACCCGCAGCGATTCCGGCGATCACGATGGCGCTGCTGATGATAGATGCCTGCTTCAGTATGTTTTCATTTTTATTCTTAATGTAGCTGCCAAAGATCATAGATGCCAGCATACCGATGCCGATGGCGAAAAACGCCTGCCCTACCGCTGCCGTTACAGCATTGAAGGAGAAAGTACTCACATCAGGCTTGAACATATACGCAAGGCCCTTGCCTGCCCCTTCTACCCGCAGACCGATGACGATGCAGACGATCATGATCACAGCCAGCGCCGGCAGAAGGAATTTGTTCACCTTTTCCACGCCCTTCTGCACGCCTCCGCTGAGAACTACTGCGACCAGCACCCAGTTGATGATGCCAAAGAGGAACATGGTCTTGTAATCCGTGGTCAGCGCGCCAAAGGAATCCGCGATCTCCGCCGCATCCATGCCGGAGAAGAATCCTGTAGCAGTCCGCCAGATATAGGTCAGGACCCAGATATAGATCGGCACGGTATAGCAGAATACTGATAACGCTACGATGATATGCAGGTAACTGGCATAATGCCACCTGCTGTGCGGCTTCAATGTCTGATAAGCGCCAGTCGCCGTCTTCTGGGTCACATATCCCATGGAGATCTCCGCTGTCAAAAGCGGGATCCCGATGAGAACGATGACCAGAACGTAGGTGAAGATGAACAGCGCGCCGCCGTTAGTTCCGCACACATAAGGGAATCTCCATAAACTTCCTACACCTACAGCAAAGCCTATGGTGGTCAGCAAAAATCCGAAGATGGAGCTGAAGCCTTCACTTTGTTTATTCTCAGTCATAGTGACCTCCTTTGGTTCTTATTCCCCGTAGATAATATCCTGGCAGGTTCTGTAAACATTTTCACAAGGGGTGATACCCAGTTCTTTCGCCTTTGTCAGGTTATCCCAGGTCTGCTTCGGCATAGTGTCGTCGATGACCTTGGTCAGTTTTTCGTAGCTGGCGTTTTCACCCTCCAGATATTCCTGTGCGCCGCAGATTACACCCGCCGTGTTGTGCCACCATTCTGTCTGGAACAAAATGTCTCTGTCTGCAAGAAGTCTGGAAATACGGATCTCCTCTTCCTGGCTGGACGCTCTCAGCTGGTTGTTAGCAGAACCCCAGATGATATCACACTTCAGCTGAGGGATATTGTCGTCGTAAAAGATTCCGCCGATGGCGCATGGAGCCAGAATATCCACATCCATATACATAGCCTCATCCACAGTCACGATCTCTACGCCTCTGTCAGGATGCTCGGCAATGAAGCGCTCTGCTGTCGCCTCATTGATATCCGCGATGTAAAGCTTTACATCTTCCTGCAGCAGGTATCCGCCCAGATACCAGCCTACAGCGCCCAGACCGGTCAAAGCAATAGTTTTGCCGTCCAGAGATTCGCTGCCGTATTTAAACTTAGCCGCCTGTTTCATTGTTACATATACGCCGTATGCCGTCGGCTTTCCGGTTTCGCCCAGAGGAGAATTCGGTCCGCTGGTATAATTCATGGAGAAGTTGGCGTTTTCAACATCTGCCATCTCTGTCGGGAAGTTCATATCCGGACCGGTCATGGTTCTGCAGCTGTCGATGGCAAATCCGAGGAATCCCATGATTTCCATATTGTCGAGATCCAGCTCATCCATCTGCACCGTTGTCTTGCATCCACCGAACGCCAGATTGCCCGCTACATTCTTAAAGCTCATGCCTCTGCCCAGGTTCAGACCATCGATAATAACTTCTTTCTCGTCTTCCGCGATATCATGTCTTCTGATACCGCCTGCCAGTGTCGCGTGAAGTCTGTTGTGCAGGCCCAGCTTTCTGCTGTGCTGATGGCACATGAAACGAATATTGTACTTATCGTTATAGTAGCATTCAATGCCGAAATGTCTGCCCTGACGGATCAGATCCAGGATCTCATCCAGGTAATCCTCCAGATCATACTTTCTGTACAGTCCTCTTACCTGTCTGGTGTTGAGATAAACCACATCGTCTGTAAGAATGCTCTCTACGAAGAATTCCTTATTGTACTTGCTGAAGTCCAGATCCTGTTCCCACTGCTTCATCATCTCCATTTTGAAGTCATCTTTCTTCCAGTTGTATCTGATCTTCAGGGTGGTATAACCTTCCGCCTTCATTGGCGCGCATAAACTTCTCATCGTTTCATTCCTCCTCAAAATAATTCTTCTCCTGCTTAGATGTTGTCGGTTTTAAGTAAGCACTGTGCATCGTGCATACTTTGTTGTATCTCTATCCTACACCTGATCTCTTTTTTTGTCAACATCTTTTTTAAATTATTTGACAATTTTCTGCAAACCCACTATACTTAAAGAGAATTTCAGTTTGACGACAGGAGGAATTTGTTTGGCTAACATCAGAAAAACCAGTATGACCACACAGGTCTACGATGTGATCAAAGAAAAAATACTGTCTCAGGAATACGATCTGGGACAGCCTATCAATATCACCGCTATATCAAAAGAGCTGGACGTCAGCAATACGCCGGTCAGAGAAGCTTTGATGCGGCTGGAAACAGAAGGGTTGGTGACTTCTGACCTGAACAAAAAAGTCCGGGTCATCGACATCGACGACGCTTTCAAAAAAGAAGTAGATTATTTTTTCTTCACCCTCTACTCCGGGTCCTATATGACCTGCCGCCTGCAGGGGCGGATCCCGGCTTTGATCGATCTGATGGAGGAGGCCATGGCCCGTCAGGTGGATACGCTGAAGACAAAGGACTATCCTGCCTTTACACAGGCGGCTATCGCCTTTGACCGCTGTTTCGTCGCGGCCACAGAAAATCAGCGTCTTCTGACCTATCACGATCAGGTATCGCCGATCTTGAACCTGCTGACCCGGTATGAACACCAGAAAGCCGCGCCTAACCGTGAGGCTAAGCTGCGGCAGCACCAGCAGATCCTGGAAGCCGTAAAAACAGGCGATGCTGATTCTGTTATCACTGTGCTTTATAACCATTACGATCAGCGGCTGTAATGGAAATAGCGAAAAGACGCGGTCTTCCTCAGGGATAGACCGCGTCTTTTCTATTTATATAATACTATGCGCCGTAAATTGCTTTAAATAACCTGTTTAAACGTAATTGTTCCGCTCCAGATACTTTTCGATCTTGTCTCTGGTCTTCAGAACCTTCTTCGCGATGGCAGTAGAGTAATTGCCGGACTTCACCGCGCCGGAGCCGTATGCATAAGCGGAGATAGCTTTGGTATAAGTCTTGAACTGTTTCTTCATGCTGCCCAGATATCTCGCGCCGACTTCGATGCTGACCTGCGCTTTGTACAGGCTGGACGGCTTATAACCGTACTTTCTGGCCAGCGCGTCGCTGGTCTGCATCAGGCCCTTGTATCCATAAGGGCTGTGAGCGTTGGTATAGAACGTGCTCTCGTTCTGCGCGATAGCCATCAGAACTTCCGGAGCCACATTGTATTTCTCGCCTTTATCGATAAAATAGCCAGCCATGTTCAGGGACTTAGTCTTGCTGACAGTCGGGTTGACTGATCTGATGTAGGCTGCCAGACCCTTTTTGTATTTAGCTTCCTTCTTTGCCTGTGCTTCCGCTTTCGCCTTCTGCGCTGCGGCTTTCTTCTCGGCCGCGGCTTTTGCTGCGGCTTCCTTTTCCTGTTCTTCATCTACAGGGGCAGCTTCATCGTCGGAATCCACATCCGGATCCGCTACAGCATCCTCTCCGGCATTCGCGCCGTCTTCCATATCATCATCCAGATCTGCAGTTTCTATCGCAGTGTCTGCGGCTGTCGCCGCGTTTTCTGATTGTTCTTCATCTGTTGCGTAAATAGAGACGGATGAGCAAGCGATGAGAGTAATTGCAATCAAGCATGTAATCAGCTTCTTCGCCATGTCTTTCTTCTCCTTTTCAAATCATTTTTCGGTCATATTCCGCAGGGTACGGTATTCATATCAGCGTCTTGCTTCTATGTCTCTTCCCTGCCGCCTTTTTTATTATAAACAAAAGGAGCTGGAATTTCTTAAGAAATCTTAATAATTCACAAGGTTTTCACAGACTTTTTCTGATATTTATTTTCAAAAACATTTTTTTGATATATTTTTTGTCAATTAACATCAATTATATACAATTTCTCTCATCCATTTCTTAAGAATTCTTAAGAAATGTCAAAAAGCAGGCAGCGGCCGGAGCCTTATCCATACGTCGCCGTATGTACTCCGTGCCGCTGCCTGCTTTCTATTCTATGCTTTTCTAAATATATCCGTTCTGCTTAAGAAAACTTTCCATGGTCTGCGCTCTGGCCATAGCCAGATCGGCATATCCCGTGGAATAATTTCCTGAATGAACCGAGCCGGAGCCCTGGTTATAGGCCGTCAGTGCCAGCCTCAGGTCGCCAAACTCATCCATCTTGATAGAAAGATATCTGGCGCCCACTTTGATGCTCACCTGCGGGTCAAAAAGCTGGGACGGGTCGTATCCCGCGTTTCTCGCAAGACCGTCGCCGGTCTGCATAAGCCCTTTAAAATCCTCACAGCTGACGGCATCTCTGTAATAGGTGCTTTCGTTCTGTGCGATGGCCATTACTACCTTCTCGTCAACTCCATATTGATCAGCATATTCTACAAAAAATCCTGCCATTTCCGCCGCCTCCGCTTCCGGCACATTGCGATTAACGTGGCGGATATAAGCGGCAAGGCCTTTCAAATAATCTTCGTTCCTCTTATCTACGGCAGTTTTCGCCTCTGCCATGGCAGTTACCAGCTTTTCCTGCTTAGGTACTGCCGCCGTTGTGCGGCTTACTTTTTCCTCATCAGCTTCTGATGGGTCCTCTGGATCAGCATAAATAGAAAATGATGAGAAAACAAGCATGGTGATCAAGAGCCACACAACATATAGCTTCTTTTTCATAAGCCATTTCTCCTCTTTTTCTGAAATCGCCACTTTTTTTGTGACCTTACTATTATAAGCACGCGGCGGCGGCATTACACGGGCGCCTGCTAGAATTCACCGCCTTTTCACAGATGTTTCCGTCCCGGCATGGTCATTTCACAAATTTGTTCATCATAATTTGTGAGTACTATGTCATTGTATACAATTTTTAAATTTTTCTTGCCTAAATTCGCGTTTTCACCTATACTATAACCATACCAGATGCGCGTTACCCGCATCGTTTCAAGGAGGTACTTATGAAATTCTTAATCGTAGACGCTTTCACAGACACTGTCTTCGGCGGAAATCCTGCCGGCGTGATCCTGCTGCCGAACGGCGCTGACTTTCCGTCAGACGAACGCTGTGTCAAGACAGCTGCCGAGCTGCGCTATTCCGAAACAGCGTTTATCAAGATCCTGGGCAGCCGGGAATTCCAGATCCGTTACTTCACTCCGGCGGCCGAAGTTGATCTCTGCGGCCACGCCACTATCGGATCCTTCGCCGCTTTGATGCATCTGGGTCTGGTAGACCGTAACTGCACCTGCATCAACCATACGCTGGCCGGTGACCTGACGATCGACATCAAGGACGGCTTCATCATGATGGATATGGCCGCTCCGTCTCTGATCAGCACCATGGACGATCCCGCCGCTGTCAGAGAGCTCTATGACGTAATGGGTGCGTCCTTTGATCTCTCAAAGCTGACCCTGGCGCCCCGGCTCATTTCCACCGGTCTTCCCGACATCATGATGCCTGTGCCGACACGCGCGGATCTGGACGCGCTTGAGCCGGACATGAAAGCCCTGTCCGACCTTTCCACCCGCTACGAGGTCACAGGCGTTCACGCCTTCACTCTGGACGCGGATGAGGGCGTCACCGCCCATACCAGAAACTTCGCTCCGCTGTACGACATCGACGAGGAAGCCGCTACCGGTACGTCCAACGGCGCTCTGACCTATTATCTCCACTTGAACGGCCTGCTCAGAGAAAAAGACACCTGCAGGATCATTCAGGGAGAAAAGATGGATCGCCCGTCGGTGATCCTTACAGAGATCGACGCCTCCGGCGAAAACTGCCTGATCAAAGTGGGCGGCTCCGCCGTGATTCTGGCCGAAGGCGAGATACATATCTAAATAGAAAAACTGCCAGCAGTCCGGGCACTGATACGTGTCACAGAACTGTCGGCAGTTATTTTTTTCAATATATTCTTCTATTTCACGGTCACCTTGCACTTTGCTGTCAGCAGATTTCCGGTCTTCGCCGTGATCGTGACCGTTCCCTTTTTCTTCGCAGTCACCTTACCAGTGCTGCTCACCGTCGCCACCTTCCGGTTGGAAGACGTATAGGTCACCTTTCTTCCGTTGGCGCCGGACGCAGACAGAGTCGCCCGCAGGCGGAATGTCTTTCCTTTGGCCAGAGACTTTTTGGTATAGTTCAGTTTGATGGAAGATGGCGCGTCTGCGGTACAGGTCACCTTGACCAGTGTCTCGTTTCCGGAAGGATCCCTCGCGTAGACAGAATACGTTCCCGGCACGCCCATGTTTCTGGTCCCCGTATCAAATTCATCCAGCTCCACCTCGTAGCCGCTGCCTCCGCGGAAATATGCTTTGGTCCTGCTGCCGCGAGCATAGCGGACTTCCTCCAGAATCCCGCTGTCATCGGCAGCTTTGATGGTCAGCAGCTCCTTATAGGAACCTTCTATGGCCGACACCGACGCCTCCACCACCGGCGGCGTCTTATCCGGCAGATACGTCTCCTGCGGCTTCGCGATCAGCGGCCGGTACACGTTGAGATACCGTCCGGAAGCTACGACATCTGCCAGCGCGGAAGACCTGCTGCAGCCGCTCAGAAGCAATTCCCGCGTCTGAGCCGCCGTAATGCCGTCGTAATAGGAATGGATCAGCGCAGCTGCCCCTGTCACCAGAGGCGTCGACATAGAAGTACCTGTCTTCTCGCCGTACTGATTTGCCGGCAAAGTGCTGTAGATCCTCGTTCCCGGAGCTGCCAGATCCACAGAAAGCCTGCTGTAGTTGGACTGGCGGTACAGACTTCCGTCCTTTTGCTGATTGCCCACGCAGATCACATTGTCCAGATGATAACTGCCCGGATAGATCGGGTTTTCCTCCAGATTCACCCGTTCGTTTCCCGCAGCGCAGACAAAGAGCATCTTGGATTTAGTGATGGCCTGACGCATCAGGCTGTCGTCCTCATAGGATCCCATGCTGAGATTGCAGATGTCCGCTCCGTTTTTCTCTGCGTAGCGGATCGCCTGGACCAGGTCATAGGTAGACCCTGTACCGCCGTAGCCTGTCAGCACCCGCAGGTTCATCATGGAAAGCTTCCCTGAGACTGATCCGATGCCTGCGACTCCGATCCCGTTTCCGGTTTCCGCGCCGACGATCCCCGCCACATGGGTGCCGTGGCCGTACTCCGTGTTACTGAAACCGGACTCCCGCAAATGCTTTCTCGCCGCGAAATCATATCCGTGGACGTCGTCCACATAACCATTTTTATCGTCATCTTTTCCGTTTCCGGGGACTTCCCCCGGGTTCGTCCAGGTCACGCCGGCCAGATCCTCGTGGGTATAATCAAACCCTGTGTCGATGACCGCTACCACAGTCTCTACCAGAGAATCCCTCCGGCTGTTTAGAAAACTATACGCCTGAGAAAAATCGATATCCACGCTCTCGCTGTTGTTAAGTCCCCACTGCACGCTGTAGCCGGGATCACCCGAGATCGCGCTTTCGTAGATGAAGTTGGGCTGCAGCACCAGATCCGGATACTGCTGTGCCAGCGCTTCCGTCACGTCAGCCAGATCTGCTGTTTTCGCAAGCTCTATCAAAGCGATTCCGTCGCAGCTGTCCACCAGCGTCACACCTTCCGGCGTGTGCATAGCCTGCAGATCCCCACAGGCCGTCAAAATATATTCCCGCTTTTCCGCGGTGTCTCCGTCAGCCGCATCCTCCAGCGCTTTCAGCTCAGATGCTTCAGCCTCCGCGGCAGCCACCGACAGGCTGTCATCCGTCTCTGCCCAGGCCGCCTCTGCCAGAATGGCAGATCCGTTCTCAATATCTTGTATTTCCAGTCCAAAAGCCGTCCCTGTCGCAGCGGTCAGCATCAGCGCCGCTGTCAGAGCGATCCATTTTTTCATTCTTTTCATCGTTCCTCTTCCCGTTCTGCTTTTCTTTCTTCCTTCGCGATATTCACCGCCTTGATCTGCGGCATCTTATGATTCGGATCGGTAAGGAAGACATACAGATAGATGGCTGCGATACCCACCAGTACCAGAGCGTCCTTATACAGTTCTCTGCTGACCAGCACAGCCGCCATGCCCATAATGGCACTGATACCGTACAACATCAGTACCGCGCGTCTCTGGCCATAGCCTAAAGCCATGAGCCGGTGATGGAGATGTCCTTTGTCCGCCTCCATGATCGGCCTCCGGTTGACCATTCTCCTGAAAATAGCGAAAAAAGTATCAAAAATAGGTATGCCCAGCACAATAACAGGCACCACCACCGCGATGATAGTCGATCTTTTCAGCGGTCCCACCACAGAAAGGGCTGCGATCATAAAACCGAGAAACAGAGATCCTCCATCACCCATGAAGATCTTTGCCGGATAAAAGTTAAACGGCAGAAATCCAAGGCAGCTGCCTGCCAGCGCCAGCATGGCAAGGCAGACGATCATCATGCCGTACTGATTGCCGTGAATATACGCTACATACGCGATGCTTAAGGAAGAGATCGCCGCCGTACCCGCAGCCAGTCCGTCCAGCCCGTCGATCAGATTGATCGTGTTGGTAATGCCCACGATCCACAATATAGTCACGATAAAACAGACCGCCGCACCGAAATGGAGCACGCCTTCTCCAAAATAGTCGGTAATAAACTGGATCCTCAGGCCCATGGCGTACATCAGAACCGCCACCAGCAGCTGCGCGCCGAATTTTACCTTGGCCGGCAGATTTTTCAGGTCGTCCACCACGCCCAGAATATAGATCAGCGTCCCTCCGATGATCACCGGCAGGATCTTTTCATTCTGCCACGCAAAGATGATCAGCGAGGCGATCGTCCCGATAAAGATGGCCATACCGCCAAAGCGAGGCATTGCCTTCGTATGCATTCTTCGGCCGTCCTTGGGAATGTCCATAGCTCCGATTTTGGGCGCCAGCTTAATTGCTACCGGCGAAAATGCCAGGGACAGCAGAAAGGCTGTCGCAAAAGCCGCAAATAAAACTACTCTCGTTATCTCCATATGATCGCTTCCTCTAATCCTGTCTTTCCAGCATTTCAATATTCAGACCCGCCTCATCAAGGATCTCTCTGGACAGCTCGTCCGGGTATCCTTCTCTGATGACGATCCGCGTGATTCCCGCATTGATGATCATCTTGGCGCAGACAACACACGGCTGATGGGTGACATAAATGCTGCCGCCTTCAATACTCTGCCCCAGTGTCGCGGCCTGAATGATCGCGTTTTGTTCAGCGTGAAGCGCCCGGCACAGCTCCTGCCGCTGTCCGGAAGGGATCTCCAGCTTCTGCCGCAGACAGCCTCCGCGCTCATCGCAGTGCTGAAGCCCCCGCGGCGCCCCGTTATAGCCCGTAGCGATGATATGCTTATCCTTGACGATGACCGCGCCCACGTGTCTGCGCAGGCAGGTGGAGCGCTGTGCCGTCAGTTCCGCCATTTCCATGAAATATTCATCCCAGCTGAGTCTTTTGTCAGTCTTCTTTTCCATGTATTGCTGCCTCTCTTTCATTTCTGTTATCATAAAACACCTCGACCAGATACAGTCCTTCTGCCGGCGCCGTATGACCCGCCTGCTGCCTCCTGCCTTCTGCCAGGATCAGAGGGATGTCTGCCGGGCTTTTTCTTCCAAGCCCCACCTCGGTCAGAGTTCCCGCGATAATTCTTACCATATTATATAGAAAGCCGTCTCCGGCGATCTCGATCCAGATCTCTCCGTCATCCCGTGGCTCCACCCTGAGACTGTACACAGTCCGCACCGTCGTTTCCCGGGGCGTTCCCCCCGACGACTGAAAACAGGAGAAATCATGTGTCCCTTCGATCAAAGCCGCCGCGGCCCTCATGCGTTCAACATCCAGCGGTTCCTTCACGTGATAGACGTAATTCCTGCGAAACAGGTCTGCCTGCGGCCGGTTCAGTATCACATACCGGTAACGCTTGCCTCTGCTGTCAAAGCGGGCGTGAAACCCTTTGTCCACCTCGACAGCGTCCAGGATCCGCACGTCGCTGCTCTTGGTCCGGTAGGTCTGAGCTGCTGACAGAAGGTTGTTGACCGCCCTTGCCAGCCGGTCTGTGGGAATGCCGAAATCACCTTTGAATGACGCCCTTTGTCCGAGGGCATGAACGCCGGCGTCGGTCCTTGACGTGCCGTTTAATCGAATTTCTGTCCGGCACACTTTGGTCAGAGCTTCTTCCAGAACGCCCTGCACAGTCCTGACCGCAGGCTGCCTCTGCCAGCCGCAGAAATCTGTCCCGTCATATGCGATTGTCAGCAGGATGTTCCGTTCCATAGCGCTTATCCTCTGGGCAGTTCGATCTTTGGATCATCCTTGGATCGGCGGTACAGGACGAACTTACGTCCAATGGCCTGCACGAACTCAGCAGACAGCCTGTCCGCCATTTCATTGGCAACGGTTTTCGGTTCCAGCTCGCAGCCCTCCTGGATCTTCACCTTGACCAGCTCGCGGCAGGCAAGGCCGGTCTCGATCTCCCTGACCACGTTATCTGTCAGGCCCTGTTTTCCTATATAAACTGTGGCGTCCAGCCGCTGTGCCAGACCCCGCAGAAAACTTCTCTGTTTGCTTGTAATCATAGACTTCCTCCATTTTATTCTTATGTCTATCTTAACACAAAAGCGGCCAACTATAAATGTTTTTTTTCTTCACAGGGGTGAAGAAAAAACCATCCACGCGTCAAACGCGTGGTTTTCATTTGTCGGGCAAAGCCCTCTACTCCTCGCGAACACGTCAAACGTGTAAAGCTAAATCTGCCAGCTGCGAGTGCTATAA
>JAETRU010000050.1 GCA_021769965.1 Eubacterium sp.
TATACCACAAAAACCCTTACAAGTGTTGAATTTGCAAGGGTTTTTTCGTTTCTATGTTAAAAGAAAGAAGCTGCCGCTCCAGTCGATTTTTGGTCAAACTGTGCGACAGCTCCTTTTGTCTTTTCTCCCGGTATCCCGGGATTTAGCTTTTGAAACTTCCTCTTTCATAGCATTATTGTGATTTAATTATGTCTTAATTATGCTGTGCTATCAATTCCACTTTTCCCATTGTCTTCTTCGCTTTGATACTAAGAGAAATTTTAAACTTACCGCGATAGACATATTTCATCATGTCTGATTGTTCCGATATAGTCACAGCATTTTCTTTGACCGCTTCCTCATTATACGCAATGAGTAATTCATTTTCAGTTCGGTTTTCTATGATATAAAGAGCGGAGCTATCATAAAACTGATATAGGAACTCTGAAATACTCTTAAATCCACTGCTTTCCGGCAAGAATAATTCAATTTCTTCTTCCTCATCCAAATCCTCATAAACAGAATACTGTTCCGTCAGAGTCGTCATCATGTTCTCATCATCCACAACTAATAGTTTCTGTGCCACGGTATCTCTTCTTCGTCATCAGAATACCATAGAAATGTTAGGAAACTGTCAAAAGACGATGTAATTCTATAATTTTCTGGCGATAGCCTGCTCCCGCAGCTTCTTTCTGGCTATAAAGAAGGTGATAATATGTCCGGTAAGGGTAACTGTCCATGTCACAGGGTAGGTGAGGAACAGCATCTCCACTGTATGAAGCGCCGGAATCTGAAAGATCGTCAGGATCCAGAATACCCGCAGTCCACAGACGCCTACCAGCGTGACCACCATCGGTATGATGGAATAGCCCATACCTCTCAAAGCTCCTACCATAACGTCCATAGCGCCGCCAAGAGCATAGGTCAGCGCGATGATCCGAAGTCTTTCCATTCCGGCGTCGATGACGATATCACTGGAAGTATAAATTCCCAGAAGCTGCCGTCCGAACAGAACAGCCAGACTTCCCATGATCAGTCCTACCGCGATCACGCACATCTCGCCGCGTCCCAGGATCTTGTCGATACGCTTAATCCTTCTCGCCCCTACGTTCTGGCTCGTGAAGGATATGGTCGCCTGATAAAACGCGTTCATGGCAAAATAGATGAAACCCTCTATATTGGCCGCCGCCGAGCTTCCCGCCACCACCGTGGCACCGAAGGAATTAACAGAAGCCTGTACCAGCACGTTGGTCAGCGAAAAGATCATGCCCTGCACGCCAGCCGGAAGGCCGATCCTGAGGATCGCCATGACTTTGTCGCCGTGCATCCGGAGGTTCCGCAGCGTCAGACGGATATCACTTTGTTCGCGGAGGAGACAGCGAAAGATCAAAATGGCGGAGATCCACTGGGAAATCGCAGTCGCCGCGCCGACGCCTGCCACGTCCATCTTCAGGGATATGACAAAAAACAGGTTCAGAGCCACATTGATGACCCCTGAAAACGCAAGGTAGTATAACGGTCTTCTCGTATCTCCCACAGCACGCAGGATCGCGCTGCCGAAGTTATATACCATCATACCGGTCATCCCCAGAAAATAGATCCGCAGATATTCCGTAGCCAGCGGCAGCACCTCGTCGGGGGATCCCATCCACATGAGGAAATACTTGGACAGTATCACACCGATCACGGTAAGGACAACGCCGCTGATCAGGCTCAATGCCATAGCGGTATGCACTGTATCGGACAGATCCTTCCGTCTCCGGCCTCCGAAGTACTTGGCGACGATGACGTTTGCGCCTACGGACAGACCGATAAACAGGTTGGTCATCAAACCGACCAGCGCCGCATTGGAGCCTACTGCCGCCAATGAATTATCGCCTGCAAAGCGGCCTACTACTATGATATCAGCCGCGTTAAACAAAAGCTGCAGAATACTGGATAACATCAGAGGCAAGGTGAATTTCAGCATTTTCATCAATACCGGTCCCCTTACCATATCTATTTCAAAATTCTTTGTCTTTTTCTGTTCATCTCCCATAATTCGACCTCCCGTCAATTATCCATTGTATACTTTTACCGCGGGGGATGCAAGGGGCACATTGCATTTAACTTGTTTCCACTGTGCAGAAATCCCTCTTCTCCAAAACCGTTCCTTTATCGACGATGAGGAAATGCTCGTCCCATCGGCCTGACACCAGCTCCTCCAGAATGATATTGCTTCCGTCTACATAACTGATCTCCGCCTGGATCATTGCGGCGTTTCTCTCCGCAGCCTCGCGGTATTCCGGACTGTGACACCCGGTAAAACCGCTGTCAACGATGTCCACATGGCGATAACCGTCAAACCACCGCGCAAAGGTTTCCTTTCCCTGCTTCTCACCGTGTCTTTCAATCAGCTGCTCATGTATTTTCTCTATGGACAGACAGCCGTCCTCCATATCTGTCAGATACAGATGATTCTTTTCTTTCAGATTAAATCCGTTCCGTTCAGCCGTATGCAGCTGCAGACTGATACAGTCATCCACCCTTGGAATCACCGTACGAAACCGGAATTCTTTCCCCAAAAGCGAGCCGCCGCACATACCCATAGAGATCAGCACCAGATCAGTGTCCCCGGGCAGATCATACATTGCGTCAAAAAGTGCCTCCCGCATCTTTACCGGCTCCGCATGCAGTCTGCGGTCTAATTCCACTACAGGATAATGTGTTCCCTCTTTGTTCTGCGCGGCAGCCACCTGCTTCCGCAGCGACCCGCAGGTAATAATATATGTTTTCACAAAAATTCCTTTCTTACCAAAAGGACAGGCATTCAAGCCTGTCCTTCCATTTTCATTACAATTGCATTCCCTTCTAAAGCATTATTCTGCCTTGCCGGTAATGATCCATGGCGCAGGCTGCAGCTCAAAGGCATTTTTTGCTCCCAGCTTGGATACAGATACCTGAATAACTTCGGCGTCCTTGATGCCGTATTTCTCAAAAATTGCCTGCATATTTCCTGCTACAGAGAAATCCAGCGTATAGACCACGATGTTGATCTTCGGATTCAGCTTCATCAGGCACTGGATCTCCTGTTCCATGCTGGCGGAAGCAGCGATGAAGGCGATAGCAGGGGTCGGACATCCCTTCAGGGATTCTTCGTCCACATGGTCGATGACGGTCATGTTTCGGAGATCGAAGTAGTCGATGTTCTCCTCCATGGCATCACGCTCCTGCTTGTTGTATTCCACCGCGATAACGGTGCCTTCATTAGCCAGAAATGCGGATTCAATGGCAATGCTCTCGCCGCCGATGACGCAGACCGTATCCTCCCGGCCAATGTGCATTTTGTTCAGAATAATAGTCCGGATCTCGCTGCCCAGACGGCGCGAAGACGATCCCTTGCGGAAATTCAGGCTGTCCAGCCCGCTCTTATAGGTATTGCGGGCGTTCTGGTTGACCACCAGCATACCGGCGGAAGCGTTGATTCCGCGATTGATCATGTCGCTGACCTTGTCATGCTTGATATCGCCTGCAGGCTCCGATCCCTCGTTGTACCAGACCTCACAGTCGCCCAGACCGGCGTTCCACATATGATAGAAGATATCCTCGTCTCCGGCTTCCATAAAGGCCAGTACCGCCTTGTGGGATTCTACAGTCGGGATTAGATTCTTGTTTTTCTTCGTAATATCCATCATCTTGATCTGTTCCAGATCGATCGGCGTATTTTCCGCAAAGTACTGGAGCCAGGATAAGATTATTTCATTAGTAAAAAGCTGTTCTTTCATATTCGTTGCCTCCCTTCGGCACTTCTCTCTTTTCACGTATATATAATATTATACAATTTTTGCGTCCCATTTGCCATAGGGAATTAACAGTAGACTTTATTCAGCCTTGCTGCTGATCATCGGATTCAGTCTGATCAATTCCACCGCATTTAATCCGATAGTTTCATATCCATCAGAATTAAGCTCTCGCATAACTCCTTCAAACAGTTCATTGCTGACATTTGTTCTGCGTTTCGCTTTCATTCTGTCGTCATACGATACGCCAGCCACGGTAAAAAGCTTATCGCAGTCGATCCTTGTCATTTTCTGAAAAGGATTCCTTCTCAGATCCGGTTCTTCGTCGCAATAATACTTCATCGTTTCCTGAACCAGCATATAAGGCTTCAGACTCTGGCACTTTACAAACGAATGTGACACATCCAGTGCATCCACGCAGATATACATATGTGCGCTTACAGCCAGTCGGTCACTGACAGAAGGATATGGAATTTTCATCGTAATAACATCTCTCGGTTCAATCAATTATAAGCCTCCCCTCTTCGTCAAGTTCAACAAAGACAGGGTTATGCAGTTCCTCACTTTCTGACAACGCAAATAAAGCGTCCATATGTGTCGCAGTCAGTCTCTCTGCAACTTCCTTACGAAATACAAAGTTGTAGTTGTTCAGACTATATACCGTTGAATCTGAAACCATCTCCATGGGATACATCTTTTCCAACATCTTAATTAGCTTTTTATCGGAATGATCGAAATCCTTCTCGTCCAGCTCGACCTGATATTCACCGCTAAGGATCCTCTTCTCTTTCGCCTTCCATAAATTCATCTTATGAGTCAACTCAGAAAGTTCTTTCTCCGACAGTGTCCTGACGATAAATGAACTGCGCTGAGCCCAATCTTCTTTGATCTGATCCTTTCCGTTTTCATAGCACTCTTCCGCCGCGCGGTCAAAGGCCAGTCTTTCTTTCGTGTAATCCCCCCAAACATTGCTGAATACCGGTCCCCTTTTGTATCCGCGCAGGTGATCGAAGTCTGGTTTCTCTCCTGACACCTTTGCAAAGGATTCATATAAAAACAGGAACTTCTGCAGCTTCAATGGACTCTCATACTCCATAGCGCAATGTTGTTTCAGCCATCCGCTCAGACAGAGCTTACGCTTATTCGAGTATATCATCCTATCCCTCCTTCTCACTCTTTCTTTCATTCTACTTCAAGAACATATGTTTGTCAAGTGAATCCTCTATCAGTATCTCCGTCTCCATATGATACTTTTCTTTCAGTTCGCCCAGCTGCTTAAAATGAGGCTGCTGAGTGTGCTTCTTCTGCGCCTCGCGGCTTTCCCACTGCTCCCACAGGAAGATCTGGTTTTCAGAATCCGCGGGATAATAGTAGCTGTATCTGATGCAGCCCTCCTCTGCGCGGGACGCTTCGATAACGCCGCAGGCTTTTACATCAGCAAAGAATGCGTCTCTGTCCTCACGGCTGTCTAAAGTATAGGTCACATAAAAATTAGTCATTTCTTTTTCCTCCTTGTTTCCTGTGGCTCGATGCATCTATCATATCACAAACGGCCGCAAAAGTCAGCAGACAGGCAGATTTTTCACGATTTCCACAAACAGCGTCACAAAATCCCCGTCAGAAGTATACAAAAACTGCCATTGGACTGTGAATGATAACCGACCGCTTTCACAAGTCATGCAGAAAACCCCGGAAAACGTCTTGTTTCCGGGGTTTTGCATTGTCCTGATCCGATTTCTCCAGTCGATTAACGCTTTGAGAACTGGGATGCTCTTCTTGCCTTTTTGAGACCGTATTTCTTTCTTTCTTTCATTCTAGGGTCTCTTGTCAGGAAGCCTGCAGCTTTCAGAGGTGCTCTGTAAGCATCTTTGTCAGCCTGGCACAGAGCTCTTGAGATACCGTGTCTCAGAGCGCCTGCCTGACCGGTAAATCCGCCGCCTGCAACAGTTGCGATAACGTCGAATTTGCCTTCGCAGCCAGCAACTTCGAAAGGTCTTCTAACTTCTCTCTTAACGATTTCCATTCCGAAGTAATCTTCTAAGTCTTTCTTGTTTACAGTGATCTTTCCAGTGCCCGGGATTAATCTAACTCTAGCAACTGAATGTTTTCTTCTACCTGTTCCCTGGTATTGTAATTTTGCCATGTGTTACGTCCTCCCTTTCACTAGATTTCCAAGGTTTCCGGCTTCTGTGCTGTATGTGGATGCTCAGCGCCTGCATAAACCTTTAACTTCTTAAACATCTGTCTGCCCAGTTTTCCGTCAGGAAGCATGCCCTTTACTGCGTGCTTGATGATCTCTTCCGGCTTTCTTGCCTGTAACTTCTCAAAAGTAAGTTCTCTGAGTCCGCCCGGATAACCAGTGTGTCTCTTGTAGATCTTTTCTTTTCTCTTTTTACCGGTCACTTCTACCTTCTCGGCGTTGATAACGATAACATAGTCGCCGCAGTCAACGTGTGGAGTATAGATCGGTTTGTTCTTGCCTCTCAGAACAGATGCAACTTCAGATGCCAGTCTGCCGAGAGTTTTGCCTTCTGCATCGACAACGTACCATTTACGTTCTACTTCTGCAGGTTTTGCAATGTAAGATTTCATGTGTTTTCCTTTCTACCTACTAAGATATCTTCTCACAATATCGTGTTCGGTTCTGTCTACTGGGATTCCGTGAAGAATCTGCTTCGACATGACTAAAAATAACTTTTAGCTTGCAGCGCTGCCGGACGTTCCGTATCCTGCTCTGCAATTTATCCCTGCGTAAACGCAAGTGCACAAATATTATATAGCAAAATCAAAGTGATTGCAATACTTTTTTGATCAAAATCCCTTCAGAATCCTTGAAATTCCGTCTGGAAAAGCCTGCGAAAAGCTGTGTTTCCTATTTATTTCTGTTTCTTTTTCGAAATATTGCGGGCTATGATCCCCAGTACAACTGCCGCGACTGCCACGATCACAATGATGATGACCGCAGCTGGCGATCCACCGTTTTCCGGCAGCTGTGCCACATAAGTCACCCCGTTATTTGTGATCACATAACAGGTGCCGCCGTTTGCGCCTGCCTCTTTCATTTTGTCACTATCGACAAGAATGTGACCTGCGCCGTCTGATTTACAATACACCAGATCTTTGTTTGCCGTCGTAGTTTCAACTGGTTCCGGCATAGTTTCGATATTACCGTTATTCGGCACGATGAGAATGATCCCTGCGCCCAGCACATTGGTCTTGGCGGCAAAGGATTTGCTCAAAGCTGTCTCTTTTCCATCTACCAGCAGGCTGTATACGTTATCCTCATCTGTTTTTTCGAGGCTCGCTTCCACGCGTCCTGTTTCTGACTGACCGGCATTTTCTTCCGCCTGACTGCTTACCACATAAGCGATCCCGCTGCTCCAGCATTCTTCCAGCTGATCCGCGCGGTATCTGCGAAGCGCGCAATCCGCATCCGGTGTCGTGGCGGAATCATTGGAATAAAAGTAATCCACACCATCAATGGTCTCATATCCGACGATCGGGATCAGATGTCCGCCGGTGCTTTCCGTTGCGGCATTTTCCAGATACGGATATCCGCCGTTCTCCTTATTTGCGTACTCAACACTGATCCCCACACTGCGGCCTGCGGCAAGCTCCTGCCGGAGAAAATCAAGATCCGCATAGTGGGCATAGCCGCTGAATCCGTAAGAGCCTGCGGCAGCCACTGTATACGCCCAGTTTCCAAAACCTTTGTACTCAAAGTCATAACACTTCAGCGCCACCTCTTCAGGGAACAGATCCAGAGAGCTGTCGCGGTCATTTAACATCATGGTCATCGTCGTCGGACTGCAGATCACTCCGTTAATAGAGAAATCTCTGCGCAGCTGCGAGTAAGCCGGCGTATCCAGAATGACCTTATCAGGTAATTCCATATCTTTGTTCGGATGGTAAACAGGAATCTCCTGTCCCTCCAGCGTATTCGCCAGTGTGGTGCTTACATCGCGCAGCGTCGGCACTGCGCTTTCATTGTCAGTATGTAAAATTGCCTTTAACTGTATCTTAGATGCCGTCTCACCGTCATCCCCGAGAATTATCATGGTATCCGTGTTCACCATGGCGCGCTCTCCACTGGTATTCGCAGACGCGCGTTTGATCGTGGTTCCCCACTGTCCCCATGACTGCCATTCGGTCCATGTTTTGTGCATATCCACGTAGGCCCTTGCCTGGATCTCCACATAAGTGCCTTCCGGCGTATCCGCGCTCCAGCTTGCTACCATGTATTCGAAAGCCGGCACATCCATTTTCGGTGAAGTCCAGGTTCCTTCCGTCTTTCCCTGCGTCAGTCTGACAGCCCCGTCACCTGCGTCAGAAACGATTTCTACATCTTTCAGAGTTCCTTTGCCAAAAGCTTCTACCGTTGCAGTTCTGGTAAAGTTGTCCTGCTGTACATCAGCCGGAAAATCTCCATCTTTTGCTGTATCTGCTATTGCTGTCATCGGTGCCGTTGCGGTTATCATCAATGCGCAGGCAAGCAGAACGCCTATCTTCTTCAAATACTTCATTGCCGTCTCCTTCTTTCATAAAATGCAAATCATATTAGATAACTAAGATATAATGGTTTCATCTGTTAAGATATGTTTTAAAGAGAACTCGGCAACCCGTGAAGGCAAGGGAACCCTAAAAAACAGATCATCTCTACTCGAACAGCGGCGTGGAGAAATATCTTTCCGCCGTATCCGGCAGAATGGTCACAACGGTCTTGCCTTTGCCCAGCTTCCTGGCAAGCTGCAGCGCCGCCGCTACATTGGTTCCGCTGGAAATACCGCACATGAGGCCTTCCTTTGATGCCAGATCCTTGGCAGTCTGCAGCGCCTCTTCATCAGAAACGATGTAAATATCATCGTAGATTTTCTGATTCAGGACCCCCGGGATAACGCCGTCGCCGATACCCATCTGAATATGGGTGCTGACTGTGCCGCCTGCCAGGATCGCCGCGTTCTCCGGCTCTACCGCCCAGATCTCGATCTGCGGATTCAGCGCTTTCAGAGTCTCTCCGATACCGGTGATCGTGCCGCCTGTACCGATGCCCGAGCAGAACCCGTCAATCGGACCTGCCACCTGCTCCAGAATCTCCAGACCCGTATGATGACGGTGCACCATAGGATTGGCCTGATTTTCAAACTGCTGCGGTACGAAGACCTTCGGATTCTCGGCTGCCATCCGCGCCGCTATCTGAACGCATTCTTCAATACAGTCGCCGATATTTCCCGCGTCATGGACCAGGATCACCTTTGCTCCGTAATGCTCTACAAGCAGCCTCCGCTCCTGGCTTACAGAATCCGGCATAATGATGATAGTCTCATAGCCTTTCACTGCTCCTACCAGTGCCAGACCGATTCCCTGATTTCCGCTGGTCGGCTCCACGATAATGGAATCCGGCTGCAGAGTTCCATCCAGCTCCGCCTGCGTGATCATGTTAAAAGCGGTTCTGGTTTTCACGCTGCCGCCGACGTTAAGGCCTTCAAATTTGACCAATACTCTGGCCCCCTCCGGGTCTGCCATCTTGTTCAGCTGGATCATAGGCGTATGTCCCATGGCTTCCAGCACGTTGTTATATATCATTTTCGTTCTCCTAACATAAAAAAATTCACTATTTAAGTAGTATATCACAAACAGCGGAGAATTGCAAAGAATACCGCTGGAATGGCCGCGGCCCACGGCAAACTCGCCCCTTTACAACCGTCTCCGTCTGTGCTATAGTTATCAGGTACAAAAAAACAAGACAGTTCGTGACCATCCTGTCTATAAACAAAACTACGGAACCAGGCGAAGAGATATCTTAACGCGCGCGTTTTCCGTGCGCGTTTTATTTTATTCTAAAGCCTGACAAGTCACGAAGAATGGAGGAATTATGGAGCGTTACGGTATCATAACCGAAAAGAATCCCCGGGAGATCGTGCTTCTTCGGGGAAGAGGCTGCCGATGGCGGCGCTGCCGGTTCTGCGACTATTATCTGGATTTCAGCAGAGACGCGCAGGCCAACTACCGGCTGAACAAAGAAGTCCTGTCCCATGTCACCGGCCTTTACGGATGCCTGGAGGTCATCAACTCCGGCAGTTTCAGCGATCTGGACGAAAAGACCCTGGCGTGCATCCGCCAGACTGCGGCGTCAAAAAATATCCGGCAGATCCACTTTGAATGCCACTGGCAGGACCGCGGGACTATCAAAACTCTCCGCGACGCGTTCAAAGCGCTCGGCGTCACAGTCAAAGTCAAGATCGGCGTTGAGACCTTTGACGCTCTCTTTCGCGAGTGCTATCTGGACAAGGGCATCGACGAGTCCAACCCGGCAAAGATCGCCGAAGACTACGACGAGTGCTGTCTGCTGGCCGGCATCCCCGGTCAGACCGCAGCGTCCATGACATGCGACATAAACCTGGGGCTGAAACACTTTGACCGGGTATGCGTCAACGTAATGACAGAAAACACTGCCCCGGTCAAACCGGACGCCTCGGTCATCGATGTTTTCACAAAGGATGTCTGTCCGGCGTTTATCGATAATGCCAGGGTCGACATTTTAATGACAAACACGGATTTCGGCGTCGGAGGTGATACCTGTGAGAAATGAGATCATTCTGGCAGCCAGCCTGCTACTAATCTACGGCGGCGTGATCCTTTTCTACCGGCTGCTGGGGCGGACGGGGCTGTACATGTGGACGGTGGTGGCTACCATTGCGGCTAATATTGAAGCGCTCATTCTGGTCGACGCTTTTGGCATGGAGCAGACGCTGGGAAACATTCTTTTCGCGTCCACATTTCTGGTAACGGATATCCTCAGCGAAACGGAAAGCAAAAAATGCGCGAATACAGCGGTCAAGATCGGGATCATCGTCAGCATCAGCTTTGTGGCGCTGAGCCAGCTGTGGCTGCTGTATACGCCAAGTGCCAACGATTGGGCTATGCCGTCGATTCAGGCGATCTTCTCCAACACGCCGAGGATGATGCTGGTCAGCGTGGCTGTTTACGGCATTGTGCAGGTCTTTGACGTATTCGCCTACCACGCCATCTGGAAGCATACGAAGAAAATCTTCGGTGACTCGCGAAAAGGTCTGTGGATCCGCAACAACGGCTCCACGCTGCTGTCGCAGCTGATGAATACGGTGCTCTTTACCTTCGGAGCTTTTTATGGCAAACACTCCATGGCCACACTGATCAGCATCTGTCTGTCCAGCTATGTGATCTTTATCGCTACCAGCATTCTGGACACGCCGGTCGTATATCTGGCCCGCCGTCTGAAGGAGCGGAATCAGATCCCTGAAGACAAATAGAATTTTATAGAGCAAAAATCATATAAAAACCCCTTCTGCATTGTCTTTGCATCAGGGGTTTTGTTTTATGTAACCTTTTTGTGCCTTTGCTAATGTTTCTGCTCTGCTTTCTTTCTACGCGGCGCATGGCTCATGATCCGTCCGCAGAGGCTGGTAAACTTGTAGATGTACCTGAACAGAGCTTCCGTAGCGATGAGGAACACCGCCAGCAGCATTGCCGCCTGGCCGGAAATACTGTTAATTCCAAACATGTCCGGCATGAAGAACACGCAGAACGCCATACCGCCTACCATCACAGCGATCAGTGCAATATGCAGGGTGTTGAACGGTCTTGCTATTTTTCCCAGAATCATGAATCCTACCAGACCCACCAGAATCGTACAGGAAGTAGATATGCATACCGGATCGATCTCAAATACCTGACCGAAGATAACCAGCGAGCTTACACTGATAAATGTGGTTATCCCCGCCGGCGCGGCCATCTTGAATACATTGCCGAAGAAGGTCCCTTTGATCAGATTCTGATTTGGTTCCAGCGACAGAACAAAGGAAGGCATGCCGATGGTAAACATGCTGATCAGAGTGATCTGTGACGGCTTCAATGGATAGGACAGTACGCTGATCATAGAAAACAGCGCTAATAACAGGGAGAATATATTTTTGGTAAGAAACAGGCTGGCTGATTTTTCAATATTATTGACCACCCTTCTTCCTTCTTCCACGACTGACGGCATCTTAGAAAAATCAGAATCCATCAGCACCAGCTGTGCCGCGTTAGACGCCGCCTCACTGCCGGAAGCCATGGCGATGGAACAGTCCGCATCCCGCAGCGCCAGAATATCGTTGACGCCGTCGCCGGTCATGCCTACAGTCTTCCCCTGCTTTTTCAGAGCTTTGACAAACATTCTTTTTTGTTCCGGCGTTACACGTCCGAACACGGTGTACCGCTCTACCGCTTCAAAAACAGCCCGCTGGTTCACCAGCTGCCGCGCGTCGATATACCGGTCGGCGTCTTTGATGCCTGCTTCCATAGCCACATTAGAGACGGTCACCGGATTATCGCCGGAAATAACTTTAATAGCCACGCCGTTGTCCGCAAAGTACCTGAAAGTCTCAGGCGCGGACTTTCTGATCGGATTGGTCAGATAGATCAGGGCAAGCAGCTGCACACGGCCCCGGAGAGGCTGCCCGTCAGGTTCTCCTTCGGTCCTCGCGAAAGCGAGAACACGGTAACCCTGTTCGCTCAGCTCTGTAATGTGGTCCTCATACCGGCTGAAAGCATCCCGAAGCACAAACTCGGGAGCGCCCAGCACGTAATTCCCGTTAGAAAAGACCGCTCCGCAATACTTGTATTTAGAGGAAAACGGGCAGACGGCTTCAGCCTGCATACCTGTCGTCTCTGTAAAATACTCCTTCATCGCTGCCATCGTAATATTATCACTGCTCTGCGACGCGACCAGATCTCCGATCATGCCGGTCAGTTCATCCGCGCGGGAAGGATCTGTCACAGGCTGCATTCCGCAGACCTTCATCTCGTTTTCTGTGATGGTCCCTGTCTTATCTACGCACAGCACGTCTACACGAGCCAGCGTTTCAATGCAGCGCATGTTCTGCACCAGGACGTCCTTTTTTGCAAGGCGCATGGCGCTGACCACCATGGCGACGCTGGCTGTCATATACAGACCTTCCGGTATCATGCCAAGTACCGCCGCTACCATAGATGTAATGCTGTCAGTAAAAGTGCCGTCCAGAATAAAACACTGCTGCACAAACAAAGTGATTCCCACTGGAATGATAATAATGCCGACGATCTTTACCAGCCAGTCCAGAGACTTGATCATCTCAGACTGTTCGCCTTTTTTATCTTTTGTCGCTTCAATGGTGAGCCTGGATATATAGGATTCGCGGCCGACGGCTGTAAGACGTGCCGCGCACTGTCCCGATACGACAAAGCTGCCTGATAAGAGCTGCGCGTCTACGCCCTTGGTGATCTCATCAGATTCACCTGTGATCAGCGCCTCGTTGACCTGAACGCTTCCATCGACTACTACCGCATCCGCGGGGATCTGACTTCCGGCGCCGAGGATGACACAATCGTCCAGTACCAGCTGCTCTACAGGCAGCTGCACTTCGCGGCCGTCCCGGATCACATGGACTTTTGGCATTTTCAGCAGCTTCAGTTTATCCAGGGTCTGTTTGGACCGAACCTCCTGCGCGATACCGATGGCCGTATTGGCAAATACGATCAGCATGAAGGTCAGATCTCTGAACTGGCCTACAATGATCAGAAGTACTGCTAATACAGTAAAGATCAGATTATAATAAGTAAAAACATTTTCTTTGACGATTTCTTTGATCGTGCGGGTCGAAGAATCCACCTGCTCATTTCCAAGGCCCTGATGAAGTCTTTCCTCCGCTTCCTGACTTGTTAATCCCAACATTGTCGCCTTTCTCCTTTAATTGATAGTACCATTCTAACACAAAAAGAGGCAGGAAGGAACAGGATTTCTCATGTTTCTTCTGCCTTGCGCTCATATTGCGGATCAGCTGTTCAATATCGCCATGAACTCATCTCCGGTAATGGTCTCTTTTTCGTAGAGATGTTTTGCCAACTGATCCCGTTTAGCTTCCGGCACTGATGAAGGCTCACTGCCCCGCATCCGGATTCAGCATCTCACCGCTGAGCAGCCTGCATAACTGCTGCGTCATACTGTCAAGATCAGGATCGGAATCCCTGCTGATCTCAAAGAGCAACCCGGTCATGGCATAAGAATGAAGCTTTACAGCCATTTCCAGATCACTGCGTGTAACATGCTGAAACAGTTTCCTGCGATCGATCATTTCCCACAGATATTTCTGTATGGACGCAAGAAAGATACGCTCCACATCTTCTCTATACTGAGACCCCATCAGCCGATTGATGACCTCTCCGTTTTCGATACTGATAGAAAGCATCAGTCGGATCGCCTCTCCCGGCTGCTCCATCTGCTGCGTTTCAACTATCATTTTCTCAAGCTTCTCTTCCAGTATCCATTCGAAGACATCCAGTATATCGCGAAAATGATAGTAAAACGTCTGGCGCGTAATAAAACAGGCTTCCGCAATGTCTTTCACTGTGATCTTATCTATAGATCGTTTCCCGGCTAACGTCATCAGCGCATCGGCTATAGCCCTTTTTGTCATAATAGAAGATGTCATGTGTTTATACCCCCGTGTTTTAGGGATATTTTATCACAAAACAGAGTTAAAGGAAATAATGATTTTATCTCTTTTCCCTTCTTCTGCTCTGTCTACGCAAAAAGAGCGACAGCATTACGGCGCAATATGGCCTTCCTTCCTCCGGACACTAAAAAAGCAAGTCACTTTCGTAACTTGCTTTTTACTGAAACCGGCAACGTCCTACTTTCCCGGGCAGTCCCCCGCCAAGTATCATCGGCGCTGG
>JAETRU010000051.1 GCA_021769965.1 Eubacterium sp.
GGTATGATTGGTTGTCCTTAGTTTCGTGCTGCTTATTTAATCTAAATGAAATATTTTCACGTTATGAAGTACTCATGAAGAGAAAGAAGCTGCCGCTCCAGTCGATTTTTGATCAACCTGTGCGACAGCTCCGTAGAACTGTAATTATAATTGACAGTGAACTACAGTTTATGTATAATCCCGAGTTTAACAGTTAGTAAGCGCAGGAACTCCGAAACCCATTAGAAATAGTGGGAAAGGATGCATTCCGTTTGCTACCATGATGAGTGTAGGTACTGCAAGAGATGAGATATGACCGTCTTTAGATAATGAGAGTGATAAGTCATCTGCCTATAGAGCTGGATAGCAGAAAGCCTTAATTAAGGGTTGACAAATTGCAACCCTTAATGTAGCATGGGTGTAAGAAGGTGAGAAAATGAAAAATGAGGATTTGGCTGCACAGCTATTTTTTGCGAAAGAGGCAGCGGAATATTTAGGTATTAGCCCGCAACGTCTCAATAAGCTCGTCCAAAATGGTAAAATTGTACCGTTAAAAAAGACAGCGTCCGGAACATTATTTCACATTGAAGAATTAGAAAATCGAAAAGAAGAACTACATATTTTTGATGAAACGACGGGAGGAAAAAAGGGCATGTTTTCAATAGATAATAAAGTAAAGCAAGAAGCTTTGAATTTCTCTACTTTAATGAATGTTTTGGGCTATACAGAACAGAGATTAGAGCCATTCTTTGACGATTTTTCAAAACAGTATGATGTGACAATTCCAATGATTGACTCATCGATTATTTTGGAATACTCGAATTACTTTGAAATTCTGGATTCAGAGAAAATAAAAAGAGCATATAGCCGTGCAGAAAAAGAATTCTCAAAATTGAAAGCTGATGATGAGATTATAAAAAGAGGACTTTTAGACTACCCGCCATTGCTTAGCAAAACAAAACAGGCACCAAGATTTTTGTATGTGCGTGGTAGAAAAGGATTATTGCAGGAACAGAGAACTGTAGCCCTTGTTGGGTCAAGACAGGCCTCGGAAAAAGCAAAAGAAAATACAAGAAGAGTTGCAGAACTTTTAGGTCGCAATGGGATTGTAATTGTTTCTGGTTTGGCGAAAGGGATTGATGTCACAGCACATAGAAGTGCATTGGAGCATAATTATAACACGATTGCAGTAATTGGAACGAACCTGAATCAGTATTATCCGATTGAAAATAAAGAGGTTCAATTGGAGATTGAAAAGAAAGGCCTAGTAGTTTCACAATTTTCACCGGCAACAAAGACGGAGCGATGGTTCTTCCCACTAAGAAATGGAGTCATGAGTGGATTATCACTTGCAACTGTGATTATGGAAGCGGGAGAAACTTCGGGGGCATTAAAACAAGCTGATTTTGCATTAAAGCAAAATAGACAGATACTGATTCCTTCAAAAGCATTGGAAATGACGACCATTTCATGGCCGCAAAAATATGTGGAGCAAGGGGCAGAGGTGGTAACCACGCCAAGAGACATTATGCAAAAGCTAGCAGAAAATAAGGTATTTGACGGAGAAACAAGGCAGGAAGAACAGTTGAGTTTTGAGACTTTGCCGCAAAGGATTTCTGCCAAAGAATCCAATATTCTTAGCGGTACTAAACTATTAAATCTTGAATATTAAAAGGTGGTAGAGTATGTTTCGATTTACGACGGCAGTAAAAGGGATTGCGATTGATTTAGACAGTTTTGAAGAATCATTTGAAAGTTGGAATGAGATTATAAGTGAATTTAACTGCCTGTTTATCACATCCTCGCAAGAGAAGAAAGAGATTGTAGAGAGTCTCTTACGCGCAAAGGTTTTACTTACAAATCAATTTGCAAGAAATTTTATTCCGAATCCAGAAGTGCAGAGAAAAGTTTTACTTATGCTTAATGTTCAAGAAAGTGAATTAGCATATTTGTCTGCAAACCTAAGGTTTATGGATAATGCACTGACTTTTTACAGTTGTGTGATATATGTTGCAAATGAGACCTTGGACTATGAAAAGTTTCCAAGACTACCGGATTTAGTGTGCAACAATTTATCTGATGTGAAAGCGTTTCTTACAGAAGGAATCGTGAGTTATCTTGGAGAAGAATGTTTTTCACAAGATATGATGAAACCGTCAGCGGCTGCTGTCCCAATTTTGGAGATTCATTGTGATGAGGATGAGATATTGTTAATATCTTTGGGGCGCTACTATGGAAGTAAGACATATATGCAACAGTTACATCCTTATTCAAGAATTCTGTTTTTGAATAAGAAAAAGGATGGAAAGGCATTTCGAACCTATGATGAAGAATTTGCCAAGCTATTATCGGAAACGGTTAAGACATATTTGAAGGAATACAGTGATTGTATTTGCAGTGTTCCGACGCGAAAAGGCGATATCAATCGGTTTGATATCATCGTTGAAAGAATAGCACAGGAGAATAAGTTAGAAAATATAAGCAAGCAATTTGTTGCAAAGCGTGCATATGGGACACAAAAATTGTTGTCTTATACAGAAAGACAGGAAAATGTTAAAGATGCATTTGCTTTTGAGGGTAACTTGGCAGGGAAAAGAGTTATCCTGCTTGACGACATCGTTACAACGGGAGGAACGCTGAAAGAATGTTTTAAAACCTTAAAAGCAGCAGGCGCAGCAGAAGTGTATTTCCTGGTTTTAGGTGTGAATCAAAAAGAAATTGAGTATGGCATTGCAAATCAGCCAAGAGTTTGTTGCCCTATATGTGAAGCGCCTATGATGCTGTTTGTAAATGCAACAAACCATAGGCTATTTTATAGCTGCATGCCATGCAGCCATACAAATGGATATGAAAAGGAAAAAGAAAAACTCTTGGTGCGGATTAATCAGGAATTTGCACAAATTGATGAAATCGCCAATGAGGAAAACTTTGATATGCCAATATAAAGATATGGTGTTATCAGCTACCAGATAAGTAATATAAAAAATGGTAGTCTAAATAATCGTGTGGGGACTAAGTAAAAATATGGCACTTCAAGCATCCGTAATGGTTGTCTGAGGTGTCATTTTTAATGATTTAGTCTCTGGCTTTGTGGTATGGTCCACGTTTGCGCTGGTTGCGTTTGCAGCTGGATAGGTTGGATGTTAGTCCATACAAAACATCGGGAGAAAGCGCATAGATCACGCGCTTGCGAAACCGCCCAAAATTACTTATCCCTCTGGAGACGGAAAGATATGTGCAAGTTTTCCATTGACATTTTCCGTATAGGAATTAGACAGCTTCCTGTCATGAAATGGCCGATGAAATGAGTTGAGGATCTCTTCTCTCCAAGTGAAAAGTATTGCGGTAAATTCCTCATACTGCCGGATCCCACAGGTTTTAAATGCAGCTGCAATTTCGTCATATTGACACAAGGCTTTTTCATAAGAGCATTCTTGATTCATTTTTCGATAGCGTTCTTTAAGGTGGTAGGCTTCATAGAGAATTGGAAATGCATCAAATATCATATTCTTCAAATCTCTCCTGTTTAATTTCATTTTGAATCTTCCGTTGTATACCCTGTCATTGTCCAGATTCACATTGTCAACAATCAGAAGTCAGCTCCACTTTTTTAGAAGATAATATGCATTGGAACCATAGTCACAATGGTTCATCAAATCAATTCTGAGACGTTCAAAATTGCCATGAAGATGCTTGACAACATGGAATGGATCCACAGCGATAATACAGTTGGGAAAGTATGTCTTTGCAACGTCTCGATATGGCTCCCACATGTCAATGGTCACATATTTAACCTTGCATCTTTCTTCTCTTGGGATATCGGAAAAGTACAATGAAATATTTGCTTTGCTGCGTGAATCGAGAATGTTATATACAGAGCGCTTTTCATTATCCACCAGCACACATAGATAGCTGGAATTACGTCTTGACAGTTCTTCGCTGTGAAGTTCATCAATTCCAAGACATTCTGGCAGGGGCCTATGGGGAATTGTGATGTAGGAATCAATATACGTGTTTAGCTGTGTAGCAGAGATATTCAGTTCATCTGAAATCATGGAAAGCGTGTAATTGAGGTTGGCAAGCATTTTCAGCACGTTACGTAAGAGGAAAAAAGAAGAGTTAAATCCCGAAAAGGAGAAAGGATTCTTTTCCATAGCAGTCT
This sequence comes from Eubacterium sp., assembly GCA_021769965.1. Classification (GTDB taxonomy): domain Bacteria; phylum Bacillota; class Clostridia; order Peptostreptococcales; family Anaerovoracaceae; genus Senimuribacter. Next base: position 4,142 of record JAETRU010000051.1, read on the forward strand.
TTCCGCAGGCTTTGCATATGTATCTGTTTGCATTGTAGCGAATGATACCGTTATGTTCTCTTACGGCGGGATGCTTGATCAGCTTGCGTTTATGGTCATGACCAATCATCTTGCCTTTGCAGTAGGGACATGACATTGGCTTGCGAACAAGGGTAACATCATAGTATATGGTGTCACCAATCGTGATAATATCCGATTTTTCTATATCGGAGCTGCTGACATTAAGCATTAATGCGGTAAAATCGATATTAGGAATAACGATTCCTCCCTTCATGATAGATTGTTGTGACAAAATCAAGTATACCATGAAGGGTAATTTTTTCCCCCACACGATAATTTAGAGCGCCAATTTAATTTCCTCACTGATTTCGGCGAAGTCGATCCGGAGATTGCCGTCAAAGATGCCGACGGGAACGCTGTCTGTGAAGTCGTAGATGGCAGGACAGATATCGTCATCGTCAAATATGTAGACGATGACGCGTTTTTTATCCGGATTTACCAGCCAGTATTCCCGCACACCGGCATCAGCGTATTTACGAAGTTTGAGCAGGGAATCCTTCCGTTTGGTAGACGGCGAGAGGATTTCAACAACGAAATCAGGAGCGCCCTCCAGACGGCGTGGATCAATTTTGTTACGATCGCAGAGGACATAGACGTCCGGCTGCACCATGGTCTTGTTATCCAGATCCAGACGCACATCTGTCGGGGCGATCCCTGCAATGCAGTTTCCGCGATTTCTTTTAATATATTCTTTCAACCGAAAGCCTATTTCAAAGAGCAGATGCTGATGGATAAAAGTCGGCGCGGTCATATCGTATATGACGCCGTCGATCAGCTCCGCCCTTCTGTCGTCTGGGATGGCGTAGTAATCCTCTAATGTGTATTCACCCTGTTTTTTCACCGGCATGCCGGAATTTGGATCCGGATCGCCCTGAAAGATCTTTTCCAGGGCCCGCAGGGTATCGTAACGGGGACGTTTGGTGATACCGGCAAATATCTTTCGCACGGTGCTGAGAGGAACGCCGGACAGCTGGGCGACCTGCTCGTTGGAATATCCGCGCTCGATCTTGGCTTTTTTCATTTCTTCGATTTTCATGAGGCAGTGTTCCTTTCGCTTTTTTCGAGATTCGTCAGCAAATGAACGGTTTGCCGATCTGTCAGCTTGTCTATTCGTCAAAGAGATTATCTATACGCCCGGATATTTCATCGATATAGTCGGATATTTCGGCGAAGTTGACCTGGCATTTGCCGCCGAAGATGGCAACGGGCACAGTATCCCGGAAGCTGTAGATAGTCGGGCAGATATCGTCATTTTCAAAGATATAGACGATGACGCGCCTCTTATCCGGATCCACCATCCAGTATTCACGAACGCCGGCATTGGCGTATTTATTCAGTTTGATCAGAGCGTCTTTTCTTCTGGTGGACGGTGAGAGAACTTCGACGACGAAGTCGGGCGCGCCCTTGGAACGCTGTGGATCCTCCGGCCGCTGATCAGGGCTGCAGATGACAAAGACGTCAGGCTGTACCATAGTCTTGTCGTCCCAGTCCAGCCGGACATCTGAAGGTGCCATAAAGGGCGCGCAGCTTCCGTTATTGCTGCGGATGTACGCTCTGAGAATTCCGTGTATCTCTCCGATAAGAAACTGATGCATTCTGGTCGGCGCAGCCATGTCGTAGATGACGCCGTCGATCAGCTCCACCCTTCTGTCATCAGGGATGGCGTAGTAATCCTCTAATGTGTATTCACCCTGTTTTTTCGCACCGTAAGCAAGGGAGGATTCACAGACGGCAGAGGAAGATCCCTCTGAAGAGGCATAGGATGAGACGGGCGGTTTTGTCAAAGCTTTTTCCTCAGATTCTGCTTGAGATTCTGGCTGCTTTTTCACCTGCCCGCGGGAATTCGGATCCGGATCGTCCTGAAAGATCTTTTCCAGGGTCCGCAGGGTATCGTAGCGGGGACGTTTGGTAATACCGGCAAAGAGCTTCTGGACGGTGCCGAGAGGTACGCCGGACAGCTGCGCTACCTGCTCGTTAGAATACCCGCGTTCGATTTTGATTTTTTTCATTTCTTCAATGTTCATATGACGGCTCCTTTCGTTCTGATGCCTTTATAATACCCCTAAAATTCCAAAAAGTCAAGATAAATCCGAAATAAAATCTTTAAAATTCCATTTTGCGATATGGACAGAAAAAAGATTTCAGCTATAATCCGATCAGCGGCAGGGAGAATACCGGCTTTTGGCGGGATATAGGCATTGCGGCCTGGCCGTCCGCGGCAGACAGCCGCTCAAAAAAATTGCTGAAAAACTGTTGAAAAACAGGCGTCACAGGCATTTGACAAGAGACGCCGTGTCATGGTATACTGTAAAATTAGATAGAAAGGTAAAATTTTAAAGAAATTTTTAATTTGAGGAGATATAAATGTTTGATAAGTTAGATTTCATTGTGGAGAAATATCAGGAAATGTCTCTGAAGGTATCCGATCCGGAGATCATCGCCGATCAGCCGACATGGCAGAAGTATATCAAGGAGATGGGCGAAATGGAGCCTATCGTCAAGAAATACGAGGAGTACAAAAAGGCAAAGACCGGTCTGGTGGAAGCAAAGGACATCGTAGAAACTGAAACCGATGAAGAGATGCGCGATCTGGCAAAGATGGAGATCGGCGAACTGGAAGATGAGATCGAAAGACTGGAGGGTGAACTGAAGGTACTGCTGCTGCCGAAAGACCCTAACGATGAAAAGAACGTAATCCTGGAAGTCCGCGCGGGAACAGGCGGCGACGAAGCCGCTCTGTTCGGGCAGGACCTTTTGAGAATGTATATGCGTTACGCAGAACGCCACAGATGGAAGACGGAGCTGATGGATATCAACGACACCGGCATCGGCGGGATCAAAGAAGCTGTCGTGCTGATCAAAGGCAAAGGCGCCTACTCCCGTCTCAAGTATGAGAGCGGCGTTCACCGGGTACAGCGTGTGCCGGAGACGGAGTCCGCGGGCAGAGTCCACACGTCCGCCGCGACCATCGCCGTGCTGCCTGAGGTAGACGATGTAGAGGTGGATCTGAATCCCAACGACGTCAGAGTCGACGTATACCGCGCGTCCGGAAACGGCGGCCAGTGCGTAAATACTACGGACTCGGCAGTCAGACTGACCCACGAGCCGACCGGACTTGTAGTAACATGTCAGGATGAAAAGTCCCAGATCAAAAACAAAGAAAAGGCCTTTAAAGTTCTGAGGTCCAGACTCTACGACCTGAAGGTGCAGGAGCAGAACAAAGAAATCTCAGAAGCAAGAAAGAGTCAGGTCGGTTCCGGCGACAGAAGTGAGCGGATCAGGACCTACAACTTCCCGCAGGGCAGAGTCAGCGAACACAGAATCGGATTGACGTTATATAAGCTGAACAATATTCTGGACGGCGAACTTGATGAAATTATAGACGCGCTGATTACGAATGATCAGGCGGAGAAGATGAAGAATTTCTAATGAAAACAAAATTTTTATCCGATACAATTGAAGATATCCGCGTCGGGGCGGAGATCATAGCCGGAGGCGGTCTTACGGCTTTTCCCACGGAGACGGTCTACGGGCTGGGAGCGGACGCTCTGAACCCGGAGGCTGTGGCAAAGGTGTACGCGGCAAAGGGACGTCCGTCGGACAACCCTATGATCGTGCACATATCGTCAAAGGACGATCTGTCAAAGCTGACGCCGCGGGTCACGGCGGATATGGAAAAGCTGATGGAGGCTTTCTGGCCGGGTCCCATGACTATGATCGTGCCGAGACTTCCTGTTGTGCCTGATGTGACTACAGGAGGCCTGGAGACGGTAGGCGTCAGAATGCCAGGTCATCCGGCGGCTCTGGAGCTGATCCGGCTGTCAGGATGTCCTATCGCGGCTCCCAGCGCGAACCTGTCAGGCAGACCCAGTCCGACTACAGCCGCACATGTCATAGAAGATCTGGCAGGCAGGATCGATGCCATTATCTGCAGCGGCGACTGTCAGGTAGGGATCGAATCTTCGGTCATAGATATGACGGCAGACATGCCGATGATCCTGCGGCCGGGTATTATTACAAAAGAAGATTTCGAGAGAGTTCTTAGAAAACCGGTGGCGCTGGATCCGACGCTGAACAAGCGGCCGGATATGTTCAATAATGAAGATTTCAAACCAAAGGCCCCGGGAATGAAGTATAAGCATTATGCGCCAAAGGCGGAAATGATCATCTTTGAGGGGGAGCCGGAGGCTGCCCGGAGGGCCATTGAAGCCGAGAGCGCCACAAGGGAAGACGCAGGGCAGAAAGTCTGCCTGATACTCTTTGACGGAGGAGAGGAAAGGGAGGCAGCCCACGACTTTTTCGCGCGGCTGAGAGAAGCCGATGAAACGGGAGCGGACGTGATCCTGGCCGCTGCGCTCTGTGAGGAGGGCATCGGATTTTCGGTCATGAACCGTATGCTGAAATCGGCAGGATATAATATCAGAAAGGTTTAGGAAAAATGGTAATTGCATTAGCCAGCGACCATGGTGGATTCGCGTTAAAAAATATTATAAAAGATCATTTGACAGAAAGGGGTATGAAAACAGTGGACCTCGGAACGTATTCCGATGCGTCCGTAGATTATCCCGTATACGGAAAGGCCTGCGGCGAGGCGGTTGCCGGCGGCGAGGCTGATCTGGGCATCGTCGTGTGCGGAACGGGCATCGGCATTTCCATTGCCGCCAACAAAGTGAAGGGCGTTAGATGCGGTCTTTGCACATCTGTGGAGATGGCCAGGCTGACCAAACAGCATAACAACGCCAACATACTGGCGCTGGGCGGAAGGACGACCGCGCCTGATCTTGCCGTTGAGATCGTCGACACATGGCTGGATACCGAGTTTGAAGGCGGACGCCACCAGCGCAGAGTCGACATGCTGGATGAGATGTAATAGATAAATGGAGGAAGAATAATGGGAAAGGTATACGTATTTGATCACCCGCTGATTCAGCACAAGGTCGCGCTGATGAGAAAGACGGAAACCAGCGTGAAAGATTTCAGAGAGCTGGCAAAGGAGATCGCTATGCTCATGGGTTTTGAGGCGACGAGAAACCTGCCGCTGGAGGAAGTTGAAATTGAAACGCCGATGCAGAAGACAAAGGTGAATATGCTGCAGGGTGAGGACATCGCGATCGTTCCTATTCTCCGAGCGGGACTGGGTTTTGTGGACGGTATGCTGGCTCTGGTTCCCAACGCGAAGGTTGGACATGTAGGGCTGTACCGCGATCCGAAGACCCATGAACCGGTAGAATATTACTGTAAATTGCCAACGGATATTGACAAACGGCAGATTTTTGTTGTTGATCCGATGCTGGCTACCGGCGGAAGCGCTGTTGCCGCGATAGATTTTATCAAGCAGAGAGGCGGAAAAGATATCACGTTCATGTGTCTGATCGCTGCGCCGGAGGGTATTGAGGCGCTGCAGGAGGCTCATCCTGACGTGGATATCTACATAGCGGCCAAGGACGAATGCCTCAACGAAAACGCTTACATTCTCCCGGGCCTTGGAGATGCCGGAGACAGACTGTACGGCACCAGGTAAGGGAAGCTGAAAAAGAGGCCAGATCCTGCCGTACACGCGGGCAGGCCGAGAGATGATTCGTTTTTTGATGATCCGGTACAATTGTATTAAAAATATAAAATTAGGGCAAAACAGAAACTTTGAAGAAAGAGGAAAGCAGAAATGAAAAGTTTTATTCCTGATAACGTGAGCAAATACGACAACGTTTACGATGTATTGAAAGAGAGAGGTTTTATCGAACAGGTCACAGATGAAGAGGCTGTCAGAGAACTTCTCGGTAAAGAAAAGATCAAGTTCTATATCGGCTTTGATCCGACGGCGGATTGTCTGCATATCGGACACTTCATGCAGGTCATCATTTTGATGTACATGCAGAAATACGGACATACGCCGGTAGTTCTGCTGGGCGGCGGCACCGGCATGGTAGGCGATCCGTCGGGCAGACAGGATATGCGCCAGATGATGACAGTGGACACGATCGACGATAACTGCGCGGCATTTAAAAGACTGTTTGACAAATACCTGGACTTTGACGACGAGTGGAAGTATGAGGGCAATGAGGGCGTTTACGCGCCGGGACATCAGAACAGGGAGCCGCTTCCGGGCAAGGCGATCAGCGTAAACAACGCCCAGTGGCTGAGACCGCTGAACTATGTGGAATTTGTAAGAGAAGTGGGAACCTGCTTTAATGTAAATAATATGCTCAGAGCTGAGTGCTTTAAGCAGAGAATGGAGCAGGGCCTGTCCTTCTTTGAATTCAACTATATGCTGATGCAGGGTTATGACTTCATGGTCATGGCAAGAGACTTCGGACTGAAGATGCAGTTCGGCGGCAACGACCAGTGGTCCAACATTATCGCCGGTGTGGATCTTTCCAGAAAGCTCTGCAATATCCCGGTCTACGGCATGACTTTTTCACTGCTGACTAACAGCGAGGGCAAGAAGATGGGCAAGACCCAGAAAGGCGCTCTGTGGCTGTCTGCAGAGAGAACTTCTCCGTATGAGTTCTACCAGTACTGGAGAAACGTGGGCGACGCTGACGTGGAAAAGTGTCTGCGGATGCTTACCTTCCTGCCGATGGACGAAGTAAAGCGTCTGGCGTCTCTGGAAGGCTCTGAGATCAATCACGCCAAGGAAGTACTGGCATACGAAGTAACCAAGCTGGTACACGGTGAAGAAGAAGCAAAGAAGGCGCAGGAAGGCGCGAGAGCTGCCTTTGGCGGCGGCGGAGATTCTGCCAACATTCCGACGACGGAAATGGACGCGGCTGTTTTTGCCGGTGACGGCAAAGGGCTGGTCTCTCTGATCAAGGAACTGGGACTTGTACCGAGCAATGGAGAAGGTTTCAGAACTATCGAACAGGGCGGACTTTCTGTCAATGGCGAAAAGGTAACGAATCCGAAGATGAACGTGACTGCTGACCTGTTTAAGGATGGAGAACTTCTGATCCAGAAGGGCAAGAAGAAATTCCATAAGGTCGTGGTGAAATAACAGAAGAACGTATCAGGGAACCTGTGAGGCGAGGCATCGCTTTACGGGTTCTCTTTTTGTTTTGCGCGCCGCGAGGCCGGACGTTTCGGGAGAGCTTTGACGGAAACCTTTTGATCAAAGGAGCGCGCCGGGAAGAAGGTGTTGCGGGACGCTTGTTTTTTGATGGAAAAAGGAGTATAGTAAAGATGTCTCATCTTTGCGCGGCGGGTATACGCACGAGCCCGCTGCGAAGGTTATGAAAGAAATGAGGATAGGAAAATGAAAGGAAACAAGCGAAACTTGAAGCACGGGATGACCGGGCTTATTCTGGCTATGATTTTTTTGCTGGCGGCAGGACCTGCAGGAACTGTTTTTGCTGAGGATGACAGCGCGGAGGATATGGCGCCTAATTCAAAGGCCGCGATTCTTTACGAGGCGACCACAGGAACGGTGCTGTATGAGAAGAATGCGGATGAGCAGCGAGCGCCTGCAAGTATGACAAAGGTGATGACTGCTATTCTGGTGCTGGAAGAAAACCCGAATCTGGAAGGGGAACTGACTGTTTCTGAGGACGCGGTGAGAGGTTATTACTGCAGCGACATGGTGCCGCAGAAGCATCTGCTGGCCGGAGAAGTGATCTCCTATGAAGACTGCATGAAATATCTTTTGATCCCGTCGGGCAATGAGGCGGCTACGGCATTCGCTTTTGACATGTGCGATGATTATAAAGATTTTATTGCCAAGATGAATGAGAAAGCGGAAGAACTGGGCTGTGAAAATACGCATTTTCGGGATTGTATCGGTCTTGCTTCCGGTGAGCATTATACGACTCCGCGGGACATGGTAAAAATCTGTGAGTATGCTATGCAGTTCGATAAATTCCGGGAGTGTGTCAGCCAGAGTAAGGGTACGGTTCCTGCGTCCAATGTTCGCGACAAGGGCTTTGATTACGAAACGACGAATTATGTCAAATTCCCGGATGATCGTTACGAAAGCCCGTACAGCAAGTATATGACAGGCTGCAAAACAGGTTATACCCCTGCTGCCGGATGGTGTTTTGCAGGATGCATGGAAAAGGACGGGCTGGCATTCTATTCTGTGGTCATGGGCGGAGAACTGCTGGATTATAAGGATGGCGAACGTGTTGTTCAGGGAGATTTTCTGGATACGATCAATTTGTACAGTCTGACCGACGGGCTAACGCCTGAGAACATCGGAGAAAAATATCCGCAGGACAATGCGTCTCCTCTGTGGATCGCGGCTATCATAGTTGTTCTGGCAGCGGCGGCAGCGTTGTGGTTCGTTTCCTGGAGAAAGAAACAGAAATATGTGAAAGAAAAGAGCGGGGAAGAGCAATAAATCATAATAAAAGACCGGCGGCTTTTGGCGGAAAAAGCCGCAGCTATGTGAAAAAGTATGCGGCTGCCGGTTTCCTGAAAAAATCAGACAGCTCATCTGGAGACGATCCAGTTGGGCTGTCTTTTTATGTGTGTGGAGGAAAAGGCCGCCCGGGAAAGAGATGGAAATGAGCGATGAAACGAATTGGAAGTTACCATTCACAGTCAATGGCAGTTTTCTACTCTACAATCGCCGTGTAAAATCTGCTGCCGTGCAGAATGATCTATCTTTTCAGCGGAGAATTCTTATATTGTATTGACTGCGCGCCATTTTTTGCGAAAAAAATGCCTCATACGGCGCCCGTTATCTGATTCACGCCACATTTATGATCCATAACGCAGCTATACGGCGCGCTGCACTCCGCTGTACAGATATTTTCAGTCTGTATGCTCCATGCAGCTGTAAAGAAACAGTAAAAGCAAGCTTATATCTGTCTTTACGCGCCGTATAGCCGCAAAAAACTGCAAAAAAGCGGCGCGCGACAGTCAGGCAACGCCGTATGAGCGCGAAAAAGCAAAAAAAGTGGCGGCGCAGATTGACTGTGAATAGTAACAATTAGAAAGCCGGAGCAGAAAGCCGGAGCATAAAAAAATAACAATTACCCTATTGACAAAGGGCGTGATAAATGATATTATATTCAAGCTGTCTAAAAAAGCAGATGGTACAGACGGCCACACCGGGAAGCGGTGAAAAAGGAAGTCAAAAAGTGCTTGACAAGGCTTTGAAAAGATGGTAGAATAATCAAGCTGTCGCAGTGAGGCGGCAAGCACTTCGGATAAAAAATCCGAAAAAAGTGCTTGACAGAGCAAAGCTGCAATGATATAATAAATAAGCTGTCTTGAAAAAGGCAACTTGGATATGACATCAATGACAGCGGTGATCTTCATAGATCACAAGAACCTAGAAAACTTCATAGTATGGAAATTAAGTCAAAAACAACCAAACTTTGGTAAGAACACGGTGGAAACACCGAGGTTCACGACAATTTCTTAAGAAACAGTAATTCGGAAG
>JAETRU010000052.1 GCA_021769965.1 Eubacterium sp.
TGCCGGGGACTGATATGTCTAAAGCTCTTTCACGGGCTCTCCAGCTAAAATTTAATACGCTTGTGGTAATTTTTTCAATTTACCTCTTGACAAAAGTCATTACATATCGGGCTTTTCGGCTTCAGACGAGCCAAAAAGCCCAACATCAAGATTCTGCTTATCTTCTTCCAAGGCGGAGCTGACCGCAGGCGGCGTCTATATCCGCTCCCAGCTCCCGCCGAACGGTGGCCGGGATCCCCCGGCTCTCTAAAAGCTCCTGAAATTCTCTGGCTCTGGCCCTGCTCACCGTATCAAATCCTGACTCCTTCACTTTATTCAGAGGGATCACGTTCACATGGCACAGCATACCGCGCAGCAACCGGCAAAGCCTGTCCGCGTCTTCATCACTGTCATTGACGCCGTTTACCATGGTATATTCAAAGGTAATGCGGCGTCCTGTCTTCTTCGTATAATCACGACACGCGCTGATGAGAACGTCGAGAGGATATTTTTTGTTCACAGGCATCATAGAGCTGCGGATCTCATCTGTAGTTCCGTGAAGAGATACGGCAAGATTCACCTGAGGAAAATCATCAGAAAACCGCCGGATCATCGGCACCAGACCGCAGGTGGATATTGTGATATTCCGCATGCTCAGCCCCAGACCCTCCGGTTCCCCGACGATCCGCAGGAAAGCAGAAATATTTTCATAATTATCAAATGGCTCGCCGGTACCCATCACCACGATGTGGCGGATCTCTTCGCCGGTGTCCCGCTGCGCCGCAAGAAGCTGTGAAAGGATCTCTCCCGGCGTCAGACCGCGGACAAGACCTTCTCTGGTAGACGCGCAGAAACGGCATCCCATCCTGCAGCCTGCCTGTGAGGATACACAGATCGAGTTTCCGTATTTATACTGCATGAAAACACTTTCGATCACATTTCCGTCTTCCAGCTGAAACAGGTATTTTCGGGTGCCGTCGTGTCTGGACCGCTGTACCTGCAGGATCTGCGGCCTGCCGATGCGGCATTTTTCTGCCAGCAGCTGCCGCAGCGTCTTTGGCAGATTCTCCATCTCCTCAAAATCTGTGATCCCCTTGTATATCCATTTAAAGATCTGCTTCGCGCGAAAGCCTGGCTGCCCCATGGACTTCATGAGAGAAACAAGCTCCGGCAGCTGCAGATCGAGTAAATCGATTCTTTCGTTCATCTGTTCTCCTTTTTACCATTACGTTGTTTTTTCATCTATATTATAAGCGCAGCGGCGGCGGTTTACAATCCAAAATTAAAGGACCCTGCACGTTAGTCCCGCACAGGATCCTTTTCCGTCATACTATTTTCAAATAATGTTGATACGCTACGCGTCTTTTATACTCTTTCCACGCCGATACCGGTCTTATGACCGTTGAGGTCATAGGTTTCCAGTCCGGAAGCTTCTTCGATGGCAACCGCCAGGGTTTCCTTTTTGATATAATCGCAGAAAGTATCCACTGCAGCTTTTACATCAGCGTCGGCATCTACGAAGATCCTGATGTTATCCATCATTTCGTAGTCGTTAGCCTTACGCATCTGCTGTACCTTGGAGATCAGCTCTCTGGCGAGACCTTCTGCCGCCAGCTCCGGTGTCACTGTCGTGTCTAAAATGGTGAACACGTTGTTTTCCATGGCTACCGCAAAGCCTTCCTTTGCGGTAATGCGCACGTCTACGAAGTCCTTCTGGATCTCAACATCTTCACCGTTCAGGTTCAGGGTCATAGATCCTGCTTCCAGACGGGCGACCACATCAGCAGCGTCTTCTTTTGCGAGAGCCGCGCCGAAGGCTTTGATGTTCTTGCCAAGAACAGGTCCGGCCACCTTGAAGTTCGGCTTTAAGGTGAAGTTCATATACTGGTCAAGCTCTGCCGCGAAGACAACTTCCTTGACGTTGAGTTCTTCCATGATCAGCGGGGTCAGATCCTCGATGACCGCCTGATACTTGCCGTCTACCAGAATTTCGGAAAGCGGCTGTCTTACCTTGATCCTTTCCTTCTCTCTGGTGCCTCTGCCCAGCGCTACCAGGGTTCTGACAAGGTCCATTCTTTCCTCAACTTTTTTGTCGATGAGGCTTTCGTCTGCCTTCGGGAAGTATGCCACGTGGACAGTCTCCTCGCCGGTCAGGTTGGTATAGATCTCGTCGGACAGGAACGGCGCGATCGGCGCGATCAGCTTGGCTGTGCCTACCAGCACTTCATAAGTGGTCGCGTATACGCTCTTCTTGTCGTCGGTCATTTCCTCTGCGTAGAATCTTCTTCTCGCGCGTCTGATATACCAGTTGGACAGATCTTCCGCGACAAAGTCTGTGATGGCGCGTACGGTCTTCATGTGATCATAGTTGTCCATGTACTGCGTCACGTCTTTTACCAGCTGGTTGTATTTGGACAGGATCCATCTGTCAAGTTCCGGTCTCTTGTCGTAAGCTACGTTCAGTGCCGCGGCGTCCACGTCGTCCTGATTGGAGTACAGCACGAAGAAGTTATATACATTCTTCAAAGTACCGAAGAACTTGCTGACAACGTCGATGAGTCCGTCTTCGTCAAACTTGGTCGGCGTCCATGCCGGTGAAACGGAAAGCAGATACCATCTGGTGGCGTCCGCACCGTATTTGTCGAAGAGCTCAAACGGAGAAACGGTGTTTCCTCTGGATTTAGACATCTTCTTTCCTTCTTTATCCAGAATCAGGTCATTGACCAGAACGTTTCTGTACGGCGCTTTGCCCATGATAAAGGTGGAAATTGCCATCAGAGAGTAGAACCAGCCTCTGGTCTGGTCGATACCCTCACAGATGAAGTCTGCCGGGAACAGTTTTTCCTCAAAGATCTCTTTGTTCTCAAACGGATAGTGCCACTGCGCAAAAGGCATAGCGCCGGAGTCGAACCAGCAGTCCATGACTTCCGGAATTCTGCTCATAGGTTTGCCGCAGTGCGGGCAGGTGATGTGGACATCATCCACATACGGTCTGTGCAGTTCGATGGATTCATCGATATCTTCGATAGCTTTTTCTACCAGTTCCGCGCGGCTTCCGATGCATTCCAGGTGGCCGCATTCGCAGCGCCAGATCGGAATCGGCGTACCCCAGTATCTGGTTCTGGAAATTGCCCAGTCCTTTACTTCTGCCAGCCAGTTTCCGAAACGCTTTTCGCCGACGAATTCAGGGAACCAGTTTACAGTGTTGTTATTGGCAACAAGCTGATCCTTCAGCTTGCTCATTTCGATATACCAGGACGGTTTTGCGTAGTAAACCAGAGGCGTACCGCATCTCCAGCAGTGCGGATAGTTGTGCTCCAGTTTTTCCTTTGCGAAGATCTTGTTATCCTGCGCCAGATATTTGATGATCTCTACGTCAAGACCTTCTTCCATAACGAAGTGGCCTTTCCATGGAGTTTCTGTATAACAGCCTCTTTCGTCAACCGGCTGCAGCATCGGCAGGTTGTATTTGCGTCCGCACTGATAGTCGTCTTCACCGAATGCCGGCGCGGTATGAACGATACCGGTACCGTCTTCAACAGAAACGTAATCCATGCAGGTCACATAAAATGCTTTCTTGCCGCCTTCCGGCTTTACGAAAGGCATCAGCTGTTCATATTCGATATATTCAAGGTCCGCGCCCTTCATTTCATCCAGGACTTTGTACTTGCCTTCGCCCAGTACTTTATCTGCCAGCGCTTTGGCAACATAGAACACATTGCCTTCGTCGTCGCCTTCCAGCATCTTTACTTTGACATAGTCGATGTCAGGACCTACGGTCAAAACGGTGTTGGATGCAAGAGTCCAAGGAGTTGTGGTCCATGCCAGGAAATATTCATTTTCGGCATCTTTACGCTTGAACTTGCAGACCAGGGTATTTACCTTGACCTCCTTATAGCCCTGGGCTACTTCGTGGGAAGCAAGACCGGTTCCGCAGCGCGGGCAGTAAGGCAGGATCTTGTGTCCTTCGTAGATCAGGCCGGCTTTGAAAAACTCTTTCAGGATCCACCAGCCGGTTTCGATATAGTTATTGTCAAGGGTGATATACGGATTATCTAAATCTACCAGATAACCCATCCTCTCTGACATCTCCCGCCACATACCGGTGTATGTGAACACGGATTCCTTGCACTTCTCGTTAAATTCCTTGATGCCGTATTTTTCGATATCCTGTTTGCCGCTCATGCCAAGCTGCTTTTCCACTTCGATCTCTACCGGCAGACCGTGGGTATCCCATCCGGCTTTTCTGTTGACCTGATAGCCCTGCATGGTCTTGTAGCGGCAGATGGAATCCTTCAGGGTTCTCGCCATGACGTGGTGAATGCCCGGCTTTCCGTTTGCGGTCGGAGGGCCTTCAAAGAATACAAACTTCTCGCCGTCTTCTCTGGCGCTTACACACTTATGCAGCAGGTCTTCTTTTTTCCATTTTTCGACCTGTTCATTCTGCACCTGTGCCACAGGTTTGTCTGATAGTTTCTTGAACATTGGTGTTAAACTTCCTTTCCGTTTTATCGAATTGGGGTTTATTTCATAAAAATAAAATCCCCAACCGAAACAATAAATTTTCGATTAGGGACGATTTAAACTAAACCGCGGTACCACCCTAGTTGCATACCTCGGACGCGCGGATTCCGCCCGCCTTAAGGTGCCTCTCATTAAAGTGTCAGACTCCGGAGTGATATTCGCTTGCGGCCTCACCGGCTGTCTCTCACCAAATGACAGTCTCTCTGTAAGGGTATTACGCCGGGCTACTGGTTCCTTCACCGTCTGGATATTGAATTTTCAATACTTGCGTACTTAGTTATTTTAGCATTAAATTTTATTTATTGCAAGCAAAATTCACAACTTTTTGCTTATGCAATTTCCGGTATTTTCTGGCTGTGATCCGCTTAGAATCTCAGAGACAGACAGGTCAGACTGCCGTCGATCTTTTTCACTTCGTCGTTATTCACTACCTTTACAGGATATCCCAGATCTTTGATAAGCTGCAGGGTTTTAGGATATCCTTCCGGAACGATGACGGCTCCGTTAAAGAACAGGCTGTTGATAGCGTAGAGCTCTTCTGCCGGGATCACATATCTGTCAAAATCTTTGAAGGCAGGACATTTGTCCATTGTTTCGGTAACCAGCAGATCCTTTTTGTCCAGATATACAGCAAAGTCTTTCAGGTGCAGACCTTCTGTTACAGGAACTGTTTCCGAAGTATATCCGAATTTCGTTACGATCTCATTGAACTGTCTTGCGCCTTCCGCATTGGTCCTGTCGCTGAGTCCTACATAAAAATGCTTTCCGACCAGCATTACATCTCCGCCTTCCATTGTGCCCGGCGCCTCGATGTGGAAGATCTGATCATCGCTGTAGAACTGGCGAATAGCCGGAAGAACCGTTTCTTTCTCACCGTTTCTGGAATCCTTAGCCGGGTTTGTGATAACTGCGCAGCCTTCCATTACGACAGCCGGATCTTCCATGAATACAGAATCAGGAAAGTTCTCATCCGCGTCGAGAACCAGAACCTTCGCTCCCAGTTCTTCCAGTGCCTTAACATACTCTGCATGCTGGAGAACAGCGTTTTCATATACAGGCTTTTCTCCCGGCTGCACAAACTGAGCGGTTGAAATGCCATTGATCAAAGCTTTACACGGTTTTCTGACGATTGCATTCTTAAACATTTTATTACCTCCTGAACTATCGCGTCTTTTCGATATATTGTATATTATATTTTATATCACAGACCGGCTGTGTTGTCAACGCTTTTTTTGATCGTGATATTTTTTTCCCCAGACCCCTTCGCAAAGCGGCCCTTTTGTGGTAAAATTTAAGCAGCCGATAAAGGAGGTAACGATTATGCCGCTGATGATTTTAGGACTGGTCTTTGTCATAGGCCTTTTCATATTTTATTTAGCCAGTACGCGGGGAAGCGATGACAAGTCGCCGGACAGATCCCCGAAAGAACCGAAAAAAGACGACGGGCTTCAGCGGGATGAAAACGTGATCTTCCTGCCGAATGATATCGAGCAGGCAAAAGAACGTCATCGGAAGAAGCGCCGTTAACGCTGTCTGCACATTCTGCGCCGCCGGACGGTCTGAACAAAAAAACTCAACTATGAACAAAAGAACACCTCTTTGCATATACTGCTCAGAGGTGTTTTTATGACTTACAGATTAAAACGTATGAAAAGATCCTTTTCCCACGCCCTGCATATCTCCGCCCAGGATCATCCTAAGATCGTGATCATGAGCGACTGTCACCGCGGAACAGGCACCTGGGCGGATAATTTCCTGTCCAACAGGCCTGTTTTTACCGCAGCCCTGAAGCACTATTATCAAAACGGATTTACCTATATTGAGCTGGGCGACGGCGACGAACTCTGGGAAAACCGCCGCTTTTCCGACGTCTATTATACCCACAGAGAGATCTACCAGCTCTTTGAGAAATTCCACCACAGCGGTAAGCTCTTTCTGCTCTTCGGCAATCACGACCGGATCAAAGAAAACAGCGCTTACATATGGCGAAGTTTGGACTCTGCGATCCCGTTCTACGAATCTGTCATCATAGACAGTCTGGACTTTCCGTCTCTCCACTGCTTTCACGGATATCAGGGAGACCTGATCAACGATCAGCTGTGGAAGATCTCCCGCTGGCTGGTCCGCTATCTGTGGCGCCCTCTGGAGATCCGCGGCGTGAAGGATCCCACCAGCGCAGCCAAAAATTACACCAAAGTACGCGCCATCGAGGACAGCTTCATACGCTACAGCTGCGAAGAAAAATGCGTGCTGATCGCAGGCCATACCCATAAGCCGACTTTGATGAGGACCGAATGCGGCGTCTATATGAACAGCGGAAGCTGCGTGCATCCCTCAGCCATCACCGCCATCGAGCTGGAAATTCCCGCCGCGCGTCTGGTCAAATGGTCCGTCTGTTCACGTCCGGACATGACCCTGTCCGTCTGCCGCGAGATCATATCCGAAATACTGCTCTGAAAAAACTAATCCGTAATATTATAGAATCCCTTTGCATTCTCACAGGTGATCCGGGCGGCCTCCTCATAAGGGATCCCTTTCAGTACCGCGATCCTGCGTACCGTGTGCTCTACATACGGACTCTTGTTGGGACGCCCGCGGAACGGCTCCGGCGTCAGATACGGCGCATCCGTTTCCGCCAGAAGGAATTCAATGGGGATCTCCCTCACCACCTCCTGCGTCTTCCGGTTGTTTTTGAACGTCACCGGTCCGCAGATGGAAAGCGTCGCACCCAGCCTGACGTATTGCCGCGCCAGCTCTTTGCTCCCGGAAAAACAGTGAAGCAGCACCCTGCAGTCGGGCAAAGGGTGTCCGTCAGGACCCTTTCTCTCCGGAAACCAGCTTCGGCGTTCGTTGGAAAAGGCACCCTCCTCCTTCAGAATATCCATGGTCTCCTGATCCGCCTCCCTGCTGTGAATAGCGATGGGCATCTTCAGTTCATTGGCAAGCTGTATCTGGCGGCGAAACCAGTAACGCTGCACATCCCGTTCTGACAGATCATAGTGAAAATCGAGACCGATCTCGCCTATGGCCTGCACTTTGTCCTTCTGCGCCAGACCTTTTATCAGAGTCAATATATCTTCATCCAGATCCTTGGCGTCATGAGGATGAACGCCTACAGCCGCGTAGCACCAGGAGTTCGCCTGGGCGTGCCTGACCGCCAGCATAGAGCTTTCCAGATCAAAGCCCACATCCATGACATAGGAAACATCAGAGGCGGCGATCTCATCCATCAGCGCCTGCCTCTGTTCCGGCGTATAATTTTCGTTGTTAATATGCGTGTGTGAATCAAATAACATAAAATTCCTCCCCTCATACTCTTACATAAATCTGTAATCTCAGTCCAGCTTCCTGTGGAATTCATATTTCGGATACCACCCGGAAGCGTCCCTTGACTCAAGGGTAAATCCGAACCGGTCACCGAAATCCATGTCTTCATCGATCAGGTAAAGTCCCTCATATCCCTTTTCTTTTAAATAGGAAAAAAAGCCCTCTGCAAAAGCAGTAATTTCCAGCATTTCTTTTCCCTCATCGGTCAGCCAGAGATTGCGAAGCTCCGGCACTCTGCCGTCGTAGTGGGCAATGCGCCCGTAACCCACCGTCCTGCCGTGGAGTTTTCCCTCAAAGATCAAAATTAGGTCGTCTTTCTCCGTCTCTTCAAACTGAATCTGCCGGGTCTCCGCCTTTGCTTCGTAATCCTTTCGCAAAATAGCGTAGTATCTGCAGTCGGAAAGTCCATCATTTCCTCTTGACACTTCCCGCAGCGTTCCCTCGTACTGCATACCGCATTTTTTCATCACCATGCCGGAATGCGGATTCAGCACATCATGTCTTGCTTCGATCCTGTTGTAGTTGGTGTTCTGAAAGAGAAAGTCAATGACCGCCTTCAGCGCTTCAGAAGTAATACCCTGATGCCAGTACTTCTTGCCGATGCAGTAACCGATCGCGATCATGCGGGTATCTTCGTCCACCGCTGCCATTCCAATGCTGCCGACAGGTTCGCCAACCGCATCGGGCACAATGGCCCAGTTATAATAGTTTTCATCGGCATACTGCCGTTCCCAGTCTGCCAGAACTGCCTTCGTCACATCTATATTCTTGTGGGCAGGCCAGGACAAATATTTCGCCACATCCCTGTCCGACGCCCAGTTGCGGTACATTGCCGCCGCGTCCTCCGGATAAAATCTTCTGAGGGTCAGTCTTTCTGTCTTGATCGTCTCTGTACCCATAAGCTCTCCCTACCATTCAAAATCATCAAAGTAATCTGTGTTTGGATCATTATATCTTTCGCATTCCTCCTGCCACGACGGCAGACTCTCTTTTATCGTATCGCACAAATCTTTGTAGTCAGCTTTGTCGATCTGTCCACAGTCCACCATGAATCTATAGAATTTTTTCAGGCTGGCAGTATAGGATTTGATCGACGCCGGCGTTGACCACATGCATTTGCGGAGGAAAAAATCGCCTAAAAAACCTTCAACACACATATGTCCCTCATAAGCCGGCATGCTCATATAGCTCATCAGATAGTCATTGATATAGAATTCCGCATTGCTCAGATGCTGCCGGATCGTTTTTTCCGAAAGGCCTTTGTCCTCAAGAACATTACAAAATTGATCCAGCAGTATCTTGTTTTTCTGAAGGATCTGCTGCCGCCTTACATCAAGATCACCAAACCTGTCATCTTCCATGTCCTCCTCATCCCCTTCCAGATCATAATCAGAGGCTGCCGTCTCTAACTGCCTTATCAGTTCTTCCTCCAGCAGTCCCATCACCACCTGCGCGGCGATTTCTCCTGCCTTATGACTGTTATTGCTGTAAGTCTCAAGTCCCTTATGCTCTGCCGTATCGGTTATGGTGCGCACCGCAAGAAAGGGAACTTTGTTGATATAACAGGCGTGGGCAATTCCGGCCGTCTCCATGTCCACACAAAGAGGCGCAAAACGTCCGTTGATTTCATCACGCCGCTCATCCTCAATAAACTGCTCCCCTGTAACCATGTTGCCGAAGAAAACCCGACCGCCGCAATTACGGCTGTATTCTTTTGATGCGGCGAACATTTTTCTATCGCTTTCAAAATAAATCGACTCCATGTAAGGATACTCCTCTGTCAGAATGCTTTCTTCTACATCGTGGTAAGCGACTTTCTCAGCAACCACCGTATCGAAAATCTGCAGCACCGGATCCATGCCGCCTGCTGTGCCGCTGTTGATTATCCCGTCCACATGAAAAAGATCAATTAAAATCTGCGCGCCAAGGGCTGCATTGACCTTGCAAATCCCGCACTGCACAGCTGCAACATGTACTTTGCCGATATTTCCTTCATAAAAAATAAAACCCGCTTTTTCCGTTATTTTCTGATTCTCTATATAGGAAAGAAACGGCTTCAGCTCTGATTTGCAGGCACAGATAATGCCTATGGTTTGCATCAATGACTCCTCCTAAAACCAATCCGCTGCAGACTGAACCGCTGCAAAGAAAATAATACTGCTTTTCCAGTCTGCCAATGATGATACTCTTCTTAAATTATATGTGTTCTGCGCTGCCCTGTAAAGGAAAAACTACTTTATATACACGGTAAACCCACAAAAGTCTTCTAGCAAATATAACATTGTCAAATCTCCGGATACTTTGTATTTTTTTCAATAAGTGCGGAGGAAATCGGCGCATTCTAAAACAGTGGCCGAAATGACCACTGTTTTAAATCTTGTTTCGTAACATTCGCGGATAAACTTTATCTTAACTGACGTTCAGATTTGTAAATCTGCAGTTCCTGCTACTTTCTGTCTCCAGTTTTTCTGCTCTTTCTTCTGGAAACTGCAAGTGTACAAGCAATTCCGATGCAGGAAACGCCAAACAATATCATCCACAGAGCCGGATCTGCAGTATCACCCGTCTTAGGACCGCTTGGATCTGTATTGATATTCGCCGGATTCGTCGTATTATTTGTATCACCCGGTTTGTTCGGTTTTCCAGGCTTGTTCGGTTTATCCGGCTTCCCTGGCTTATCCGGATTGTCCGGATCGTCTGGATCATCCGGATTGTCCGGATTATCCGGATCGTCTGGATTGTCCGGGTAAATCGGAACGATCGGTTTCGGATTATAATCAGGGATTCCGTCGCCGTCTGCATCAACCGCCCATACAGCATAGAGGGTCACATCCGCCGTTGTGATCCGATACGTTGCTCCGGTAATCAGTAACTTTTCCAAATCCTCCTGTTTCGTCGCCGCCGTGAGCGCGGCATCTAACTTTATCACACTCCAGCCCACAAAGATTTCGTTAGGATTTCTTGTAAAGTTCTTCTCCGCTGTCAATGTGACCTCGGTGTTCTTTGCAATGCCCGATACCGCTGTTGGTGCATTTCCACTGCCGCCGTTGAGGTCATAGGTGAGGGTATAGGTCTCCAGCACATCCGCTGTTCCGTTGTTATTTTCATCATAGCCCCATGCGGCGTAAACAGTCTTGTTTTCACTGCCGAAGGTAACCTCAGTGACCGTTGCCGGTGCGGTGTCCGCACGGCTAAAAATCGCATTCGTCTGCGCTTCAGTCCAGCCGATAAAGACAACCTTCTTACCATCTACATCATCGCTGTGGGTAGGTATATCTTCGCTTAGCTCTGCCTTGTCTCCAGGGATATAAATGTGGTTATCCGTAGGTGTCCCGCTCACAGTGCCTTCCTGAGCGTTCCCATCATATATAAGCCTACGCTCTTCCAGATAGTCCGCCGTATTATTCCCGTTGCGGTCGGCAGCCCATACAGCATAAACATTGGTGTTGCCGTCATCATCGGCGTTTCCGCCGTCAACCTTCGCCTTTTCCATCGTAACTTCAGTAACGATGCTGTCCTTCAAAGTCTCATATTGTGCATTGGCTGCGATTACGGCCGGCATTGCAGTTGTGCTCCAACCGATGAAGATATGAGCGTTGCCTGTGGTTTCATCTTTGAAGGTAAAGGTATGGGAAGTTACCTCGCCGCTGGCAGCGGATGCCGGGTTATCATGACCCAAGCTCTTGCCGGAAACCGTACCGCTGGTGGAGAGCTGTGCCGTTGCACCTACCACATGGTGGTGAGGACAAAGAATGTCTTTACGAACATTGTTGTTGCCGTGGTAACGGACATGGACAGCACCATCGTTGTAATCCGGATTGCCGTTGTCGTTGGCGTCCACCGCATAGACGGCATAAAGCGTAACATCCCGGGCGGGCATTATATGCTCATCATTCGAGATAATCTTGTCGATATCCTCCTTCTCCGCGTCTTCCGGAAGCGCCTTCTCGATCTTAGTTTCACTCCAACCGACGAAGATCGTCTTATCGCCCTTTTTCAGATTCTCCGTGCCGCTATAATCCGGTCTGACCTTCTCGCCCTCGATATGGGTGGAGGTTTTCGGAGCGTCTGCCCCGCTGCCTCCGTTGAGGTCATAGGCGAGGGAATAGAGCTGTTTTACTTCTGCTGTAACGGTCATATCGCTGGAAATTGCTGCTTCCTTGAGTTGATCGGCGGTGTATGTGTTGGTTCCGTCCAACCATTTCCCGGTAAAGCGATAGCCCTCATTGGCGGTGACTGCTGGGATCACGTCCCCCAGTTTATCCCCGTGCCACACCTTGGTTGTAGTTCCGCCCTGCCCATTTGGCACGCTGAATGTCACCGTATGGGGCTGCTGGAAGCCGATCAGAAGTGACCCTGCATCCTTGATGTCATTAGAATTTTTATTCACATCCAGAACAACGCTTGCCGTGGCGGTGTTCTTTCCCGCATCCAACGAGAACTTTCCTCCGCTTTCCGGCAGGGAGAATTTCAGCGGATTTTTGCCGTTGGCATCGGTGCTGCCGGGGTTTTCGACAGTCACATGGTAGGTGTCCGCCCGGCGGCCTGTGAATTCAAATGTTCCATTTTGGGTGGTTGTCTTATGCGCATCCGTCCCCTCAGTACAGTTTTCATTGCCATTGCTGTGGTTCGCTTCTACCGTAACACTGCCTGTGTAAAGTTCATCCGTGTCTTTGTCATATGTGCCGTTAAAGTCTTTATCGATAAAAATCTTACCGCCAATGATGCCCGTCTGGAACTCCACTTGAATGCGGGGCAGAGGGTTGTGACCCTGATTCGACGTATTGCCCACGGAGTAGGGAGATACCCCACATGGTCCGAAGTTGATCTCACTGCCCACCAAATCCGCGTTCTCATCAAACATCGGCTCCAAACGCATGTTGACTTTCAGTTCGGCGTTTTCTGGGATTGAATCAATACCAGGTTTCGCCGCAATGCGGATCATTTTGACTTTTCTCCACCGCTCAGCCTTTGCTTCATCGGTGGTACACCCATCTAATAACTGTTCCTCTGTCATGTAGTTAATCGTATTGGTGTAATGCTTATCTTCACCCGCCTGCGCATTGGAATCGATCTCCGTGGCGTAGGTGACCAGGATGTGCTCCGCAGAGGTTCCCTGAAGCTCCGGTGCGCGTGTCAGGCTCATATCAAATTCAAATGCCTGCTCCTGCATATGGCTATCCCACAAGTCGTCTTTCTCAGGCACCGGAATAAAGTAATAGAAGGCATGGGCGTCCTCCTCGGAAAACTCCCGCCCGGTTTCATTCTTCAGGGTGAACAGCATGTCCACCACGTGATCTGCGTCCTTCAAATAGACCTTTTGCTTGTCATTCTCAAAGTTGGAATACTTCGTAGCATCGAACTCAGCCTTAGAACCCTTTTCCGCTATTCTTGCGCCGAAAGTGAAGGTCAAGCCAAGCCTTGCCGCCACTACAGATAGCTTAGTACCCTTTGCGTTGACATTGAAGGTGCTGTACCGCACCCCCTCATCCATAACCTGAT
>JAETRU010000078.1 GCA_021769965.1 Eubacterium sp.
TATTATCGCAGGTACTACGATTACATTATTTTGGACGCTGCGCCGGTTCTGGACCTCTTTGCAACAAATCAGCTGGTAGCTGCTGACGAGCTGCTGATCGTAAGCCAGTGCCAGAAAGCAAGCCGCGAGGCAATCCATGAACTGTTACATACGGTAGAGAGTTTTGTCCGTCCAATAAACAAAGGGCTATCTGTCAGAGGCATACTGCTTACCATGCTGGACAAGCGTGCAAAGTACGGCAAGCAGCAGATACAGGAGATGCAAGAAGAGTTTGCTGATTTGCATATCTTTAATGCAGTGATCCCAAGAGCCACGGAAGCAGAAAGGTATGTGGATAGCGGACGCAGCATCATCTACCAGTTTCCAAGAGGCAATGTGGCACGAGGATACAGGGAGTTCATGCAGGAATTTTTAACAGAAAGGCAGGTAGAATAACATGATGTTTGCAGGTATGAAGATCGCATTTTGGGCGTTATGGCTCGTCTTGGCGCTTGGTATTATGACAATCAGGATCTGCTTTCTGATACTGAAATTGTTATGCAAAGGCGTATGCTGCCTGATCAGCAGACGGCAGGGGAAAACGAAAGGATATGAGGTGCGGTATTATGGATAATACATTAGACAAAGATGCTTTGATGAATTCTATCTTTCTGGGGCAGGGATTACAGCCTCAAACTATTGACCACCCATCAGGGGATATAATTGCTTTTATGTCGCCTGAAGAACTGGTAGACTTCCACAGCAATGAGCTGGGACGGCAGCCATATCAGGTAAGAGAGGATGCAGACTTTGCTAAATTGATAGAAAGCATCATGCAGCGTGGGGTCTTTGAGCCTATCATTGTTAGGCCAGATGCAAGGGAGACAGGTAAATACGAGATCATATCCGGACATCGCCGCAGGCTGGCGGCGCTGCGGGCGGATGTTGCCAATGTACCGGTGCTAATCCAGGAAATGGATGATGACGAGGCCAATATCCGGGTATGCGATGGCAATTTACACAGAGAAGATATTAAACCATCGGAGAAAGCATGGACATATAGAATTAAACTGGATGCCATGAGCAGGCAGGGAAAACGGACAGATTTAACTTGTGCTCAAGTTGAGCACAAGTTGGAAAAGAAAAAAAGCGTGCAAGTATTGGCAGAGGAATTAGAAGAGAGCAGAGCGCAAATACAGCGATACATTCGGCTCACCTACTTATTGCCGGAGCTACTGGATATGGTTGATGAAGGCCAGTTAAAATTTATGATAGGCGTTGAATTATCCTATCTAAAACAGCCTGAACAGGAAGCTTTGCTTGATGTGATCACCTGCGATCGTGTAAAGCCGTCTTTAGAGCAGGCCCGGCAGTTAAAGCAGATGTCAAAAGAAAAACGGGCATTGACCATTGATGTGATCCATGTTCTGCTGCAGAAAGAGCCAGGGGGCACTGGCTTGACTGCCGGATACATCAATAAGCTGCTTCCGCAGGATATACGCAAACTACCCGCAGTGCAGAAAAAGGCATATACGCAGGCGGCGCTGGAGCATTATGCAGTGTACCTCAAAGAACATCCGGAAAAACAGCAGGAGTGGGAAAACTGATGGAGATTACAAAGAAATGA
>JAETRU010000053.1 GCA_021769965.1 Eubacterium sp.
GCCTATCTGAAATACGCAGGCGACGAGGAAAAAGAGGACTATGTAGCAAAACTCTTGGAAACAGGAGAGGAGGCGATCCATATGTCCGATCAGGTATACAAAGACGTGACTGATGATGAAGTGTTAGAGGTGCTGCTCTGGCATGAGCAGATGGCCGAGTGGGACAGGAATACCGCCCTGCACCAGGCCGAGCAAAAAGGTATTGAACAGGGTCTCGAGCAGGGTATTGCCGCGCTGATCGAAGATAATGCAGAAGAGGGAAAGACGAAAGAGGAGATCGTGAAGAAACTCCAGAAGCGCTTTCATCTGACTGAAAAAGAGGCGCTTGAGTATTACACAAAGTACTGTGATAATTAAAGATAACTAAAACTGACTTCATAAAGGCTGATCGAGATTTTACCCTTCTGCGATCAGCCTTTGTTTTATCTGCGTGCGCACGGTACACGCATGAAAATCCTCTTGTTCTATACAACTGTGACAACTTTCATTGTTTTACGTATTTTAGTCAACAAATGATCTGAATGGCGGATCAAAATACCCTTAGACAGTGACCGAAGTGACAAAAACCCGATTGATCTACAGGCGTTTTCGAGTAGAAATGGAATGAGATGTTGACAAAAACAAAGGAATCACGGATATTTGACACATTACTCCGTTTTCATGCTTTCATGCGTTGTTACAATTCACAGTTAACATGGTGTACCTTTTTTTGCTTTTTTGCATTCATACGGCACCCTCTCTTTGATACGCGCCACATTTTCACATGATTCTACAGTTACACGGCGCGCAAAGACGAAGATGTGCTGTTTCTTACTGTTTTTTGTCATCATGCGAAGCGTTCAAGCTGAAAGTACCTGTACAGCAAGGAGTGAAACGCCATATTGATGTGTTATTTATCAAAAAAGTGGCGCGTATTCGATAACAGGCGCCGTATGAAATGTTTTTTGTGCGAAATGTGGCGCGCGCAGGCTGCCTGCTGTGAATAGTAACCATGCGTTTGCCGTGCTGCGCGCAAGAGTTCTATTGCTATTGTCAGAGTTCTGTGATACTATTTATATATATTACTATGTACAGAGGATTATGCCATGTGGGATAAATATGACGATTTTGACTGTGTTGATTATGATGATCTTGAGTATATGTTACTGCTGGATCATGCTGATGAGGCATACGAACACGGCCTTGACATTAATGACTTTTCCAGTTATGAAGAACTGCAGGACGCTCTGGACGACCTGTCTGACAACGACGAATACGCGTCCGGCTATGGTGCTTACTACGCCGGCTCCAGCAGTATCTCCCAAAATGATTCATCTGTTTCCACCGAGCCGGCAGCCGGAAGCACTTATACCCGTCATGCCTTTCCAACGCCGGAACCGCCGAGTATAGGCATTGTCTTCATAATTTATCTGATGTTCATGACCTTCCTCATCCTTGGTTCATTAAGCGGTCTCATTTTCTACGGCAGGGCTGAAAGCTGGTGGGACTGGGCCGTAGAGATACTCTGTATCATCTTCCTGTATATCATTCCTATCTGGCTGAAGGTCTCCTGGTATCGCGAGGATCTTGAGGAATATAATGAAAAGATCAGGAGAGCGCAGGATAATCAGGATAATAAAGAAGAAGTGAAGGCGAAACAGGAATAAGCTAAAAAAGGTTTCGCAGTTCAGGATAATTCCTGATCTGCGAAACCTTTATTTTTATCTATAATATTTTTGATCTATTATATTTCGTTAATCTCTTTCTTTAACCGCTCGAAGCAGTCTGTGATCTCTTTCGGCAGCCACTCAAACTTGTCGTAGAATTCCTGAATGCCGTTGATCTCGCTCTTCCAGGCCTCTGCATCTACGCGGAGCAGCTTCTCCAGCGTTTCCGGGGAAATATCCAGACCATGAACGTCCAGATCTTCTGCTTTCGGTTCATAGCCAAGCGGCGTTTCTACAGCACCCACACTGCCTTCGCAGCGGTTGAGCATCCACAGGATAACACGGAGATTGTCTCCGAATCCCGGCCACATGAACTCGTCATTCTCGTCTGTTCTGAACCAGTTAACATGGAAGATCTGCGGCGGGTTCGTCATCTTCTTTCCCATATCGATCCAGTGCTGGAAGTACTCAGCCATATTGTAACCGCAGAACGGCAGCATAGCCATCGGATCGTGTCTTACCACGCCGACCTGACCGTTTGCTGCGGCGGTAGTCTCAGACGCCATAGCAGATCCGATAAATACGCCGTGATCCCAGCTCTTTGCCTGATAAACCAGCGGTTCCGATTTCGCTCTTCTGCCGCCGAAGATAATAGCGGAAATTGGAACGCCTTCACCGGTAAAGAACTCGTCAGCGATCGTCGGGCAGTTCTCTGCAGGCGCGGTAAATCTCGAATTTGGATGTGCGCCCTTTTCTTCAGAAGTTTTTCCGTTCCAAGGACGGCCCAGCCAGTCTTCGCCGTTTTCAGGCGGATTCTTATCCAGTTTTTCCCACCATACTGTGTTGTCGTCCAGATTTCTGGCAACATTCGTAAAGATGGTTCCTTTATGTGTAGTCCGAAGCGCGTTCGGATTTGATTTCTCATTGGTTCCCGGCGCTACGCCAAAGAATCCGTTTTCCGGGTTGACCGCGTAAAGTCTGCCGTCTTCCCCTATTCTGAGCCATGAGATATCATCGCCGACTGTAGAGATCTTATATCCCTTTTCCTTGAAATAATCCGGCGGAGTCAGCATTGCCAGATTTGTCTTGCCGCAGGCGCTTGGGAACGCGCCGCAGACATATTTGGCTTCGCCTTCTTTATTTTCTATCTTCAAGATCAGCATGTGCTCTGCCATCCATCCTTCCTGCTTGCCCAGGTAGGAACCGATTCTCAGAGCCAGGCACTTCTTGCCCAGCAGGACATTTCCGCCGTACGCGGAGTTAATGGACCAAATGGTATTGTCCTCAGGGAAGTGCGCGATATATTTTTCCTGTTCATTGATCGTAGCCTTTGAATGAAGACATCTCGTGAAATCCTCGCCAGCATTAAGCCGCTCGATGACCTCTGCGCCGACACGGGTCATAATGGCCATGCTCAAAACAACATAGATGGAGTCTGTCAGCTCAATACCCAGCTTGGCGAATTCTGTTCCCGGCACACCCATGGAAAACGGGATCGCGTACATAGTCCGGCCCTTCATAGCGCCGTCAAAGAGTTTTCCCATCTTTTCATACATTTCCTTCGGATCGACCCAGTTGTTTGTCGGGCCTGCGTCCTCTTTTCTGCGGGTACAGATGACCGTTCTCTTCTCATCTCTCGCCACATCCTTCGGATTGGTGCGGTAATACAGACAGCCAGGAAGCTTTTCCTGATTCAGCTCGATCATCTCGCCTGTAGCAAGGGATACATTTTTGATCGCCTCGAGCTGTTCTTTGCTGCCGTCGATCCAGACAACCTCATCCGGCTTGGTCAATTCCGCCATCTCTTTTACCCAGTCAAGTACGATCTGGTTTTTAACCTCTGTCATAAATTTTTCTCCTTTTCTCCTGTTTACAACATGAGCCTTTCCTTATCCGAAAGGCAGGGCCGCTTCGGCGGAAGCAGTCTGTTCAGGTTTTACTCAATTTTAATTCTATACTACTTTACGGCGTTTGTCACGTAGTTATTTACCCATTTCGCTTTCAAAATCGACAAAATTCGCTTTTTTTCTTTAAATTTTAAAGACCGGCTGTAACGACCCGAATACGATCCGAATACAGTTCGAACCCGCACGGCAAAATGCCATGCGGGTTCGTCGAATTCAGGACTATTTTTTGAAGTAAGCTTACTGCGCGTCTCTCTTCAGGAACGCGGTCATGCAGTGGACAGAGCCCCTGCCTTTGTTCAGTTCGGAAAGATCCAGAACGTCTACGGTGATGCCCGCCTTTTCCATCAGTTCCACGGTTCTCGGCGCACCGACGCTCATGACCACGTGGCCCGGCTCGATGGCGACAAAATTTGTAGCGTAGCAGTACTTTGTCTCAGTCAGAGACGGAGTCTCGATGATGCGGTAGCCCTTCTTTTTCAAAGCGTCGCATACCATGTAAGGCACCTGGCATGCGTGAAGCACTACTGTATCGTTGCTTGCGAAATTGAGCAGGCCGTCCACGTGGGCATGGCCGTAAGGGATCTGCATCGGAATGATCTCTGTAACGCCCTGTCTTCTCAGCTCTGCCTCCATCTGGTCATAACCAGAGCGGTTGGCCCGGCTTGACAGGGAAAGGATGACCGTGTGTCTGTCCACCCATGCGGCGTTGGCTCCTTCAAAGATCCCGTCGCCTGCGATGGTCTTTACGATAGGAACGCCCAGCTCCGCGACGCGCTTTGCCGTATAACGTTCCTCGCCGCGGCGGGCCGGCATAGCCAGACGGGTGATAATAGCTCCCTCCGGCGTCATAAACAGATGATCCCTCTCAAAGATGGCATTCGGTCTGTCCGTCCGCTGGTCTTCCACATAGTATACGTCGATGCCGTGGCTGCGGTAGTAATCAGCCAGCAGGTCATGCTGCTGTCTGCACTTTTCAGGATCCACCGGCGCTCTGAAACGGACTTCTTTATAATCAAAGTTGTCCAGCTCCGCGCCCGGACGGTGCATCAGAACGGCTCTCAGCTTATTTACCTCAGAGCTGCAGCCCCAGTCGCCGCCCCAGTATTTTGTCATATCTTCCTCGATGGTAGTCTCCTCCGGGAACCATCTCTCTCCGTCGATCGCCTGTATATCAGGAAGAGGTACGCCTGCTGCCAGGCATTCATCTAAATTTATAATCTCTTTGCTCATTTTCAATTCTCCTTCAGGTCAGATTCTGTCTGAACTTTTACTTTAAAAATACATGCTATGCGCCAAGCTGATCTGACGCTTTCACCTGTCCGTACTTTTTCGTATATGCCTTGTGCAGTACAAAGATCGCAGCGATCAATACAGCAGCCGCGACGATCAGCATCGCCGGAGTTACGAACCAGCCTGTGATCAGGAACATGACTGCGCATACAGCGCCGACTGTACATGCATACGGCATCTGAGTCTCAAAGTGGTCGATGTGGTCACACGCAGCTCCGATAGACGCAAGGATCGTAGTATCAGAGATCGGTGAGCAGTGGTCGCCAAAGAGTCCGCCGCCGATGACCGCACCGGATACCAGAGGCAGGGATACATTGAAACCGATTGCCAGAGGCAGCGCGATCGGGAACAGGATAGCCATGGTTCCCCATGAAGTACCGGTCGCAAAGGACATGACCGCGCCGATCAGGAAGATCAGGCAAGGCAGCAGGCCGGGAGCCAGAACGCCTTCTGTGATCTGCATCAGGTAATCCGCAGTTCCCATAGCCTTTGTCACGTTGGACAGGGACCAGGACAGTACCAGTACCACGCACATGAACATAGCGTTGGCACATCCGCCGGTGAACAGGCTGATGCATTTCTCAAAGCTGAAGATCTTTTCCTTCATGCAGATGACGATCAGAGCCAGGGTCGCGCAGATAAAGCCGGAAGCGATACCGGTACGGATATCAGAACCTGCGACTCTGGTAGTCCACATGCCTTTCAGTGTCAGATAAGTGAAGATCACTGCCAGCAGTACGACAAGCGGAATGACCATAGTGCTGATCTTAGGCTTGTAGCCTTCCGGCAGATCGATTTTCTGATTGTTTTCACTGCGCATCGGCGTGCCGCCCGGACGAATCGTTTCGCCGGTTTTCATAGCTCTGTTCTGCGCCTTCAGCATAGGACCGTAATCCCACTGTGTCATCGCCATGAAGCCTGCCATAAGCAGAGTCAGGATCGCGTAGAAGTTGAACGGGATCGCCTGCATAAAGATCCCCATGCCGCTCATCTGATCAGACAGATTTGCCGCTTCCAGTTCAATGTCGATATACTGGATCGTCGTCACGCCCCAGCCGATGATCGGGATCATGGAGCAGATCGGGGACGTCGTGCAGTCCAGAATGTAAGAGAATTTTTCTCTGGACACACGCATTTTTTCTGCCAGCGCTTCAAAGATCGGTCCTACGATCAGGGAATTTCCTGTATCTGTGAACCATACTACCAGACCGCCCAGCCAGATGCCGCTTTCACAGGTGGCCCGTGATTTGACCTTGCTGGTGACCATCTCCGTAAAAGCGTTGGCGCCGCCGGACTTTGTCAGCAGATTGACAAAACCAGCGATGATCGTCATCATAAACAGCGCCTGCATATTGCTGTCCTCCGCCAGGGCAGCGAACATATAATTTCCGATCATAGAAGTAAAGCCTTCAGCAGGGTTCCATCCTGCGATAATGGTCGCGCTGACGAAAACAGCAGTCACCAGAGACACAACAATGTTTTTGGTGATCACTGCCAGCGCAATAGCCAGTACCGGCGGAACCAGTGAGAGAACGCCGAAGTACGGTAGAGCTTCTTCCTCACCTTCCGCAAACGCAAACTGAGTACCGAAAGCTGCTATCATAAGAATGATAATTCCTGCAACAAAAATCCATTTTTTGTTGGCTGCTAATTTGCTTTTCATAGCATTTCTCCTTTTCCGTATAGTAGTGTTTCCTTTTCAATTACACCTGATAATACAGCAAAGATTGTGCCAAACTGGCGCATCATCGTCAGACTTTTCTGGAAGCCATTGATTTTTCAACATTTTTTCTATCAAAGGGTGTCCGCCGCGGCTTTTTCTGATCCGTCAAAGGCTCTCCCACGCGCAAACAAAAAGGACTATTGATCCCTCCAAAAGACCCAATAGTCCTATTTTTCCTATTTTTCTTCCAGCTTTCGCAGCGCCGCCAGCCCTTTCTCTGTAATGGCGCTTCCCTTGCGGCCCTTGAAGGAAACAATGTATCCGTCCTCGCTGAGCTTCTTCATCTCTCTGCGGATCTCCGGTTCTGTGGCGAAAATGCCCTGCTCTGCCGCTTTCTGCGCCAGGGCCTGTCTTCCCACATGCATTCTCTGCCGCTGCGCCGCTTCGATCTCCCGCAGGATAAAAGCCTCCAGACCTCTTCCTCCCGGCACTCTCAGCAGGGGCTCCCCGCTGTCCGTATCCGACGCGTCCGCCGGTTCTTCCGGAAGGGTCGCATCATGCCAGCTCTGAAAGACCGGAATATCTTCAGCGCTGATAACGGATTTCCCCAGATTAGCCAGATACTCTGTTACGTTTTTCAGTTCCCGCACATTGCCCGGCCAGCCATAGCGCAGGATCTTATATTCCGCGTCCGGTCCCAGCCGGTAATCCGCGCCGATCATGTGCTTCATTTTCTCCATGAGCAGAAGAACATCCCCCTCTCTGCTGCGCAGGGGCGGAATATTTATCGGCAGAACGCACAGCCGATAGTAAAGATCCTGCCGGAACTGTCCTTCCTCTACCATCTTCTGCAGGTTCCTGTTGGTCGCGCAGATGATACGAACATCCACGTCGATCAGGCCTCTGCCGCCCACCTTCAGGATCTTCTGCTCTTCTATGGCCCGCAGAAGCTTGGCCTGCATCTGCACAGGAAGCTCGCCGATCTCATCCAGAAACAGAGTCCCCTTATGTGCCAGTTCAAAGAGGCCGATCTTTCCGCCTTTCTTCGCGTCGGAAAAAGCGCCTTCCTCATAGCCGTACAGTTCGCTTTCCAGCAGGTTTTCCGGCAGTGCGGAGCAGTTGATAGCCACAAACAGATAATCCCTGCGGGAAGAATAGTTGTGGATGGACTGGGCAAACAGTTCTTTTCCCGTGCCGCTTTCGCCAAAGAGACAAATACTGGACTCAGACCTGGCCATGCGCATGGCGATCTTCTTTGTTTCCTCAATGGCCCTGCTCTCTCCCAGGATCTGATCAAAGGTATAGGACGCCTTATGTCCGTATCCTCTGATCTTGCTTCTCATTTTGTGCTGCCGGTTTTCTGCCTCTTCAAAGTATTCCAGCATGATCACGTTTCCGGCTATATACTCATTCTCTTCCACGCGGGATACCTTGACGATGACCTGCCGGTCGTTGATAGTGATCAGTTTATCCGCCTGTTCGTTGCTCAGAAGCCCGCTGCTGACGGAACTGAACTCCGGAAAAACCTCAGCCACGTTGAATCCGATCAGAAGCTCCGTCCTGTTTCGAAGCATTTCTTTGGCCATTTCGTTGGCCAGATAGATCTTACCGTTGACATCTGTAATGATGATCCCCTGTTTTACCAGCTTCAGGATAGTGTTGATCTGCCCCGACAGACTGCTGTTCTCTCCTAAGAGACGGTCCATCTGTGGATTGAAGTTGACCGCCAGATCCGCGGCCGCCTTTGCTTCATCGCTCTCCAGCGGATCTTCAACGCCGATAGCCTGCGCGATCCTGTAGATGGAATTGATGTCGATGAGTCTCTGCTGCAGATCTATGACTGTGGACATGCCCTGCGGCACCAGGGTCAGCTCGCCCGGCGTGATCGCGATCCTGATGGAAGGATCATAGTCACAACCCGGATAATAAGGGACCAGTTCCAGTGATTTGAATCCGCAGTTGTAGATCATGGTAATGACTTCCATGCAGCAGCGGTAATCGATATTGACCAGCAAAGCCCTGGTGTTTTTAGGGATCTTGTGCAGCTCCTTCAGCGTATGCTTGCTCAGGGTCAGGTCTATGATCAGAATCTTAGCGTCTGCCTTCACCTTTTTCTTTACCTGCTGAAAGATGGTAAAGGCCGACAGGATCACGTAATCTTCCTGAAGTCCGTCTCCCGCTTCTATTTCTGCCGTATTATAGCATTGAAACCGGACCTGTTTCCGGAAATATACCTCCAGACTGGCCGCAATATGTTCTGCGTAGTCCCTGTTATTGGCGATCACCGCGATCTTCTTCATGGGGCGTTCCTCCTGTATCCTCTCGTATATTACAATATTACTACAGGCTCCGCCCTCTTGTCACGTGATTTTTCTAAAGTCTCATGTACCCGCTCATGATACATACGCCGCTGGCTCCCGCTTCAAAGCAGAGGCTCTCATTTTCTTCGCTGATCCCTCCGATGGCATATACCGGCACTGAAACCGCTCTGCAGATCTCCCTGAGCGCCGCAGTGCCTCTCGGAGGCAGTCCCGGCTTACAGTCTGTAGCGAAAACATGGCCGTAGATCAGATAGTCCGCGCCGCGGGCAGCGGCGGCTTCCGCTTCCTCCAGACTGTGGACAGATACGCCGGTCAGAGGGATATCCACAAATTTATCCACAGGGTTTTCCATGTACGTGGAAAAGGAGACCTGGACGCCGTCGGCGCCGGATGCCTCTGCCAGATCGATATGTCCGTTGAAAATACAGCACACACCGTACTCCCTGCATAGAGACAAAACCTGGGCGGACACCCTTTGATAATCCTCTGTGGATAAGTCTTTCTCCCGCAGGATCAGCGCGTCGGGGCGTTTATCCACAGGCAGGTTGAGGATAACATCAAGCTGCTGGAGAAAGTCCCGGCGGGCCAGATGGCGGTTGGTGACGCAGACGTGTTTAAACATAGACATAATCGTTGACCACGGGCTGCAGACCTTCGCTTTCGATATCGCTGTATACCTGGTCAAAGCTCCTTTCATCGGCGATCTCAAACTGTTCGTCTCCGGCATCGTCGGCGCCGCTGTCGTACTTACCCTCGTACTTGCTTTCATGATCGCCGATACCTGTGGAAACGCCGGCGGATATTTTGGTCGCGGCGATCTTGACGATACCGTCGCGGAAGTGTTTTTCCTCGCGGGTGGATACGGTGATGCCCACGTAAGGCAGAAAGATCCTGTAAGCGCAGAGGATCTGGCAAAGCTGCCGCTCGCCCACGTCGAGAGGACTCAGCTTATCGTTATTGACGATGGGACGCAGCCGCGGACAGGAAAGGGACAGCTCTGCGTGGGGATATTTCCGCTGCAGATAATAGGCGTGGAGAGCAGTGGCCAGAGCGTCCTTACGAAAATCGGACAGACCGAGAAGGGCAGAAAAAGCAACGCCGCGCACGCCGCCCATCAGTGCCCGTTCCTGCGCCTCGAAACGATACGGAAATACCCGCTTATGGCCCATAAGATGCAGGGTCTCGTACTTATCGGAATTGTAGGTCTCCTGGAACACGGTAACGTAATCTGCGCCGCACTGATGCAGATAATGGTACTCATCGGTATTGACCGGATAGATCTCGATACCGATATTGCGGAAATACTTCCGGGCGATCTTTACCGCCTCTCCGATATACTCTACGCTGCTTGCCGCGCGGCTTTCTCCGGTCAGGATCAAAATCTCCTCGATGCCGGAATCCGCAATGACTTTCATCTCTTTTTCGATCTCGTCAGCGCTGAGCTTCTTGCGGCGGATATCATTATAGCAGTTGAATCCGCAGTAAATACAGTAGTTCTCGCAGTAGTTTGCAATATAGATCGGCGTGAACAGATAGACTGTGTTGCCGAAGTGTTTGCTGGTCTCTATCTTTGCTCTCTCAGCCATCTTTTCGATAAACGGCTCTGCCGCCGGGCTGAGCAGGGCCTTGAATTCCTCGATCCCGCAGGTCTCCTTCGTAAGCGCCCGGCGGACGTCCTCTGCTGTATACCGGCTATAGTCATAGGAATTCATCTGGCTCAGGACTCTTTCCATTACGTCTGACTGGATCTGCTCCATCCCTTCCATATAGGCCATATGGTCTGTCCGGGTCTGCGGATCGGTCTCGAGGCGGTGCTTTTTTTCCAGTGCCTCCGGACTCAGGTTCGCGGAATCCACAAAGAATTGATTTTCTGATTTTGTCATATCTGTCATCTCCTAGTCTCTCAAAAATCCTGTCAGCGGATCAGAAGCTGCCGCGCCTCGTTCCAGCACTCTGCCCAGTCCTGCCAGATACGCGTCTCTGCCCGCCTGAATAGCGCTGCGGAACGCTGATGCCATGGCCGGGATGTCTCCTGCTGTGGCGATCGCTGTATTGGCCATGACCGCCGCCGCGCCCATCTCCATGACTTCGCATGCCTGAGACGGCTTGCCGATGCCGGCGTCTACAATGATCGGCAGATCGATCTCATCGATCAGGATCTGCAAAAATTCCTTTGTCGCAAGTCCCTTATTGGAGCCAATCGGCGCCGCTAACGGCATGACCGCCGCCGCGCCGGCGTCTTCCAGAGCTCTTGCCGCATACAGATCCGGATACATATACGGCAGCACGACAAAGCCTTCCTTTGCCAGGATCTCTGTCGCTCTGACGGTCTCGGCATTGTCCGGCAGCAGATATTTACTGTCCCGCATGATCTCGATTTTGACGAAGTCGCCGCAGCCCAGCTCTCTGGACATCCGCGCGATCCGGACCGCTTCCTCCGCGTTTCTCGCTCCGCTGGTATTTGGCAGCAGGGTCACGTGATCGGGAATATAATCTAAAATGTTCTCGCTGTCTTTCGTGTTGGTCCTTCTGACAGCCAGGGTAATGATCTCCGCTCCGGCCTGCTCCACAGCCGCTTTGATCAGTTCCATGGAATACTTGCCGGAACCCAGAATAAATCTGGATGTAAACTCTTTTCCGCCTAAAACGAGCGGATCCTTCACTGTGCTTTTTGTTTTCTGTTCCATCTTTTTTCTCCTGTTCTTCTATTCTTCTGCTCTTTTACTCTTCTAAACCCAGAATCAGACGAATGATCATGTTGGCCTGATGGGCCGCGCAGATCATGACCCGCGGCGCCATGAGGCTGACGCCCTCTCCGATCTCAGAGACGCCGTCGCCGCACAGATAATAGTGTCCGGTTATGCGGCGGGTCCTGATACTGTTGCTGTCGTCATAGCCTGCCATGCCAGACGCGCCGACCAGATACGCCGACCGCAGCCGGGTCAGCACCGTATTCGTCAGCATCGCCTTCTGCTCCGGCTGGTCAAAGGCTTCACAGATGAAGTCATCGCCTGCCAGAAGCTGCGGGATATTATCCTCTGACAGCCTGACAAAGTCTGTTTCTATACGGGCGTACGGGCTGAACCTGCGAATCTCCTCGGCCATGGCCGCAGGTTTTTCCATGCCCAGCTGGCTGACCGCGTACTGCTGCCGGTTCAGATTGGACAGATCCACCCGGTCAAAGTCGATCAGATGCAGGCACCCGCTGCCGCTGCCCACTCCCGCTCTGGCAAGAGCTATCGCGATAGCCGATCCCAGGCCGCCCAGACCGCAGACCGCTACTCTGGCAGCGGACAGCTTATCCTGTACCGCCTTAGTATGGCGCATTTCCAGCGCCGCTTTCATTTCTTCTTTTGTGGGCATATAGCCTGCCCCCTGGTTCTGTGCGCAGTTCTGCATCGATCAGCCACCTCCCACAAAGCTGACGACTTCCAGCTGATCGCCGTCTTCTAATGTAATTTCTCCGTACTGTGCCTTGGGGACGATCTCCTGATTCCGCTCTACCGCGATGCGCTGCATATTATAGCCTGCTTCCTGCAGATAGTCCATCAAAGTCCTTCCGGCGGCATTTACTTCTTCGCCGTTGATCCTTACCATCTCCGCTTCTCCTTTCAAATTCTTTGAATCTATGTATTATAGAAATTATCCGAGGGTTCTGTATGGGGGTTCGTATTTCAGATCGATCTCCGCTGTTTTACGAAACCTCCCCGCTGTGTCTATCCATAAAAAAGCCGCACGAAAGTTCACACCCGCGGTGGTGTGCCCCTTCGTGCGGCTAAATGCTCAACACTCTGTAAATTATTGTATCATCCCTGTGACATAAAGTCAAAGAGATTTTGAATTACCCGGAGGAATTCTCACCGAGTTGTTACTATTCACAGTCAATCTGCGCCGCCGCTTTTTTTGTTTTTTCGCGCTCATACGGCGTTTCCTTCCTTTCCCGCGCCGCTTTTTCGCAGTATTTTACAGCTATACGGCGCGAA
>JAETRU010000079.1 GCA_021769965.1 Eubacterium sp.
CCTGCTTTCTTGTTTTCCTTCATATAGCTGCGGATTCTCGAACGAACCATCAGCGACAAGCCAGTCGCAATGAACTGTACGAAGGTTTTCCCCTGCAGTGCCTTGTTGTCAGAGCACCTGATTCGATTACAGCCGAGTCGGTCCTTGAGCGTTGCAAAGGCATCCTCTACGCGCCAGCGGTCCGCATAAGCCGTCCAGGCCTTAACCGGATCTTTCTCCGAGTCTGTGACTAAGACTCTAAATCCCTTGTACTTCAAGTATTCGTCTACCCGTCGGTTAACAATAACCAAGCCTTTTTCTTTATCGTTCCGGAAGAATTTTTCTTTCAGCTCTTCTTCTTGTTCGGTGAGAGCTTCCTCTTCGATGAGTTTCTTTTTAATCGTGAGAAGCGATTCCGTGAGCTTATTGGCCGCTTCCTGATAGATAACCGGGTCGTAGAACATGTGGTAATAAAGCTCTGCTGATGCGGTGTTTGATGCCGGTTTTCCATCTACCGGCCGCGGATCGTATTTCCAATTCACTTTTGCTGTGGCGATGTTCTTCCTGATGTAAGGATCGCCGCTGTTGAGGTCTGCAAACTCTTTCCTGTGTTCATCGATAAGCTCTCTAGCCAGACAGCCTTTAGTCCCCAGACGGACATTAAAGATGAACTCAACTTTATTGATCAGACAGTCGTTGATGTTCTTTACGCTGTTGTAGCCTTTGTCAGCAACCAGAACGACGTTCTTCATGTTTAGAAGTGCCTGATCGGCAATCGTATGACGAATGGTGCTGACATCAGGAACATTTCCGTCATAAAAGCGATAAAAAATCGGAAGTCCGGACTTCTGATCTACCAAGAAGAGAACGTTTAGCTGCGGCAGCGCATCATCGTCTTTGTTTTTACCGTATTCAATATGAGTTAAGCGCGTAGAGTAAGAAGAGATTGAGGTCGAATCCAGGGCAAGAATGATCTTGTTGTCTTCGTCTTCTTGAAGATAACTGCGCATCAGCAAGAAATAACGCTGGGCATCGCGCAGCTCTATCCTCTGGAAGAGGCGAGTTATCGCCGAAGGGCTCAGCGGCCGCGGATACGGCAGTCTTGTCGTCTCTGCAAAGGTTTCATAGAAACTAACGTTGTTGTTCTGATTAAGAATTAAAAAGTACGCCAAGGAAAGGATTTTTTTATAGTCTTTGTTCCTTGGAAAGCACTCCTTTAAGAACTCTCCGACGGGGGAATCGGCAACGATCTGATCTAAAGCCCAAGTAGCACCGGCGTGAAGCTTCTTTATGTTGCGAGCCTGTTCAAGAGTGATGCCTTCTTCGGAGATCTGCGTAAAGACATAATCTTTTCCTTTTCTCTCAACCTGATAGTTCCGAAATTCAGGATGTTCCTGAAGGAAAGCCTCATCAAAACGAATTTTTCCGTCCTTTTGGCCGCCAAGGATTGTCCCAATCTTTTTGGATTCACCTCTTTTGCTCCGCTTGAGTTCTCTATCCCAAACGTTTTTATACGTGTAAACGTAATAAACGGAACCTGCCTTATTGATCAGAATCGGAGGAAGCTTCGGATTTGTCATTGATAGATCTCCATATA
>JAETRU010000054.1 GCA_021769965.1 Eubacterium sp.
GAGAATCTGCTCCACGAACTGATCGAACACGGAGGTGAAGCCATCACAATGACAGAGAAAATATTCAAAGAGCTGACTGACGAAGAAAAAGCCTACTGGCGCAGAGAGAGCATCGAAATGAAGGAGCGTGACGAACGGTCACGATTGGCAGAAGCCCTCAAAGAGGCCCGCAAAGAAGGTGAATCCATATCCTGTCAGAAAATCGCCCGAAATCTAAAAGCTATCGGTATGGATCCTGACGAAATTCTGAAAGTGACCGGCATCACCACTGAAGAGCTTAACGAGCTGTAGGCAGTACAGAACAGAACACCTAACACCAGATAAACCAGGCATCTGCGCTGCCGATATCTCCGGCTTCGCAGATGCTTTGTTTTTAATGCTCTATAAGATCACACCGCCCTGCATCCCCGTCTGCCCTTTCCGATCTCGATCAGGCCCTCTTCCTCCAGCCGGTGGAGCAATTTGCGCGCCTTGTCGTCACTGATCCGGGTGCCCTGCTGCCGCAGCTCCCAGAGAATAGATGTCCGGCCGATTCCGGAATCCCGTTCCGTGTGATCTCGTATGATCTCCAGTATCTGCTGTTTCAGATCTGAAACCTCGCGGCGCGGCTGCCTTGCTTCAGCTGTACAGACTTTCTCATCTTCCGGAGCATCAGGATCCTTCTGGTCTCCATACTCATCAGAATCAGAGCTATCCGCTTTCAAAATACTTTCCGGCAGTTCTCCCAGCAGCAGATAGTAATCCGCCGCGTTTCTAAGCTCCCTTACGTTTCCAGGCCATTGGTAATCGCTCAGAGCCTGCCGTTCCTCTGCCGTCAGACGCCCATAGTTCTTCCCCAGAAAATCTTCCATGAGATACAGCACGTCTTCCTCTCTCAGCCGGAGGGCAGGCAGAAACACCGGAATATTGCTGAGACGGTAATACAGATCTTCCCGGAAATCTTTTCGCTCTATCGCTTCCCGCAGATTTTTGTTGGTAGCCGCGATAATGCGGATATCCACATCTATGATCTTGTCGCTGCCCAGACGCATGATCTGTTTTTCCTGAAGGACACGGAGAAGTCTGGCCTGCAGATGAAGAGACATGTCACCGATCTCATCTAGAAATATGGTCCCTTTGTTCGCCTGTTCGAACAGCCCCAGCTTGCCGCCGGACGACGCGCCGGTAAACGCCCCCTTCTCATATCCGAACAGCTCGCTTTCCAGCAGAGATTCCGGCAGAGCCGCGCAGTTGATAGCGACAAAGGGTTTCTCCTTCCGGTCGGAATAATTATGAATCGACTGCGCAAAAAGTTCCTTGCCTGTGCCGCTCTCCCCGTTGATCAGAACAGTATAATCAGTCAGGGCCGCTTTCTTGGCGATAGAGATCGCCTTCTTCATAGACGCGCTGTGATACAGAATATCATCAAAAGAGTATTTGGCGATCAAACCCCTCTTTGCCAGCTTCCGGCTCAGATCGCTTTCGATATTCTTTATCTGCCTTTCATCATTAAACACAAAGGAATATCCAACGGTCTGATCCACCACCTTTATCGTACTCTTTGCGACCATATAGTTGGTGCCGCCTCGGGAAAACAACAGGTTTTCTTCCTCTTCATCCCCTTCCAGAATGCCTGCGCCGTCCCCGAAGATCTGCTCCAATGCCGCTCCGGAGCGGTCCCCCGCATCAAAAAGCGTCTGTGCTCTGTCATTGACATAAACCGTTCTGTAATCACAGTCGGTGATCAAAATGGCATTCTGAGAATCGTGAATGATCTTCTTCAGCATTTCCGACTTCAGATGCTCCGTCACGTACCGCTGATTGATCCCTTTGTTGTTTTCCGCGATCAGCTGGGTGTAACGAAGCAGATTTCTGGTGATCTGTTCATTGTTCAGATCCAGCTTGTTAATAATGGTAATAAAGGTGTTCAGGTCGATGCATCTTTCCTGGATATTGATGATTTTTTCTATAAAAGACGGTACCAGCAGAACTTCATTCGGCGTGATGGCGATCTTCACCTCTCTGTAAGCAGATATATCCTCCTCCGGCATATAAGGGATCAGGTTCACATGACTCAGGCCCAGCCCATAAAGATTGCTGATCGTCTGACGTGTGCTCTCTGCCGAGTCGTTGACCACCAGCACGTCCGTCCCTTCCGGTATACTGAAAATATCCGGCAGAAACTGCTTTTGAATCGTTCTGGACAGTACGACGACCCTATCCAGAGAAGAGATGTAGTCCTTCATGGCAAAGACCCTGTCTTCATAGAGAACGATGAACAGGTCGCCGTCGGAGATATCCTCCGGAGAAACTTCATCCAGAAAGCAGGTCTTAACTTTGATGTGATCCTCGAAGACCTCTTTTAAATTGCGGTACAGCTCTACTGATACTGAAAGCTTCTCCTTATTGTTAAACACCATGTATATCGTCTTCATACTCATCCTCCCGCACTTTTTAATAAGATAATTATAGGATATTTTTTGTTTTTGCGCAAGCATATATCTCATTTTCATCTCATATTTATCCTGTTTTATGCGTGAAATCCCTCGATTTTCCTTGGCACGGATTTTGCTTTTTTCATATAGTGCGCGCAAAATCATACAGAAAACAACGAAAGGACTGTAGAAATTATGTTTGCACTATTTGAACAATTCACCAATTTTCTATGGGGACTTCCCCTTTTGATCGTAATCCTGGTCACAGGCATTTACCTGACCCTGCGTACCGGCTTCTTTCAGTTCCGTCACTTCGGACACATTGTAGGAAGCCTGTTCAGAAAAGACCGCAGAAACGGCAGTGAAGACGATAAGAAAAAGCTGACACCGTTTCAGGCGATCTCCATCGCCATCGGCGGCACTGTAGGCGTCAGCAACATGAGCGGCGTAGCCACCGCGATCGCGACCGGTGGTCCCGGAGCTCTGTTCTGGCTGTGGGTCGCGGCTCTGCTCGGTATGATCATCAAAATGGCTGAAGTAACTCTGGCCGTTTATTACAGAGAATCCACACCGAACGGCGAGTTCAGAGGAGGCCCGACCTACTATATGGAAAAAGGTCTGGGCAAGGAAAAAGGTTTGGGTTTCTGGAAGATCTTCGCTGTCATTTTCGGCGGCTGTATCTTCCTGACATGGTTCATCACCCTGCAGAACTATACAGTATCTGAAGCCGTAGGCAACACTTTCAACCTGCCTCTCATCGTACCTGCGATCATCTACGTGATCGGCATCTACATCGTTATCATCGGCGGCATCAAAAAGGTCGGCGTCGTCGCATCCTATCTGACTCCGATCATGTGCAGCTTCTACATTATCGCCGCGATCATCATTTTGATCGTCAACGCGGACCAGCTGCCGCACACCTTTGCCCTGATCTTCAAAGGCGCCTTCACCAAACAGGCTGCTTCCGGCGGATTCCTGGGCGCGACCGTAGCTTACGCCATGAGACTCGGCTTTGCCCGCAGCGTATACAGCAACGAAGCCGGATGGGGAACTTCTCCGATGGTACACGCTACAGCTAATACAGATCACCCGGTAAAACAGGGCCTCATGGGTGCCTTTGAGGTATTTATGGACACCATCGTGGTCTGCTCCATGACAGGTCTTGTTGTCATCGTCACCGGATACTGGGACAGCGGGCTGCAGGGCGCAACCCTGACTCTGACTGCCTTCGAGTCCGTCGTAGGTTCCGTTGCCAGGATCATGATCGCTGTCAGCATCTTCCTCTTCGGCATGACCACATCCACCGGCTGGTTCACTTACTATCAGGTACTTCTGGATCATGCTCTGAAGGGAAAAGAAAAGGTCAAGAACATCGCATCCAAGATCTTCCTCATCGGTACGCCGCTGTGGGGACTCCTTGTAACTGCTCTGACCGTATACGGAAACGGCACTCCTGCCCAGCTGTGGGTCATCGCAGACTTCTCTACTGTATTCCCTACTTTCTTCAACGTAGCCACTCTGTTCCTGCTCAGCGGAACTTTTATCAAACTGCTGAAGGACTACAGAGCGCATTATCTGGGAGAAGGAGAAATCGATCCGAACATGCCGCTATTCTATGAAGACAAGGAAAAAGCACAGAAAAAGGACGCATAGAACATGGATACATTACTTTACAACGGAATCATAAGCACACTGGATGATGCGGACACCATAGCCGAAGCCGTTGGAATCACAGACGGACGGATCACCTTTGTAGGCACTGACGCGCAGGCTGCCAGACTTTCCTGCGCCAGACGCATCGACCTGCAGGGACGCATGGTCCTTCCGGGCTTTATCGACGCTCATCTCCACATGCTTCACTACGCCTTTGTGGAGAAATCAGTCAAGCTCTTTGACTGCCGCAGTGTGGAAGACATGCTGGACGCGGCGGCTGCCCGGCTTTCGCAGCGCGGATCAAAGCCCCTCTCGTGGCTGTTTTGCCGGGGCTGGAACGAAGAGCTCTTCGACGAGCCCCGCTACCCGGATAAAAAAGAGCTGGACGCCCTTGCAGACGACATTCCCATCATCATGGTAAGAGTCTGCGGCCATACGGCAGTATGTAACTCCTGCGGTCTGGAAAAATTAAAAAAGATCAAAGAATACCCGGAGATCCGGCGGGATGTGGACGAAGAACACGGTATACTGAAAGAAAACGCGGTACAGTTCTTCTACGCTGTGCTGGATGCTCCCGCGCAGGAAGAGGTCGAAGACTACATTAAATTCGGTATTGAAAAACTGAATGAAGCCGGTATCACAGGCATCCAGTCTGATGATCTGGCTTCCCTGCCAGGTAAAAACTGGCGCAGGATCATGGCCGCTTTTAAAGCTCTGGACAGCCGCGGCGAGATGAACCTGCGCATCTACGAGCAGTGCCTCTTTGAACGCTTTGAGGATCTGAAAACCTTTATCGCGGAAGGCTACCGCACCGGTCAGAAGGGAAACTTCTTCACCATAGGACCGGTCAAACTGCTGCAGGACGGGTCTCTGGGCGCAAGGACCGCCGCCCTGTCGCAGCCTTATGAGGGTGAGCCTGACAATACCGGCCTGATCATCTACGAGCAGGAAGAGCTCAACGAAATCGTGGCCTTCTGCGATCAGCATCAGATGCAGATCGCGGTCCACTGTATCGGAGACAGGGCCATGGACATGGTCATCGAGGCTGTGGCCAGATCCCCTTACCGAAAGGAAAACCCAAAAGACCGTCACGGTATCGTTCATGCCCAGATCACCAATGCCGAAGTGCTGCAGGCCATGAAGGATCACGACATCATCGCCTACATCCAGCCGGTATTTATCGATCTGGATATGGATGTGGTCGAACCCAGAATCGGCAGCCGGCGCATGGAGAAGATCTATGCCTGGAAAACCATGCTGGACATGGGTATCCCGGCAGCCGGCGGCTCAGACGCCCCTGTGGTCAGCTTTGACATACTGGAAAACATCTACTTTGCGGTCACCAGAAAGAACATCCACGGACAGCCGGAAACAGGCTGGCTCCCGTCAGAGCGCATGACCGTGCAGGAAGCGATCCGCCTTTTCACAAAGGATGCCGCTTACGCGTCTTACACAGAAGATATAAACGGCACCATCGAAACCGGCAAATACGCTGATCTGGTAGTACTGGACAAAAATCTCTATGAAATCGACCCTGACGCCATCAAAGACGCCCAGGTAGAGATGACCATATTAAATGGTAAAGTGATATACGAGAGATAATATACAAGAGTAATATGAAACCAGCGGGAGAAGTTTTATTGCGAAACTCTTCCGCTGGTTTTTGCATTTCACCTTTTCAACAGGTTCTGTATTTCCAAAGAGATAGAAAACTCCCCATTACTAACATATATGTAAACACTGTTATGATCAGCTTTATCAGTGTGGGCGGCCCTGTTAAGAGCCAGACGCTTGACAGGAAAACTTCCGTTTATCAAGAATCGGCGTAAACAATCTGGGATTCTGCTGTTATTTCTTATCAGAAGAATCCCACGTGACGCTCAGCGCTATAAATATAATTCCAACGACAAAGGCAACACCGATCGCCATATTAATTACGGTTGGCGTATACCTCAAAGCAATTGTGAACTCTTCTTTACCCCAAGCGCCTTCCGTCGCTGCGCCTAGTGCTGCAGAAATACATTCTGCACTTAAAAGTAATGCCGAACTTACGATAAATGCTGCTCCAATTATTGCGTAAACAATTTTATTCTTCATCATTTTCCTCTTATATA
The DNA here is from genome assembly GCA_021769965.1 of Eubacterium sp. Taxonomy (GTDB): domain Bacteria; phylum Bacillota; class Clostridia; order Peptostreptococcales; family Anaerovoracaceae; genus Senimuribacter. The sequence continues at coordinate 6,182 of JAETRU010000054.1, forward strand.
GTATATTCAACTACGCGGTATTCTCGTTCAAGCCATTTTTGCGGATATACATAGGCTGTTCCATAAGACGTTGTTGCTCTTCTGTCATATTTCCTTTGTTGTGTAACCTTGTATTTCTGATACTTATGTCTGAATTCTAGTCTGTATCCTTTCCCCTTTGCAGGCCGTAATATATCAGTAGTATAACCAACCGACCTTGAATCAGACCAAGTAATGTCAAAACCAACCATTACATTAACTTCTTTAATCGTTGCCGCTAAAGTACCCGAATAAGTATTTGAAACAGTTTTTGTATGAGATGCGCTTAAAGTTCCTGGAGAAATAGTGGAAGCTCCCGCATACTTCCAAGGGCCTCCCACAATGCCATCTTTAACAGATTTAGTCACAAACCATCTCAGACTAGCTTCATTAGGTTGAATTTCTTCATTCTTCGAATCAGGTACTTGATATGTGCTGCCACCATCATTAGATTCATGATACACTGCAACAACACGTTCCCCTGGTTTCAGTCCTTCTGTCCATGCAGAATTATCTGTAACTATACCATCGTCGCCTCCGACAGATGCATATGTTGCTGTTATTGTTCCTAATTAAAGAACCCCTACCATTACCAGACTTATAATAATTTTCTTCATTTCTATAATCCTCCTATACGATTTCTGCTCACACTAGCTTTAATGACCACCTAACAGCTTTTTCAGCCATTCCCACCAGTCATTGTCAACATAACCTGGCATTCTCTCACCTCCCGATTACAGATACAAAATTTGTATCTCTCGCAATTTAAAACACCTTCTGTATCTACCCTATCATCTGAAAGCGGCATATACAAGCTGTATGTTGCAGGTGGTCAGTTTTTTGTTATAACTAGTCGATTTTCTGGATTAAATTTCTATTTTTGTCGTAACAATGCCGGCCTCATCATATTCCCATAGGAGCTTCCCATCATATTTGGCTACAATGTCCGCCATATTTCTGGTACCGATCCCATGACTTTGCTTATCTTCTTTCGTGGTAATCAAAGATCCCTTCTGCATCACCGGTATTGAAACTGCTGTATTTCTGATCTCAAGAAACAACTTCTTTTTATAAGATCTGATCATGATTTCTACAGATCGAGGGCTTTCGCACTGCTCCGCCGCTTCACAGGCGTTTTTCACAGCGTTGGAAAGAAGAACGGCAAGATCCGCGTCGCTGACCCTCATATACTCAGGGAACCTGCCTGCCACCTGAAAGGTTATGTCTGCTGCCTCTGCATGCTCCGCCTGCGCGTTAATGATGGCATCTCCCACCGTATTTCCAGTGGAGATATAATCAAATGCCTTGACCTTCTGCGCGATATCCTCTACATATTCATAAAGCTGCCGCGTATCACCGCTTTGTATGATTCCTTTCAGTGCAAGGACGTAGGCCTGCTGATCGTGACGGAAACGCTGCAGCTGCTCATTTTTCTGCGTGATCAAAGCATATTGGGCAGCCTGTTCCTCAATACACTTCTTTTTAAACAGGTCATCTTCTCTCAGCCTGTTGCGCTGTATAAAAAAGATATGCAGCAGCACGCTAAAAACAAGAATAATGATGCTTAATATCCCAGAAGCCATGTATAATGCCACTTTATAGCGATAGACCATTACCTGATCAGCCGCCATGATTCCAGCAAAAGCATTCACAATACCAGAAGAAAATACACAGATAAAATAATAGGCACACAATTTTAAATTAAACTTCTCCATGTATTTATGGAGTTTTATTCTACATTGTCTTGTAACCCTTCCTGCAATTATAGCTACCATCACCAAGGTAATCGTTTTAGACACTACATTGAGCCAGACATGCTGTGTCCTACTTAAAACAACATCGTCATACAGGATAAATATCATCAGGCTCTGTGCTGTGCCATCGATTGTCAGCAGCGCGAAATGAACCAGAAACGATATCTCGACCAGCACTTTTTTCTCTCCTTCCAGACAAAGCACGGCAAAAATAATCTGCGCATCCAGAAATACGAAGATCCTGTTTGACGGATCGTGCAGCAAAAGCGTTACGACCGCGCCGCCCGAAGCCGTGAACAAACCTCCCGACAGACACCCTTTGCTCAAAGAAAGTGAAAAACCAAAGACTCCGCACATGGCCAGAACAAATCTGGCAAGGTCGATAAAATATGCTCCCATATATACCCAGTTCATACCAGCCTCGCCATCCTTTCACAGTATGTATCATAGAACGCTTTACATTCCTTCTTTCTGCGGCGGCTGACCTGCAAAACGCCAAGGTCGCATTCCAGTGTGATCTGATCTTTACCGAAATCCTCTATATACCTGCAGTTGGCCAGACAGCTGCTGCTGATCCTGAGAAATCCCATGTCCCGCAGCAGATCTTCCCAGGCAGTCAGACTCATACGCTGGCTGATGATCGTTTCAGCAGATGCCAGATGAAGATCGGTGTAAGCCTTGTCTACAGTAATATATGCAACTTCCGAACTGCTGATCTGTCTGCGATCCCTGCCGTCCAGGCAGATAGGAATATCACGCGGAAGCAGGTTCATAGCTGTCTGCAGTGCCGCGTCAATATGAAATTGTGTTGCCGGTTTGGTAATAAAGCTGACTACATTGCGGCCGAACGCTTTCGGCATGGCCTCTCTGTGGCTGGTAACAAAAATGATCAAAGGTCTTCCGCTAGTTTTACATAGAACCTCTTTGGCAGAGATGCCGTCCCTGCCGGGCATCTGAATGTCCAGAATCAGAATGTCCGGATCTTCCGCTTCAATCATGGATGCGTCCGTGATGCATGTAAGCTGAGCCGTATGAGAAATACCGGCTTTTTTCAGATAAGTCAAGCAAAGGGATTCCAACTGAGCTGCGCTGTCCCGTTCATCATCGCAGATTAAGATTTTCATATTCCAATACCTCTTTTAATAAATCCAAATTAACTTTTTCTTTAGAATAACACATAATATATGGTAAATCAATACTTTGTTAAACTGTACTGATGCAGCAAACCGAGCCGGAACGCTCCCTATGCAGCGCACAAGCGCCGCGGCTAATGCCGCGGCGCTTGTGCACATTACTGGAAGTATTCAATTGCTACATATTGTAGGACCACTCTTCAAAGATCCTCCTGTCTGCGTCCTCATCCCTGTGGCTCATGAGCCACAGATACATCATAAACTCTTTCTCCCTGCCCGCCGGGGGCTTATCCCTTTTCCTTTCATTTCGTTGTCTGCTGTTTTTCTTGCTGTTTCTCATGTTTTTCCTCCTGATAAGATTTTCTAATTCTAATTCCCTTTTGCACCTTCATTATACTGTCCGATTTTGTTGAACCCGATAAAATTATGTGTGCATTTTGTGAGTAAAATCTTGCGAAAATATTACAAATGGTGGTATCATACTATACAGTGAATCACAGCATATCAAAGATATTTTAATATACTACGGAGGAAATACATGATTAGAAAATTCGCAAAATACTATAAACCGCATCTGCGCCTGTTTATTCTGGACATGACCTGCGCCTTCATCGTGGCGTGCTGCGACCTTTTTTATCCAGTCATCGCCAAGAATATCATCAACGACTATGTGCCGAATCAGAATATCCGGCTGTTTGTCATCTGGGCGCTGGTTCTGCTGTTCATCTACGTTCTGAAAGCCGGTCTCAATTTCATCATTCAATACTGGGGTCATATCGTAGGCGTCAGGATCCAGGGAGATATGCGCCGGGAGCTGTTCCGCCATCTGCAGAAGCTGCCTTTCTCATTCTTTGATGAACACAAAACAGGCTCCATCATGAGCCGCATGATCAACGACCTGTTTGAAGTATCTGAACTGGCCCATCACGGTCCGGAGAATCTGTTTCTGTCACTGATCATTCTGATCGGCGCCTTTATCATGCTGGGACAGATCAATATCGCCCTGACCTGCATCACCTTTGCTGTACTGCCGTTCATGATCTTTTTCGCATTCAAAACAAAGAGTATGATGAACGCGGCTTTCAGTGAGACCCGCGTCAAAACTGCCGAGATCAACGCCAGCGTAGAAACCGCTATCGCGGGTATCCGCGTTTCCAAAGCTTACACAGCGGATGAGCATGAAAACAAAAAATTCAACGTAGCTAATGAAAATCTGAAGCGTTCCCGTGCCGGCGCATATAAAGCCATGGGCATTTTTCACTCGGGCATGACGCTGTTTATGGATCTGCTGTATCTGGTCGTGCTGTCTTCCGGCGGACTGTTCTTCTTCTACGGCAAGATCAACGCCGGAGAATTTGCGGCGTTTCTGCTGTATATTTCTATGTTCTTAAATCCTGTCAACAAGCTCGTCGCTTTCTACGAGCAGCTGCAGGAAGGGATGACAGGCTTCCGCCGTTTTCTGGAGATCATGGCTATTCCGGAAGAGGAAGAGAATGCTGACGGTCTTTTGACGCCTGAGCATCTCGACGGCAATATCTGTTTTGAGAACGTGACCTTTTCTTATGAGCGCAGTGACGATAAAGATAACAACAATGATCCCGCGCCTGTTATCAGCAATCTGACACTGGACATCAGGCAGGGACGCACGCTGGCTCTGGTCGGTCCGTCCGGCAGCGGAAAAACAACCATGTGCCACCTGATCCCCCGCTTCTACGATGTAGATTCAGGCAGGATCACCATCGACGGCATGGACATCACCAAAATGAGCCGCTATGCTCTTCGAAAAAATATCGGCATGGTCGCCCAGGACGTTTTCCTGTTCAACGGCACCATCCGGGAAAATATCGCCTACGGCGATCTGGACGCGACCGACGAGGAGATCATGGAAGCTGCTAAAAAGGCCAACATCCACGATTATATCATGACCATGGAGGATGGCTACGACACCCAGGTCGGCGAGCGGGGCATCAAACTGTCCGGCGGTCAGAAACAGAGAATCTCCATCGCGCGGGTCTTTCTGAAAAACCCGCCGATCCTGATCCTGGATGAGGCTACATCCGCACTGGACAACTCTACAGAAATGCTGATCCAGCAGTCTCTGGAAGAACTGGGCCGCGGCAGAACTTCCATCATCGTAGCCCACCGTCTTTCCACCATCAAGAATGCTGATGAGATCATCGTACTCACACAGGAAGGCATTGCCGAACGCGGCTCACACGAAGAGCTGATCGCCGCAGGCGGCATGTACGCCCAGCTTTATCAGTATCAGTTCAGAGAATAGGAGGCGGCTCTGCCGCCTACTTTCTCTCCACCAAAAGTATCTCAGGATACCGTTCTTCCAGCTTTTCCAGAACCTCCGCTGAGACCTGATCTGCCTCGCTGCTGTTGATGATCTGAATCTGCAGCGTGTTTTCCCCGCTGCAGACATTTCCAATCAGCTCCATAAAGCTATTGATAATCCGCACAGGCGGAGGGGTCTCCCGGCATTCGCCCAGTCTGAATTGTATGTAGGCGAGATCCTTTCTTCTTTCCTCTGTCAGATAATCCGAAATATTAAACCCCCGGCAGTCCAGCAGACCTCCAATAATATCTGACATCAGAAAATATGGAACTCCCCGTATACAGTCACAGCGTATACGTAAATCATTCTGTCTTTTGGGGATTCGGTGCTTGATTTTCTCTGCCAGCTTTTTCAGAGAATCAGAAGGCTCTATTCCGACATCGCAGGTCAGTTTTGTATAAAAGTCGTGATAATACTGCAGCGCCTCCCTGTAACTTCCCAGCTGCAGCAGGATACGGATCCGCAGTAACGCGCATTCTTCATCATAAGGGTCCAGCTCCTCGTAGTCCCGCAAAGCTTGAAGGCACTTATCCCACGCCTTCTGGCCGCTATACATTCTGATCAGCTGCTGAAGCAGCTTCAGTTTCTTGTTTTCTAATACATACCGCTGTCGGCTGACCAGTTCTTCAAAATCGTCGCAGCCGGGATAAAACACATTCTCCAGAAACTCGCCTGCAAATAATATCCAGATCTGTTCCAGCTCTTTTGTATCTTCCGCAGCGGCGATATTTTTCTCCATAATCTCACAGATATCACACCAGTAAGGACACATATTGTTAAGCCAGCACTCTTCCTTTGAGATCATTAAAAGCGGCGTTTCATGATTCTCATTAAAAACTTTTTTCAACTGCCATAAGTTATAGCGCAAATTGTATTTCGCCGCGTCTTCACTGCTCTCTGGCCAGAGATATCCGATCAGTTCTTTTCTGCTGACTTTCCTTTTCCTGTGAAGAATCAGTACGGCAAGAATTGCCGCGCCTTTCTTGCTTTATAGGAAATTGCGTTTATGAGAAAAATAGGGTAAAATAATGAAGAAATAAAAATGAGCATAACAAAATAGCGGATAAGAAGAGAATCTGCCGAGACTTTTGAATATGCAGTT
>JAETRU010000055.1 GCA_021769965.1 Eubacterium sp.
AGTTCTTCACGGCTGCAATTTTCTCTTCTGCAGATATTTTTCCAGACATACAAATGCTCCCTTCCAGATAACAAGTTTTTATTTTTTACTTGTCTACCTAGAAGGAAGCATATCATTATCTGATTCACGCTACATTTATGATCCATAATGCAGCTATACGGCGCGTGGCACTCTGCTGTACAGATATTTTCAGTCTGTATGCTCCTTGTGGCTGTAAAGAAACAGTAAAAACAAGCTTATATCTGTCTTTACACGCCATATAGCCGTAAAATACTGTGAAAAAGCGGCGCGCGACAGGCAGGGCTCGCCGCATGAGCGCGAAAAAGCAAAAAAAGTGGCGGCGCAGATTGACTGTGAATAGTAACACTAGTCCTCCTCCGCTGTTTTCCATACACCCTATGATTCTTTTCAACTCTCTCTCCGCATATATTTTACTATCACGTCAAGTGAAATGCTCCCGGCAAGATCCGGGACATATCTTTGGAAGGAGAAAAAATATGAATACCTTAAAATCTGCAGTGAAATTTCTGCCTGTCATACTGCTGGCCGGCATGATGATCTCAGGGCAGGACGCTTTGATCGCCGCGCCGATTTCCGTTATCGCTGCGGTCATCGTCGCAAAATTTACAGAAAAACTGTCCTTTCAGGACTGCCTGGACGCCTCCATCAAAAGCGTGACCAACATCATCGTGGCGTTGTTCATCCTGATGTTCGCCTATGCCATGGCAAGCGCGTTTATGAAAACCGGTGTCGGAGCCTCTGTCGTCAATATCGCGCTGATGCTGGGCATTACTGCACAGACCACGGCTGTCATCGGACTGTTAGTCACTGCCACCCTGTCTGTCGCTACAGGGACCTCCTGGGGGACCTTTGCGGCCTGCGCTCCGATTTTCCTCTGGCTGGTACATATCGTCGATCCGGGCTGCGCGGAAAGCGGCAGTCTGCTGCTGACGACCTGCGCTATCGCCGGAGGCGCATGCTTTGGCGACAATATCGGACTTATTTCTGATACTACCATCGTATCCTCCGGCATTCAGGGCGTACAGGTCATCGACAGAGTCAGAAGCCAGGGGGTCTGGTCGGCCGGCTGTCTGCTTCTGGCTGCCATCACCACATGGATCGCGGGCGTCGTCATGGGGCTTTCCACAGACTCCGTAGATACGTCCGGCGTCATGGCGTCCGTGCCGCAGAGTGCTCTGGACTATCTGGCAGAAGAACGGCCTGAGGCCATCGACCTGCTTGATCAGGTGGAAAACGGGGTCGCGGTCTACATGATCATACCTCTGATCCTGGTCGTAGCGCTGGCTGTCATCGGCGTCAATACCTTTGCCTGCATCGGTTCGGGCATCGTCAGTTCTTACCTTCTGGGGATCCCGGCAGGAACTACCGGTTTTACAGACGGCGGTCTGCAGGATTTTCTCAATCTGTGCATGGACGGTTTTGCCAGCGCCGGTTCCTGGGTCATTGTCATGATGATGTGGGTCGCGGCTTTCGGCGGCATCATGGGCAGAATGCGTGCCTTTGACCCTCTGTCAAAACTGATCGTCAGAGTTTCTCACAACGTCCGCCAGCTGATGTTCTGCAACGGATGCCTGTCTCTTGCCGGCAACGCCATCCTGGCTGACGAGATGGCCCAGATCGTCACAGTCGGCCCTATCATCAAAGAGATCTCCGAAGAAAACATCGAAGCAAATGAAGAGGATATGTATAAGATCAGGCTGAGAAATGCCACCTTCGGCGACGCCATGGGCGTATTCGGCTCACAGCTGATCCCCTGGCACGTATACCTGTTCTTCTACGCGGGCATCGCTGTCAACGTATATCCGCTCTTTGAATTTGCCAATACGGATTTCATCAGATACAACTTCATGGCAATGATCGCTGTCTCTACCCTGCTTCTGGTCACCGTCACCGGTCTGGATAAATATATACCGCTGTTCCGGCTGCCGCGGGAACCGGAGGTCCGGCTGAAGAAGAATAGCTGTTCAAAAGCTTCGTAAACGATCAAAAGGCTTCATGAACCATTTGATTCATGAAGCCTTTTTTTCTCTGTTTTAACGAACAGCCTTTTATTTGCTCAGATACTCATCAATGCCTGCTGCTGCAGTTTTGCCTGCGCCCATGGCCTTGATAACGGTAGCCGCGCCTGTTACAGCGTCGCCGCCTGCGAAGATGCCCGGACGGTTTGTCGCCGCGCTCGCGTCAGCGCCGATACCGCCTCTTTCGTTGGCTGCCAGTTCATCGGTAGTATCTAAAATCAAAGTGTTCAGCTTGGTACCGATGGACATGATAACCATATCTACAGGTACTACATGGTTGGAACCTTCGATGACTACTGGTCTGCGGCGGCCGGAAGCGTCCGGTTCGCCCAGTTCCATGTTGACACATTCGATACCTGTTACGTGGCCGCCCTCATCGCCTTTGATCGCTACAGGGTTGGTCAGCAGTTTGAAGATGATACCTTCTTCCATAGCATGGTGTACTTCTTCTGCTCTTGCAGGCAGTTCATCCATGCTGCGGCGATAGATGATATATACTTCGCTGGCGCCCATACGCTTTGCGCATCTCGCAGCGTCCATAGCAACGTTGCCGCCGCCTACGACTGCGATCTTGTCAGCGTGCTGGATCGGTGTATCGTATTCAGGCAGGTAAGCCTTCATCAGATTGATACGAGTCAGATATTCGTTGGCAGAGCATACGCCCAGCAGATTTTCACCAGGAATCTTCATGAAGGAAGGAAGTCCCGCGCCTGTACCGATAAATACAGATTCATAGCCTTCTTCTTTCATCAGCTCATCCACAGTGATCGCACGGCCTACGATCGCGTTTGTCACGAATTTTACGCCCTTGGCTTCCAGTTTCGCAACTTCAGCAGCTACGATCTCCTTTGGAAGACGGAACTGCGGAATGCCGTAAACCAGTACGCCGCCGGTCTTATGTAAACTTTCGTAAACGGTTACTTCATAACCTTTGTTGATCAGGTCGCCTGCGCAGGCAAGACCTGCAGGACCCGCGCCGATGACAGCAACTTTGTGACCGTTGCTTTCAGCCGGTTTGATTTCTTCATCGCCATAGTGTTCTGCGTGCCAGTCAGCAGCAAATCTTTCCAGACGGCCGATTGCGACCGGTTCGCCCTTGACGCCGTGTACGCACTTGCCTTCGCACTGGTTTTCCTGCGGACATACACGACCGCAGATGGCAGGAAGGCTGCTGGTCTCGCTGATGATCTGATAAGCTGCTTCAAACTCGCCTTCAGCGATCTTAGCGATAAAATCAGGAATCTTGACCATAACCGGGCAGCCGCTCATGCAAGGCTTTTTGCGGCATTTGAGACATCTCATCGCCTCGTTGATCGCCATTTCTTCTGTATAGCCGGAGGAAACTTCCAGGAAGTTCTTGTTACGCACATCAGGCGCCTGTTCCGGCATCGGATTCTTTTCTCTTACTAAATTAATCATGGTAACGAACACCTCCTGTTAAGCGGCATACATGGGCTCTGTCTTCTGCTTCCTGATCGGAATAGTATGCGCTTCTCTGAATCAGTTCATCCCAGTCTACCAGAGCACCGTCAAATTCAGGTCCGTCTACACATACGAACTTGTCTTCACCGCCGATGTTGCAGCGGCAGCCGCCGCACATACCGGTTCCGTCGATCATGTACGCAGTCAGGGATGCAACGGAATGGATACCGTATTTTTCTGCGATCTGGCAGGTGAATTTCATCATCATCGGAGGTCCTACAGCGATGACCTCATCGAATTTTTCACCAGCCTGGATCAGTTCTTCCAGTTTTGCGGTAGTGAAACCTTTTTCACCGTAGGAACCGTCGTCTGTCATGACGTAGAGCTCATCTACGCCGGCTCTGAATTCATCTTCCAGAATGACCAGATCTTTGTTCTTGAAACCTTCGATCATGACGGTTTCCACGCCGTGGTCGTGCATACCGCAGGCCAGCGGATAAGCCAGCGCGTTACCGGTACCGCCGCCTACGACGCAGACTCTTTTCAGACCGTCCATCTTGGTCGGTTTGCCCAGAGGGCCTACGATGTCAGCAAAGCAGTCGCCCACTTCCAGCTGATCCATCAGCATAGTAGTTCTGCCTACTGCCGCGTAGATCAGGTCGATGGTGCCGTCTTCTTCGTTATGTCCAGCCATGGTGAGAGGGATTCTCTCACCGTATTCATCAGTACGAAGGATGATGAACTGACCGGGTCTTGCTTTTCTTGCAACCAGCGGGGCATAGATCTTCAGCCACACCATGTTGTCATTGAGTCTTCTTTTATATGTTACTTCAAACTTTTTCATCACATTCACCCTCCTTCCTTAGTTATCGTAGCTCTTCTTCTGATTTTGCAGATGCGCGTATCTTTCCATCGCCATTTCTTCTGACTTGGTGAAGAGTTCTTCTGCTCTTTCAGGGAACTTCAGCTGTAAGGAGTTGTAACGGACTTCGCTCATTAAGAAGTCTCTGTAGTTTTCAGAAGGTACGCCGCTGTCGATGGAAAGCGGATTCTTGCCTTCTGCTGCCAGTCTCGGATTGAATCTCAGCAGGTTCCAGTAACCAGCTCTTACCGCGTTCTTCATTTCCAGCATAGCTTTGTTCATGCCTGCCTTCAGACCCTGGTTGATACATGGAGCGTATGCGATGATCAGGGAAGGTCCGTCATAGCTTTCCGCTTCTCTGATCGCTTTCAGAGTCTGTTCAGGGTTAGCACCCATAGCAACCTGTGCTACATATACATAGCCGTAAGCCATAGCGATCTGTGCCAGGTCTTTCTTCTTCACATTCTTACCGGAAGCCGCGAATTTAGCGACTGCGCCGATCGGAGTAGCCTTGGAGGACTGTCCGCCGGTATTGGAGTAAACTTCAGTATCGAATACCATAACATTTACATTTTCGCCGGAAGCCAGTACATGGTCCAGACCGCCGTAACCGATGTCGTATGCCCAGCCGTCGCCGCCGAAGATCCACATAGACGGTTTGATCAGCATATCCTGATTGTCTACTACATATTTTGCGTCTTCGTTCTTGTCAGCCAGTTTTTCACACTCAGCCAGCAGGATCTTTCCTGTTTCTTCCGCAGCCTCTGGATCATTCATGGAAGCAACCCATGCCTTCGCAGGAACGCCTACTGTATCATACAGTCTTTCAACTGCGGATTTCAGTTCGTTTCTTCTGGACTGCATGGAGATCGTCATACCAAGTCCGAATTCAGCGTTATCCTCAAAGAGGGAGTTAGCCCATGCAGGACCTCTGCCTTCTTTGTTTACTGTGTAAGGTGTGCTCGGTGCGGAGCAGCCCCAGATGGAGGAACAGCCTGTTGCGTTGGCAATGAACATTCTGTCGCCAAATAACTGGGTAACCAGTTTTGCGTATGGAGATTCGCCGCATCCCGGACAAGCGCCGGAGAACTCAAGCAGCGGCTGCTTGAACTGAGAACCCTTGACAGTATCTTCTTTGAATGGAACTTCTTTTGCGTCCACATTTTCGAATAAGTAATTGTATTTGTCCTGAGAAGGCAGTACAATATCGTCTTCCGCAGGAGTCATTTCCAGAGCTTTCTTTCTCGCAGGGCATACCTGTGCGCAGGAACCGCAGCCTGTGCAGTCCAGTGCGGAAATACCCAGAGTAAAGAATTTGCCCTTTACGCCCTTCATAGCCAGGTAATCGCCGTTCACCTGATCCACTTCTGTCTCGTCCAGTACGAACGGTCTGATAACGCCGTGCGGACAAACATAGGAACACCAGTTACACTGCATACAGTTGTCTTTGTTCCAGACAGGGATATCTGTCGCGATGCCTCTCTTTTCAAAAGCGGCTGTTCCTGCAGGAACCATACCGTTTGCTGTATCCAGGAATGTAGATACAGGAACTGCGTCGCCAGTCAGGGTGTTGGTCGGAACCAGCACTTTGTTCAGGTAATCAGTATGTGCCTGATCGCGGCCTACCATAGCGGCAGCCGGCGCGTCGTCCGGTGCGTCTGCCCATGCGGCAGGTACTTCTACCTTATGTACATGTTCGATGCCTGCGTCTACCGCAGCCATGTTCATGTTTACAATGTTTTCACCCTTCTTGCCGTAAGTCTTCTTGATGGCGTCCTTCATGTAGCCAGCAGCTTCATCGATCGGAATAATGTCAGCCAGTTTGAAGAAGGCAGCCTGCAGTACAGTATTGGTTCTTCTCGCGCCCAGACCGATTTCTTTCGCAATGGAAACAGCGTCGCAGGTGTAGAACTGAATATTGTTCTTTGCGATGTATCTCTTTACTGTTGCAGGGAGGTGTTCTTCCAGTTCTTCGTCATTCCATACGCAGTTTAAGAGGAAGAATCCGCCCGGCTTTACATCCTGTACCATTTCGTAGCGTGTCAGGTAAGCGGAGTTATGACATGCAACAAAGTCAGCCTGTTTTACATAATAGGTGGACTTAATCGGTTCGTCACCAAATCTCAGGTGAGAAATAGTTACACCGCCGGATTTCTTGGAGTCATACTGGAAGTATGCCTGTACTTTCTTATCTGTATGGTCGCCGATGATCTTAACGGAGTTCTTGTTGGCGCCTACAGTACCGTCTGCACCCAGACCCCAGAACTTGCAGGCCTTTGTTCCCTTTGGAGCTACATCAGGATTTTCTGTAGTCGGAAGGGAAAGTCCGGTTACATCGTCTGTGATGGAAATGGTGAATTCCTTCTTCGGTTCGTCTGTCCACAGGTTCTGATATACTGCCAGGATATCGCCAGGCTGTGTATCCTTGGAACCAAGTCCGTAACGGCCGCCAACGACCAGGCAGTTTTCAAACTTGGTGCCGCGAAGTGCTGCGACCACATCTAAGAATAAAGGTTCACCTAAACCGCCAGGTTCTTTTGTTCTGTCTAATACAGCGATTTTCTTAACTGTCTCAGGCATTACATCAAGCAGGTATTTTACGGAGAACGGTCTGTACAGATGTACTTCGATGATACCGACTTTCTTGCCCTTTGCGGTCAGGTAGTCGATCAGTTCTTCTGCCGCGTCGCAGACAGAGCCCATAGCTACGATGATCTCTTCTGCGTCAGGCGCGCCGTAATAGTTGAATGGTTTATAGTCAGTGCCGATCTTTGCATTGACCTTTTCCATGTATTCGTTTACTAAGTCAGCAGTTTCCAGATAAGCGCTGTTGCAGGCTTCTCTGTGCTGGAAGAAAGTTTCCGGCTGTTCTGCACTGCCCATGCTGTGTGGATGCATCGGGTGAATGGAACGCTCTTTGAATGCTTTTACTGCATCCCAGTCTACCATTTCTTTCAGGTCTTCGTAGTCCCAGATCTCGATCTTCTGATTTTCGTGAGAGGTTCTGAAACCGTCGAAGAAGTGCAGCATCGGCAGCTTGCCTGCGATGGTTGACAGGTGTGCGACAGCAGCCAGGTCCATTGCCTGCTGTACAGAGTTTGATGCCAGCATTGCAAAACCGGTCTGGCGGCAGCCCATAACGTCGGAGTGGTCTCCGAAAATGGACAGCGCGTGTGTTGCCAGTGCTCTTGCTGCTACATGGAATACTGTCGGTGTCTGTTCACCTGCTAATTTATACATATTTGGAATCATCAGCAGCAGACCTTGGGATGCGGTAAATGTGGAGGTGTAGGAACCGGCTGTAATAGAGCCGTGTACTGCGCCTGCCGCACCTGCTTCGGATTCCATTTCTACGATTTTAACTTTTTCACCGAAAATGTTGGTTCTGCCCTGAGATACCCATTCGTCCATACTTTCTGCCATTGGAGAAGATGGTGTGATCGGGTAAATGGCAGCAACCTCAGAAAATGCGTATGCTACATGAGCGGCAGCCGTATTTCCGTCCATTGTCTTTAATTTTCTCACCGTAATCACTCTCCTTCCCTCATGCCAAGAGCGGCTCTCTGTAAGTAGTTATATTCAGGAACTTCTCTTTCCTTAATGATGCCTCTCTGACACATGTACTGACATACCTGGCAGTTTTCGCAAATTTCAGGGTCGATGACCGCATGGGCTTCTTCCATATGGATCGCGCCGTTCGGACAGTTTGCGAAACAGTCTTCGCAGGCGATGCAGGCGCTGCCGCATACTGCTGCCTTGTCCTCGTAATCCGCAGTAGAGCTGCAAGGAACCATCTTAGCTCCCTTGTAAGGAACCATTTCGATCAGGTTCTTCGGACATGCATAGTAGCAGTCTTTACAGCCGACGCACTTATCAGGATCTACCTGCGCGCTGCCGTCAACGACTTCGATCGCGCCGTAGCGGCAGGCTTTGACGCAGTCTCCCTGACCGGTGCAGCCTGTCGTGCAGATGCCCATCGCTTTCGGATCTGCCTTTGCCGCAGCCTCTCTGCAGCTGGTAAAACCAGCTTCTTTGTATGCGTGTTCATTGGAACCGCTGCACTTTACAAAAGCGACCTTCTCTTTTAATTTCGTCAGATCGTGCATAGTATCTACGATGATCTTTTTCTTACATTTTACGGTGCAGGCTACACAGCCGACGCACTTGTCATAGTCGATGACAGCGTGGTTGTCGATGATATCCACCGCGCCCTCCGGACATGCGCGCACACAGTCGCCGCAGCCGATACAGCCGAATCCGCAGGTCTCTCTGACTCTGTCGTCATCCTCATCTCTGTTGGAGCATGGGATAAAGTTGGTAGCGTCTCTCGGCACCATACGGATCAGACCCTGTACGCATGCGCCTTCCGCAGCGCAGGCACCGCAGCCGTTACATTTCTCCGCGTCGATGATCACCTCACCGTCAGCCACCTTCATGGCGTCAAACTTACAGACGCTGACGCAGTCGCCGCAGCCGACACAGCCGTACTTGCACTCGCCTCTTTCAAAGCCGGCAGCCACCGCGTCGCGGCAGGTTCCTCCCGCAAACCGTTTCTTTCCCGCAGCATCGCCGCTGCAGGCAACAAAGGCAATTTCATCTTTTGCTGTCTGGGGTTCTTCACCCGTGATTTCGGCGATGGCGTTTACCGCATCCTGCCCGCATGCAGGACAAAGCGCTGTGCCTTCGCCCAAAGCGATTGCTTCCGCACATGCCTGGCAGGTTTTTCTGCCGCAGCCGCCGTTGCAATCCACGCCTGGCAGAAGAGCTAAAATTTTCTTTACTACTTCTGCAGCCGCACTGTGATTGGTACTCATAATGTTTCCTCCTTTGCCTCGTTATATCCGAAATTATTCTGTATACAACTTAAGTTCATATTACTCCACAGGACCTGTGAAGTCAACAGGAAAAACCTTGTTTTCGTTGAAATGCCAATGTTTTTTTTGTTGAACAAATCCGATCAAAAAATTATAAATCGCCTTTTTTCAACGCTTTTACGCTGTTGGCTGCTAAAGCGCTTTACCGCGTTAAAATGTAATTTTTCGACAATTTTTTGACAGCTTTTTACACAAAACGCTGCCCATAAAACAGGGCAGCGCCAATCAACAAACTATATTCTATTTTCCTTTTGATGAAACCTGTCATTCAAAACTTCTTTTCGTTTCATCGCGATCTTGCAGCCGAACAAACGCCGGGAAGATCAGGGTCACAGGCAAAATGCGCTTACATAAAGCGTGCTTTTTTCTCCTCAAACTCCGCTTTCAGCTTCTTAATATTGTCTTCATCTGACAGCATTTTAATTACATAACGGGATATGATGCCCGCTCCTTTTGCCAGAGCCTCATGAGCTCTGTCGGATTTTACAGCGTCTGCGAATTCCCGGGTGTGGATCGCCGTGCCCTCATCTGCGATCTGCAGAGTTGCATGAAAGGTCGGGCATACATAACTGACATTTCCGCAGTCAGAAGATCCGAAAACCTTCTCAGGATCTCCATTCAGAGGCACGCCCATTTCCTCGTAAGCTTCCGAAAGCAGCTCGTTTCCGAAAGAAAGCGTCTGCAGATCGTCATAGCCTTCGCCGTATTGCTTTCTCTCCCATGTAGTCTGGGTCGCGATGGCGGCGCCGCGGGCGCAGTCACTTATCATGTCGATCACCTGATTCAGATACGGCCTGTCAAGACCCCGGATATAAAATTCCGCCGATACCTCTTCCGGTACGATGTTCGGCGCCTCTCCCGGATTTCTGATTATACCGTGTATCTGGATATCCGGCTTTACATGCTGTCTGAGCATATCTATGGCGTGGCAAAACAGCTGGCAGGCGTTAAACGCGTTGCGGCCGTCCCATGGCGCCGACGAAGCGTGAGCCGCTTTTCCATAAAAGAAGTAGGTATAAGGACTCAGTGCGGTCAGCTTCGTATACACCTGATTTCTGTCATACATATGGATCATCATAGCCATATCATAGCCGTCAAAAACACCCTTTCGGATCATTTTCGGCTTCCCGCCGTCATATTCTTCATCTGGCGTTCCGATGATATGAATATCCGCATTGAGCTCATCCTGCAGCCTGGAAAGTGCAATTCCCGCCAGCAGACTGATAGCGCCGCTGAGACAGTGGCCGCAGGCGTGACCCAGATCAGGAAGCGCGTCATACTCTGCCAGCAGCGCAATTTTATACTTATGATCGTCACTGCCCATCGTCGCCTTAAACGCCGTATCAAATCCGGCGAAAGGATAAACTACAGAAAATCCCTTTTCACGAAGAATGGCAACCATTTTTTCAGTAGTACGATACTCCTGGCCGCCTATTTCCGGATGATCGAAAATATCATCGCTGAGTTCTGCCAATTCCCTGTGAAAAAGGGCGATTCTTTCATCGGCCTTTTTCACGAGGTTTTCATATGTATTCATAATTCACCTCTTAATAATGAGTTCATGTTTTAGAACGGTTTGCTGCTCTTTTTCTTAATTAAAAAGATAAATTCTAATTAATATCATTATAAGTTATACTCCTCCCCCGGCGCAATAACTGACTTGTTATAAAATTCAATTTAATTGTTATAAATGTTTTTTTGTCTACAAAAATACTCCCTCCCGGAAAGCAAGCTCTCACTGTTTTGCTTGTCTGACCGAAAGGGAGCATAGTATATTCTGCCTTTACCTCGACCTGCCTTACTGCAGTCCTGTATCCCAGATGATCTCCTGACTGATCTGGCTGCAGGTGTCACTGACCGTGTAATTCTTCTGACCAAAGGCCTTTCTGTGGAGATCCTGGACCTCGCTTTCCAGCGTCAGCGGCACCACATAGGAGATACCGCCCAGAAGCCCCGAATAATAATCCTGCGGCCAGCTGATACTCTTCTTGATATCATATCCCGGCGCGCGGACAGCTGCGGTAAACATGTCCAGCTGAGACATATTTGTCCGGATATTAGGAAATACCGTGTCAGACAGCTCCGGCAGCTTCCACGGATGGGTCAGCGCTTTCTTCATGACCGCCGTCATGACCTTCTTATACCGGGTGCTCCGTCCTTCGTCACCGCCGCTGTTCTTTCTGATACGGCAATAGGTGGTAGCCTGCACCCCGTCCAGGGTCTGTGTGCCCGCACGGGTGATCTCGTTATATGTACCGCCTGTATTTTCAGCTGTTTCCGGACCCCACGTGTTCATATCGCCAATTTCATTTTTCTTTACTTTGATCTCAATGCCGCCCAGACAGTCCACAGCGTCAGCCACAGCCTTCCAGTTGAAAATGACAAATTCGTCAATATTCAGATCCAGGCTCCGGTTCAGCGCGGCACAGGTATCGACGCCGCCGCCGTAATGATGTGCGTGGGTGATCTTGTCCAGAACCATGGAGCCGTCCATGTACTCCATCTTCAGGTAGCTGTCCCGCATGACTGAGATCAGGCGGATATCGCCGTTGGACTTTTTGATGCTCATAATGATGATAGCGTCGGTCCGGCTGCCGTCATAGCCCTCGTCTGCCCTCGCGTCTGAACCCAGAATGGCGATATTTCTGTAACCGCTCAGATCGTCAGCAGCCTGCGGATCAATGGCAAACATATCCTTGTCCGTATCCACGTGATCAAAGTTTCCTGTCAGAGCGAAAAAAGCTCCCGTTCCAAGAATGGCGATCAAAAGGACCAGCCCCAGAATATTTCTCAGGAAGATCTTCTTATTCCATCTGTGTTTCTTTTTCGCTTTGCTCCTGCCGGCTTTACTGCGGCTGCCGCGCCGCACTGCCTGCTCCTTCTGCCTTCGGGCCTGGCGTTCATATTCCTCCGCTGCCCGCGCGTATTCCGGGTCCTCGAGCTGGCGGATCAGCTCAGGACTGTATTTCATACCCTTAAAATCACAGGTCTCTCTGCTTTTTTTATTGTATTTACTGCTTCTCAAAACTCATATCCCTTCTGTATCAGATGTTATGCATTTATGTCCACTTCATTATACCGCGGCGATTCCGCTAAGCATAGAATCACAAGCCGCGATTCAATGAACGCTTCCTTGCGGCAACGCCGAAAGATCGTATGCGTTCATTATACCGCGGCGATTCCGCTAAGCATAGAATCGCAAGCCGCGATTCAATGAACGCTT
>JAETRU010000056.1 GCA_021769965.1 Eubacterium sp.
AGCAAGCGGGACGCAGACCCTGATCCACGACTTGGGGCAGGCAAGGAATACTTTGTTCTGTTAAAAATACATTGGAGTTGTCAACAAAAAACTCCACAACAACTTGACACGACCTTTTTCCCTTCAATACTGGACTTTTTCTGCTCGTGCGTATAGAATAATATCAGAATTACGTTTTGGAGGAAATGTTTATGAGACCATATGAAAGATTTTTAAAGTACGTCATGTTTGATACCACGTCCGACGAGAGCAGCAAGACAGTGCCAAGCACGCCGGGCCAGAAGGTTCTGGGTCAGGCCCTGGTAGACGAGATCAGAGGCTTCGGTATCGAAGACGTTTATATGGACGACAAAGGATATGTTTACGGAAGCGTACCGTCCAATATAGAAAAGGAAGTTCCGGTCATCGGCTTTATCGCTCATGTGGATACGGTCGAAGATCATCCGTCGCCTAAGTCCGCGCCTCGGATCATCGAAAAATATGACGGAAGCGTGATCCGCCTTGACGCGGGAATAGAGCTGGATCCGGCGACAGACGTCAACCTGCAGAAGGCTGTAGGTTGTGACCTTGTCGTCACTGACGGAACAACTTTGCTGGGCGGCGATGATAAAGCCGGCGTAGCGGAGATCGTCACAGCTCTGGAATATATGGCGCAGCATCCGGAGTTCCGCCATGGCAAAATCGCCTTTTCCTTTACGCCGGACGAAGAGATCGGAGAAAGCCAGACCAACTTTGATGTGCAGGCCTTTGGTGCCCGGTTCGCCTATACTGTAGACGGCGCCGATTTCGGAGACATCGAATACGAAAATTTCAACGCGGCATCCGTGGCTGTCGAGATCAAAGGCGTCGCCACCCATCCCGGCGAGGCCAAGGACGTGATGAAAAACGCTTCCATTATCGCCATGGAGTTTGCCGGCCTGCTTCCGCCGTGGGAACGGCCGGAACATACGGCGGACTTTGAAGGATTTTATCACCTGCTCCATATCGAAGGCGACTGCCAGCAGTGCCGGATGCGGTATATGATCAGAGAGCACGACGCTGATAAATTTGCCGCGCGCAAGGAGACGATCAAAGCAGCGGCAGACCTGCTCAACGCCAGATACGGCGCGGGCACCGTGACCGCCCAGATCGAAGACAGCTACCACAATATGTCCGAAATGATCCGGCCGCATATGCATCTCATCGACTTTGCCAAAGCGGCGATCGAAGAGTGCGGCGCTGTGCCGAGAGTACCGGCTATCCGCGGCGGCACCGACGGGTCCGACCTGTCCTTCAAGGGCGTGCCGTGTCCGAACATGGGAACCGGATCCTGGAACCATCATTCCGTCATGGAAATGGCAAATATCGACCACATGGACAAGTGTGCCGAGGCTATTGTCAGGATCATAGGCAAATACGCGGAGTTTGAAGGCTAGGAGGATATTTCGTGGAATCACTTACAGAATTATACAGGATCGGCCGCGGCCCGTCCAGCTCCCATACCATCGCTCCGACCCGGGCAGCAGAGATGTTTCTTGCCGAGAATCCGGACGCGCCGCAGTACCAGGCGACCCTTTACGGCTCCCTGTCCAAGACCGGCGTCGGCCATATGACTGATACAGCCATTCTCGACGTGCTGGGCCGCAGCAAATGCCGCATCGTATTCAGCGATAAGCCCGACGAAGAACTGCCCCATCCCAATACCATGGTCTTTGAGGCCTTTGACGTTTCCGGCGCTGTGACCGCGTCTATGGAGGTCTACAGCGTAGGCGGAGGCAGGATCGCCATCAAAGGGCGTCCGTCGGAGGAGCCTCAGGACGTCTACAGGCTGTCCTCTTTCAGGGAGATCCAGGAGTACTGCGAGGAGAAAGGGATGCGGCTTTGTGAATATGTCTATGAAGCAGAAGGCGAGGAGATCAAAGGGTATTTGGCAAAGGTCTGGCAGCAGATGAAGGATACCATCAAGCGGGGTCTGGAAGCGGAAGGCACCCTGCAGGGCGGCCTGCAGGTACAGCGGAAGGCCAGATTTCTGTACAGACAGAATCATATCGATGAGACGCCGCAGACGAGAGAAAACCGGCTGGTCTGCTCCTTTGCCTACGCGGTCAGCGAGGAAAACGCCGA
This sequence comes from Eubacterium sp., assembly GCA_021769965.1. Classification (GTDB taxonomy): domain Bacteria; phylum Bacillota; class Clostridia; order Peptostreptococcales; family Anaerovoracaceae; genus Senimuribacter. The sequence goes on from JAETRU010000056.1 coordinate 2,104, forward strand.
CGGCGGTATTATCGTTACAGCGCCTACCTGCGGAGCCAGCGGCGTTCTGCCAGCTACCCTGTATTATATGCAGAAAAACCGCCGTTTTTCCGATGAGCAGATCATAGACGCGCTGGCAACAGCCGGTCTGATCGGAAACCTGATCAAGACGAACGCTTCCATCAGCGGCGCCGAATGCGGCTGCCAGGCAGAGGTGGGAAGCGCCTGCTCCATGGCGGCAGCCGGTCTTGCGGAGTTGTTTGGCATGGAGATCGACCAGATCGAATATGCCGCAGAGGTGGCTATGGAGCATCATCTGGGCCTGACCTGCGACCCGATCAGCGGACTGGTGCAGATCCCGTGTATCGAACGGAACGCCGTCGCCGCCATGCGGGCTATCAACGCGCTGAGCCTGGCCAATTTCCTGACCCATACCAGAAAGATATCCTTTGATATGGTTATAAAGACTATGTATGAAACAGGCCGGGATCTGTTCAGCAAGTACAGGGAGACCAGCGAAGGCGGTCTGGCGAAGACCTACTTTGAATAGAAAGCTGAATAAACTGGAGGTTTCGTAAAACGGCCGGGGCAAGGGCGCAATACGAAACAATTCCAGAGTCAAAGCAAAAAAAGTTTCGCATTCTGATGAAACAGCGTCAGAATTACGAAACTTTTTTTCTCTGAAAAAGAAGATGGTTTCGTAAAACCGACAGTATACGCCTGCAATACGAAACCATTTTTGAAAAAACCGCGTTTTTGTTTCGCAGATCCTTGATCACAGGATCAAAATACGAAACGAACGAAACGGGGAGTCTTTGATCATCTTCTGATCTCTGCGGTCACTTCCGCCAGCCACCGTCCGGTTTCAGAATCTACCAGCGGCAGCAGGGTGTCACAAACCCGCTTATGGTAACCGTTGAGCCAGGAAAGCTCTTCGTCTGTCATCAGCTCCGGCAGAATCGCTTCTCTGTCAAACGGACACAAGGTGATCGATTCAAATCCATAGCTGCCATTTTCTTTTTCCACACATAATATCTCATTTTCCAGACGGATGCCGTGGCTTCCCTCAATGTAGATGCCTGGCTCGTCGCTGGTGATCATGCTCGGATACAGCGGGCACGCAGTGCCGGTTTCAGCGATCCGCTGCGGTCCCTCATGAACACTGAGGATGTGGCCTACGCCGTGGCCGGTGCCGTGGTTGAAATCAAGGCCGTGATCCCATAGCGGCTTTCTGGCGGTCTTGTCCAGCTCCGCGCCGGTAGTCCCTGCCGGGAACTGAGCACAGCCCAGCGCGATATAACTGCGCAGCACCAGAGTATAATGCTGTTTCATTTCCTCGGTAAGCGGCCCTAAAACAATGGTTCTGGTGATATCGGTAGTACCGTCGGTATACTGGCCGCCGGAATCCACCAGAAGCAGACCTTCGGCTTTCAAAGTACAGCCTTCGCCCAGCGTCGGATCGTAGTGGACGATGGCGCCGTTGGGACCGTATCCGGCAATGGTCGGAAAGCTCAGATCAAAGCAGCCCTCCTGAGCGCGGCGGCATTTTTCCAGATAATCGCAGGCTGATATCTCTGTGATTTCCTCACTGCCGATATTTTTTTTCAGCCAGTAGATAAAGTTAACCATGGCAGTGCCGTCTTTGATGTGAGCATTTTTTGTAGCGGCGATCTCTGTCGGGTTCTTCAGAGCCTTCATCAGGGCTGCCGGATTGCTTTCGCTGATGATCTTTATCTGCGGCGGCAGGCTTTTGATCAGCGCGTAGCTGACCACCTTTTCATCCAGCAGAATGGTCTCGGCGCCTATTTTTTTTACATCTTCGAAGATCTGCAGGTACGGGAGAACAGTGACCTGATCCGTGGTCTGCAGTCTGGTATCCATTACATACAGCCGGGCATCGTCTGCGGAGATCAGAGCGAAGGCAAAGAACACCGGCGTGTTTTCCACGTCGCTGCCCCGCAGGTTAAACAGCCACGCGATCTCTTCCATGCTGGTTATCAGGTGGCAGTCTGCCCCTTTGTCTCTGAGATATCCGCGGAGACGGGACAGCTTTGACGCAGCGGATTCACCGGTTACAGATTCCGGCAGGCTGTAGATCTCTGACGGCTGGATCTGCGGGCGGTCTTCCCAGATCTCGCCAGCCAGATCCAGTTCGTAATCAATAGCCGGGCAGATCTCTTCATAACGCTTTCCAGCCGTATAGTCTACGACGCGGCCGTCAAAACCCAGACGGAAGTCCTTTGATGCGGTCAGGGACGTCAGATAGCCCTCGATGGTCGGCACGCCGGGTTCCTTTTCTTTCATCAGACCGATGCCGGTGCCTGCCAGCTGGTCCGCGGCCTGCAGGAAGTAGCGGCCGTCTGTCCACAGCCATGCTTCGTCTGCAGTGACCAAAAGGGTTCCGGCAGATCCGGTAAAGCCGGAAACGTATTTGCGGCATTTGAAGTAGTCGTTGACATACTCGGAGCCGTGAAAATCGGTGGTAGGGATCAGGTAGGCGTCAACGCCGCGCTCCTGCATTTTCTGGCGCAGCGCTGTCAGTTGTTCTCTCATGTATAGTCCTCCAATTCTTACATCTATTTGATATATTATAACATGAATTTACGAAAAGTAAAAATTTTGCAAAATTTTAGCATAATTTGCAACGAATGAAGTATGGCGCGGACCTGGGCGTCTCTGCCGGGCCGCCTGAAAAAGATTCGCAGGTAAGGATTCATCGAAACAGGTTTTTCGGCACCCGCTGGTAGATGATCTGGCTGACGATGCCGATGGCAATACCGCTGGCCAGGCCGGAAAACATCAGGATCGGGAAGTACAGGAACATTTTCAGATTTGCCACGATGGCGCTGGCGATGAGCAGCTGTCCCATGTTATGGGCCACGCCTCCGGCCATGCTGACGCCGGTCATGCTGAAAAGCCCGGTTTTTTTCAGGCCCCACATGACCAGAAAACTGAGAAGGCCTCCGGCCAGGGAATAAAGGGCTCCGAAGAGACCGTTGAACAGAAGGCCGGCTACCAGTATCCTGATGACGTTGATGGCGAGGGCATAGCCCGGACTCAGCTCGTAAAGGGCGATAAGGATCACCAGATTGGCGATGCCCAGTTTGACGCCGGGGATGCCGACGCTGAAGGGAATGATCGCTTCTACATAGGAAAAGATCAGAGCGAGGCATGCCAGCATAGCTGAGGAAGCGACGCGTTTCGTGCGGCTGCCGCGGGATGCGCTGCTGCCTTTGCCGGCTGAATTATTGAGAGACCCCATCTAATTCCTCCTCTCCGCCGGTGATCTCCACCATGACCTTATTGGGAAGGCAGACGATGCTCTGGCTGGTTTTGCTGATTTTGCCGTCATTGATGCAGATCTGGTTTTTGCAGTCAGAATAAGACATTTGCACCTGACCGTTTTTTATGGTAATCTTATTGATATGACCGTGTTGGTCGATGGTGATCTCCTGATCGCGGGACAGATCGTAGGTGCCGTAGAGCTGGCCTCCGGCGGTGACTACGACTTCCTGGCCGGAACCGGAATCCCGGACGGACAGCCATGACAGGGTCAGTCCGGCGATGACCAGAACGGCGAACAGGATGATATCAGCTTTTTTGATAAATTTGAACATGAAAACTCCGAGGTATCTATGAGAAAATTTTTATCATTGTTAATGTGCGCGGCACTTGCCGCTGCCCTTATTATATCACAGACCGGCTGCGGCGAAAAGACTGAAAAGGTGGAGAAGACCAGCTATTATATGGATACCATCTGCCAGATCACGATCTATGATATGGAAGATATGAGCCAGGAAAAGGCAGAAAAGGCCATCGATACTGCCTTTGCGCTGTGCGCTGAATATGAAGCTCTGATCAGCGCCACAGCAGAGGGGTCGGATGTGTACCGGATCAATCATGCAGGCGGCAGAAGCGTGGAGTGCGATCCGAGAACGGTGGACCTGCTGCAGATGGCGCTGGATTACGGGAAAAAATCTGACGGAAGATTCGACGTGACTGTGGGAAGGATCACAGATCTGTGGGATTTTCATGCGGAGGATCCCAAGGTGCCGCCGGCTGCCGCGGTCAAAGAGGCTCTGGCTACGGTAGACTATAAAAAGGTGCAGGTCTCCGGCAATACGGTGACGATGAAAGACCCGCAGGCCCATATCAATTTAGGAGGCATCGGCAAGGGCTATGTAGGCGACCGGGCTGCGGAATGTCTGCAGGAGCAGGGCGTCACCAGCGCTGTGATCAACTTCGGCGGCAACATCATAGCTGTGGGAGACAAAGCAGGAGACGTATTTGATATCGGCATTCAGAAGCCTTTTGCCGAGCAGGAGTATCTGGCCGTGGCCGGCGTCAGAGACGCGTCGGTGGTAACCTCCGGCATCTACGAGAGAGGTTTTGAAAAGGATGGAAAATATTATCATCATATTCTGGATGTGAAGACAGGATGGCCGGTGGAAAACGATGTGGTCAGTGTAACTCTGATCGGCGGCCTGGGTCATTCTGCCGACTGTGACGCCATGGCCACCATCTGTCTGATGCTGGGCGTGGAAGACGGTATCGCTTATGTGGAGAGCGTAGACGGCATGGAAGCTCTGTTTGTAGACGGCGACGGCAATATAACGAAGACCAGCGGCATGGATAATTATCTGGAGGAATAGACGGGAGTGTGTCAAAAACCGCAGCGCGGGACGTGTGAGAACGCTCTGACGGACGCCCTTTGCTGCCGGATGCCGGAGAGCATGCGGGGAAAAGTCTGAAAAATCCCCTTAGTACATAAAAAATTACAAATAAGGAAATTACTGTTGACTCGCGACGCGCTCTGTGGCATAGTAAAAGTAAGATTTTTACAACGACTATGGCAGGAGGTGAGAAAATGCAGAATTTCCTTTTTTTAATTGAAGAAGAACTGGCAGAGCAGGAAAGACGACTGAAAGAGGCGGAACGGGTGCTTGCCAGAGCGCCGGAAGGGTATTTGAAATGCAAAGAGAGGAAGAGCGGGAAGGCATTTTACAGGGTGAAGGCTTCAAAGCAAGAACAGAATATAACCCGGAAGCCTATGGTTTTGGGCAGTCTGGTGCGGAAGCGGATCCATGAGAAGGTCAGGGAAACTGCGGAGACGAATATCAAATATTTAAAGAAATTGCGTGAAAAATATCGAAGCAATGATCTGAACGATATCCTTCCGCAGCTAATGCCTGCATATAGAACGGCACTGGATTCGCTGCCGGCAGAAAAGCGTTCCGGAAAACTGGTAATTGACGGAGAGCGATATGTACAGGCGTATTTTGATCCAAAGAAACATATTCATGAAACAATTACCGGAATAAGGACCCGATCCAAGTCGGAAGCTATTATTGTCAACGCTTTGGCGCGACATGGAATTCCATTCAGTTATGATGCACGTTTTCCTTATCCGGATGAGGCAGGGATCTTTTACCGACCGGATTTTACATTTGATTTACCAGATGGTACGCAAAAGATATGGGAACATTTGGGGATGCTCGGCGAGATAGCATACTGCGAGCACAACGCTCATAAGCTGCATCTGTATCAGCAGAACGGATATGTAATCGGAAGAAATCTGATTCTGACAATGGACGATAATAAGGGAAACTGCGGCAGCGGATATATAGATGAAGTGATCAGAACTCAACTATTGCCCTTTTTTCGTTAAAAAATCGATTTACGGCCGCGCTTTTTTTGAGTTTGAGAAGGGCGGCGGCCGCAGAATTGCATTTTGATGGTTTACGGCCGGTTTAGTGGGTTTATGGAAGGCTGAGAGAAGCAGATGGAGACATTGAAAATAAAAAAAGTGCTGAGACGGGAGGAAGAGTCTTTGCTTAACTTGACTCTTGGGTGATTTACGCCACAGATTTCTGTAAGTTTTCTGAAGTTCTGGCTTTTTTGTTGAGATGACCGGCCGCAAAAGTGAGTATTCGCGGTTTACGGCCGCACAGAACTGAATTTAGTAAAATCTGTAACCCTTTTTTGCATCAGAATGTGATTTACGGCCGTCCTGTCGGGTATTGCTCGTGCCCGTACCGCTCTTGCGTCATCTGCATGTGCAAGTACCCACTCACTCCTGCCACAGCTCTATCATCTGCCGGATGCTTTCCTCCATCTCATCCAGCGGGATCTGGTTATAGTAGAAGATCAGAGCGGCAGTATCCTGATCGGTCAGGCTGGCGGCGGGAAGGACGCTGATGCCGATAGAGGCGGCAGCCTCGCAGAGCAGGGCGGGATCTTTCCGGGTGCGGACTTTCAGGATGATGTTGATGCCGGAGCTGGTATTGGTCGGCGTGGCGAAGCCGCTGCCGTAGCGGGCAAAAGCAGCCTGCGCGGTCTGTAGTTTTTGGGCATAGAGGCTGCGGAGCTTTTTGATATTGGTATAATAGAGGCCGTCTTCCATGAAGAGGGCCAGGGTCAGCTGCTCGGTTTTGGAACAGGTCTGTGTATAGTCGCTTTTCATGGACTGCCAGAGTTCTGTCAGAGCCGGGGGCAGAACCATGTAGCTGATTTTTATGGCAGGAAAGAGGGTAGATGAAAAGGAGCCCAGATAGACTACCCGGCTGCCGCTGTCCAGCCCCTGCAGAGCGGGTACAGGTTTTCCGAAGTAACGTAGCTCGCTGTCGTAGTCGTCTTCCAGAATGAAACTGTTATTTTCTCTTGCCCATTCCAGCAGCTGGTAGCGTCTGCCCACCGGCATGACCGAACCGGTAGGAAACTGGTTGGAGGGGCTTACATAGACAGCGGAGGGGATATTGGTCGGCAGTTTTTCGATGCGGATACCGTCGTCGGCCACGGGGATCTTGGTAATGGCAAAACCGTGGTCGCGGAAAATATTCTGGACCGGCAGGTATCCCGGATCTTCTGTGGCCACGTGGCCGATATCCATTCGCTTCATGATGCGGCAGAGGTGCGTCGTCAGCTGCTGGGTGCCGGCGCCCACGACGATCTGATCCGGGCGGCAGGTGACGCCGCGGGAGCTGTAGACGTACTTGGAGATCTCATAGCGCAGGGCCGGCTCACCCTGAGGATCGCTTTCAAACAACAGCATATGAGAGTAGTCTGTCAGGACCCGTGACATGCATTTTTTCCATTTGATGAAATCAAAGCAGGACAGATCGTACTTATAGGAGCTGTCTGGAAAGGTATAAGTAGAAAAATCGTAAGCGGCTGCCGGGTCCGCGCTGCTGTAGACGCCGCTGCCGACGATAGAGGCTACGTAGTAGCCGGATTGAGGCCTGCTGGTGATATAGCCTTCTACCAGAAGCTGATTGTAGGCCTGCTCAGTGGTCGTGATGCTGATGGAAAGGTCACGGGAAAGCCGGCGCAGAGACGGCAGCTTTTCACCTGCTTCCATGCGGCCGCAAGTGATCTCCTCTTTTAAATAACGATATAACTGTATGTAGAGCGGCGTTTTCCCGCTGTGGTCAAATTGCAGCATGATCGGTTTCATTTTGCGCGGTCCTCCTGACTGTATATATTCGGATCTCATGTTTACCAACTATTATAATATACAGAGAAAAAAAGTCAATGAAAGCTGCGAAAATCTTCATTTGTCCATTGCTGTCTACTAGATATAGTGATATAATAGAGGTCAGCACAAAAGATATTGTGCCAGAAGGAAAAGTAGGAGGAAAACATGGCGATAGAAGGGATCAGCGAAAATGCCCTGACCGTACTGGAAAAACGGTATCTGGGTAAAGACGAAAATGGAAATGTGTTGGAAACAGTGGAGGATATGTTCCGCCGGGTCTCCGATACCATAGCCGCGGTAGATGCGGGCTATGACAATACGACAGACACAAGAGCTCTCAGCGATCAGTTTTATAAACTGATGACAGATCTGCGGTTTTTACCGAATTCACCGACTCTGATGAACGCAGGAAGACCTTTGGGACAGCTTTCCGCGTGCTTTGTGCTGCCTGTGGAGGACAGCATGGAGGCGATCTTTGATTCAGTAAAGAATGCTGCTTTGATCCATAAGTCCGGCGGCGGCACCGGGTTCTCGTTTTCAAGGCTGCGGCAGAGCGGTTCGGCTGTCCGCAGTACCGGCGGCGTGGCAAGCGGACCTGTCAGCTTTATGAAGGTGTTCAATGCGGCGACAGAGGCTGTAAAGCAGGGCGGTACCAGACGCGGCGCCAACATGGGCGTGCTCCGCATCGACCATCCGGACATTCTGGAATTTATTAACTGTAAGGCAGACAATAAGGAGATAACCAATTTTAATATCAGCGTGGGGATCACTGAGGCATTCATGGAAGCTGTGGAAAACCAGAGCGACTATGACCTGATCGATCCGAAAACAAAGCAGGCTGTGGGCCATCTCAGCGCAGAGAAGGTCTTTGACCTGATCGTGGATCACGCCTGGAGAAACGGAGAGCCGGGCATTATCTTCATGGACAGGCTTAACCGGGATAATGTGACCCCGACCCAGGGCGAGATAGAAAGCACCAATCCGTGCGGCGAGCAGCCGCTGCTGCCGTACGAGAGCTGTAATCTGGGCTCTATCAACCTGGTGAAAATGTTGAGAAAGACTCTGACCGGATACGAATTCGATTTCCGTCTGCTGGGAGAGACTGTGGAACAGGCTGTTCATTTCCTGGATAACGTGATCGACGCCAATAATTATCCTCTGGAAAAGATCGGAGAGACGACCCGCGCGTCCCGTAAGATCGGGCTGGGCGTCATGGGCTGGGCGGACGCCCTTTTGATGCTGGGGATTCCGTATAATTCAGAAGAGGCTGTGGAGCTGGCTGAGCGAGTCATGGGCTACATCAATACGGCGGGCCACGCAGCAAGCAGCAGGCTGGCAGAAAAGAGAGACAGCTTCCCGCTGTTTTCTGTAAGCACCCTGAAGGACGGAGCAGCCATGCGCAACGCTACGATCACCACTATTGCGCCGACGGGGACGCTGTCCATTATCGGCGGCTGTTCCTCCGGCGTAGAACCGGTCTTCGCCTACGCTTTCATCCGCAATATCATGGACGGCACCGAACTTATCGAGGTCAACCCTGTGCTGACCGCGAAACTGAAGGAGCTGGGACTGTACAACGATCAGCTGCTGCGTAAGATCGCGGCAGAAGGCACCGTGGCCAACTGCGAGGAGATCCCGGCCGAGGTCCGCAGGATCTTCGTCTGCTCCCACGATATCAAGCCTGTGGATCATATCAAAATGCAGGCGGCCTTTCAGCGTCACACAGACAACGCCGTGTCAAAGACCGTCAACTTCCCGAAGGAAGCCACCAGAAACGAAGTGCGGGACGTCTATCTTCTCGCCTACAAAGAGGGCTGCAAGGGCGTGACCATTTATCGCGACGGAAGCAGAGAAGAGCAGGTGCTGAACATCGGCAAGGTCAACCGTCAAAAGGATTCCGTCGAGGCGGCTGCCGCAGGAACGGGTCAGCGGCCGGAAGAACGTTTCGGACACATCGAGCCGCGTCCGCGGCCTGACGTGACCCGCGGCTTTACTGAGAAGATGAAGATCGGATGCGGAAGCCTGTATGTTACCACCAACTACGATGAAAACGGTATCTGCGAGGTATTCACCAGCACAGGCAAAGCCGGAGGATGTCCGAGCCAGAGCGAGGCTACGGCAAGGCTGGTATCCGTGGCTCTGCGCAGCGGTATCTCCATTCAGGAAGTCTATGACCAGCTGAAAGGTATCCGCTGTCCGTCCACCATCCGGCAGCAGGGCATGAGCTGCACATCCTGCCCGGACGCTATCGCCAGAGTTATCATGAAGGTATCAAAGATCATCGAGGATCAGCCGAGAGAAAAGGCTTCCTACGAGCAGCCGACAGGCGGATCTGTACCGCAGAAGCATCCGATCGTACCGGCTTCATCCAGCGAGATCCACGTCTGCCCGGAATGCGGCAACGTTGTAGAGCATGAAGGCGGGTGCGTGATCTGCAGGAACTGCGGATTTTCAAAGTGCGGCTGATAAGATAGTGTAAAATAGTTGTGGAGTTTTTAGAAGAAAAAAAATAGAGATTAGCTCCAATGTGTTAAAATAGAATTTGCAAAAACATCAACAAAAGGAGAAATCTCTATGGAAACTATTATACTACAAATCGCACTGGAACTGGTAGAAAAAATTACGAAAATGACATTTGAAAATATTTCTGATCTCGACACGCTCACCTCTGACGTGCTGGCTGAATGCAAGGCTTCCGCCCGCAGCATTCTTGAGGCGGTTGTC
>JAETRU010000057.1 GCA_021769965.1 Eubacterium sp.
ATATTATCCATAGAGATTTCTCCTTTTGTTGATGTTTTTGCAAATTCTATTTTAACACATTGGAGTTGATCTCTATTTTTTTCTTTTAAAAACTCCACAACTATTTTACACTATCCGCACTGACTCGACCTGAGCTGATACTTTGCAAAAGAGCCGCAGGACAAAAATGCTCCGCGGCTCTTTTCTAATACTCCAAATGACTCTTTTACGCAATTTATCTACTTTTTCCAGATCCTGTTTGCGTACTTGCACTGTTTCAGCGCAGTCTTCGCGACCAGTTTTCCGTCTTTATCGTAGACTCTGATCTGGGCCTTGTAATAATACATCTTGCCTTTCTTTCCGTACGTATTGGTATAGGTATTTGCTTTCTTTGTCAGCATCGATTTATACCCTGACGACTTCTTTGTAGAACGGTAATATCTGTACTTTACAGTATAGCCCATTTTCTTCAGCTCTTTGATAGCTTCTGTCGTCGCTTTGTCCGCTTTGACAGTGACCTTTACATTCTTCTTGCTGGTCCTTGCGGAGCGTGCCGTCAGCTTCATGGAGGAAACCATGCTGGTCACCGCTTCCGGTCCCGGATCCAGCGGCGTGTTCGGATCTTCGATCTCTATACCCGGATCTTCCGGATCAGGCTGCAGGAAACCGCCTCCCCCGATCGGAGGCTCCTGCGTGTAATCAGCCGTATAGTACCAGAGGATCTCGTCGCCGTCATTTAAGGTATAGCTAGTCAGGCTTACCGTCGGTAGATCGCCGTTGACCTTATACAGCCATCCCGAGTTAGCGCCCATGGTCATCTCTCCCAGAGTCACGCCGTCCTTGGTCATGGATCTCACATAACCCTTTTCCGCGCCTTCCTGGGTGATGCCGCTGCCCGCGAGCGCTTTCACAAAAGCGTGATATACAGTGCTGCCCTTCTTCAGCTCAACGGTTTTCTCCGTCATCCACATACCGTTGTTGGACTGGATGCTCATCTTTACCGCAATGTCATCCTGATCCTCTCCCGGCGTCGGCGGAACAACGATGGTTCCCTGACCGGTAGCATGTCCCGGCACAACGGCCGCATCACCAAAATCATAGATGTTATACGGATTTTCTCCATCGTACTTTTCCAACGCGATTAAAGCGCGGAAGGCCTGCTCTGTAGCCAGCTCATTATCACTTCCACCAAAGGTGAACCTCTGCGTTTCTGGGTTGACATAGGACAAGAGTCCATCTACCACAGACGCACCGGAGTCCGCCTGATATGCACACGGATCCTGACCCATGGTCAGAAGTCCCAGAATCACCATAGCGTCGCTGTTGGCGCTGCCGAAGGAGCCGTTTTCATCCTGTGCCTCTGTCAAAGCTGCAAGAATTTGATCAATGATCTCCTTCGCGTCTGCATTTGTATCGTAATACGACGCCAAAGCTGCCACAGCCGCAGCCGCCGTATCCACATCCGTATAGGCTGTGCCGTCCCATGTATATCCGAACAGGCCGTCGCCCATGTTATCCTTCAGACTGCCGATCAGCGCCTCTCGCTGCGCGTCAGTCAGCTTTACATTGCCTTCGAGCTCGCTGAGCAAAATCCACGGCGCGCTGTAATATCCTCCCGCGGTCAGATCCATGGACGCCAGCGTTTTCGCGTTGTCTATGGCTTCCAGACTGTTGGCTTCGTACAGCTTCGTGCTGTCGATCCCCATGGCCCGCAGAACGATCTCCAGCCGTGCCCGGTCAGAAGCGGTAGCTTTGTCGCTTCCCGCCTCAGTGATCAGCAGATTCAGCGTGTTTTGCAGCGCTTCTTCCTCAATGGCTGCCGTTTTTCCTTCCAAAGTATCGTACACCGCCATATCCATCACGGTCCATCCGTCGCTGGTACTTTTATAAGACGCTGCGATAGCGTCCATGAGATCGCTTCTCTTTTCCGGGCTGACCTGCAGCGTGACTGTAACCGATTTGGTATAGCTGCCTGCATCAGAGCTAAGGACAATTTCTACCGGAACATAAATCGTCGCCGCGGTATCATTGGTCTTCTTCAGCGTTATCTGATTGCCTCCATCCAGATATTCCGCAAAGGCATCAGCTACCTTATAGGTAATCGAAACGCTCTCAACCGGCTGCTGTCCCTGCTTCAGCAGAGAGATCACACTTTCTTCCGCTTCATCAGCCGCGATTGCCGTCCCCTGATATTTTTCTGCCTCCTCGGTCAGCTCTGTGATTGGCAGATTAATGCCGAACATTTCATACAGCTTTGCGCTGACCTCGCTCATAGTGGACAGGGTCATCTGTGTCAGCTTTTCTTTATCGCTGTCAGATTTAAAACTGTTGCTGTTTCCGATTACAGCATAATTCTGATCCGGCGCAGTACAGTTTCCGTATGCGTCCTTAATGGTAATCTGCTGTTCCACGCCTGACAGCTTACCGCCCAGCTGACCGGCAAATCCGCCGTTATACCCCTGCGTGGAAGTTCCATTTTGCGTAACTTTACCTGCTCCGATCACATAATCCGCATTGCTGATAGCTCCTGCGAAGCTGCCAGTATAATCAGTTCCCGTTACGTTCCCCAAACTGTAGCAGCTTTTTACGACCCCGTCGCTGAAACCGACAAAGCCGCCAGTATGGCTTGCTCCCTTCACACTGCCTTCCGCATGGGAATCATAGATATCACCACTGTTATCGCCGACAAAACCGCCCGCATATACACTGTCTATACCTGTGACTGAACCGGTAGCACTGCTTTCTGTAATAACGCCGCCGTTATTACCTACCAGGCCGCCTGCCTTAAAATACCCGGTCACATCCACCTTAGCGGTGCACTTGTCTATGGCGCTGGAAATGGTGAACAGCGTATCTTTGTCATATTCTTTACAGTTTTCGCCAACAAGGCCGCCGACGCCTCCGGCATTCTTACCGATGGCTGTGACTTTACCGCTGACACTGCAGTTTCCGATCAGATTGGCCTGATTCTTAGCCATATCTTCTGAATTCAGCTGGGCTCTAGCAATGCCTGCCAGACCGCCAACCTGATTTTCACCCTGTACATCTACATTTACAAGATGCAGATTCTGAATCGTCGCATTCTGGATCACATTGAAAAAACCTGTGCCATTTCCGCTTCCCTGTATGATCACATTGGAAATGGTATGCCCCATGCCGTCAAACCTGCCGGTAAACGGCACGCTGGCTGACCCGATTCCGCCGAACGTCAGTCCTGCGAGATCCAAATCCCTTGTCAGGCGATAGGTTCCGGAAAGTTCCTGCGGATCAGAAGACTGCGCCAGCTTCTTCAGCTGATCTTCTGTTTCAATATCGATCCATTCTACGGTCTCTCCACTGGTCAGACTTTCCCATGTCGGTCCCTTAAACAGATTAGCCGTCGTACCTTCAAACCAGAGGATCTTATCACCGTCTTCAACCTTTGCCACCGACGCGCTCACATTTGACAGCGCGTCATTGATGGTGAACATCCAGCCGTCCGGCGCCTCTATAGCGTATCCGTTAATCGTATGGATATATCGGCCGTAACTGCTGTTGGTCTCATAGCTGTATGTCAGCTTTCCCTGCTTCTGTGCTTCATCCATCACATCTACCAGCCGGACATTCCCGCTGCTCTTCATGCTGACTGTGATGGTATCTCCCATTTGAGAGAAGGCATATTTTTCTTTATCATAAGTTACCAGCGCGATCTCCACCTGTATATCGGTTGTTTCCTCAGGCTGAGGAGCTTTGACAGAACGCAGGTAAGGCAGGCCGTCATTCTTCGCCTCGTCCTGTACCCAGATCGATCCGTCTCCGTTAAGTTTCTGCAGGAACGCCGAAGTTCTCATATCTTCTAAAGACTCTGCGAACGCATAAACATCTTCCGGCGACTGACTGTTGTAGTAACAGTTTTTCACTTCCTGACTGATATCCGGCTGGAAGGCGGAATCCGGTTTTCTCGGACTGATAAATCCATGCCCCTCTATACCGCTGCTTACAGTGACCTTACCCGCTGCGTAGCAGTTTTCATAGAGATTTCCGTTGAACACGGAGCTTCCGACAAAGCCTCCGGAATAGCTTCTTGCTGTAACATCTCCCAGAGCAAAGCAGTTGCGAATAGTTCCTCCATATCCCAGGCCGACAAAGCCTCCGGCATATTCGCTGCCAGTGTTCACATCCATGGACGTCCAGCAGTTCTCAATCAGTCCGCCTTCCTCGTTAGCGCCAACAAAGCCCGCATGTCCCGTCGCGTAAAGGCTGTTGGAAGTCAGACTTCCGCCCTCTACATAGGAATGGCGAATGACTCCGTAGTTTCTGCTGACCATCCCGCCCAGCACCGCGCCTGTATCTGCCGTGATGTTGCAGCCCTCTACAGTGCAGTTCTGTATAGTTCCAAAGTTATTGTGCGCCAGCACGGCTGCGTTATCAGAGAACAGCACGTTGGCGTTCTCAATAGTCAGATCGTAGACCAGACCGGAAGCGCCGATATAGGAGAACAGTCCGCTGTCCCGATTGCTCAGAGTAAGGCCGGTGATTTTATGTCCATTTCCGTCCATAACGCCCATAAAGAGATTGTTCACATTCCCGATGGACTTGGTCTTAGTCTGTTCCGCTGCCGTAAGCTGCGAAAAATCAAGGTCGGCCGTCAGATAATATTTCTTGCCCCAAGCTGCGGACTGTTTACTGGTATTATCCGTCTCACTAACCGCGACGTCCTCTACATTGGCCAGCTCGATCCATTCCTTTGCGGAAGAAATAGCGATCCAATCCTCTCGGTCGGTATCCTCGCCCGGAATGACCGGACTGCCCACAGCATATTCCTCACTGTATTCGGAAATCGGACTCATCGCATAGCCTGCTATTATACTGTTCTCTCCAGCTTCTGCCCGTACAGCAAAGGCATATCGCTTGTCCGTCCTGAAGTATCTGCCGAAGTCCCAGCTGGTCTCGCTCGGCTCTAACAGTTCATAAGCACATTTGACATAGGTCGGCGCGTCTTTGCTTCCAGTCACTTCATAGAGAATCACCGAACAGAAATCTGCATTCTCACTGTCGCAATTCCACTTGGCCACAGCGCCGTCCCAACGGAGATTATACGGACGCAGCAGATGATTATAGCAGGCGTCCTCATTCTCCGCATTCAGATTTGCCACTTTTTCTCGATCTAGTTCTTCCGGCTTCCTGCTCACATAGCCGCTGTCTTCTTTCGCAATCGGTGTTACGGTCACATAATAGCGTCCTTCCGGCTGATTCTTCATCTCCGGTGTAAAGTCATAGCTGCTATCTTCAATCCCGGCCGCCTCAGTAACCTTTTCCACTGCCGGCACATAATATCCCAGACGAATGTTATGACTGCTGTCACCGACGAGGCTCAAAAGGAATTCAGCCACGGCAGTTTCTGCTTCGTCACTGTTTCCGTCATACAGTTTTGCCTCGTCCGCCGCATCCCGCAGACTCTGATACCGGCTGTACTCATCCTCCGTCAAAGCATTGATGATCTCTTTCTCGTCGATCATCATCAGCTTTTGACGCGCTGTTAATGTATCACTGTTAAACTGCTTCTGTTCATCATCTGTCAGATCAGACCAGACAAAGCCTTCCTTCCACAGAGTCACCGTGTAGTTCTGCGCATGGGCAACCTGATCCCATTTAACTATCGGACGATGAATGGTTACTTCACCCTCTTCACCGCTGTCAGGATCCACATAATTTTCTCTGAAAGAGTCCCATCTCACATTCTCTGCCGTATCCAGCTCGACCGGTTCTGCCGGTTCTTCTTCTTTCTGCCAGCTAAAGATCGGATAACCGTCATTGACGGAATGAGCCGTCTTCCATACTGCCGGGGTTCTGTCACCGTTCAAAGTGGCTGCCAGATCCTGCAGCTGCGCAGCTGTACAGGCTGTGCCTTTCGCGTCTGCCGGTAAGGTGTCTAAATAATAGATGGAATTGAAAGTATAACTGCTGCCCGTCGCGCCGAAAGCAGCACTACCGCCTATCACCGCACCTGTGGTATAACCGTTCTCTACAGCTGCATAACTCTGACCGATCAAACCGCCTGCAGCACTTGTTCCGGTTACATTTCCTACGTTATAAATATCTGATATCTCTGTGTCATAACCGCTTGCATAACCGATCACGCCGCCGACCTTCGTCTTGCCGGATACCGTTCCCGCATTATAGCAGCCCGATAATGAACTGTACTCATGGTAACCGACAATGCCGCCAATGTTCTCTGCCTGTGTACCGATGACACTGCCGTTATTAGAACAGTCAGTTACAGTTCCTTCTTCCACATATCCTGCCACGCCGCCTACATAACTTATACTGGCACCGTCATCTGCTTTCACCACACAGAGATTATGGCAGTCCATTACGTCGATATAATATCCACGACCGATAATTCCGCCTAACCCGCTTCGATTACTGCTGACGGTTCCGCTGACAGTCACGTGCTGAATCTTCGCATGAGAAGCACTAGTGCCCTCTACATAGCCAAACAACCCGGCATAATTGGAAGTCGCCTGTACATTCAGTCCGCTGACTGTATATCCATTTCCATCAAAGCAGCCTTCGTACGCGTTAGAGTAGCTGCTTCCGATTGGCGTCCACAGCTCCTCGCCCAGATCGATATCTTCTGTCAGGCGCCCATCGGCTTTCGTATTTTTCGATACGCTGTTCAGCTCGCCGTTTACCAAAGCCGCAAACCATGCCAGCTCCGTGCCAGATGAAATCTGATAGACGCCTTCTTCGTTGGTCTCCGGCTCGTCCATTTCCTGTCCGTCCCAGGCTGTGGAAGGTTCTAAGGTGACCAAAATCGTCTTAGCCCCATCGGTAACAGTCAGCGTATCGCTCACCTTTCCATAGCCCTTTGCCTTGACGACATAGGTATAATCGCCTTCCGGTAAATTCCAGGTATACGGCTCTTCCGCAGTCGGGGCGATCTCCTTATCGCCGAATTTCAATGTAATAACAGGTTCCGCTTCCTCAGGCGCTATGTTGAAGGATACCGCATATTTCGCCTTATCATTTAACCTGACGAGGATCTGGTTTTCGCCCTCCGGCTTTACCTCAAAGGTGCCATTCACCGTCTCCTTGCCAAAAGCGCTTATCTCATAGGTATACGTTCCTTCCTTCAGCGTGTATGTATATGTATTTTTTCCATACTCATTTTCAGCGACCCGGCTGGCTGTCATTACATCGCCGCTTCCGTCTTTGACCACGACCTCTGCGTCTACCGGCATCGTCAGGACAGTCTCATATTTCGGCGTAGGGTCCTGCCATGCGAGGATCGGATATCCGTCGTTAACAGGTTCGTCCATATCCTTGATGAACGCAGCGCCGAGAAGAGAAACGAATTCAGCAGATTTCATTTCTTCTTCATTCCTAGCCGTACCATTAACATCATTCCCCGTGTTTTTCAGATAATAGAGATTCTGCACAATACCACTGGATTTTTTGCCTATCGGGCTTGCATCACTTCCTGCAGCCGCTCCCGTAGTGTAGCTGTTGTTTATGTTCGCATAGCTGCTGTTTAGATATCCCGCAATGCCGCCTGCGCGCCAGCCTCCTGTGGAAATATCCCCACGATTATAGCTGTCTGCCAGCGTGACAGGTCCGTCAATATATCCGACGACACCGCCTGCATTGTTTCCAGCGGCCAAAATTTCTGTCAGATTCGCGCATCCGGAAATGCACTTGGCTTTCGCTACATCGCTGTTGTATCCACCGTTTACATAGCCTGCAATACCGCCAACATTCTGATTTCCATGGACGGTCACCTTGTTTACACAGCCTGAGATCTCACCGGATGTGCCGTTGAAATTACCCACGATCCCTGCTGTGCCATTGGAAGTTCCACCAGCAGTCACATTGATGCTTCCATCAACTGTGACGTTCCTGACCGTTCCGCCGTCTACGTAGCCGAACAGACCGTAATCGCCAGAAGTGTTTGCTGTGATCTGCAGCCCTGTGATGCTGTGTCCCTGGCCGTCAAATTCACCTTGAAACGGATTCTGATCTGACCACGTTTGATAATAACCGATCGGTGTCCACTGCTCTCCGCCCAGGTCAATATTCTTCGTCAGTACCGCCTTATATTTCGCTCCTGCGCCATTATTGACCTGCTGCGCCAGCCATGCCAGCTCTCCGCCGCTGCTGATTTCGTAGACATCGTTTGCGTCTTGATTTGGTTCAACAATGTCGTCGCTGCCGCCCCATGCCGTCTTTTCGGTCAGCTGGATCTTCAAAGGTCTTGCACCGGACTCGGTCTGTTCGGTCAGATCGATGGTGTCGGTCACCTTTGCATAGGCTTTGCTCTTAAATGTATAGGTATAGGCGTATCCTACCGGCAGCCGATAGGTCAGAGTATTCTCATCCTCTGCAGTTTCCGCATCTATCACCTGCTTGCCGGTTTCTACGGTCAATTTAAGATTCTCTATTTCCGACGGTTTTACTGCCTTGTCTTCCGTATCGGCAAAGATAACGGTTACCGTCTCCGTCGGCTTTGCTGTAAGCTGCGCATCAAAGTTTTCATCATTGCCGTTGATCGTCACTTCTCCACAGCGGTCTTCATAGCCAAAGAGTGAAGACTTCCAATAATAAGTCCCGTTTTCCAGAATATATTCTCTGGTTCCGGCCACCGGCTTGATTTCTTCCGTATAGTCTGCATCGCTGTACAGAGCAAAGTCCGCGTTTTCTGTCACCGTAAATGCAGCAGTATAAACCGGCGCCCATACAGCATAAAGTTTGCGAGGACTGCCCTCTGTCAACGTGTACTCCGCACCGTCCGCATATACTACTTCGCCATTTTCAGACGCAGCCCAGCCTTTAAAACGGTGTCCTTCATATTCAAAAGGATTAGCTTTCAAATTCATTGTCTGAAATACGCCCTGAGCGGCCGTTTCATCTGTCCCGTTATTCGCATGAAGCATGATCTGTACCGGCATCTCCAGCGAAAAATCTTTCATCCAGATGCAGTCATTTCCCGCGTTACCGCTGGAATCCTTATAATAGGCCAGCTCAACAGCATCTCCTTCGTTTGCTTCAATGGAATACTCGGTATAGTCCGTTTTTTCACCGCTAAAATCAGCCTTCTTACCATCATTTAGTATCTTCCATCCGTCTTCTCCGTCTGCTTTAACACGAATTCGCAGATAGTCATACCTCTCTTCTGTAGAAGTTCTATACCAAAACTTCAATCGAGCCGCTTTTAGGAAAGTAAAGGTTACCGCACCTTCGCTGTATCCTTGTCCCTTTTGAGCCTCAGCAGACTGCAGCACCTTCCCCTCGTCCCCATCACTGACTACCGTAAATGGATACGCTTGATCGTTGCTGACTTCTACAACTTCTTCATCCAGTTCGGCAAAAAACTCATCGAAGCCCGCCGTATCGATCACTTCTGACATGGCAGATACATCCGAAACTGGTGCAATATCGCTTTCCATGGCAAAAATACTACACGGCGTCATACTGATCAGTATAACGACAGACAGCAGTATCGCCAGAAAACGATTTCCTGTTTTGCGTTTCATTTTATTCTGTTCTCTCCTTTCCAGCCGCCTTCGCAGAAAAGCTGCGAATAAGACATACCACAAATCTATTTTTCCACGGTGGGATTCGTTTATCGTAATCCGACCGTGTTTAATAAACATTTTGATCTAGTGCAAAAGTTTTTAATTAACGCGTACATTAATCAACAGTTTACGTTCAAACTTTTTTCCCCCTTTTGCTTCTTTGAGACAACAAATTTGCATAACAAAAAACTGCACCGTAACTACGATGCAGCCATATTCCTGCTAACTATATTATTGTTTTTCTCCAATTCTCCGTTGGCAAAACCATTATTCTATGCATGTCTCCTGACTTATGGATCAACGCGCATGTTTCTCCTTCCCGTTTCCAGTGGATAGTCAAAACGACTGATAAACAAACGCTCCCCAATTACAGTGGCGGGACCGCGCAGGATTTGCACCTGCTTCCATCTTAGCTCTGCTGCAGCACGCGGCAGCAAGAGAACACAGAACTCATATTCTTTTCACTAGTCCAGTATATCACCGCAGTTTTCTCCTGTCAAGAAAAAACACAACGCAGCCTGCCTCGGGTTCTGCCGGATTCTGCTCCTTCGGAGATACGCTCAAATCTTTTTCATGCTTCTTATGTGTCCCATGTGTACCTATGATGTTATTGCGTTTTCACCATGCATCCTTTTTTGAAAAAACAGATACCGTATTTCAGAATCGGACCATACCCATCGCTGACAAGACCGTCCTCATAGCGATTCTCTTCAATCTGTTTCAGAGCCTCCCAGCACATCTCCTCCATCTGCCGGATATCTTTTGTGATCTTGATCTCCAAAATTACAGCTTTGCCCCGGAACCGGTTTTCCCGCAGGGTGATGTCCGTTCTGCCCAGCCCGTTTTCACGATTAGAAGTTACAAGGTATTTTCCGTTTCCCTTTAAAAGTCCCGTCAGAAATCCATGATAGTAACTTTCCTGATAATCAAAGAAGCTGATGGTGTCCTGCAGCTGGGAAATAATGAAATCCTCCATCGCAGCACAGTCCCCGTCCTCTATAGCTTTAATCAAAGGTGTTCTGTCTTCTTCACGTATTTTCTTATCAAACCAGGTCAAAACGGTATTCTTATAGATGCTGCGGATCTCCGTATTAGGTATCCTCATTTTTATAAAGGCAGTTTCTCCGTCGTGCCGCTGTCCGCAGGACGTTAAATAGCCTGTAAAATACAGAAAGTTCCACAAGTTATCCTCTGATTCATGAATATCTCCGTAGGTGATATCTTCATGAATGGGCTTTTCCAGCGCCGCGCCGGCAATCAACGCCTCGATCTCATCCCGGATACTCTCACTGCCTTCCTCGATCAGTTCCTTCACAATGCTGTTGGAAGAAGTATTGCCCCAGTATGGCGCTGCCATAGCGCCCGGTGAAGCGCAATGATCGGCCACATAGTTCAGTATACTCCACGGATTATAGATTTCTGCCTGGTCAAACAGATATCCGTCATACCACTGTTTCACTTCTGTATAAGTTTCGCCCATGTCATAATAATCCAGCATGGTTCTTACTTCCTCCGGTGTGAAACCAAAGCAGTCTCCGTAACCGTATCCATGAACAGAATTCGCCTTCAGATTGTTCAGTCCCGTAAAAATGCTCTCCTTACTGATTCGAAGGCATCCGGTAATAACCCCGAATTCCAGACTGTCATTGGTCTTTAGCGCAGACTCAAACAGAGAACGGATAAATCCGATCATTTGGTCATAAAAACCGCAGAACCAGGCGTTTTCCAGCGGTACATCATATTCATCAATGAGAATGATGCACTTCTTGCCGTGGTACTTTTCCAGACAGGCAGAAAGGGTCTTCAAAGCGTCGTTATATAGATTGGAATCGTTTTCTGTCCTCAATATACGCCTGAACACGTCTTCTTCCCGCTCTGTCAGACAATCACTGTCAAGCACATACTTATGACGTTCAAATTCTTCCACAATGCTTTTTTTCAGCATGCCATAAGCTATCTCAAAATCAGGCTGCTTTCCCGATTTCAGAGAAAGCTTGATGACCGGATACTGTCCCATGTGCCACAGGTACTTCTCGCCACATCGGGAGATTGCAAGGCCGTCGAACAAATGGCTGTTGTCAATGGTCGTTCCGTCCGGCAATCTTTCATCTTCAAAGAACCGGCGCAGCATAGAAAGGTTCAGGGTCTTGCCGAACCTGCGCGGCCGGGTAAACAGCGTCACCATAGAATTAGAATCTAACAGTTCCTGTATCATCTGCGTCTTATCTACGAAATATCCGTTTTTCTCAATAATGGTTTTAAAATCCTCCATTCCGATGGAGATGATTTTTTTTTCCTTATTGCCAGTCTTTTCTGCACTGCTCATATCCTTTTCTCCTTTTCCTGCCCTTATTATACCCTGCTTCCCCTGAAAACACAAGAGAAACGGTTTTTAAACCGTTCCTCCTGCAGGTTATAGTGTCTATTTTGCTTTTACTTTGATGACAGAAGACCACTTGGTATAGTACTTCCTGCCGTCCAGCACGCGGTAGCCGCGGACTTTATAGTAATACGCGGTTCCTTTTTTCAGGGACTTTGTATTTTTATAGGTTGTCTTTGCCGTGGCTCCCAGCTTTTTGAAGTTCTTTGTTTTGCTGGTGGAGCGGTA
>JAETRU010000011.1 GCA_021769965.1 Eubacterium sp.
TTATCTTTCACCGGATCTGTATGAAAAATCATACGCGGACCAAACCCGTCAGAATATTGCATGAATATCAGCAGAATTTTTCAAAAAAAGTGTCCGAAATCTTGACAGAGCACCAACTTTAGAATAATAATAAGTCGCCGATGATGGTTTTCATTTACCCGGGCATCATTCTTCTAAAAGGGTTACACTTTCTGCAATTTTTCTGATTTCATCTTTTGATACCGTGCCAATAACATCCAGGGTATAATCGCCGACCTGCCATACAATGTAACTCATATTATCATCGTAATAGACCTGTGCCTGATAGATACTTACCCTTGTCGTTTCTCCCTGCATAGTTTCATTGTCCACACTTGCGGCATATGTACTGCTGGGCCGCACTGTCATATAAATATACTTGTTTTCATCGGACACATACATCTTTGAATTTACTGATTTCTCGTAGTCTTCCGATGAAAGGCTGTAACCTTCCGGCAGATAGGTAAGTTCAAAATTCGGCAATTTTCCTGTAGGATCCGATTGCTCAAATGGTTTGATTTGAGTACTGACACTACCTTTCTCTGCAAAATAATTAAATATTCGTTCGCTTACACCGGTAACTGATGTAATGAATAGGCCCATCATCATAATCAGTACGGCAACCAGAATCATGATCCTTTTCAATTTTTTTCGAGCGGGCCATTTTTTCTGTACTGACTTTACATATAGAGGGATATCTTTTCCACTTAAAATATCATCTGCATATTTTGCTCTTGATTTTGCCAGTTCTTTTCCGATAGCTTGCAGTAATTCTTCCGCTTTCTTTTCTACATCATAGTCGGTCATAGTTACCTTCCTTCACTTTCAATCAAGATACTTTGCATTCGTATTCTAGCTCTGTATATTCGTTTTCTTACAGCTTCTTCGCTCAAATTTATCATTTCTCCGATTTCCTCATTGGAATAACCTTCTCCATATTTCAGACAAAGAATATCTTTATCCTTATTATCAAGTTTTACAAGCAGTTCCTGCACTTCCAGTCCAAAGCCATATTGATCCTGAAATGCTTCCAAATTAAGTTTGTCCATATTCAACTGTCTGCAGTCGATTTCATCCTGCTCAGCAACAGCTGTCTTCTGTTTTTTCTTTAACATTGTTAATGCGGTATTTCTAACCGCAGCACATAAATAATTCTTCATCTCGTCCGGTGGAAGGTCGAATTTATCTTCATGTAGTGAAATAAAATTAAGTACCACTTCCTGATATATGTCTTCTACCAGAAATGCATCTGCAATTATATCTTTTGCAATATATTCAATTAATTTTTTGTATTTCTGTTCAATCAATTCAACTACTTTATTTCTTGCATCTATGCTCATATTCTATCCTTATTAACTCATGCAACGCCATATGATGTTGTATCTACTAATATATAGTATCATATCATAAAAAACTTCATTCGTAAAAGGATATTGAGTTTTTGACCTATTAAATTTTTATCAATATCAAGGTGCAAAGTCTGCTTGTATCTCTCATTGAAGTATTTGACTATTTCCCCTATCGTCTGATGTACTACGCCGCCCACTGCTGTAAGTATTTTGCCAATTTTTCTTACAATTACCTATAAAGATATCCATCCTTCACCCAGCGCAACACGTATACGCATAATCAAACCCAAATTTCTGCTTCGTCAGGTTTATATTCTACCATTACATCATCTACTCTCTTAATCTTTTCCTTTTTTAGCGGAGCATTGAGGGGATTTCTCCCCTCCTGCTCCAGTCAAATTATTTCTTACGCTATCCTGACTGTTCTTGTTGCTCTATCGTAACGGTACAGCGTATCCGACAGATATATTTCCGGTTGGATAACGCTTCTGTTGGCTTCCCAAAGCGCTACCTCTAAGGTTTCCCTGTTCCAGTTTACCGGCGTAATAACAAGTTCATGGATAGATGCAGGCATGATATAAAGATCGGTTCCATACTTTTCTGCAATCTGCTCTAACTTTTCTGTGTCCATAATAGTCGCCGCTCCAAATAAGTTACTGGCATTCGTCAGAAAAATCATCTCAACGTCGTCAACTCCAACCCTCGTTTCCATAATTGGCAGGATACGGTTCAGATTTTTCCTTGCCATCAGATAAAGTTCTTCTTCTTTCATGCCCAGTACCTCTGCCATGTCGTTTGTGACGACGGCTGACCCTCCGTCTGCAAACATGATGCGGTAAATAATCGCTAAGTCAAGATAATCTCTATGCGGCAAGTCTCTGAGCATCGCTTTGTTTCTATCTGCGTTTACAAGCTGGCATATAATCATATCCTTCACCTTCTCTGCATCCGACAGCTCATCTGCCATATTTTGCGCTATTTTCAGATGGGACGTGAGCATGTCCCAGAACTCTTCTAAGAGTATCTTGACAATGTCTTTTTCCGAAAAATCGCCCTTCTCCATTTCCTTATGGTATGTAATGTACATATCCTGCACATATACCACGGGCTGAAATGATGAATTCTGCTTTTTCCCAAGACTTATGTAGTCCAGCTTCTGGTTGCATTTGTAGTTCTGCCCTTCCGTCAGAATAAAATCTTGCTCTTTTGCCTTCTTCTGCATCCACTTTGTCACCTCGACTTTAAACACTTCATAACTTCTCATTTTTTCCTCCATTTCCGCCTATCAGGCTTTTAAGATTTGCACGCCTGCGCTGTAAGCACTGTCGTGCTGTTCACTTGATAGCTGGCGATACAGGACGCCGCAGGCGGCCCGCCGTAATGAGATGAGGCAATGGGGGCATACCTGCCGGTGGAGATTTGTCCGTAGGGAAAATACAACCGCTTGCCCCTTGCCGAAGCGAATGAAGGTGATATAATCGCAAGCCAAGTGAACAGACGAAGGATAAAAGGCTTCGAGAAATTTGAGAAACTTCATATAATAAAAAAGACCGGCAAGGGCCACCCTTACCGGAAATTGAATTCATATTTACCGTGAATAGTGACCCATGACCCACTTTTCCATGATCCTGTTTCCAGCATTTATCGCCTGTCATTTAAACGCCCCTCTATACCTTATACAATTCCCACCGGTACTGTCCTACGATATATTTCAGCTGATAAATGCACTCTCTGTCCAGAATTCTAGACTGACAGGTATAGATCAGCGCATCGATGCCAGCGATCCGGCTCTCCTCTACCGTCTGTATCTGTTCTACCACAACTTCCACCTTTTCACCGGATTCCCGGTAAAATCTCCATTTATACGGCACCGGCTTCCTGCTTCGGTCCGAACTGAAAGTAGCGATCATCGCGATCGGCTTTGCAACGATCTTCACAGCTTGTATCCTCCCATCATCATGTAATTGCCGTCGTTGACGCCGCCTTCCAGCGGCTTCAGATCCGTATTGGCAAACGTGCCCCGGTAGATGGCCGTTTGTCCGAACCTTGCCCGGATCTGATCCACCACCCGGTTCAGCGCCTCATCCTCCGGCAGCTTTTCAAAGTCAAACACGGACAATTGAAACTCATCTGCCCGCACAAATTCCGACAGTCTTACGCCCAGCTGACGCACCGGTTCTCCCTTCCAGCATTCTTCAAAGAGCCTGCACACATACCTGTATATCGTCGTTGTATCATCTGTAAAAAAAGGAAGCCGTATCTGATGGGTATATCGAAGAAAACTGGCAGCCTTCACACTGACACCCACCAGCGAAGCCTTACAGCCCTGCCGCCGCAGCCGGCCTGCCACACGGTCGGTCAGAGACAGAAGATACTGCTCCGCTTCCAGTCTGCTTAATACGTCCGCCGGCAGCGTCATACTGTTGCTGAGACCCTTTTGCAGAATCTCTCCGTTGGGGATCACTCTGTCACAGTCGATGCCGTTGGCATATTCCCAGATCAGCTGTCCATGACTTTTCAGAAGACTGCGCAGCAAAGCTCTGTCCGCCCGGGCCAGGTCCCCGATCGTCCGAATATTGATCTTTTCCAGTTTTCGCACGGAAGCCCGTCCCACCATGAACAGTTCTCCAACCGGCAGCGGCCACAGTTTTTCTTCCAGTTCCCTGCGATCCAGCAGCGTATGCACCTTGTCAGGTTTGGACAGTTCTCCCGCCATCTTTGCCAGCAGCTTATTAGGTCCCACGCCGATATTGACCGTAAACCCAAGTTCGTCCCTGATCCTGTTTTTGATCTCAACAGCCGCCTCCTCCGCCGGGCCGAACCGTTCCTCACAGGCAGAGAAATCCACAAAGCATTCGTCAACGCTGTACCGCTGGATCAAAGGCGAATACTGATACAAAATATCATACATGGCGTCGCTGCATGCCAAATACAGATCGTAGTCCGGAGGAAATACCAGAAGCCCGGGACATCGCTGCCGCGCCTCAAACAGACTCTCCCCTGTTCCTATCTTATACGCCTTTGCCGGAATAGACTTTGCCAGAATGATACCGTGACGGTTATCCGGATCCTCCGCGATAGCTGACGGCACAGTGCGTATGTCCAGCGGATATCCCTTTTCCAGAAGATCTGCCGCCGTCCAGCTCAGATAAGCAGAGTTGGAGTCCACATGCAGGATCCGCATATCTTCACCTCCCTCAAAAAGAACATATGTTCTTTTTATGAGTCCAGTATATCACTTTTGACGCTCTTTGGCAAGACCCAATGCCTTCCAAAAAATTGACACCTCTCTTTCTCTTCTATATAATATGATGTATCAAATACAAAGGAGTTCAGAAATGAAATTTACTATACTTGTAGACAACAAAACCGAGCGCGCGAGCTGTCTCGCAGAGTGGGGCCTGGCGATCCTGATCGAAAGTCAGAGAAAAAAGATCCTGTTCGATACCGGCGCTTCCCCTATGTTTGCGGAAAACGCTAAAGCCATAGGCGCTGACCTGTCTGATGTAGACGCGCTGGTCATCAGCCACGGGCATTTTGATCACACCGGCGGCGTCGAAGCCTTTATCGCTCTCAATCAGGCGGCGCCTGTCTACCTTCACGAAGAAGCCCTCGGCGTCACTTATGGAGAAACCGACGGCGTCATGGACGATTACAACTGCGGTATTCTCTGGGATGAGGACCTGCGCAGGAGCCTCAAGCCTCGGATCCGTCTCACAAAAGATCTGCGGCAGATCGCAGATCATGTCTGGATCGCCGGTAATATTCCTTCCATGAAAGAGTACCCGCCTGCAGAAAACTTTTTCCGCGAACTTCCCGCCGCCCCTTTTACCCGGCCAGACCCGATGAACCACGAGCAGTGCCTGATCATCGAAGAAGACGGCAGACTTCACGTGTTCTCCGGCTGCAGCCACAAAGGCGTCATCCCTACCCTGGCCCACGTAAAAACTCTGTTCCCTGACAAAAAAATCGCAGGACTGACCGCGGGCATGCACCTCTACACTCTTTCCGCCGACCGGCGCGGCCAGATCATCGACCGGCTTGCCGCCATGGATCTGGACTATGTCGTTCCTCTTCACTGTACCGGCATGCAGGCCATCGTAGAAATGAAGCTCAAAATGGGTGACAGATGCAGGATTCTTACCGCCGGAAAGTCCTTCTCCGTGTAAAAGTTCCATTCTCTGATCACAGATACACAGGTATCTCCAGATCCAGCCACAGCTCGTCGGGCAGCACCCGGCAGTCCCGCGCCATGATACAGACGCCGCTTTGCGCTGCTTCCCGCAGAGCGTCGCCAAAAGCCTGATGGGTCCGGTCGTTGGGTTCAAAGCGATGCACGCCTTTCATCTGTATGACAAACAGCACATAGGCATGATAGCCCTGAGATACGGCTGCCGCCAGCTCCCGCACATGCTTAACGCCCCGCTCTGTAGGCGCGTCGGGAAATCTGGCCACGCCGTCCTCCTCCAGCGTCACTCCTTTGACCTCCAGCCAGCCCTCCCGGCCGTCCGCATCCTCCACATAAAAATCAAAGCGGGATCCGCCGAAGGATTTCTCCCGTTTCACGGTCTGCAGCGTCCCCATGCCCGGCAGCTTAAGGTCACCGGACAAAAGGGCCTCTTCGCAAATCCTGTTGGGCGCCTGAGAATCCATATTGATCAAAAGGTCTCCTTTCCGCACCCCGATCAAAGAGTACCGCAGCTTGCGGCTTCCCATGCGTCCGTCAAAATCCTCCAGCCAGACCTCAGCTCCCGGCAGCAGAAGTTCCCGGCAGCGGCCCGTATTCTTCACATGAGCCCGGACAGTCTGCCCGCCGATTTCCATCTCAGCGATAAAGCGGTTAGGCCTGGCGATAAAATTTCCTTTACACATATTTTCGTATTTCATGGATTGTATTTTAACAGAAATTCCAGTATAATGGAAGGGTCGATCAGGATTTTTCTGCGGCGTTGCCGTAAGGTTCCTTCCATTGAATTGCGGCTCGCGATTCTATTTTCAGCGGAATCGCCGCAGTATAATGGAAAGGCCTATTAACTTACAAAGGGGAGATTTTATGAGAGCACCGAATCCGGTAGCGTTCACTTTGTTCGGATTGGATATCAGATGGTATGGGATCCTCATTGGTCTGGGGTTTTGCATCGCCATTCTTTTATGCTATAAGCGAGCGCCGAAACACGGCATCCAGAGCGATTATATTCTGGATTTCGCCATATTCCTTATCCCTGCGGCCATCATCGGAGCGCGGGCCTATTACGTGATCTTCAGCTGGGACAATTACGCGGGAGACATCGGCAAGATCCTTGATATACGCGGCGGCGGCCTTGCAATCCACGGCGGCATTATCGCAGGCATCATCGCGGGCGTCTGCATCTGCAGATACAGAAAGATCAAATTTCTGGAGCTGGCTGATCTGGTATTTCCTGCCGTAGCGCTGGCCCAGT
Source organism: Eubacterium sp. (assembly GCA_021769965.1). GTDB lineage: Bacteria > Bacillota > Clostridia > Peptostreptococcales > Anaerovoracaceae > Senimuribacter. The sequence goes on from JAETRU010000011.1 coordinate 6,809, forward strand.
CCATCGGCAGATGGGGCAACTTTTTCAATTCGGAGGCTCACGGAGGACCGACGGATCTGCCATGGGCCATCTATGCGGACGGACAGTATGTGCATCCCACCTTCCTGTATGAATCCCTGTGGTGCCTGGCACTGTTCATCTTTTTGATGTGGCTGGATCAGCGCCGCAGCTTTCCGGGACAGATCGCATGTCTCTACGGCATGCTTTACTCGCTGGAAAGAGGACTGGTAGAGCAGCTGCGGACGGACAGTCTGATGATCGGACCGTTTAAACAGGCTCAGGTACTGAGTCTCTGCGTGTTCCTGGTCTGTCTGGCGGCATACGTGATTTTGATGAAGAAAGAAAAAGAAAAGAGGAGTTAACAATATGAAATTAGGAATCGTCGGCCTGCCAAACGTAGGCAAAAGTACATTATTCAACGCGATCACTAAAGCAGGCGCGGAGGCGGCCAACTATCCCTTCTGCACCATTGAGCCTAACGTAGGGGTGGTCACTGTGCCGGATGAACGGATCCGGAATCTCCACGAAATATATAATTCCAAGAAGACAGTCTATACCACCATCGAATTCTGCGATATCGCAGGTCTGGTCAAAGGCGCGTCAAAGGGCGAAGGCCTGGGCAACAAGTTTCTGGGACATATCCGCGAGGTGGCTGCTATCGTACATGTGGTCAGATGCTTTGAAAATGACAATATCGTCCACGTCGACGGCAGGATCGATCCGCTGTCTGACATAGAGACCATCAACACAGAGCTGATCCTCTCCGATATGGAAGTGCTGGAACGCCGCATCACCAAGACTACGAAGAATCTGAAAGGCGACAAGACGCTTCAGAAAGAGCTGGATATCCTGAACCGTGTCAACGATTTTCTGGCCGAAGGCAAATCTGCGAGAGCTATGGAACTGGATGAGGAAGAGGCGGAATTTGTCAAAAGTCTGGACCTGCTTTCCTATAAGCCGATCATCTATGTTGCCAACGTCTCCGAAGACGATGCCGCTGACGGCGCGGATAACGAGTACGTCAAAGCAGTCCGTCAGTTTGCCGCCACGGAAGACGCCGAGGTCGTAGTCATCTGTGCGGAAATCGAACAGGAGATCTCCGAACTGGACGAAGACGAAAAGGCCATGTTCCTGGAAGAACTGGGCATCAGTGAATCCGGTCTGGACAAACTGATCAAAGCTTCCTACAGTCTGCTGAATCTGATCTCCTTCCTGACTGCCGGTGAAGACGAGTGCCGCGCGTGGACCATCCGCAGAGGCACCAAAGCTCCGCAGGCTGCCGGCCGCATCCACACCGATTTTGAAAGAGGCTTTATCCGCGCGGAAACCGTCGCCTATGATAAATTCATTGAATGCGGCGGAAGCATGAGCGCTGCCAGAGAAAAGGGACTGGTACGGTCCGAAGGCAAAGAGTATGTAGTTCAGGACGGCGATATCATTACCTTCCTGTTCAACGTATAAAACTGAAAAGAATTTGAAAAGGAGCCGACATGCTGAAATCCCGCGGACTTCGCGTATTTCTTGCATATCGGCTCCTTTTTTGCGGTCTGCTTCCGTCTGTTCAAAGACGGCCGGACGCGCCTCACCGGCTCTTTGACCATTTTCGCACCCAGTCAAAAGCCGTATCCTGAAAGGATCTGACAGTCTGAGAGACCGGCCCTGCCGCTCTCACCGCGAAAGCGATCTTTCTGGATGCCGCCGGCGCGAGAGGTTTTGCCAGAACGTGAAAGTCCAGATGTTCCAGCAAAAGTTCTGGAAAGATGGCAAAACCATATCCGCTGCTGATCATAGACAGCATAGTAAAATCATTATCTACCCAGTGAGCCACATCCGGCTTCTTATCATACATGGAAAAAATAGCGTCAGCCTCCGATTCAGAGCTGACCAGAGACTGAATATACGGATACTGATCCAGAGCGCTGACCGGGAAACACGGCTCACCTGCCAGCGGATGTCCTGTCCCGAGCACGGCCACCACCGGATCGCTGTACAACTCGGTCACCTTCAGCTTCTTGCTGGTCGGTAGAATCACAAATCCGCAGTCCGCTTCCCCTGCGCAGATCATATCTTCCAGGCGGTCGTAATCATCACAGCATTTCATTTCTACCTCTATTCCGGGATGCTTCTGTCTGTATTCCTTCACCATTTCAGGCAGCCAGTTGATATGCACGCTGCTGAATGTGCCGATCCGCAGAATGCCTGCATCCAGGTTTTTTATCTCATGCACTTTATTCGTCAGTAAACTCTCGCAGGTACAGACGCTGCGGATATACGGCAGCAGCAGCTCTCCTTCCGGTGTGAGGACCGTTCCTCCGTAATTACGCACAAATAACTGCATATCCCATTCTTCTTCCATAGAACTGATCAGATAACTGATACCTGGCTGCGTATACCCAAGAATCTCCGCCGCTTTCTTCACGCTTCCCGTCTCTGCGATGCTCAAAAATGCTGTGTATTTGGGATTATTCATCTGCTCCTCCGCAAGTTGTTCTGCTTCATTTTTACCTCCCTTTCCCGCTTCCGCAGCGGGATCAGAAGGGGTATAAGGATTTCTTTAAATCTTTTAAAGAAATCCTCGTTTTACATTCATGCTTTTTTCCATTATACTATTGTTACAGGTAAAAAGCAAGGTCAGCCCTGCTTTTGCCTCCTAAGTATTTGCCACCCATATAGGTGGAGTTTACCCATAAACGAGGCCAATTGATAGGGAAAAACTGGCCCCGTTTTTTATTTATTTTCCCGTTAAAAAGGCCCCTCTCCGTCTTTTGACAGAAAGAAGCCTTTGTGATGTCTGTATATCGTATAATGGAAAGCCTCCGCTTATTTCGTATGGCTCAGGATGATGTCAGTCAGATCAACAGGATCTACGATCTTGCCGTCCTTATACACTCTCATGTTGCCGCTGGCGATCTCGTCGATAAGGATGACCTGCCCGTCATGATAGCCGAACTCGAATTTGATATCCCACAGCTCCAGACCCATGGATGCCAGATCATCTGCCACGATCTTCGTGATCTTCAGCGTCTGTTCTTTCATCTGCTCGAACATGTCACGGCTCATAACGCCCAGAACCTCCAGACCCTCGCTGGTCACCAGCGGGTCGCCCTTCGCGTCATCCTTGAAGGTCGTCTCCACATAACCGTTTTCAAATACAGCTCCGTCTTCGATATAGCTGCCGTATCTGCGGATAAAGCTGCCGGTCGCGCGGAGTCTGCAGATGACTTCCAGTCCCTGTCCAAACGGTGTCGCGCGCAGAACTTCCATGGTGGCGTTATCTACATCAGCGCTGACATAATGAGTCTTGATACCGGCCGCGTTGATCAGCTCAAAGTAGCGGATAGATGTACGCAGGTTAGCTCTGCCGATGCCTTCGATGGTAAGTCCCACGGAATTTTCACCCGGATCGAACACGCCGTCTTTTCCGGTGCAGTCATCTTTGAACTTCAGCAGCACATTGCCGTTGTCCAGCGCAAAAACATCTTTTGTTTTACCCTGATAAATCTTTTCCATATGTTTTTCTCCTTTAATTGCGTTCATTAGGTGCTATCATTGTACCATAATCACGAAAAGATTAAAAGCCGGAAAATCATCCGCCGGGCAAATTTGTTTTTTGAGGCTTATTTTGAGTCTTCAGCTATCCGTGCGCTACTTCGTGCCCTTTGCCTCTGCCTTTGCCTGAAACTTTTCATTTTTCACGATGAAACGCTCATGGGTGCCTTCACCGATGAGGCCGGCTTCATCGTAAGCCGCTACCTTAAATACCAGCTTGCGTCCGTCAACTTCGATGAGTTCGCTCTCACAATAGACCTTCATGCCCAACGGCGTTGCCGACAAATGAGCTACATCCAGATGGGTCCCCACGGTGCCCTCGTCTTCACCCAGCTGGTCCGCCACGCTCTTCCACGCGGTACATTCCATCAAAGCGATCATGGCCGGGGTCGCAAATACGTCCAGCAGTCCGCTGCCAAGCGCCTTGGCTGTGTTATCTTTTGTTACGACCACTTCCTGTCTTCCCTTGATACCTGCTTCTAACATGTTCCTACCTCCGTTTATTTAAACTTTATGATAAGTATAACTTAGACGCCGGAGGATTTCAATGAAAACACATGCAAATCATCAAAATTTCCTGTTGTAATTTGTCGTAGCAGAAGCTAATATATAGGTAGTAGTTTATACTTAAGGAGGAAATGTTCCAATGAAAAAGTTTTTATCTGAATTCAAAGAGTTCATCGCGCGGGGCGATGTCATGAGCATGGCCATCGGTATCATCATCGGCGGCGCATTCACCGCCATCGTCAACTCTCTGGTCGGCGACATCATCTCACCTTTGCTGGGCATCATTATCGGAGGACTGAACTTCACCGATATCGCTGTCACCGTGGGTGACTCCCATATCATGATCGGAAACTTTATCCAGGCCGTCATCACCTTCCTGCTGACCGCTTTCGTCATCTTCTCTCTCATGAAAATATTCAATACTTTTATGAAGAAAAAAGCGGCTGAAGAACCGGAACCGGAGCCGGAACCAGAGATCCCCGCAGATATTGCCCTGCTCACAGAGATCCGTGATCTTCTGAAGCGTTAAAATTCAAAAAATATGTAAAAGGCTGCTCTTGCGAAGCAGTCTTTTTTGCTGTATAATGTGTTGGTCATGAAATATTTCAGGAGGTATCCTATTTATGGAATTTATTAATAAGAACGGGAAAGGGATTCTGCTCTGTTTATGCATTGCCGTCCCATCCTGGTTTCTCGGCAAAGCATTTCCGATCATCGGCGGTGCGGTCATCGCTATCCTGGCCGGTATGATCGTAACCGTCTTTTTCAAAGAAAAGGGAAATTTTGAACCCGGCATTAAGTTCACGTCAAAGAAGATCCTGCAGTGGGCGGTCATTCTTCTGGGATTTGGACTCAATCTGAACGTCATCGTAGAGACCGGCAAACAGTCTCTTCCTATCATCGTCTGCACCATCACCACTTCGCTGGTCATCGCGTTTGTACTCCACAAGGTCATGAACATTCCTGCCAACATCTCTACGTTGGTAGGCGTCGGCTCTTCTATCTGCGGCGGTTCTGCGATCGCGGCCACAGCTCCGGTCATTGACGCGGATGATGAAGAAGTAGCGCAGGCCATCTCCATTATTTTCTTCTTCAACGTAGTTGCCGCTATCATTTTCCCTGCCTTTGGCAACGCTATCGGTTTTGATACGACCTCCGGAGAAGCTTTTGGCATCTTCGCAGGTACGGCAGTCAATGATACATCCTCTGTTACAGCCTGTGCATCCACCTGGGACAGCATGTTTGATCTGGGCAGCGCGACCCTTGACAAAGCCGTTACGGTCAAGCTTACCAGAACACTGGCCATCATCCCTATTACGCTGGTACTGGCGTTCTGGCGCACAAAGAAGCAGAACAATGCAGAAGAAGGCAAAAAGGTCAGCATGAAAGCCATCTTTCCGTTCTTCATTCTGTATTTTATCGCTGCGTCGATCATCACTACCGTAGCTGTGTCCATGGGTGTTTCGGCAGATGTCTTCTCCCCGGTCAAAGAGCTTTCCAAGTTCTTCATCGTGCTGGCTATGGCCGCCATCGGCCTGAATACAGACATCGTCAAGCTGATCAAAACGGGCGGGAAACCACTGATCATGGGTCTCTGCTGCTGGGCCGGCATCACCGGCGTCAGTCTGCTTCTGCAGCACCTGCAGGGATTGTGGTAAAAACAGTTAAAATAACAGAAGAACTGCGTCGCTGGTCGATGGTCCAAACCATCCGGCGCGCAGTTCTTTTTTTCAACCATTTTTCTTTTTTCTGCAGACTTACATCAATTCCGCCTCTGGATGCTCACGGTCCAGAATTTTGATCTCACACTGGGCGCCCAGACGGCTTTCAACTTCCCGCTTCAGATCTTCCAGAACCTGCAGCAGTTCTTCGTAACGGTCAGGATCCACCAGCTCGCAGCAGAGCATGGCGTTCTTCGTATCCTCTGTCAGCATGGTGCGCTTTGACTCCCTCCACGTCCAGCATCTGCAGACGGCTCCTCCGTTATCTTTGTAGACCAGTTCTCCCGGAAACGGCGGCTCGTTCTCATCACTTCCGATAACACAGAACGGTTCGCTGCCGTCCGCTTTGGTCAGCAGCAGATCTCCCTCCATACAGTCAATGTCTTCGCCGCCGCATGGCATAGCGTAAGACAGAGACACGCTGTTATAGATGTCCACGATCGGATTGATGGTCCCCAGATGATTTTCCTTGGATATCCGCTTCATCAGCGCTTCGATCGAACATCTGGCACCTTTCTTGGTCTTAAACTTCATGTATGCCTCACGCCAGACTTTGATGACCCGGTTGTCCGTAAAATTAGGCTCGGTCAGAAAAGTCAGCCCTTTCTGCTCACCTTCGCGGATTATCTGTTCATACTCATCCTCATTATTCTGATATACGTTATTCATGCCTCTGCATACCACGATGCCGATCCTGCAATCCGGAAACATTTCCCAGAAATCGTCTTTACAAATCAGTTTCTTCATATTATCTATTCTCAGTCCTTTCTTCCTCTACTATACCGCAAAATGCTTCCTGCCGCAACAAAAAGCTTTTGGCATGCAAAGCGAAACGAGAACGTCTCTGCACAAACTGCGGCACTACAGGACTCACAAGTATATATGCCCTGCCGGCTTCATACTTTAAGTTCGCTTTCAATTTCCTCTATAGACGGCAAAGAATCTCTGTATTCCGCAGGCAATAAATGAGACAGCTGATACTCCGATATGCCGATCGGCTCTTTAGAACTGTTTACCGCATATTTAGCGAGAACATTATTTTTACTTTTACATATGATTAAGCCGATAGTTTTAGCATCAGCTTCCGTTTTCACCAAATCATCTACAATATTTACGTATGTACCAACCTGTCCTATATCCCTCGATGAAAAGGGAGAAATTTTAACTTCAACGACAATGTAACAATGCAGGTGTAAATGATAAAACATCAAGTCGATCTTTTCCTCTGTTCCATCAATCGGCACCTTATACTCTCTTCCAACAAAGGCAAATCCTCTTCCCAATTCCATGAGAAAGTTCGTAATATTATCCATCAGCGCATCTTTCAGTTCCTTCTCATTATAGTTTTCTTTTACTGCCACAAAATCGAAATGATATGGATCCCTGGTAAGCTGCTGCGCAAGGCAGCTTTGCGGCTCAGGCAATGTATATTCAAAATTCGATATAGCTCCGCCTTGACGCTCGTATAAATCTGTGTCGAGGAAGTTGGAAGGCACTGACCTTGACCAATTATTTAAAATCGTTTTTCTGACAAAGAAGATCGACTTTCTTTTATCTGATTTGCACTTGTCGATGATTACCCTGTGATGACCCCATGGAATCGAAAACAATTCTTTCTCAGATAAATCTCCCACAAGTTGTGGAAGATTTAAAAGTTTCGTATTACTATCCATATCTTCTACAGTATTAGAAATTATCGGACTGCTGTATTGCTCATAAAATTTTTTCATATATCTTAGATTAGAGCTTGACAAGCCGCTGACCCCCGGCAATATTCTTCGCATATCTCTGCTCAGATTATCAAAAAAGCCGCTTCCCCAGCGGCTTTCAGCAGATTTATCTACAATATCTTTTCCAATCGACCAATAAAACTGAATCATTTCCTGATTAACAGACACTGCCGATTTGATCTGGCTTTGTTTATAGCGTTTCCCTATATCTTCAATCCATGCTCTATATTCTTCATCAAATTGAATGATTTGATCCATGAATACCTCCCTAAAAATATCCTTCCTTACAGCCCGGCCTGCTCCCGCAGCAGATGGATCCGCAGAGCGGCTGACAGTTCTGCATAGAATTCAGCTTCTGTCTTTTCTGTAAGTCCCGTCAGCTCTCTGACCTTGGAAAGCCTGTACCGTATAGTGTTGGGATGGCAGGCGCAGTCCTGAGCTGTGGCAGCCAGATCCCCTTTGTTATGGACAAAATTCAGACAGGTGTGCATAAACTCCTCCTTATCCAGCAGCGGAGCCAGCAGTTCTTCCGCAAACTGTCCCATAGCCTGGCTTGCTGCCAGAGGCACCAGATAACGGAACACTCCGATCTGATCATACCCCGCGTACAGTTTTCCGTCGATAACGCTGGCCGCGTAGGTATGCCATCCTTCCCGCAGACAGCGGTCCAGTTCGTCATAGGGACGGTGGACATTGCTGCGGCAGACCCATACCTTCTCTTCTTCTATGGATAAACTGTCCATAACCTCTTTTAATATCACTTCAAACTTCTCGTCTTCCGAAAGATCGCTGGTCAATATCATAAACAGTCCTTTCCGATACCGGCAGAGCATGCACTTGTTCTTCAGACTTTTATTAAGATAAAAGCTGCGGAGAATACGGCGGACATCCAGCTTCTCGCCTTTCAGAGGGGGCCTGACATAAACGGCCATGGCATACTCCTTGAAAAACAGGGAAATGCTCTTACTGATCTGATTTACCTCTTCCTTGGGCAGCTGATGCTCGATCATCTTCATAATGTTCTGTTCCGCAAGAAGCATCATATCCTCCTGCTGCACCGCATCCATGATCTCATAGATAATGTTCTCAAAATAGACGTTCTGTCCAAAAGTAAAAACAGGATAACCTTTCTCATTGGCAAATCTGATGACTTCCTCCGGCAGCTCTCCGTAGATGATATTTTTGTACGCGAAGGCTGATGTGCCCATTTCGTAGAGTATTTTTACGGCCTCCATGATCCGTTCCGCGTCGTTTTTGGCAAATAGCAGACTGGAGATCACAAAGCTGTCTTTATCAAAAGGATTATCATTGTGATATTCAATATCCATCGCGAATTCATAGTCGGCAATGCCGGCTGAGCAGACCACCCGGTCCAGGCCCTTCTTTCCTGCGACCAGCTTCATGCCCTGCAGGCTCTGCAGCTGCAAAACATCCTTTACTTTCAGTGCCATGTTATCCTCCTTATCTTATTATCATTTTAACCATGAAAAAAGCCAGGCGCGGCAAATATCCATACCTGGCTATATTATACTACAGATTTCTACAGTTCTCTCAGAAATTCTGTAAATTTTTCAAGTCCTTCCCGCAGTGTTTTGGAGTCATAGGCGTATCCGATACGAACCGCGCCTTCCATCTCAAAGCATTCGCCCGGCGTAAAGAGGACGCCCTTCTCCTTGATCAGTCTGACGCACAGATCGTAAGACGGCATATCTTTATCGTAATATACCAGCGCCGTAGTTCCGGCCACAGGCTTCAGATATCTGACCTCCGGCGTTTCCGCGACCCATTGGTCCAGAATGGCCCGGTTTTTATTGAGGATGGCCCGGTTTCTGGCAAAGATCTTCTCTTTGTTTGCCAGGGCCAGTGACGCCAGCTTGTCGTCGATAACGCCGCAGCTGATAGTGTCATAATCGCGGCGCTCGTGGCACAGATGCAGTACATCGGGATCCTTTGTCGCGATCCATCCCATACGCAGACCGGCCATGGAGAACACCTTGGACATGCTGCCGACAGAAATTCCTTTGTCATAAAGGTCGACGATGGACTCCATGTAGCTCTCATCCTCGGCGATGCCTCTGTATACCTCATCGCAGAGCACATAGGCGTCTACGCCGCGGGCGATCTCAATGATCTCCTGCATCTGGTCCACCGGGATCCAGGAACCGGTCGGATTATTCGGATTGTTGATGGTGATCATCTTCGTATTCTCATCCACCAGGCTTCTCAGCACGTCCAGATCCGGCAGATAGTCGTCCTCCAGCTTCAGCTGCAGGATGCGGACATCCGCTCCGATAGATTCCGGAATAGAATAGTGCTGCTGATAGGTCGGCATAACAGAGACCATATTGTCATCCGGCCCGATCAGGGTGGTAATGACCTGATTGTTGGCTCCGATAGCACCGTGAGTCGGAATGACCTGCTCCGGCTTCAGATCCTGATACAGGCTGGCTACACCGTTTAAAAACTCCGGCGATCCGAAGATATGACTGTAAGACAGGCGCGTATCAGCCAGCTTTGTCATGTAACCGGCCACATCCTCGCCACACAGCTGAAGAAGCTCTTTGATGGTGATCGAGTCCACACAGGTCTCCCCCAGATTGTATACCGCGTCATCCTCATATTCGTTCATCCATCGTTCTACTTTAAAGGTTTTGATTTTCATTGTATTCTGTCCTTTCCTGTTCCTTGTTATCACCAGTATAGCAGTTTCCCGGCTCCATTGATTTGTAAAAAATAAAAAAAATCGATCTGATTTTGTTTCTTTTTAAAAAACTTCCTTTTTATTATTGACATATGTTTAAAACCGCCGTATACTATAATTAACATATGTCAAAAAAGGAGATTTCTAAATGGCAAGACCTCGTAAAAACCGTATCGTAGGCGCAATACCCGGAAGTGAAGGCTTTGTACCTATCGGCTGCACCCAGGGACAGTGCCGCGGAAAAGTCATCATGACAGTAGAAGAATATGAGACGCTGCGCCTCATCGACTATCTGAAGCTGACGCAGGAAGAATGCGCTTCCCGCATGGAGGTGTCCCGTCCCACAGTTACCGGTATTTACGAACAGGCGCGTTTCAAACTGGCCGATGCCCTTGTCAACGAGAAACTGCTGCTCATCGAAGGCGGCAACTTTGACTTCTCCCGTGAACATAAAAAAACTGCTTATATAGAAAAGGAGAATACAGAAATGAAAATTGCAGTCACTTACGAAAACGGACAGATCTTTCAGCACTTCGGACATTGCCAGAACTTTAAAATCTATGAGGTAGAAGACGGCAGGGTCCTGTCCTCTCAGGTCATCAATGCCGCAGGCAGCGGCCACGGCGCTCTGGCAGGATTTCTGCAGAACGCCGGTGTGGAAATGCTTATCTGCGGCGGTATCGGCGGGGGCGCGCAGATGGCGCTGGCACAGATCGGCATCCGTCTCTTTGCGGGTATCTCCGGCGATGCAGACGCTGCTGTAGACGCTCTGCTTGCAGGCACTCTGCAGTACAGTGAAAATCCTACCTGCGACCACCACGGTGAAGGGCACTCCTGCCACAGCCATGGCGAAGGCCATAGCTGCGGCGAAGGCAAATGCCACGAATAATAGATCAGTTGATCTCATAGCCTGCGGCTATAGTCATCTGATCAAAGGCCCTGTTGTAACGATATACGCTGTCAGTGAGCACTTCATTAGGTCTTAATATCTCCTGATTAGCGTCTCGAACCGTCCGGGTCAGAATTTCCAGATCACAGTTTCCCGCAGCTACTAAAAATACCTCATGGATCGACGACGGCAGAATGTACAGATCATCATCTGCCATATGGGCAGCTTTTCGCAGCGCTCCCTCGTAAAGTATGCTGGATGCGCCCATCATGCCGTAGCGATTGCCCATACAATAGAACGCGTCCTCCATCCGCTGGATGCGCAGAGGAAGCAGCAAAGGAGTATTCTTTGCTGCTTCTTTATATAGCTGCGGTTCTGTCATCCCCAGCTCTTCCATGATATCCGAAGTAATGATCGCGCTGTTGAATCCTCCAAAAGGATCCTCTCTCATCAGGCGGTAGATCAGCATCATATCCAGGAACGGCCTGTACGGCGCTATTTGAGCCAGCTCCTGATTTCTCACGGTTCCCACCAGATTATATACGATCTGCAGCGGTTTTTCCGCCAGATCTGTCTGCGGCTGCGCTGACTCCAGATAGTCTACCCCGCTCAGATAAACCTCCGCCGCCTTGGAAAGAACCGCCTCCATGCTCTGACACTTCTGATAATATTCGTACAGCTCTGAAAAGTACAGTGTCGGTACAGCGCCGCTGCCGTCTGGAGGCATGATACTCAGCGATTCCAGAAATCCATTGATCTTGGGCACATGATCTGTCTGCAGCCGGTAATTCTGGAACCGTTCAGGCAGATAGTGCAGCATCTCTTCGGCCAAGATTGATTTAAACTCTTCATAATTCTTCATATTGTCTCCTTTTTTCATTTACTATGACACCGGGTACCATCCCGATGCCGCCAGTTTTCCCTTTCTCACAATAACTACTGCAGCCATTCCCGCCCGCCCCTTCTGCTCAAAGATGACCTCTACGGACACGCGTTCTCCGTCTGCCATAGGCCCGCCTGCTCCGCTCATCTGAAGCCGCAGGCTTTCCTCAGCCGTCCGAACCGCCGCCGGCAGATCCGCAGCCGCATTCCCTTCCTCATCTCTGTTCTGCTGCCGGACAAATACGGCAACAGCCGCAGCCGCTTCCTCAGCGGCATACTGAAATCTCTGCTTCTGAAAGACCATGCCGCGCAGCTCCAGCTGCCATCCCGTGACGATCAGAATGAAGATCACCATAGAAGTGGTAACGATCAGATTCTTCACCGCGTCTCACCCCGCTCTTTTTCTGTACTCCCGTTTTCTGCGTCTTCACGCTCTGTCTCAGCAGGACAGACGCTGGTCACATACTGACGGACCTCATATACAGGCCGGATATCATTATTATCATCCGCGTTCCAGAACCTGGCCATGGCCATTCTGTCTCCCAAAGGCGCGCTGATGCTGTAAGAGATCAGAGCGCCCATCGCTTCCGGCCGGCCTGTTCCGCTGACCTCTACCTCCTCCGGCCTGCACCTCAGGATCTCCGCCAGTCTCTCCCGCACCCATTGTCTGCTATGCTCAGAAACATACCCTTCCGTCCTTACGGTCTCCCGAAAGCAGCTGACGGCTCTGTCCGCCTCCATGACCCTGCTGTACAGTACCTGACTGTAAGTAAATTCTGTCAGTATGGCAAGCAGAAGTATCAGACACGCGATACCGGTAATCAGATTTTTCATATCACAGCTCCTGATAGGTCTCCGCTGCTCTTTCAAACCAGTTTCCGGCAGCGGACTTCAGGCTGTTTTCATCTCCCGCGATCCAGTTGAAGATCAGACAGCCCAGCAGAATCATTCCGATAATTACGATCAGATCCTTCATCCTTACTCTCCGATCGTCATGGAATCGATGCTTTCAATGCCGTTTTCCACAAGATTCTGGGCAGCTCCCTGCAGAGAAGTGTCGCTGTCCCCCAGGACCATAGTGTTTACAATGATCACACCCAGCAAAATCGTTCCAATGATAATAATCAGGTTCTTCATTTCCTCTCCCTCCTTGTACAAAAGAACAAAAATTCAAAATGCCTGTCCCAAAAGCCGCATGGCATCCATCAGTACCACTACAACGGTAAAGTTCAGCAGTACAGCAAAGACTGCCGCTGTGGCGGCCGTAGTCGTGATCAGGCTCCGCTGCTCCGCCCGCCGCATACCTCTGGTCATCCGTTCCGCCGCGAAGGTCTCCTCAAACGCCTCCATATGCCCGATCAGCTCGATCGGATCGATCCGGTCGATCCGGGACAGAATAAAGGAAAAATATCTGGCTGCTTTGACCGGTACCTGTATGTAAAGCAGATCAAAAGCTTCTTCTCCCTTTCCGCTCCGGTACGCGGACAGAATATCCGCGTAAACATTGCCCAGCGGCCTGCTGCACTCCATCAGCTGTTCCAGAATAAAGTCACAGGACATGGGCTGGCCTCTGTGCACGATAGCCAGATTCTTCAGCACGATGCAGCTGTTCCAGATCTCCCTTTCCAGACGTTCTCCCTGCAGCCTCTTCCACAGGGCGCTCAGCCGGATCCCGGTCGTCTTCACCGTCTCCGTCCGCAGAAGTCCGCTGCGGCCGGCAAGCCGTCTGGCCCGAAAACCAAAGGTCGTCCGTATTTTCATCTTCATAAGCCCTCCTCAGATGTCCATCTTCTCTCTGGAAAAAAACGCGTTGATCAGAACGCTTACCACATACAGCATCACCATGATCAGAAACCACTTCAGCCCCATGGCAGTTCCCAGCTGATACCGGATGAACTTTCCGATCGTAAAGTCAAAGTAGCGGCAGGCTGCCGCTGCAGACAGCAGAAAGCTGACCGGCGCCAGATACCGCAGCATCATCCTTACCTCGTTGTTTTCCCGTTTACTGTGCTCTATCACCTGTCTGCTTTTGACGATGCCTGCCAGCAGATCCTCCATAGCCGCATCCACCCGGATACCGTAAACGCAGGCAAAAAGAATATTAGCCGCCAGGGCGTTGCCCCAGGCTGTATCCAGCGAATAGCGGAATACGGACAAAAGCTGTTCCACCTCACGTCTGGTCACAGACCTCTGAAGCCCCTTAGCCAGCTGCAGAACCAGACGTCTGGCTCCCGGCGCGTCTTCCATGGTCGCTGCTGTGATCTCAATAGCCTCCTTCATGTTGTAGTCATAGATCTTGTAGTTATTCAGGATCTCCTGTACCAGAATATCTCCTTCCCGGGACCGGCTGACTCTTCTGGTATGCAGTCTGGCCATGAGGATGCAGTAAGGCATCGCACCGGCAAAGAAACCGCACAGCAGCGCCATGGACGGCTCCTCCAGCAGCGCTACCACAAAGGCCGCGCCCAGCCCGCAGATCAGACTTGCTGCCTGAAGCTGCTCCACAGACGCGAAAACATGACCGGCCTCTGCCCCTTCAATGAGCAGTTTCAGACGCCGCCCCATCGGGGTTCTGACTTTCAGTTCCTCACTGTCTGTCAGCCGCTTCAGACTGCGGCGTATGAGCAGCCGGTTTCTGACCGTACTGCCCAGAGCTGTCAGCAGGCCGTGCTGCCATAACAGAAGGCCGCAGATGTATGATACATAGATAAAGATCGTCAAAACCGGCTTCACCTCCCTTCTTCTCCTCCGTCATAGTAGGCCGGATACACGATTCTGTTCTCCTCAAGACGGCTGACACCGCTAAGCTCCGCAAGCATTGCCCTCATTTCCAAAACCGCTCCCTTCTTCTCCGGATATTTTTCCAGCTTGGAAAGACCTCCGTCTTCGTTCCAAAGCCACTTTCCTGTGAGAAAATCATACGAGCAGAGCCGCACGGCCGCGACCCTGTCACAGCTGCTGTCATAGGAATACTCCACGATGCCCTTCATGACCTTACGGCCCTTATCCTCCGGCAGCTGTGCCAGTTCAATGGCATAATCAAAATTTCTGTATACCTGCGCGATGATGGATCTATTGTCCCCTCCATACGCTTCCCTGATCTTTGACGCCATCTTGTAAGGCACATTGACGCCGTCGCTGTCATGGATCGTCGCCTTGCTCCGCGTAGTTCCCGTCGATGTAATATCCAGCGCCAGACGAAATGCCGCGGCATCCCTCATTTCCTCCAGCAGGATATAGTCGTTATCTCCCCGCAGCAGCGACTTTGTCACGGAAGCCAGCTTTTCCCCGTCGGCCACCAGCTGCATGACAGGGGCCTGAGGCATGATCTGATGCCACGGCGTTTCCGGGTCGGTAGCAATAGCCAGCCCCTCCAGTGACGGATCCTCATAGCTCTGCCACACCTGCAGAAAGGTGGTCTTGCCGGATCTGACCTGTCCCGTAAACAGGACATTAAATCCAATGTCGATCATCTTCCGAAACAGCGGAATCGCCTCAGCGGGAATCGTGCCCTTTTCTGCCAGCTGCTCAAAGGTCAGCTGACGCAGTACATATTTACGAAACACCATGATATCCTGATCCTCCTTGGTCCGGTCACCGGAGTAGATCGTGATCCGGATGCCGTTATGAAGATAAACTTCATGAAAGCCGTATTCCAGCCTTTCATAAGGCGTCGCCAGCAGCAGCGTCCGCTTCAGCTGTTCTCTTCTGCGCCTGTCGATCCTCTGGGGCTGCAGCTGGGACCTGCCGTCGATCAGGCAGTAGAGGCGGTCCCCGATCAGCTTGGCAGAGGAAGACTCCCTGTATTTTTCCTCCATGTCGTAGGCCCACGGCGCCAGACCGGCAAGACCGTAAAGCTCAGCGAACACGCCCTCAGACAGACTGGGATACCACGGCGGATACCACGCCTCCGACAGTTTCTTATCCAGCAGGATCTCTTTGATCTTCTCCTTGTAAAAGGAAGTCTCTTCTTCCGCTCCCATAATAGCCCGTTTTTCCTTTTCCAGCTTACGGTTCTTCGCCGCGTCGTCAGTCTCATTCCACTCCTTGTCGAATTCCTGCTCTACGATGCGGCACACATGCCGAAACCGGTCCATCTCGCGGCCTGCCCCATCCTCCTGCTTCAGCATCCTGCTCATATACTCTTCTAAACAAAATTCTTTCTCCACTCCCATGGACGCCTCCCTTCCGGATCCGGCTCAAACCGGGCCGCGATCACTTCGACCGCCTTTTGAAATCTGTGGAACCGGCAGAGCGTTCTTCCTTCCATTTCCGCCTGCCAGCCGTATTCCACATAGGGTACCCGAAAAGCGCTCTCCGCCTCGCACAGCCCCAGTATCTCCTGCATCCGAAACAGTGAGGGATCTCTCTGAAATTTATTGATGATCAGTTCTCCTGACAGTCCCAGAGGGACCAGCACGTCTTTCCTCAGCTGAGCGTATCTCTGCAGCGCTTTGTTCTGCTGCGTAATCACAAAGAACCTCTCCCGGCAGGAATTCATAGCTGAAACGGTCAGCCCCAGATTCACATCATCGCCGCCGTCGATGAGCACATAATCAAACTGTTCATTTACGGCCGCCAGCAGGATCTGATATGTATTTTCCGGGAAATACTTGGCAGTCAGCGGATTTTTCACCGCCGGAAGGACCCAGAGTCCCCTGAACTCCTCCACATTCTGCATCAGGTCTTCCTCTCCGATCCTGCCGCTGATCACAGAAGCCTTTAAATCGTCCAGCGAATGCTTTCCGCTGAGACTCATAAATCCGTCTCCCAGTTTCCCGCTGCCGCAGACCAGCAGTACCCGTTTATTCTTCCGTGACAGACATTCCGCCACGGACTGGGCGATCATGGTGGTCCCTACCTGACTGTCGCCGCCAAAGAAACCGATAACGTTTTCCATACTCTTCACCTCTTTTTCCTTTAATTGTATATGATGACCAGCTTCTCTCCCTCCCCGGCCAGCACGGACAGCTCCTCTGCCTGACTGTCGCTGACCACCACATCCACAGACCCGTTTTCCAGATCCACGCCCGATGTCAGCGCCGAAGTGACCAGCTTGCCGCTGCAGTAGAAATACACCCGGTCCCCCTTTGACAGACCGCGCGGCAGAACTGCCAGCCAGCCGGACGGAACCGTCAAAATATATCTGCCGAGGCTTTCATCCGCCGTCAGGCCTTCCTGCTGGAAATACTCGTGAAACAGCGGCGTATTTTTGTGTACGAAAAAAGCTGCCTCACGGTTCATTACCGCCTGCAGCTCTTCCGCTCCGATGCAGTCTCTTTCACTGACATCCATATGCTTTTTCTCCAACATGTCCGCTGTGATCACAGTTCCTTTCTCCACATTCTGATTCAGGACCAGGATCTCATCGTAGAGGAACCGGTTCTTCCCCCACTTTTCCCACGCGACCAGCGCGCCGATACTGACCATGATCAGCAGTACGCCGATCACTCTTTTTCCTCTTTCCACTTTTCCGATCTTCCTCCCTTCCGTTTCACTCTGGAAACGACAAAAGAGACCGCTTCGCGATCTCTTCTCATTTAATTCCATTTTTACCAATATCAGTTTAACACACTTCCGATTCCCGCGCAAGTGCCAATTTCAAATTAAGGCAAGTTTTTTTGCGACGATATATAAAAACCGCTGTTTCCAGTATTTCCACATCTTTCCGTTACGCGCGCCGCCGGGTATTCTGAAAATAATGCTGTCTAAAATATTCTCCTGGTATTCCGCAGGCACATCATTCAAAGCCTCGCGGATGATATCGACGCGTCGTTTCAGCGCGCGCAGTTCATCTCCCTGATCCGCACCTTCCGGCTCATCACCGCCGTAGATCATGCGCTGATCGCTAATGCAAAGCGCGCCGTAATGATCAGCAGGCTCTTTCTGTTCCAGTTCCTCGATCCTCTGTTCCATTCTGCGCAAATCTCTCACCGCCCACACGCACTGATAGTATACCGTATCGGGTAGAATAAATTGCTTGTAGCGTTTTTGCTGCCATTCTCTTGACATATCCGCCCCCTTCCCGAAACCTCCACCTTCTTTTTACCATGTATTACAGCATTTGTCAATAAAGAAAACTTATAAATTATGGAAATTGTGGAAGTTCAGGGAAAGTAAGTCTATTTGCGCATGATTTATTTCTTACTGTTCTCCGTTCCCGACAGAGGAAATGCAGACGCCGCAGATAGTCAGCGCCACGCCCAGAACCGTATACCAGCCAAAAGGGTCTCCCGCGAAGACGCAGCCTGAGATAACGCCCACCGCAGTCACTGAATTGGTCACCAGATTGGTTCCTATCGCTGTCGGCAGCTTGCCGAGAACATAATTGAAGATCAGATAGCTCAGACAGGAGCAGCAGATGCCCAGAAACAGCACCCCTGCCAGCACCTTCATATCTGTAAAGCAGAGCGCGTAGCCCCGCAGGCCGTTGCCCATGGCAAAACTGACCGCGTTAAAAAATACGGCGCCCATGACCGATATGGTAAACGTGATCTCGATGGCGTCAAATTCGGCTGACGCTTTGCTGCTGGTATGCGTATAGACAGCGCCGCTGATCACGGCGCCCAGCAGAAACAGATATCCGATACCCTTACCGCCCAGAGAAAAATCCGGTGAAAACGCCACGCAGACAATGACGCCGGCAAAAGCCATGCAAATGGCCAGAATCGTCCGTCTGCCGTTCTTCTTATGCAGGAACAGCGCGCCGATGACCAGCACCATCAGCGGAATAGTGGCAATAAAAATCGATGATTCTGAAGTCGTCGTATATTTGATCCCCAGAGTTTCAAAAATCGCGTAGATACACGGCTGAAGAATGCCTACCAGAAGAACCAGCTTTACATTCTTCCCTTTATAGCTGACCTTTACGATCCGAAGCGCTATCAGAATTAAAAACAGAATCGCAGAAACAGTCCACCGCAGCGCCAGAAGCTCCATAACGCCCAGATAATCCAGCGTTACCGACGTTCCCAGATAAGACATACCCCACATGAGAGCGCAGATCGGAACCAGCGCGTAGATAAACCATTTCTGTTCTGTAATTTTTCCTTTCATACTTGATTAAATACCTCTGCTACTTTCCTGAATTTCTCCTTCCAATACCCGCAGCACATCGCCAAAGATCCCGTAAGCTGTCTGCTCGATCTCCGGCGCGTGTTCGATGACGGACAGCTTTCCCATCAGATCCGTGGTGATGGATACCACCGAAGTGGTGCTGTCTATAGATGCCAGCATGTCGCCGCGGTCCACCTCTACCGGTCTGACGCTGGCGTATATGCTGCCGTCCTCCCGCAGCCGCCCGCTGCAGAGCAGTTTGATCACCTTGCCTCTGGCTGCGGCTTCTTTGATATCAGAAGCCGTAATATCTCCGATACCGGTCCGGTCTACCTGATCCGGCGTCAGATGAGCCTCCATCAAAACGTTGAGCAGCGCCGTCACCTTTGCCGCCGCGTCATAGCCGTCGATGTCCATGGACGGGTCAGCTTCAATAAATCCCAGTTCCCTGCCCGCTGCAATGATATCGCTGTATTCTCTGCCTGCCGCAAGTTCCTCCAGAATATAGTTGGTGGTACTGTTGAGAATGCCGGAAATCTCTGTGATCCTGCACATCTTCAGCGTATGTTCGGCCAGATTGAAGACCGGCGTGCCGTCCATGACCGTGGTCTCATAGAAGAACATACACCCCTTCTCCTTCGCCATGGCTGACAGCTCGTCAAAGGCCCAGGCGATCGGACCTTTGTTTGCGCTGACCACGTGCTTGCCCCGGGCAAAAGCTGCTTTGATGTGATCGATAGCCGGCTGTCCGGTAAGGATGTTCAGCGGCGTCAGTTCACAGACCGCATCGTAGTCAGCATGCTCCAGCACGTCAAAGGCGTTCATGCCGCACAGCCCCGGCGTGTCGTCAGAGAATCGGCGGAGACCCTTTGCTGCCTCGCAGGCCTGCAGAAGATCGATGCCTGACGGATCCACGATGGTTCCCTTTGACCGGGTGGCAATAGCCGTGACGATAACGCCGCGGCCGTAAGTTTTTCTGATCTCATCCTGTTTTTCTGCCAGCATTCTGGCAAAGGCCTGCCCTGCGTTGCCAAAACCCAGGAGGGCCAGTTTCAGGTCCTGCATATCAATATCCTCCAAATCCGTCGTCTTCGTGAAGCAGCGCGTGTATCCTCTGATTGAGCATATCCAGGGCTACTACGTTAAAGCCGCCCTCCGGCACAATAATATCCGCGTTTTTCTTGCTGGGTTCCACAAACTGCTCATGCATCAGCTTGACTGTAGTCAGATACTGCGTCACTACTGACTCCAACGTTCTTCCCCGCTCCTGCACGTCCCGCAGGATACGGCGTATAATACGCACATCGGCGTCGGTATCTACGAAGACCTTGATGTCGAACAGATCCAGAAGCTCCTTGTTCTCAAAGATCAGAATGCCTTCCACCACGACTACCTTTGCCGAACGAACGGTGACGGTCTCTGCCACTCTGTTGTGAATGGTAAAGTCGTAGACAGGCCGCTGGATCGTTTTCCACGCCTTCAGATCCTTCACATGCCGGATCATCAGATCCGTATCGAAAGCGTCCGGATGATCGTAATTCAGCTGGCATCTTTCTTCATAAGTCATATCATCATGGGCCTTATAGTAAAAATCGTGGCTCAGTATCGTGATCTCGTCGCTGAACTGTTTTTTTATATTATTTATCATGGTACTCTTGCCGGAGCCGGTACCGCCTGCAATTCCTATTACGATTACGTCTTTCTTCATCATCTGCTTCTCCGTTAACGGTCTTCTTCTGTTACTGTGGATCCCAGAACCAAAGTAGCTTTTGCCAGTTCCTGAACGATGTTGTTAATGCGGACCAGCTTTTCTTCTGACACGTTCTCGCCCATGGCAAGGTCCGTATTGTAGAGAATGTTTTCGATATTCCGATGGATGGAAGATATCTGTCTGCGCACATCCTGCACTTCTTCGTAGGTGACGCCTTCTTTCTCGGCCTCCTCGTAATTGAGCAGCTGCGCTGTGTTCATATCCAGCTCAAACTCGGAATTGCCCAGGACCACTACCGGATCATATCCCAGCTTCTCTTTGATCAGTCTGCCGAAGTCTTTCTTTGAATCCTCTTCGCCGTGAACCAGGAAGATCTGTTTCGGCTTCTGACGGAAACCGGCAAGCCATGAGAACAGTCCGTTTTGATCGGCATGTCCTGAAAATCCTTCCAGATTGTAGATCTCCGCATTGACATGAACAGCCTCGCCAAAGAGGGTGATGTCCTTGGCGCCTTCTACCAGCAGCTTGCCCAGTGTGCCTTCCGCCTGATAACCGACAAAGATAACGCTGGAACGGGCATCCCAAAGATTGTGTTTCAGGTGATGACGGATACGGCCCGCTTCGCACATGCCGCTGGCCGAAATGATGACCTTCGGCATCTTGTCCATGTTCAGAGCCTGAGACTCCGCGGTGGATCTTGTAAACTTCAGATTCTTGAAATCCAGCGGATTATCGCCCTTCAGAATGTATTCTCTTGTCTCATCGTCAAAGACCTGAGCGTTTTTCCTGAACACCTCTGTCGCTGTGGTAGCCATAGGGCTGTCCACATAGACCATCAGCTTATCCAGTTCTTCCTTGTATTCGCTGTGCTCCTCGTAGAACTTATTAAACTCAAAGATCAGCTCCTGCGTCCTGCCTACAGCAAAGGAAGGAATTACAACAGTGCCGCCTCTTCTGGTCGTCTTCAGCACGATATCCAGAAGCTGCCTGATGCTGGTTGCGTTCTCCGGATGGTTCCGATTCCCGTAGGTGGTCTCCATGATCACGTAATCAGCCTTCTTGATAATGGTCGGATCCCGCAGGATCGGCCGGTTCATCATACCCAGATCTCCGGAAAACACGATCTTGGATTCCTTATCATCCTCTTTCACCCACAGCTCAGTGATCGCCGAACCCAGAATATGTCCGGCGTCGTTGAAGACGATCTTCATATCCTCGTTGATCTGGATCTGCTGGTCGTAGAGGACCGGCTGTACATATTCCAGAGCTTTCAGCGCGTCGTCATAGGTGTAAAGCGGTTCAACAGGCGGTTTTCCTGCCCGCTCGGCCTTCCTGCTCTTCCACTCCGCGTCCTTCTCGTGAATATATCCGCTGTCTTTCAGCATGACGTCCAGCAGGTCTGCCGTCGCGTCAGTGCAATAGATTTTTCCAGTAAATCCCCGCTTTACCAGCAGAGGAATCCTGCCGCAATGGTCGATATGGGCATGGCTCAATATCACACACTCCACTTCCGCGGGTTCAAAAGGAAACGGTTCCCAGTTCAGAGCTTCCTGCGCCTTTCCTCCCTGAAACTGTCCGCAGTCCAGCAATACCTTGTGATTGTCTGTGGTAAGCAGATGGCACGATCCGGTTACGCCGGAGGATGCGCCGCAAAACTTGATCTTCATAAGTTCTCCTCCCAATGTTTATACATTTGTCTTTTTCATTTTCAATACTTTTATACTTTCATACTCCAAAGCGCTGCTTCTCCTGTAGATACCACTGCGGCGCCTGCAGCCAGTGCTGCGCGCACCTCGTCCATCGTCTCCACGATACCTCCCGCGATGATAGGCATTTCCACCTTCCCGGCAAACTCCCGAATCTTCTTGGTAACGATGCCGGGCATGATCTCGATGATATCCGGCTTGGAAATTTTGATAGACTCCACAGAAGTGCCCACAGAATGAGAATCCACGATAAAGAATCTCTGCACCGTGATCAGTCCGCACTCCTTAGCTGTCCGTACGATATTCGTCCTGGTGGTCAGCACACCGTCCACGCCCTGCTTCGCCAGATATTCAAGTCCGTATCGATCCTTGCCTATACCTTCGGAAAAGTCCACGTGAATAAACGCCTTTTTTCCAGAGCTGTGGATCTCTTTGACACACTGCGTCACAGTCATAATATTAGAATGGAGCAAAAACACCATGTCCACATCAGACCGCAGAGCAGTACTGAAATCCTTCTCCGTCCTGATCGCCGCTGCGATAGGCTTTTTCATGAAATCTACAACCATTTTGTTCTCCTCTTCTCTCATGGTCATACTGGCGGCATTACATCAGCCGCTGGTATTATTCGGTTAATTTTATTATAATACTTTCCAGCCCGGTTTACAAGCAGGATGTGGAGGTCGATCACCGCATCAGCACGATCATAAGCCAGCGAAAGACTACGATACCTACCAGGCCGCAGCTCACAAATACCGTCATTCGCAGCCTTTCGCTCATATGCCGCCTCAGGAGCAGAACTGCGCCCAGCCCCAGAAAGCTGATACCAGCCAGCGCCCCTATACAGGTATTCGCTCCGTTCAGACCCCAATACCGGTCCATCTTCGGCAGGAAAAAGATCACCGCCAGCACAGCAGCCAGATTATACACTGCGATCACCACAGCTGCGGCTGCGGCACCCATACTGTATCCACTTTTCTTCATATCCATCCTCCTCACAAAATTCAGACATTTCCTATATTCTAATTATATCAGCTTTGCCCGTCATAGCAACCCCTTTATATAACAATGCCTGCAGTCCTTTTGCGACAGGCGATTTCAAAAAACGAAAAAAGCGAAGCAGTCAGATCCACTTCGCTATAAACTCTTTATTTATCTCCATGAAAATCAGAGCCTTCTGTAATGTGCAGGTGATACTTTCCCGCCAGAATGACCAGCTTCAGGCTTTCCTCTTCCGCAGCCGACGGATGATAGCACTCCAGACCTTTCAGACCGTGCTGTTTCAGATCCCTGATGATGCTCTCCAGCGCGCTCCAGAATTCTTCCGTATCACGCGGCGGCAGACCCTTGGTCTTCATGGGATGCGCCAGCACCGCGATACCTCCCGCTCCTTTAGTAAGGTCTATGGCCTCATAAGACGGGATCATCTCCCGCTTCACGCTGTCCAGCACCTCCCACAGCTCCGGCACTTCATAGCCTTTAGCCTTCAGCGCCCGCGCAAAGTTAGGCTTTCCCACGTAAGTCTGTCCCGGCCGCTGCAAAAGGTCATCCCAGGTCAGGTCATAGCCCAGACTGTTCAGGTGCGCCAGCAGCTTTTCGTTGCGTACTCTTCGTTTCTCCCTGATGGAGCAAAGGGCGTCCGTCAGGGCTTTGTTCTCTGCGTCGATATGGTATCCCAGGATATGCAGTTCCAGCTCCTGCCCGCCGCAGTCATAAGACGTACCGAATTCGATGCCGGGGATCACTTTGATCCGCAGGGCCTCACCGGCGATCTCAGCCTCTTTGACAGCGTCCACGCCGTCATGATCGGTAATGGCGATGACGTCATACTCGGCGTCCTTATACATTCTGACCACGTCCGTCGGCTTCATGGTACCGTCGGAATACCATGTATGAATGTGATAATCCGATTTACACTTCATGGCAGCCTCCGTAGAGCAGTTCCGCGGCTACAGCATCTGCCGCCTCGCGTCCCTTCAGGTATTCAATAATGGCCAGAGCGAAATCCATAGCCGTGCCCGGACCCTTGGAAGTGATCACATTCCCGCTGACTACCACACTGCCTTCCGCGTGTTCCGCGTCCAGCAGCTCCGCTTCCATACCTGTATAGATCGTTGCCTTGTGGTCTTTCAGGATGCCCGCCTTGGCCAGGACCATAGGCGCGGCGCAGATGGCAGCCACAGGCTTTCCTGTCTCGTAAAATTTCTTCAGTTCCTGATTTAAAGCTCTGTGATTATACAGATTTGTGGTGCCCGGCATGCCGCCCGGTAAAACCAGCATAGCGCATCTGTCGTAATCACCCTGATCAAAGAGGATATCAGCCTCCACACCGATGCCATGGGCTCCGTAGACCAGACGTTCCTCCATGATGGAGACAGTTTTGATCTGAAGATCTGCCCGTCTCAGCAGATCCACTACAGTCAGAGCCTCAATTTCTTCAAAGCCATTGGCTAAAAATAGATATACCATTCGTTCTCTCCCTATATTCTAGTAAAAAATTCTGGACGGTTTCGTCAGCAGATAGTTCGCATAGCACGCTGCTGCCAGCATAGCCGCGCCGAAAATCGCGGCAAAGATCACATAAGTCTTATAAAAAGGATCCCCCAGCACGATGGCCAGTGTAGCGTCTTTTTCCAGTTCGATGCCGATCAGATGGCTGTACAGCCAGACGCGGCACCCTTTGATACACCAGCAGACCGCGTGGGCCGCCAGCAGGATCAGCGCAAGCCCCAGACCTACCCGGCTCCTGTTGCGCAGAGCCTCCCGAAAACCGCTGCGATACAGGTAAATATAAATCGCCAGCGTGATCGCAGCAAACAGCAGCCCTGCCGCCAGCTCAATATTAAGAATGCGTTTCGCCTTTTGCATAACCTGCTGTTCCGTTTCGTTAAAGACCGGATCATGATAAGCGCCGTTTTCCTCGTATACCTGAAACGCCTCTCCACTGAAAGAAGACCAGTACGAGGCAATACCTTCAGCCATCTGGCTGCCCGTCACATAATACGGGATGTCATCGATTACCTGGCTGTCGTTGTAGTGATATGTGTAGGTCGCCGACACTCTTAATACTAAGTTGGAACTCAGGATGAGAATCATCAGAGGCAAAGTAATCGTCAAAACGATGGAACAAAAATAGTTGAACTTATGCATAACTTACTCCTATTCCCTATGTTAAAGAAAACTGGGACAGACCGGACGGTCTATCCCATCTCTGCAAACTATGTAACTGCTACTTTATGATCTCACATACTGCATCTGGTCCGCATCCTGCTGCGTTGCCCTCATCTGTATCCAGATGCACTTCTCTCTCGTGCTTCGCGCCGGCTCTTACCAGTACGTTATCAAAGATCAGTCCTCTTTCGCCGCCGATCTTGATGCTGACCCAGTCGCCGTCCTTAACGCCTGCTTCCTCAGCCTGCGCGTCGTTTAAATGAACGTGTCTCAGAGCTGCGATCACGCCATGATCCAGTTCGACTTCGCCGCAAGGACCTACCAGTTTGCATCCAGGAGTGCCTTCCAGCTTGCCGGACTCTCTTACAGGCGCTTTAATGCCGATCGTTCTCGCGTCAGTCAGTGCCAGTTCTACCTGTGTTTCCTTACGTACAGGTCCCAGAACTCTGATACCGCTCAGCGTTTTCTTCGGCCCTACGATATCCACCTTTTCTTCTGAAGCAAACTGACCCGGCTGCACCAGAGACTTGGTCGGCGTCAGCTCATGACCTTTGCCGAACAGGATGTCCAGATGCTCCTGGCTCAGATGTACGTGCTTGTTAGATAAACCGATTTTTACTTCGTAACCCATAATTATATATCTCCTTTGCATATAAAAATTATAAACATATTGAATCATTTAGCCTTCCAGATAACTGATATACGGAAGGTTTCTGTATTTCTGGTCAAAATCCAGACCGTAGCCGATGACAAAGAGATCTTCCACGGTAAAACCTATGTAGTCCGCCGCCACCTGGGCAGTCCTGCGGGACGGCTTGTCCAGCAGTGTGCAGATCTTCACCGCTTTCGGACCTTTAGACAGGAAGTAGTCTTTCAGATATTTCAGCGTGTTGCCCGTATCTATGATATCTTCTATAATGATCACATTCTTTCCCGCAATGTCCAGCTCAATGTCTTTTTTGATCTTCACATTGCCGGAGCTGACGGTACCGCTGCCATAGCTGGAAGCCGAGATAAAATCGATCTGCGTGTCCAGAGAAATATTCTTCATGATATCAGCCATAAACATGACCGCGCCCTTCAGCGTGCCGATGAGAACCACTTCCTCACCCGCAAAGTCGCCTGAGATCTCTTCTCCCATTTCTTTTGCCCGCTGCCAGATCTGTTCCTGTGTCAGCAGGATCTTTCCTACTACTTCATGACTTGCCATAAACTACTCCTTATTTTTGTTTTCATCTTCTACATCAAATTCTACACCCTCAACGATGGTCTTGTCACGGAATTTTTTTGACAAATCCTCACTTTTTTCTCCAAGCCAGTAGGAATCCAGTTCGTCTTTCAGATGCCACAGGATAAAGATCCACAGGATCAGATCATCAATAAATCCGAAGGGAAACAGAATAGGCGGAATCAGATCTACCGGCAGGACCAGATAGATGAGACCGAAGATCACCAGCGCCTTCTTTCGCAGCGGCACAGTTTTATCCCGCAGCAGGCTGATGATGGCTGCGATCCTCTTCAGGATGACCCTGAAACTTATAAATTGCATTTAACCCTCCAGAATTTCTTCAATCTCTGCAAGCAGCTGGTCGCAGCCTGTCTTCTTTAACGCGGAAACCGGTATGACTTTATCCGAAGATGTCAGCTGCAGCGTCTTGCGGATCACCGCGATGTTCTTCTGCGCTTCGTTTCGAGACACTTTGTCCGCCTTGGTCGCAGCCACGATGCCGTCCAGACCGTAGTGGCGGAGATATTCATACATCTGCACGTCCTGCGCTGTAGGCTTGTGACGGATGTCTACCAGCTGTATCACCTTTTTCAGTCCTTCACGATTCTGAAAATACTGTTCCATCATATCGCCCCAGTTGTCAGTAACAGAACGGGACACCTTAGCGTATCCGTAACCGGGCAGATCCACAATGCGGAAAGCATCGTTGATCAGGTAGAAGTTAATGGTTCTGGTCTTGCCCGGACTTCCACTGACTCTTGCCAGCTTCTTTCTGCCTGTCAGCAGATTGAGCAGCGATGACTTTCCCACGTTGGACCGGCCCGCGAAGGCGATCTCTGCCATGGTATCAGCCGGATACTGGGACGGTTTTACCGCCACCGTATCCAGCTCGGATTTTATGATCCTCATCATAATATCACCTGCTTCTATTTAACCAGCGCTTCTTCCAGCGCGCGGCTCACATTGTCGATCAAAACGAACTCCAGCTGTTTTCTCACTGCCTGCGGGATCTCGTCGATGTCCGGCTCGTTGGCTTTCGGCAGCAGGATCTTTTTGATCCCCGCTCTGTGTGCCGCCAGAACCTTTTCGCGGATACCTCCTACAGGCAGTACTTTGCCGCGGAGCGTCACTTCTCCTGTCATAGCCACGTCTCTTCTCACCGGAGTTCCCGTCAGAGTAGAGATCACAGCCGTACACATGGTCACGCCGGCAGACGGTCCGTCCTTTGGTACTGCCCCTTCCGGAACATGGACGTGAATGTCGAATTTCTTGTAAAAATCCTCTTCAATGCCCAGATCATCCGCTACCGACCGGATATAGCTGATGCCCGCTTTGGCGGACTCCTGCATCACGTCGCCCAGCTGCCCCGTCAGAACCAGTTTACCGGTTCCCGGCACAGCAGTGGTCTCGATCTGCAGTGTATCTCCGCCCACAGCAGTCCAGGCCAGACCGGTCGTTACGCCGATCTGATTTTCCCCCTCTACGATATCGTAGTGGTAACGATGCTTGCCCAGATATTTTTCCAGATTGGACGGTGTGATACTGTAGCCTTTTGCTTTGCCTGTAACGATCTTCCGCGCCACCTTCCGGCAGAGATTGGCGATCTCACGCTCCAGATTTCTGACGCCGGATTCTCTCGTATAGTAATTGATCAGATCGCGGATCGCTTTCTCCGAGATCTTGATGCTCTCTTTCTTCAGACCGTGCTCCCTGACCTTCTTCGGAACCAGATAACGCTGGGCGATCTTCACCTTTTCTTCTTCTGTATAGCCCGGCACCTCAACCACTTCCATTCTGTCCAGCAGAGGCCGCGGAATGGTGTCTATGGAGTTTGCCGTAGTGATAAACATGACCTTTGACAGATCGAACGGCACTTCCAGAAAATGATCTGTAAAAGTACAGTTCTGCTCAGGGTCCAGAACTTCCAGCAGTGCGGAAGCCGGATCTCCCTTAAAATCAGCGCCGATCTTGTCCACCTCGTCAAAGAGGAACACAGGATTGTTGGTGCCCGCGTCTTTCAGGCAGGAGATGACTCTGCCCGGAATAGCCCCGATATAGGTTCTTCTATGACCGCGTATCTCCGCTTCATCTCTGACGCCGCCTAAAGACATACGGACGAATTCACGGCCAGACGCTCTGGCAATGGATCTGGCAATAGAGGTCTTGCCTACTCCGGGAGGTCCCACAAGACACAGGATCGGGCCTTTGATCGCCTTGGAAAGATGGATCACGGCCAGATATTCCAGCACTCTCTCCTTTACCTTGTCCAGGCCGTAGTGATCTTCGTTCAGTATTTTTTCTGCTTTCCTCAGATTCACGTTGACCCTGGAAGAAGTATTCCACGGCAGAGCCAGTATGGTCTCCACGTAATTTCTGATCACTGTCGCCTCTGCGGAGTTAGGCATCATCTTGGAGAACTTCCCGATCTCCTTTTTGATCTTTTCCTCCACTTTTTCATCCAGATGCAGTTCTTCCAGTTCTTTCATCCAGTCGGCCGCTTCAATGCCGGCGTCTTCGTTAACGCCCAGCTCTTCCTGAATGGCCTTCATCTTTTCACGAAGGAAATATTCCTTCTGGTTGTTATCAATACTTTCCTTTACCTTCTGAGAAAGCTCCTTCTCAATGACTGCGATCTCATTTTCTTCCGCGATGATGGTGGTCAGCGTCTGTATTCTCTGTGAAAAATCCAGTTCCGCAAGCACCCGCTGCTTGCGCGCGATGGAGATGACCATCTGATCGGCGATCTTATCCACCACCACATTAGCCTTCTGGCTGGACAGTACCTTCTCTACCACCTCGTCGGTCACCTGACCGCTGAGCGCAGCGTATTCCACAAAGCCGTCTGTCAGAATGCGCATTGCCGCTTTATCCGCAGCCTGCAGGTCATCCACTTCCACAGATTCATGGATCTCCTCCACAGTGCAGGCCAGGTACGTATCCTCAGATATCCTGTCTTTCAGCCTGCCTCTGCTGATGCCTTCCACCAGTACTCTCACAGCGTCACCCTGGATTTTCAGCATCTGCTTGATCTTGACTACAGAGCCTGTTTCGTATATATCATCAAAAGTCGGAATCAGTACATTTTCATCCTTCTGGCTGGAAACAAACAGCAGCTTGTCGACCGCCATGGCCTTTTCGAGCGCCCGGATGGACTTCTCTCTGCCTATATCAAAATGAACTACCGTATTAGGAAAAATTGACACGCCTCTGAGCGGAATGCACGGATATATCTTTGCCTGCGCCTGCGCAGGCTCTTCCTGCAGTGCAGCCCCGTCCTGAAGCTGGTCTACATCTTTCATCTCTTCACTCACTTGCTTTTCCTCCTCCCTGTAAAACAAGGCGACATACGTCGCCTCTATTATGAGGCGTCTGCCTCCTTATTCGTCTTTCCATCACTGAACACAAGAACAGGTTCCATTTCCTTCTCTATCGTGTCCTTTGTGATAACGCACTTTTTCACGTCCTCCCGCGACGGGATCTCAAACATGATATCCGTCATGGCCTTTTCAAAGATGCTGCGCAGGCCTCTGGCGCCGGTCTTACGTTCCAGAGCCTTTCTGGCAATAGCGTTTACCGCATCATCATCGATCTCAAGATCCACGTGATCCAGTTCAAACAGCTTCTTATACTGTTTGATCAGCGCGTTTTTCGGCTCTTTCATGATCCGTATCAAAGCCTCTTCGTTCAGCTCTTCCAGCGTCACGATGATAGGCAGTCTGCCGATAAATTCCGGTATCAGGCCGAATTTCAGCAGATCTTCCGGCTGAATATGGGCCAGCAGATTTTCTTCTTCCTTCTTGGTTCTGACCATTTCAGAATTGAAGCCTATCACTCTCTCGCCCATCCTTCTCTGGATGATGTTTTCCAGTCCGTCAAAAGCGCCGCCGCAGATGAACAGCACGTTTGTAGTATCGAACTGAATAAACTCCTGATGCGGATGCTTTCTTCCGCCCTGAGGCGGCACATTGGCTACTGTTCCCTCAAGGATCTTCAGCAGAGCCTGCTGCACGCCTTCTCCGCTGACGTCTCTGGTAATAGACGGATTATCTGATTTCCTGGATATCTTGTCGATCTCATCCACATAGATGATACCTCTCTGGGCTTTCTCTATATCATAATCTGCCGCCTGCAGCAGACGAAGCAGAATATTTTCCACGTCTTCTCCAACGTAACCGGCCTCTGTCAGCGCTGTAGCGTCAGCAATAGCAAAAGGCACGTTGAGGATCTTTGCCAGAGTCTGCGCCAAAAGCGTCTTTCCGGAACCGGTCGGTCCGATCATGACGATATTGCTCTTGGACAGATCCACATCGCTGTTCTTGTCGTTCAGGCCGTTGATCCGCTTGTAGTGGTTGTACACCGCTACAGCCAGCGCTCTCTTTGCCGCGTCCTGTCCGATAACATAATCCGACAGGGTCTCAAAGATGTCTTTCGGCTTCGGCAGATCATAATTTATATTCTCTGTCGTAGTCTCTGACTCGCGAATGGCGTCCTCTACGATATCCATGCACATCTCCACGCATTCGTCGCAGATATATACGCCCGGTCCTGCGACCAGTCTGCGTACCTGGCTCTGCGGCTTTCCGCAGAAGGAACACCGCAGCTGTCTATTATCGTCGTATTTGTCTGACATACGTAACCCCCTTCTTTACTTTGATGTGATCACTCTGTCGATAAGGCCGTATTCAGCCGCCTCGGCAGCGCTCATGAAATTATCTCTGTCCGTATCCCTTTCGATGACCGCAAGATCCTTTCCTGTATTCTCACTGAGAATACGGTTCAGCTTTTCCTTTGTCTTAAGCAGCCACTGCGCATGGAGCTGGACATCGGAGGCCTGGCCTTTCGCGCCGCCGAGAGGCTGATGGATCATGACCTCTGCGTTAGGCAGAGCAAATCTCTTTCCCTTAGCGCCGGACGACAGCAGAAACGCGCCCATGCTGGCCGCGAGGCCCACGCAGATCGTGGAAACGTCACACTTGATATACTGCATCGTATCATAAATAGCCATACCGGCGGTAACACTGCCGCCGGGGCTATTGATGTAAATACAGATGTCTTTATCAGGGTCTTCTGCTTCCAGAAACAAAAGTTGAGCTACGACCAGAGAAGAAATATGATCATCGATCTCATCTCCCAGAAAAATGATCCTGTCTTTCAGCAGTCTGGAATAAATATCGTAGGAGCGTTCTCCCCTGCTGGTCTGCTCGACCACATATGGTACTAATGCCATTTCATGTCCCCCTTATTCTCTGTACATATTGTTTTTTATTTATCCTCTTCCGCAGGCGCTTCCTCAGCCTTCGGCTCTACCATCTTGACCTGTGCCTTATCGTACAGCATGTCGATGACCTTTTTCAGCTGGATGTCCTTCTTGAAGAAGAGCATGCTCTCGCCGATCATCTCTTTGATATGATCAACATCGGTGTTATAGGCAGCCGCCATATTCTTCAGTTCTTCTTCCAGTTCCTCATCAGAAACCTCGATCTTTTCAGCTTCCACGATAGACATCAGCACCAGTCTGGTCACTACCTTCTTGGTAGCGTCTTCTCTCAGCTCTTCTCTGAAAGCTGCCGCGTCCTTATTCAGGAACTGCAGATACTGCTGCAGGGATAATCCCTGATATCTCAGCTGCTGATCCAGCTCCTGCGCCATACGGTCGATCTCATCTTCTACCATGACTCTCGGAACGTCTGTCTTGTTAGCCTCGTACACCTTTTCGATAACGGCGTCTTTTGCAGCGTTGAGCGCTGCAGTTTCCGCGTTCTTCTGTAGTCTTTCCTCAGTTGCCTTCTTTAATTCATCTAAAGTGTCATATTCGCTGACATCTTTCGCGAACTCATCGTCCAGCTCCGGCAGCTGTTCTTCTTTGATCTCGTGGATCTCACAGTGGAATACAGCTTCTTTGCCTGCCAGATCAGCAGCATGGTATTCTTCAGGGAATGTAACAACTACATCCTTCTTCTCGCCTGCGTTTACGCCTACCAGCTGTTCTTCAAAGCCCGGAATGAACATGCCGGAACCGATCTTCAGCTCCTGGCTCTCCGCAGTGCCGCCTTCAAACTGCTCTTCGCCTACGAAACCGGCGTAGTCCAGAATTACAGTGTCGCCTTCCTGAACCGGTCTTTCCGCCTGGACCATTCTCGCGTTTCTCTTCTGCAGCGCAGCGATCTCTTTGTCAACGTCTTCTGCGCTTACTTTCACTTCTTCCTGTTCAACTTCTACGCCCAGATAATCCTTGACCTCGATGACCGGATATACCGGAACTGTGATGGT
Organism: Eubacterium sp.; assembly: GCA_021769965.1. Taxonomy (GTDB): domain Bacteria; phylum Bacillota; class Clostridia; order Peptostreptococcales; family Anaerovoracaceae; genus Senimuribacter. Next base: position 39,930 of record JAETRU010000011.1, read on the forward strand.
GATGGTCATCGGCTTGCCTTTGCCGATCTCGGAGAACTCAGCAGCAGGGCTGTCGATAACTTCCAATTCCAGCTCGCGGATCGCGGTTGGATAGCTTTCCTGGAACAGATTGTTGATCGCATCCTCAAAGAAGATGCCTTCGCCGTAATGTTTTTCGATGATGCTTCTCGGAGCCTTGCCCTTTCTGAAGCCGTCTATCATGAACTGATCCTTAGACGCCTGGTATGCTTTTACCACAGCTGCCTCAAACTCTTCAGCCGTGAAATCCATGGTAAACTTTACATCGTTATTTTCTTTGGAAAGAAAGGTTGTTTTCATTGATATATATCCTCCTAAAATTATAGCAGTTTCTGCATGGCATCGCGCCAAATTTAACATAGAATGCATATTATTATACACTTTTTGAGTGATAAAGTAAAGGAAAATAGCAAAAATGACTGCTAAAAACAGTCATTTTGCTCAAAAAGAAGTGTTTTTCTTTTTATTTCATCAAATCCAGACCTCTTTTATACTTACTGGCGTCCTCAGCAGTCAGCTGATACTTTTCAGCCACAGTATCTCCCAGAGCTTTCATATCTGATTCCTCACCGGAATACAGCTCGATCTCCAGCTCTGCGATCGGCGCGGTCCTGCCGCCGACCACGATCTCACCCAGATCCGCTGACATCTCACAGATGGACTTTCCCGTATCCAGACGCATCTGCCTGCGCTTAAAGAAAATGTCCATGACAGGCAGCAGTGTTCTGCTTCCTACCACCTTCTCCAGCACCTCGCACATCTCGCTCTGGTCAAATATCCTGATATCCGGCGTATGCAGCTTCTCCTCGTCGCTGACGGGTACGTTGATCTCTTCTCTCTTGTGCATGCCGTCTTCACTGGAGCCGTTCCACTTCAATGTGGCGACCAGCTTGCAGCCTTCTTTGCGGACCCGGAAGGCAATGCCTTCCCGATATAATCTGCGGTCCTCCGTATCGAAGTATACCGCGTGCATCTCTATCTCTTCGTCATGCTTATGGTCTTTTATCTTCATGAGATAAGGATCCTGAAAAATTCTTTCGATGTCAGATTCATCAAGGATCTGATATTTCAGTTCAACTTCCATATTTCCCTCTTCTTTTCTTCGCGTATATAATGCGTATCGCTCCATATGTTCTACCACAAAAAAGTGATTTCGTCAATAGCCGTCAGTAGAATACATCCTCCGCAGAGTAAAATCCCGGCTTTCTTCCCGCCAGCCACAGGGCTGCTTCAATGGCGCCCCTGGCGAATATGGTCTTGGAATAGGCGGTGTGACGGACCTCGATCACCTCGTCTTTCAGCGCGAAGATCACAGAGTGTTCCCCAAAGATCGTTCCCGCCCTGACGCTGTGAATGCCGATCTCGCCGCGTCGTTTCGACTCGCCCTCTCTGCCGCAGATCCTCTCCCGCTTTCCCTGCGGATCACAGGCGTCTGCCAGCATCAAAGCAGTCCCGCTGGGCGCGTCGGCCTTCAGATTGTGATGCTTCTCCACGATCTCGATATCACTGCAGTCTGACAGCAGCGGCGCGGCAAACTCCAGAATTCTTCTCATAGTATTCACGCCATAGGAAAAGTTGGAGCTTCTGATCACCGGCGCCTTTTCAGAGATTCTCTGAATAGCCTCCTGATCCTCACTGCAGTACCCCGTAGTGGCAAAGACCGCTCCCACCTGTCCTCCCTTTTCCGACAGGTATCGGATAATAGCCGGCAGCACGTCCGGATGGCTGAAGTCGATGATCACATCCGGCTGCGCGATATCGTCAAGTTCCTCGCCCAGCGCAGGCTCTATGACCGAAACCTGATCGATGCCCGGATTCTGCCGGGCCATATCCGCTACGATACGTCCCATGGTTCCCGATCCGATGATAGCCAGTTTCATATTGATTCCCCCTTCACAGAAAAATAGCTGTGATACAGTCTATTCTCCGCGGAAAGGATTTGCCACTTTTTTCTGAATGCCGTAGCAGAGAGGCAGCATGTACAGAAACAGGGCCAGCGGCACTGCTTCATAGCCCACCTGCATGAAGGCCAGCGGCACAGTGCAGGCAATCGCCCACGGCACCAGCCCTGCCAGAACGATAACGGAATTTTCCAGATCCAGAGCCAGTTCTTCCTTTGACGCGCCTGCCTCTTCATAAGGCTTCTTCATGATATCGCAGCACATCATGGAAGCGATCGTCTGATTACAGAAAATACATAAGGTCGCCATTGACACCAGCACCATAACGGGAAACCTTCCGGCCCGGCCCGTCAGGGCTTTGATCCTGCCCTGCAGACCGCCCAGCAGATCTGTACCCGCAAAGATACCTGAATAAGTGCTGGACAGCGCTACGATGCCTACCACCTCGATCATGGACATCATACCGCCGCCGCTCAGGATCGGCCCCAGAGAGCCTTTCTGCTCATATCCCATGATCATGGACCGAAGAAGCGGCAGCAGTTCCATGTTCTGTACAAAGAGACTCACCGCCACACCGCTGACGATGCTGGCGATCATAGACCAGATAACGCTGACCTTCAGCAGCGGAAGAACCACCATGCATACCGCCGGCACCACGCACCAGAGAGACACGGAAAATTCCTGCCGCAGCAGCTGCATAAAGCTTTGATCCACTGTATGTATCGGGTTGGTAAAGGACATGACGCCGTAAACAGCCAGACAGACGGCCATAGCCGGAAGACCGGTCTTCATCATCCGTTTCACATTGCCTATCAGATCCGTATGGGTCACCGTGGCTACCAGCACTGCGCTGGAGGATACGGGAGAACCCCGGTCGCCAAAATAGATACCGCTCATGACCACGGCCGCGGTCAGAGTCTGGCTGACGCCGCCGCTCCTCGCGAGCGCCATGAAAATGACGCCCACCGTACCAGCCACGCCAAAAGACGTGCCCAGCGCATAGGACAGCAGGCAGCTTAAGAAAAAGGTGATCAGGAGGAACAGCCCCGGCGTGATCATCTTGATACCGTAATAGACAAAAAAAGTGATGGTTCCCGAAGATCGCCAGACTGCCGTGATAAATCCGATGATGAACATGACTTCTACTACGACCAGCGCGTCCTTCAGGCCGCCGGCTCCCATCCTGACGATCTCTCCGGCGGAGAAGCCTTTGCGCATGGCAGCCGCAGAAAACGCGGCCAGTCCGACAAAAAGAGCAATGACCATGGTGTGACCGCTGACGATACACCAGAGCATTGCCGCAATAAACACGATAAAACTGATGATGAGATCCATGCTATCTGTCCTCCCTGCGATTTCTCAGCAGCTCTTCGATAAGCTGTTCGTTCAGCATGCGCTGCGTCTCTCTCAGATCCCCTTTCCCTGGCATGTTCGTCAGCTGCATGACCCACAGATATTTCTTAAACTTACACTGATCCATCCGTCTGGCCACAGCCCGGTTGACAAGCGCAGCCTTTTCCCTGCTGCCGATCAGATATACTCTGGCGATAATGCCGCTTCGAAGACGCTTGATCTCGATGATGCTTTCCGCTTCTGTGGTCTCTGTAATCGCCTGCCGGATCTCACTGGCTATGGTCGCCCCGATAAGTCTCGACTTTTCGCTGATCATCAGCATCCAGAACGCGACGCAGGCGATGCCTCCCAGTACGAGGGCCGGCAGCTGGCCGAAGCTTTCTGCCGTGCAGACGTACATGATCAGACCCAGCACAGGGCTGAGCCATTTCAGCTTTCCAATTACATGAACTGTTTTTTCCATCCTAATACCTCAAATTCTACGTTGTGGTGTTTTTCCTAATTATTATATGCGCAGCGGGCCATAATGTCAAAGGAAAAATCAAAGTTTATCATTCCCATGTTTTGTGGTAAAATTACTTTATCTATAACGAAGGATATAACGAGGAGGATTCTTAATGAAAATCAACACATATATCGACCACACCCTGCTGAAGCCGCAGGCCACAGAAGCTCAGATCCGGCAGCTGTGCAGCGAGGCTGTGACCTACAGGTTCTGCGCAGTGTGCGTCAACAGCTGCCATGCGGCTCTGGCCGCGCGGCTTCTTGACGGGACCGGCGTTACTCTGGCCTGCGTAGCCGGATTTCCTCTGGGAGCCATGTCAACTGCCGCAAAGGCTTTTGAAGCTGAAGATGCCTGCCAAAACGGCGCCGGTGAAATAGACATGGTCATCAACGTAGGCAAACTGAAAGAAGGCGATGATCTTTTCGTAGAGGCCGACATCCGTGCCGTAGTGGACGCGGCTGCCAGATACGGGGCTCATGTCAAAGTCATTTTAGAGACCTGCCTGCTGACAGATGAGGAAATACGACGTGCCTGCCGCCTTTCGGAATCCGCGGGCGCTCATTTTGTCAAAACATCTACCGGCTTTTCTTCCGGCGGCGCGACAGCAGAGCACGTGGCACTGATGCGTTCCTGTGTGGGAGACCGGCTGGGCGTAAAAGCCAGCGGCGGCATACGGGATCTGAAAACAGCCATGGCAATGATCGAAGCCGGCGCAGACCGTATCGGCGCCAGCGCAGGCGTTCAGATCATGAAAGAAGCTGCCGGATCCGAAGACGCCTGTCCTCGCTAAAATTCCCGCCGGATACTCCGCCGAATCATGTTTTTTCAAAAAAACTTCAAAAAAGGGCTTTTCTTTTGGAAAAAATGTGTTACAATATTATTCGTTGGCGGGGTATGGCGCAGTTGGTAGCGCGCTGTGTTCGGGACGCAGAGGCCGTCAGTTCGAGCCTGACTACTCCGACCAGAAAGAAAGACAGTTTGCACAGAGCAGACTGTCTTTTCTGTTTTTATACTGCGGTATACGGTACTGGCAGCACGGCAAAAATCCCTATGGACATACCCCTGCAATTATTATATAATATTATATAGTATAAGATATTTGCTTCTCTATAAATGCAAGAAAGGCAGGACGCCATGAACCAATATTTCTCGCTTCTGGGTCTTCAGGAAGACGCCGGGAAGGACGATGTAAAAGCCGCCTACATGCGTCGGGTGCAGAAGTACAAAGCCTCTGACTATGACGATGATCCGGAATACGTCAGAAAAAAACTGGCTGAACTGAAGACAGCTTATGAGCAGGCCTATCGGATGGCAGGAAGCGGCAGCAGCAGCGCCTACCGCCGGGATGATTTCGACCGCCCGGCTTCCTCGCAGGAAAAAGTTCTCGATTCCCCAGTCACCAGATCATCATCACTGCAGGCCCACAGAAAACTTCACGATCAGGAAGAAAAAGAAACCAGGCAAAAGCGGATCAGGAGGCTTCAGGAGAATGAGTCCCGAAAGGACAGGATCGAAGCTGAGGAAGAAGGATCCCTGTTCAGAAAACCGGATCTTTCCGCACTGCGTCAAAAAGCAGAATCCCTTCGTGACGAAATAAAAAGCCAGACAGACGATCTGAAGGAAACCGTTTCTAAAGCGTCTGATAAAACCGGCGGTACGATCATGGATCTTCCGGACGGAACCGGCAAAACCAGCAGAACCGGAAAGTCTGGCCAAACCGGCAGGACGAAGCGTTTCGGCAGCGCGGACACTGAATCAGCTTCCCGCCATATAAAATTTTTCGGTGTCATCATCATAGTGATCATCTCTCTCATTTCCGGCACAGGCCAATGCAGCTACGAAGATGATTATGATGACTACGACGACTCTACAGATTACAGTTACGAATACTCCTATATCTCAGATGAGGACCAGGTCATTTTTGACACGGCTATAGACTGCAATGATCTGCTTTTCGATACGGGCTACGCCAGCTCCTATACGGTCTCCGGTTACGACAGCGACGCGCTGCAGACTCAGGCTGACAAATTTGCTCAAAACTATCTGGATATGACCGGCCTTTCGGAGGTGCTTGCATATCTATACGACAATTACGGTGAATTTTACATCACCAGCGAGGAGCCTCTGGAAACACAGATCACCGAAGTTCTGAAATTTTACGGATTTCTCGAACCCGACAGCGCAGAAGGCTACATCGATCCGTACAGCGACGAAACGATCACCAGCATCTACGCATATATGGTCTACATCAACGAATACTTTGAAAAAAGCGATCTGACCGAAGATGACGGGGATGACTAGCAGCATACCGCAAAAACTACAGCAGCCGGCAGGTTCACTCCCTGCCGGCTTTTCTCACCTTTTCACGATCATTTCAGTTCAAACAATCCGTCTCTGCTGCAGCAGAAACAGATCTTTCCTCTGCCCCGCTTCGGAAACCGCACTTCCCCCGGACCTTCCGGATACATCCTGATCAATGTCACCCTGTCGTAATCCATATAGGCGACAAAGCGTATAAAATGGTCTTTCTCCATCGGATGCTGAAAAGTCAGAAACCAGTCGTCCTCTATGACCTCTCTGACCACCTGATGGTCTTCATCTGCCAGCTGTGCCTTCAGAGGAGACAGCTTCCGGCCGCAGCAAAACGGCTCGCCGCTTCCAGTCGCTGTCATGACATTTCCGCAGACCGGACACACGTAAAACTTGACTCTTTTCATATTTCCTCCATCTGCGCTGCTTTCAGCAAGATCCCCTGCCAGCAGCTTCTCCAAATTGACATCAAAAATCGCAGAAAGGCGCGGCAGCAGCGACACGTCAGGACAGCCCTGCGCCCGCTCCCATTTTGATACAGTTCTGTCACTGAGAAAGAGCTTTTCCGCCAGTTCCCGCTGCGTCATCCCTGCCTCGATCCGCAGCCGCCGGATCAGCTGTCCCAGTTTTTCGTTGTCCATGTTGTCTTCACCTCCCATCAAAGAGTGTACCGCAAAATTCCGCGGCTCGCAATCAACGGAGCGTAGAGTCCCGGGACCTTTTCGCTTCCGTCAGTAGATCTCCGTCTCTCCAACAAAGCTGATCTCATACATATCTCTATCTCCTCCCCTATAGCAGCCAGGTAATGATCTCATCTGATATTTCAAATCCCAGCTTTCTCTGCAGCCTTTCCGACACAGCGTTTCCTATGACGATCTCGCCATAGGGAATATCGCCCTGCTCCATGATATAGCGCATCATGAACCTCTCCAGCTGCTCGCCGAAACCTCTTCCCTGATATTCATCAAAGATCTCCAGAAGGCCCAGGCTGCCGTCCAGATGACGCCCGGAAAAACCGACAAAATTCTCGCCATGAAACGCGCAGAACAGATTGCCCCTCCGCTGTATCTCATTGATCTCCGCTTCCGGGATCGTATGGTAACAGTCTTTGATCTTCTGCAGACAGGCATCATCCGGCCGCCGGATATCAAGCTCTGTCGCCAGATCCGGCTGATGACCTTTGAAATACGCTACTTTGTGGCAGGTAAACGTCTCATGCAGATCGAGCCTTTCTTTGGCGTATGCCGCCAGTTCCTCCTGACAGACGACGATCTGATAACAGCTGTCGATGCTGTCGATCAGCCGCTTTCCCAGAGATCTGTCCTCTGCGGACAGCATATGAATATTGCTGCCTCTGTCCAGCAGCAGCACGCCGCCCGGCTCCGCGGCGACCACATCCGCCGCATCATGACGCAGCGCTTCCAGCATGGCGATGTGCAGCAGCCGGTTTTGTTCTAAATATGCGTTTGCTATTGCCTGCATTTTTCTATCCTCCTGTATAAACTACCTTCATTTTAACAAAAGCGGCGCGCAGGCGCAAGATGAAGGATGGAAAGAAATCAAACGATCCGCCCGATCCGTCGCAAAGAGCTATTTTAACAAGTCGTTAGTGCGTTTTTTTCTCCATAAGTTCGAGGATCCGTCGCAATCCGCCGATTTCAACATGTATTAGGGCGCATTTTGACCGTCAGTTGAGTGTAAAGTGGTGTTTTGGCACAGATAAAAAGAGATATATTGGAACATTTATTAATTATTTCCTCTTTCACCGCACTAATTGACCTGATTTGCCTGCCATTGAGACGGATCCAGAAACAGAACGTGAAAAAAACGCACTATCTAGTCTTTATTTTGGGTAAATAGGGCAGCTATCTCTGTTCAAATAATATTAAAAAGCCGGCCTGGGGGCATCCCTCGTGAATGCCCCCAGGACCGACCCTGTAAAACCGTCTGCGATCTGTAATTTGCAATCTTTGCGATCTGCTATTTGAGTTTTCCGTAATCTTCATCGGAAACCGGCTCCAGCCACTGGCTGTCGCCTTCCTCGCCCGGAACCTCTACGGCCAGATGGGAGAACCAGCTGTCCGGCGCAGCGCCGTGCCAGTGCTTGACCCCCGCCGGGATATTGACCACGTCTCCCGGACGAAGCTGGCGCGCTTCTCTGCCCCATTCCTGATAATAGCCTCTTCCGGCAATACAGATCAGGATCTGTCCGCCTCCGCTTTTCGCCTGATGGATATGCCAGTTGTTCCGGCAGCCCGGCTCAAAGGTCACGTTGAAGATCGGGACCTGGCTCGCGGAAACGGGTGCCAGATAGCTGTTTCCGCTGAAATACTGAGCGAATCCGTCGTTTGGCGCGCCTATCGGAAACAGCATGGCGTTTTCATGGGCCCGCATTGCGTCCTGTGCGGCCGCCTTTTCATCCGCTTCCTCCGTCCAGACCTCTTTTGCCATGCGGAATGCGGCCCACGCCTTCGGCCAGCCTGCATAGAAGGCCCCGTGGGTCAGGATCTCGGCGATCTCAGACCTGCTGATGCCATTTTGTTTCGCGCTCAGTAAATGATACCGAAAGGAGCTGTCCACCAATCCCTGCGACATCAGGGAAACCACCGTTACCAGAGAACGGTCCCTCAGAGAGAGCTTATCGTCTCTGCTCCATACCTCTCCGAACAGTACGTCGTCGTTGAGCTCCGCAAATTTAGGTGCGAAGTCACCCAGAGAATCTCTTCCCGCTGTCTGTTTCACTTTCATCTTCTGCATCCTCCTCTGTTTTAGAACTTTATCTTCCGAAATATGCCGCGATCTCTTCCATTCTCGCTTCTTGCTTTACATGGAACGGGCATCTGCTTTCACAGTGGCCGCACCTGATACAGTCTGCCGCCGTGCGCTCCAGCTTTTCATAATGGCTTGCCGCCATGGCGTCGCCGGTCTTGGCCAGATCGTAATACTTGTTGATCATGCCTACGTCCAGACCCGCAGAGCATGGCTGGCAATGGTTGCAGTACACGCACACGCCGTCCATGTCCTTCTGCGCAAATCCGCCTATGACGGAATAATCCTTTGACGCCGCATCGGCATCCACATAAGTCAGAATATCTCTCAGATCTGACTGGTTCCGGATCCCCGGGAGCACAGTCAGTACTGCCGGCCGGTCCAAAGCGTACTGCATGCACTGGGTCCTGGTCAGAGCCTGTCCGAAAGGCGAAAGCCTGCTGTCCAGCAGCTGTCCCCCCGCAAAGGGTTTCATAACGGAAATCCCTACGCCCAGAGCCTCGCTTTCCCGGTACAGGGCGGCCCGCTCGCCTGCCTCGCCTATGGCATAGTCGCCCTTCTGAAAATCATAGGCCGGATTGATGCTGAACATGAACAGGTCGATGAGCCCGGTATCCAGCAGTCTGCGGGCGATGACCGGATTATGGGTGGAAAAACCCAGATGGCGGATCTTCCCTTCGGCCTTCAGATGCTTCATATAGTCCCACAGACCGCTGTCGAAGGACACCTGCAGATCCGTTTCTTCGTCGATACAGTGAAGCATGCCGATATCTGTATAGTCGGTGCCGAACAGCTCCAGTTCCCACTGGAAAGTTCTCCTGATAGCGTCCAGATCCTGAGTCCAGCCGTATTTTCCGTCGTCATAGACCGCGCCGAAGTGCATCTGCGTCATGACCTGCTCCCTGCGCCCCTCAAAGGCTCTGGCATATGCCGCGTACGGCGCTTTTTCTGAAGCCGCCAGGTCAAAGAAGTTTATGCCGGCTTTGATCGCCGCGTCTATCGTTTTCGTGATCTCGTCCTGTGTTCCGGCAATGGAGCCCATTCCCAGCCCCAGAACGCTGATTTTTTCCCCTCCGTGGGGAAGCGTACGGTATTCCATGTTTGTCTCCCTTCATCCTACATTCCCAGCATGCCGGAAAAGTCCCGCATTGCCTGGGAAATTCTGATCTGCTGCGGACATACAGCTTCGCAGCTGCCGCATCCGATACACGCGCCCGGCAGCTTTTCTTTCTCTACCGCGCTGAGAGCCATCGGCGCGATGAAACTCATGCCGCCCGCCAGAGTGGTGGAGCGGTGTTCATTATACAGTGACAGAAGATACGGGATATCCAGTCCCTGCGGACAGTGGCTGGTGCAGTAACGACAGGCCGTACAAGGCAGAGCCACTTTTGCCGCCATGCCGTCCGCGATCTCCTGCAGAGCCGTCTGCTCTTCTGCGTTCAGCGGTTTTTCCTCTTCAAAGGTAGTCAGGTTGGCTTCCAGCTGTTCCATATTGGACATGCCGGACAGGATCATCGTCACTTCCGGAACAGACTGCAGGAAACGGAACGCCCATCCCGCAGGAGTTTCCTCAGGCCGAAGGGCTGCCAGTTTTGCGGCCTCCTCTTCAGTGAGCTTTGTCAGCCTTCCGCCCCGCAGCGGTTCCATGACCCACACCGGAATGCCGTATTCCTTCAGAAGCTCCAGTTTTGCCCGGGCGTCCTGAAATTTCAGATCCAGATAATTCAGCTGGATCTGGCAGAACTCCATTGACGACCCATACTTTTCAAGAAACCGCCGCATGACCGGCGCCGCGCCGTGGGCAGAAAAACCCAGATGGCGGATCCGGCCGTTTTTCTTCTGCTTCATCAGATAATCGTAAATACCATAGCTTTCGTCTAAATATGCTTCTATGTTCATCTCACAGACGTTGTGGAACAGATAGAAGTCAAAATACTCCGTCTGGCATTTTTCCAGCTGTTTCTCAAAGATTTCACTCACCTTGTCCATGTTAGAAAGGTCGTAACCCGGGAACTTGGTCGCCAGATAAAAACTTCCCCTCGGATATTCTTTCAGTACCTGACCCATGACTGATTCTGAATTACCCTCGTGGTAGCCCCACGCTGTGTCATAATAGTTTATGCCCTGTTCCATAGCCTTTGCTGTCATGGCTTTGACTGCTTCCACATCGATAACTGTATCCTTTCCGTCCACGACCGGCAGGCGCATGGCGCCGAATCCCAGAGCGGAAAGTTTCAAGTCCTGAAACTCTTTATAAATCATCTGCGTTCTCCTTTTTCTGTTTTTTTATGTTGTAGATCAGATAGTCGAGGCAGTCCAGCTTCTGCTGTTCCGCATGTACCTGCTTTAGAAGCTGACACCGATATCTGCACAAAACCTGCAGCTGCAGGCTGGTTTCTTTTTCTCTGCAGCATGCCATGAATTTTTCGATCACGTCCTCGCCGCAGCCCGCGTCCAGTAAATTTTGAAGGAGTACTGCCTCCTGCTCCTTCTGCTCTTTCATCTTCTCGCCTCCCTTGGTTTCATTATACTGTCATGCCTTTCTTCACGCAAATACTTAAAAAGAATGCCTTCCCATAGCAAAAAGGCATAGTTGACGATGCGCGCAGGCAAGATCTATAATGTAAATAACAGAGCTACAGGAGGTCGATGCGATGGAACTAAGAGTGTTACGGTATTTTTTAGCGGTCGCCAGAGAAGAAAGTATTACCGCGGCCGCTCATCAGCTGCATGTCACCCAGCCGACGCTGTCCCGCCAGCTGATGGATCTGGAAGAAGAACTGGGTAAGCCGCTTTTTTTACGCGGCAACCGAAAGATCACCCTGACCGAGGAGGGGCGTTTTCTGCGCAAACGAGCCCAGGAAATCATCGATCTGGCTGATAAAACAGAGGCGGAATTTGCCGATATCGACGGCATGATCTCTGGTGACGTGCACATCGGCGCGGGAGAGACACAGGCCATACGGTTTCTGGCAAAAGCCGCACATCATCTCCAGCGCGAGCAGCCACACATCCACTATCATCTGTTCAGCGGCAATGCCGACGATGTGATGGAAAAGCTGGACAAAGGGCTTCTGGACTTCGGCATCGTCATTGAACCTGTAGATATCAGCAAATACGACAGCCTGCAGCTTCCTTACCGGGACGTCTGGGGCGTTTTGATGCGCCGAGACAGCCCTCTTGCCGCCAAAGAGGCTATCGAACCTTCCGATCTGTCTGCGCTGCCGCTGCTCTGCTCCCGTCAAAGCCTGATCGAAACTAACCTGAGTGACTGGTACGGCAGCGATTTCGAACAGCTGAATATCGTGACCCGATATAACCTGATCTATAACGCCGCCCTCATGGTAGAGGAAGGCATGGGTTACGCCCTCACCCTGGACGGTCTGATCAACACCACCGACGACAGCGTCCTCTGCTTCAGACCCCTCTCCCCGAAGCTGACCGCCGGACTTTATCTGATCTGGAAAAAGTACCAGGTCTTTTCCAAGGCTTCGGAGAAGTTTCTGACATGTTTGAGGGAGGATCTGGACAGGAATAGTTAGAGCAGTGAATTGTTGTAGAAACGGCCGGAAATTGCTTCCCGGCCGTTTCATGTGTGAAAATGTGTAATTATTTATCAGTAGGGAAAACCCTAGTGATAGCTGTCAATTCTGGTAACGCCTGCAATGGTCTCGATCCTCTTGCCGCAGTAAACTCCTCCGCATGCATCGCGATGCCGATATAAGCAGGAGAGTTCACCCTTTCCCTTCATCATCTTCGTTGTTCTCTTTTTCCTGAAAGCCCTCCACAACAGTTTTCATGATCTGGACTACAATATCCTGGCTGCGTTTGTTCAGATTGTTTTCCACCATATGACAATAATGTCTCATTTCCAAATTCTTTGATCCGTCGGTCAAACCCTCGAATGCCTCCCATGGAATGCTTAAAACATCGCGGATCCGCAGCATATGTTCCAAACTGGGCATGTATTTTCCTGTCTCCATATTGGATATGGAAACGCTGGACACGCCGATGGCTTCTCCCAGCTTATCCTGGCTCATACCGATACCGTCCCGGTAGTGTTGTATCATGTCTCCCAGCCTTTCTTTTGATAAAGATGAAGGTCTGGAGACTACTTTTTCAGTTATTCTGATATTTTTGCTCATGAATATAGTTTATACAAAACACCAAGGATTAACAACGGTACTGTGCTTATATATTTTTGCCATATTTTTTAAAGTCTGCTTTAAGATCTGTCCTGTAAGCAATAAAAAACCCTGCACCGCCAATATCTCAGCAATGCAAGGTCATTTTTATCTGTTTTAGAAGATCTTATTTCTTCGCTGCTGCAGCTGCCTGCTGTGCGGCAACCTCTGCTGCAAAGTCTTCTTCTTTCTTTTCGATACCTTCGCCAACTTCGTAACGAACCATCTCTACGACTTCCATATCCTTACCCAGCTTCTTTGCTTCTTCAGCAACGTACTGCGCAACGGTGACATCGCCGTTCTTAACGAATTTCTGGTCTACCAGGCAAACCTCTTTCAGGATAGCCTTGATCTTGCCAGGAATGATTCTGTCCAGCAGCTCCGGCTTCTTGCCTTCGTTGAGCAGCTGCTGTCTTGCGATCTCAGTTTCGGAAGCCAGCCAATCCTGATCAACTTCGTCTTCTTTGACGAATTTCGGGCTCATGGAAGCGACCTGCATTGCCACGTCCTTACCCACTGTTTCGATCTCAGCCGCAGCGGCATCTGTTTTGATACCAACGATAACGCCGATCTTTCCGCCAGCGTGGATATATCCTGTATAAACAACGCCTTCTGTAGCTTTTCTCTCGAATCTTCTGATGTTCATGTTCTCACCGATCTTGGAGATCTTGTTAGTCAGAGCATCTTTTACAGTGCCTTCTTCACCGTAAGGCAGTTCCATAAAGCAGTTCATGCATGCAGGCTCATCGTCGATAACTTTTGCTGCCAGATTGTCAACGAATTCTACGAATTCAGGATTCTTCGCAACGAAGTCAGTCTCAGAGTTAACTTCGATGACAGCAGCTTTCTTGTGATCATCGGAGAACGCGATCTGAACCAGACCTTCAGCAGCAATTCTGCCAGCCTTCTTAGCTGCCTTGGACAGACCTTTTTCTCTCAGAACTTCTACAGCCTTATCGATATCTCCATCAGTTTCAACCAGCGCCTTTTTGCAGTCCATCATGCCTGCGCCGGTCATTTCTCTTAATTCTTTTACTAATTGTGCAGTTACAGCCATTTTTTGACCTCCAAATCTTATCTCAAATTATTCTGCGTCAGCTGCGGTTTCTTCTACAGCAGCTTCCTCTGCCGCTTCACCTTCAGCCGGACCCTCATCATAGCTTTCGCCCTGATTTGCTTCGATAACAGCGTCAGCCATTCTGCCGGCAATCAGTTTGACAGCTCTGATAGCGTCGTCATTTGCAGGAATGATATAATCAACGTCATCCGGATCGCAGTTTGTATCTACAATACCTACGATAGGAATGCCCAGAATTCTTGCTTCTTTTACTGCGATTCTTTCCTTCTTAGGGTCAACGATGAACAGTGCGCCAGGCATACCCTTCATATCCTTGATACCGCCTAAGAACTTCTCTAATTTGTCATGCTCAGCTCTCAGCTTGATAACTTCCTTCTTGGACAGTTTGTCAAAAGTGCCGTCCTCTTCCATCTTCTCAATATCGAAGAGTCTCTTGATTCTGCCGCTGATCGTCTTGTAGTTGGTCAGCATGCCGCCCAGCCATCTTTCGCTTACATAGTACTGACCGCATCTGTTAGCTTCGTCAACGATAGCGTTCTGTGCCTGCTTTTTCGTACCAACGAACAGAATCGGTTTGCCGGTAGCCGCAACTTCCTTCATGAAGTCATAAGCTTCCTCGATCTTCTTTACAGTCTTCTGTAAGTCGATGATATAGATGCCGTTTCTCTCTGTGAAGATGTAAGGAGCCATCTTAGGGTTCCATCTTCTGGTCTGGTGTCCGAAATGTACACCGGCTTCAAGTAATTGTTTCATTGAAATTACTGCCATTTTTCTTTCCTCCTGGTTTTACCTTCCACTCGGTCCTGCGTGCATGCGACCCTGCATGCAGGGCACCTCCTGCATAAATGACCGGGTGTGCAAATTGAATTAAAATATAAGCCCGTATCAGACGAGCCTTAAATATTATATGCTATTTTTCCCATGATTGCAAGAACTATTTCCTTGAAATTCAGCTTTTTTCTGCAGATAATGCTTGTAATTCTGCTTCGCTTTGATGAAATTATCCCTTCCCAGCTCAAAGTGCTCTCCATTGTCAAAATATATGCTCTGTTCACTCATGGAAGCTACCCGTTCCATGTTGATATAACATCCTTTCAGACAGGGATAAAACCGCCCGTCCAGGATCGGTTCCACGTTTTCGATCTTCTCATAATAATCAAAGCTCCTTTTTTCTGTCACCACGTGCAGCTTTCTGTTCTTACGCTCGATCAGAATCACATCACTGAGCCTGACTCTTGCATTCACATTGCCCCCGATAATAGAAAGATATTTTTCTGCCATGTTGCACTCCTTTTTCAATCCTGCCATCTTCCTCTTATTATAACGCAGTGTTTTATGGAAGTAAATGGAAATCTTCTGACATTTTTCGACATAGATTGTCGAATTTTGTCGAAACATTCCCCGTCTGTTCCCTTTCCCTGCTGCTAACCATATGTCATAGGGCTTTTCTGATTCATCGTTTCTGAAAGCATTTCTGATAAGCTTTAAAAATCCTGAAGTCCGTTTCCAAAACAGGCAGAACGGTTTCGATAGAAACCAGAATTCATAAATTTGAAACGCGCTATGCTGTATGAATGAATCATGGTTCTTCTCTTATGTAAATAAATAGAAAAATCACAGGATATTACAAAGATAACCTTCCAAACACTTACAATTCATTCTTTGCGTGGTCAATTTCAATCTCCGTACCGCCTTCCCGGGCAAATCTTTTTCAAAATCGAATAAAACGGTTTCAAAAGAAACCAAAACTGCAAAAAAAGAAACGGCAGATGGCAGACGCCAGATGCCGGATGACAGACGCCAGATGCCGGATGACAGACGACAAACAAAAAGGCGCGCCTGCCGGCCCGTCCCCACAAGGGGACCGGCCGGCAGACGCGCCGTCAGCTTCAAAAAATTATTCCGCAGCTTCTGCCAGAGCCTCTTCCTCACGCTTATACGTGATCAGATCCTCCGCGATCTCGTGCGCCGCAATAGAAACCGGCTTGTTGATATCGCAGTCTGTCAGGATCGGTTTTCCGTCAATAATGTCTCTGGCTCTCTTGGCAGCCATAATAACCACAGTATAGCGGCTGTCCGCTTTTTTTCTGATTTCGTTGATCGATGGATATAGCATTACACTTCCTCCTTATACATTTCAATGAGTTTATAGATACTCTTCGATACTCTGGAATGTTCCGCTGTAACGATGGCCTTCACTCTTGCCACAGCCTCTTCCAGTTCTCCGTTGACCACGCAGTAGTCGTATTTATCTATGTAGGATACTTCCTTGAGAGTTTCGGAAAGTCTCAGGTTGATCGCTTCCTCCGTTTCAGATCCTCTGCCTGTGATTCTCTTACGAAGCTCTGCCATTGACGGCGGCAGGATAAAGATGAAAATCCCGTTGGGATAAACCTCCTTTACGTTGAGGGCTCCCTGGATGTCGATCTCCAGTACCACATCGATACCGCTTTCCAGCTTCTCTATCACCTTTGCCTTGGGCGTACCGTAATAGTTACCGTAAACCTCAGCATATTCCAGCAGTCCGCCTGCCTCTGCCTCCTTCAGAAATTCTTCTTTTGTGGTAAAGTAATAGCTTACGCCATCCTCTTCACCCGGACGCGGCTGGCGGGTCGTCATAGAAACAGAGATCTCCACCTTAGACTCCTCTACCAGTCGTTTGCAGATGGTTCCCTTTCCGGCACCGGACGGTCCGGAAATAATAAACAGCTTTCCTGAATGTTCCACTCTCTCCATTTTTATCTCCTAAACAAATTCGTATGAGTAAATATTATACCATATTCTCCCGCGAAAATCAAAGAAATTATTCGATATTCTGCACCTGTTCGCGGATTTTTTCAATTTCTGCCTTGATCTGCAGCATCAATGACGTGATCTGGATGTCGTTTGCCTTGGAGCCTATGGTATTTGCCTCCCGGTTCATCTCCTGCACCAGGAAATCCAGTTTCTTTCCGTCCGGCTGGCTGCTGTTCTCAATGATGGATCTCATCTGGTCCATGTGGCTCCTGAGCCGTGTCAGTTCTTCTGTGATATTGCACTTATCCGCAAAGATGGCCGCCTCCACCAGAATGCGGTCCTCCGGCACGGTCACATTGCCGGCCAGAAGCTCTTTGATCCTATCGCGCAGTTTCTCCGTGTATGCCTTCGGCACAAGGTCCGCCCTCTCTTCGATCTGATCCACCAGATCTTTGATCAGTCCGCCGCGCATCAGCAGATCTGCCGCCAGCTTTTCACCTTCTACGCTGCGCATAGCCTCCAGATTTGCCGCGGCTTCACGAACCGGCTGCAGGATACAACGGGTCATCTCCTCTTCATCGTCCACATCAGGAATCGCCTTCAGTACATCCGGCATGCCCGCCAGCATAGACAGCGTGATCTCTCCGCTTACGCCGAAGGTCTCCTGCAGAGACCTGAGATTATCATAATACTGCTGGGCCAGCATGGTGTTCAGACTGATATGAACATCGTTTTCCGTCAGGTTTTCCACCATGACAGACACGTCCACCTTTCCCCGCTTGATCTTCTCCTTCACCGTATTCTTTATCTTGTCCTCCACGAAAGAATACCGCCGCGGCATCTTCACGGAAATATCCGAATACCGGTGGTTGACCGATTTGATCTCTACAATGATGTTCCGTTTCCCGTCATTATATTCGCCTCTTCCGAAGCCAGTCATACTCTTTATCATCTAACTTTTCTCCTCATTTTAAATTCATCAATGATAACTTAAATATTATACCATATTTCTCAGCCGTTGACAAATCAATCCTTTATGTCGTACAATGGAGTTGTCCCGATTTGCGAAAGCGAATCGATGGAAACTCCTTGTGCTTTTGCGCCCCGGGAGAACGAGCAGGCATGCGATGTTCGACTGGCAAGGCTCATGTCGTACAATGGAGTTGTCCCGATTTGGTTACTATTCACAGTCCGCCGCTTTTTTTGCTTTTTCGCGCTTATACGGCGGTCCCTGCCTGTCGCGCGCCGCTTTTTGCAGTATTTTACCGGCTATACGGCGTGTAAAGACAGATATAAGCTTGCTTTTACTGTTTCTTTACAGCAACATGAAACATACAGACTGAAAATAGCTGTACAGCAGAGTGCAGCGCGCCGTATAGCCGCATTATGGATCATAAATGTGGCGTGAATCAGACAGTGGGCGCCGTATGAGGCATTTTTTTCGCAAAAAATGGCGCGCAGTCGATACAATACAAAAATTTTCCGCAGAAAAGATGGATCATTCTGCATGGCAGCAGGTTTTACATGGCGGCTGTAGAGTAAAAAACTGCCATTGACTGTGAATACCCGATTTGCGAAAGGGAATCGTCTATAGGAACGCTGCGAAACGCAGCGCAATGAAAGGAGTATTAAAATGGCTTTTGACGGAATTATCACAAGCGCCATGACTCGCGAGCTGCAGGATACGATCCTGCTTGGAAAAATAGAAAAAGTCTACCAGCCCGAAGCTGACGAGCTGGTCTTTCATATACACACCCGCGCCGGTAACGTAAAGCTGTACGCTTCCGCGTCCAGCAGCCACGCCCGGCTTCACCTCATAGAGGCAAATCTGCCCAATCCGCCGGCCCCTCTGGCCTTCTGTATGCTGCTCAGAAAGCATCTGCAGGGCGGCCGCATCGTGGATATCTCCCAAAAGGACGGGGAGCGTATCGTCGAAATCTCTCTGGAGACTCTCAATGAATTGGGATTCACTGTTTCCAAGAAACTGATCTTTGAGATCATGGGCAAGCACAGCAATATCATTCTGGTCGATATGACCACCGGCAAGATCATCGACAGCATCAAAAGGGTCTCCATCGACGCCAGCCGGGTCCGCCAGCTGCTTCCCGGCCTGACCTACCAGTACCCTCCCGCTCAGGACAAGATCTCTTTCAAAGAGGTCACAGAAGACCAGCTTTCTGATATCGCCGGCAGCGGCAACAGCAAAACGTTTCTGTCCCGCATCGGCGGCATATCCCCGGCCATCGCGAGAGAACTGGCAGACAGCGCAAGTCCGGCAGAGCGTATTTCCGGCATCACGGACAGCATCAGCCGGAGATCCTTTGTTCCCCGGGTATATACCGACGACAAAGGCGTTCCTCAGGAATTTCATATCACTGATCTGAAAGAATTTGAAGACGGCGCGCGGCGGCAGGATTTCGACACGCTGAGCCAGTGTCTGGCGTGGTACTTTGATCACAGACAGTCGTCCAACCGGGCAAAACAGAAGTCAAACGACCTGATCAAATCAGTCAGCACGGCGCTGGATAAGCTTTACCTGAAAAAACAGCGTCTGTCGGAAGACCTTTTAAAGGCAGAGAATTCCGATGATCTCAGGCTCTACGGGGAACTGCTGACAGCCAATCTGCATCTGGTTCAAACCGGCGACAAAGAGGTTACCGTAATCAACTATTACAATAATTCAGAAGTAACCATCCCGCTTGACCCCCGGTTCTCGCCTTCTAAAAACGCCCAGCACTACTACAAACGCTACGGCAAGGCTATGACAGCTATCAAGGAAAAACAGATCCAGCTGGAGGAGACCGGCGCCGAGATCGACTATCTGGAATCGGTGATGACCTATCTGCAGAACACGGATAAAGTCGAAGAGATCGAAGCGCTGCGGAGCGAACTGGTGGAGACCGGCTATGTGCGCCGCCGCAGACAGCAGTTCAAAGAAAAGAAATACAAGGCCCGCCCACATAAATATGTCATCGACGGCGGGTTCACCGTGCTGGTGGGACGCAACAACAGAGAAAACGACATTCTGACCCTGAAGACGGCGTCCAAGACGGATCTGTGGCTTCACACCAAGGACATCCCCGGCTCTCACGTCATCGTTCAGAACGGCGGAGCAGAGCTCAGCGAGAAGGCCATATTCCAGGCAGCCGCCATTGCCGCGTGGCACAGCAAAGGCCGTGACAGTGAGAACGTGCCGGTGGACTACGTAAAAGTCCGCTACGTAAAAAAACCAGCCGGGGCAAAACCCGGCATGGTCATCTTTACCAATAACAGAACGGTCTGGGTCAATCCGGGACTGCCGGAAAGCGGTCCTGACGCCTAGAATCAATTTTTCGCCTGAGCTTCCGGCTTCCGGCTAAAGTTCCGTGGTGCGTGCTGTCACTCTGGTGCCTAAGAACAGCCTGTTTCCCTCTCCGGTCAGATCATAGTGGTCCTCCAGAACCTCTACCTCTGTCTTCAGACTGCGTCTGGCTCCCTGTTCGCGCGCCTTCCGGCAGGCTCTCTCCTCTGCCAGCTCCTTAGCTGCCTTTAGAGCGTCGCTATAATAGTCATAGTACAAAGGCGTGCTGCCACCCATGACCTTAAAGCTTCCTGTCTCGTCCTCACTGCTGCCGGATGTATCCGCGCAGGGTTCTATCCTGACCACGTACTCACTGTTGACACTGCCTGCTGCCGCGCCGATGGCGTTGGCGACCATGGCAAAAGCCGGAACATCTACATCCGCGTGGAGCAGCCCGGCCACGTCACCTACGAAAATGCCCGACGGAGCGCCGATACCGATCACGCTCATCTTCGCTCTGAAATCCGGTTCCGCGAAAGAAAAGCCTTTGCCCCTCCGTCCCTGGAAGATACGCGTCGCAAGCTTTTCCAGAACCGCAATGTCCTCCTGCGGCAATGCTCCTCCTGTTTCGTACTGCATCAGAATTCTTATCAAATTGTTATATAACCGGGTTTTGGCCAGGTCATAGATCTCACCGCAGATACTGTCGCAGCTGTGTTTCGTTACCCTGCTCAGATATTCAAGGCCCAGTCTGGAAGCGCGGACGTCATATTCCGTATAATCCCCCAGAGCATGCATTACATCTGTCGGCGTAATACCGCACCGAAGGAGGATCCCCTCATTTTCCAGCCGTTCAGTCCGCAGAATATACGGGCTGACGCCGACGGCGCCGGCCGCGTCCTCATAGATCAGAGGGCCGCCTGCCAGTGCGTGGATCAGCTTTCGTTCACTTTCCGTGTACTTTTCCTTTTGTCTCGCGGTCTCAGGCACGGCCGCAAGCATGAAAAACTGATATGCCGGATAACTGAATTTACCGGCAGAGGAAACCAGTTCTTCCAGCCTTTCTGTTATCTGCGGATACCGGGAAGCCGCCATGCAGAGGGGGATCACTCTGCGCTTTTCCAGAAAGAGCCCGCTGTCGTCATATCCGACAGCCGTATCTCCGCCCAGCGCAAAGGTATCTATGGTAACCCCTTTGACCATGGTCTTCCAGCCGCCGATGGTGATTCCCGACTGATTGGTCACCGGGACTCCGTCCTTCACCATGGCAACATCACTGGTAGTTCCTCCCATATCTACGATCAGAGCATCCTTCTTCGCTGACAGTTCCAGCGCGCCGATGATACTGGCCGCAGGGCCGCACAGCAGGGTCTCCACCGGACGCTTTACCGCGTAATCCCGATCCATAATGCTTCCGTCACTTTTTACGATCTGCACCGGCAGATCGATCCCCATCTCGTCTAAAGACCGGTCGATAGAATCAAAAAACTCTTCCATTACCGGCATCAGCCTTGCGTTGAGCAGGGCCGTGGCGCCTCTCTTCTGCACATTGATCTCCTGATAGAGATCATAGCCCCTGACGCATGGGATGCCGAGTTCCTCTCTGACGATAGATTCCG
The DNA here is from genome assembly GCA_021769965.1 of Eubacterium sp. Classification (GTDB taxonomy): domain Bacteria; phylum Bacillota; class Clostridia; order Peptostreptococcales; family Anaerovoracaceae; genus Senimuribacter. Next base: position 61,683 of record JAETRU010000011.1, read on the forward strand.
CCTCTTTCTCATATGCGCCGTCGTTGTACTTGGCGTTGATCTGTACCAGGGCCACGCTGTCATAGACAGCAAAAGTTTCTTTTACGTCCCGGCGGAACGCGTCCCAGTCCGGCCGCTGATCCTCCTCTTTTTCTCTGGCCGCGTCCCCGTCAAGAAAATAGATCTCTGAGACCTGCGGCAGACCGTATTCACCTTCCATTCTCGTAACAACAGCCGGTTTTACTCCAATAAAAACCAGCTTGGCGCGTCCTCCTTTTCCTTCCACGCAGGCGTTGGTCGCCAGAGTCGTGGAAAGAGATATGGAATCAGCCGCCTTTACACTGTCTGCGTCCAGCGCGGTCAGCGCCTTGAGAATCCCTGTCTTCAGATCCTCTTTTGTGGTCAGAGTCTTTCCCCAGGATAAAACTTTACGCGTCTTTGTATCATAAACTACAGCGTCAGTGCAAGTACCGCCCGTATCAATACCTATTGTAATCATCATTTTCTCCTTTCAGAGCCGACGTCAAATTATTTCTGCTGTCAGTGTACATGAGAAAGATTTGAAATGCTATAATAAAAATCCTAAAAACCAAGACGATTTTTAGGATTTTCTATTCTGATTCTATTGATCCTGATCCTGTGTTCTGCCGATCTTTTCCCGGATCTTCATCATCTTCATATCTGTTCCGGCGATCACATCGGCGCACGCTTTTAATTCCTCCATGATCTCATCAGCATTGCTGATATCCTGCTTGTATTTCATCTGATGTTCCAGACTTGCCCAGAAATCCATGGCTACAGTTCGGATCTGGACCTCCACCCGCATCGGCCGCTTCTCGCTGGAAAAAAACACCGGCACTTCCACGATCATGTGATAGCTGCGATAGCCGTTCGGCTTTGGATTCTTTATGTAGTCCTTGATCTGGATCAGTGTCACATCGTCCTGGTCTACAAGCATCTTAGCCACTTTATAAATATCATCCACAAAAGAGCAGATGACCCGGATCCCGGCCACATCGTTGAGATTGTCCTCAATAGACTGCAGCGATATAGGGAACCCCTGCCTCTGCAGCTTCTCCAGAATACTCATAGGCTTCTTCCGTCTGGACTTAATAGAGGAGATCGGGCTGTGTCCATAAAGAGCCAGTTCATCGTTCAGTATCTCCAGCTTGGTCCTGACCTCACGGATCGCAGAATTATACCGCATCATCAATATATCGAAGTTTTCCAGCAGCTCTTTTGCCGCGTCTGAATTCTCCGGCAGAAAAGCGCTCATCAGTTCATTCAGTTTCTCATCCTTCATCTCTCTTCCCCCTTATTCTGTAATGAACGCTGCAATGGCTTCAATGACCGCCTCCCCCGTTGCCTGCGCGCCGCCGTTATGTATCTCATGATAATATCCGGGCCACTCTATATAGGTAAACCATGGCGCGTCCCTGTATCTTTCTGCTACCCGCCGGCTTCCCTCCACACTGCAGATCTTGTCCTGATCGCCGTGCATCAGAAGAAACGGCTTGCCGTCAGCCCGGTGGTTATCTTCGTTTGTCCCGTCAAAGAGACTTCCCCCGATATCAAAGCACTGTGCCGCGCAGCGCAGAGATATATGGCAGTGGACCAGCGGATCCTCCGAATAAGGACGCACGTAGTCCAGATTGCCCAGATCCTTTTCCGGAAACTTCTGGCTTATCGTCACCTTTGGAAAAACTTTTGCCGCCGCTTTCACCACATGGTAGAGAGGCTTTGATACGTCTCTGACCAGTTTGACCCATGGAGCGCTGACGATATATTTATCCGGCACATCGTTCAGGCCGCCTCTGGCGCGGTAGTCCAGACAGATATTTCCGCCCATGCTGTGTCCGTACAGAGTCAGCGGCAGTCCCGGATACAGATCTTTCGCGTACTCGATCAAAGCGTCCACATCCGCCAGGACCTCCTCTCTGGGAGCTGTATCGCCCCGTACACCCTTTGAAATACCATGTCCCCGCAGATCCATAGATACGACGGCAATATCATGCTCCGCCAGCATATCCGCCATCCTCCTGTAGCGTCCCGCATGTTCACCGATGCCGTGGATCAGACACATCACGTACCGGGCGTTTTCACACGGATAATGGTAGCCTGCTACGGCCCGATCCCTCTTTTCAAAACTAAAATTCTCGTACATCTTTCCTTCTCCTTTTTCATCCGGCAAAAACTGCCAATTTACAAAAAAGCCCTAAAAAGCTACAAAAAAATACTAAAAATCGACATCCCTATTGACTTTCCGGTTTCCCATGGTCTACAGTATCCATACAAATAAGAGACTGAAGCAAATCCAGTTCAGGAGGTTGATCCGCTATGAAAAACTACTGTTCCCTTTGCGGAAACATCTACCATAACGCAGTCTTCAAAGGCGGATATGTCTGCGAGGACTGTCTTGCGTATGTCAAGAAAACACAGAAGTAAATTTTAGCACAATAAACCTGACTCTCCCGTTACAACCAGCCAAAATATCAAAATCTGCTTCAGTCTCTTCTTTGTTTCTTCCGTCCGCTCCTGCCGGCGGCGTTTTTCTTACGCTTCTGTGCCTTCTCCATTTTTTCTCTGTTTATGCGCTTTCGCGTCTTCGCCTTCATGACCGAATAGCCGAACCGTCCCAGCGGCTGACGTTTGAGTCCGAAATATTCCCCGTGGCAGTAGGCCAGCAGTCCGGCCTGGTCCAGCCTGATCCGGCCCTCCTCATCGAAGAGGTCCTCCTCCGCGTGGACCCGCACGATCTCCGCGAGAAACATGTCATGAGACGGGTATTCCTTCGTTTCCACCACGCGGCATTCCAGACTTACCGGACATTCTCCGATCAAAGGGCATCCGACCAGCTCTGCCGGCTCTGCGGACAGCCCGGTCTTTGCGAATTTGTCCGTGTCCCGCCCGGATTTGACGCCGCAGTAATCTACGGTCTTTGCCATGTCCGCCGTGGTCAGATTGATGACGAATTCCCCGCTCTCAGCGATCAGGTGATGGGAATGGCGTTCCTTCCGCACAGACACATAGGTCATCGGCGGCTGGGAATTTACGATCCCTGTCCACGCGATGGTGATGATATTGGCCGTCTCTCCGCTGCCGCAGGTGACCAGCACTGCCGGCACCGGACTCAGCATGGCCGACGGTTTCATAGAAATTTTACTCATATCATGTCCTTTCAAATTTATATCCGGCGCTGACCTGAAAGATCAGCCCTTTGTCCGCAGCCTGTCAAGACACTGCGAAAAATACTCCGGCAGAGGACTCTCAAATTCCATATACGCCCCTGTCCTCGGATGAACGAATCCGAGGACCCTGGCATGGAGCATCTGACCTTCCGCTTTGATACTCTTTCGCGGTCCGTACACCGGATCGCCTACCAGCGGGTGATGGATATACGCCATATGGACCCGGATCTGGTGTGTCCGGCCCGTTTCCAGTCTGGCCTCGATGAAAGTATATCTGCCCAGACGTTCCAGTACCCTGTAATGGGTCACAGCACGCCTGCCGTAATCCATATCTGTCACGGCCTGCCGCAGACGGTTCTTCGGATCCCTTCCGATAGGCGCGTCCACCGTTCCCTCTTCTTCTTTGATATTATCATAGACCAGAGCCTGATACCGTCTTGTGATGGAATGCTCCGCCAGCTGCCTTGACAGGGATTCGTGGGCCATATCGTTTTTGGCGATCATCAGAAGGCCGCTGGTATCCTTGTCGATACGGTGAACGATGCCGGGACGGATCACGCCGTTGATGGAAGAAAGTCTGTCCCCGCAGTGAAACATGACAGCATTGACCAGCGTGCCGGTATAGTTTCCCGCTGCCGGATGGACCACCATGCCGCGGGGCTTGTTGACCACCAGCACGTCCTCATCCTCATATACGATATCCAGCGGAATATCTTCCGGCTCCACCGACAGGATTTCCGGCTCCGGCAGACATATCTCCACCAGCTCTCCGGTCTGGACCTTATATTTCTTGGAGGCGCAGGGTTTTCCCTCCACCCGGACCATACCCTTTTCAAACAGCTTCTGTATGAAGCTTCTGGATATTTCAGGCAACAACAAAGAGAGCACGAGATCGATCCTTGTGCCCTTCTGGTCCTCTTCTATATGAAATTCATACCTTCTGTCTTTGCTGTCTCTGTTTTTTTCTTCTTCTCTCATCTCTTCGCCGCCTTATTTCTTCTGCCATCCATCTGCCAGCACATAAACTGCAAACAGCGCGCAGCCTCCGCATACACAGATATCCGCAACATTAAAAATAGGCGGAAAGATGCTGAAATCAAACATGTCCGTCACGCTGCCCATGGCAATGCGGTCGATGAGATTACCCGCTCCCCCTGCAATGATCAGGGTCCATGACGTATACAGAGTCCAGTGCTGCCCCCGGTGCCGGTGGAGATACCAAAGCGCCGCCGCTATAGCTGCCAGCGGAAACAAAACAAGTATCATACGCTGACCACTGAGCATGCTGAAAGCAGCTCCGGTATTCTGAATATGAGTCAGACGGAAGAAATCGCCGATGATACTAATCGACTCTCCCACCTGCATATTCACTCTGACGGCCAGCTTAGATAACTGGTCCGCTGCCAAAAGGACAGCGGCCAGGATATAATATCTCATATCCTGCCTCCCGCTCGTTATTTTACTTATCGTCCCAGTGAACCACTCTGGTTCTGGTCAGATCGTCGTCTTTGACGCCAAAATCCTCTCTCAGGATATCCTCCAGCGACCGGTCCATGACCACCGTATCACTGCTGACAGTTTTCTTCGGCGTTTCTTTGCCCGCAGCCGGAGCGTCCGGTCTTGCCGGTTCCTCATAGACCAGAGTATCCCTGCGCGCCGGTCCGTCATCGATCTGCACGGTGCTCTTTGTAATAGTCACATTCCGGGGCCGCTCTGACCTCGGCGTCTCTTCCGTCATAGACGCCGGCATGAACTCCGCTTCCAGATCTGCGAAAAGATCTTCGCTGGATCCTTCCAGCTGACTCAGCTCGTCTTCCAGAAGCTGGCGGTACCGGTCGCGGAAACGGCTGACCTTCACTGCCAGTTTTTCTCCTTCATCGGTCAGTTTGGAAACGGAATCCCTGGCCTCACGCTGGATGGACTCCGCGTCCATCTGGGCGTTTCTGATGATGATCTCGGCCCGCTTCTCCGCGCTTTCGGAGATGTCGTTCATCAGTTTCTTTGCAGATTCCAGCGTATTGATCACCGATGATTCAGATTTTTTGTACTGCACCATATCCTGATTCAGCTTTTCGATCTGCGCCTTCAGCTGCTCTTTTTCCGCCAGCAGGGCCTGCAGATCCAATATGATCTCATCCAGGAATTCATCGACCTCTTCTGCTTTATAGCCTCTTACAGACTTTGAAAATTCTTTGTTTTCTATTTCCAGTGGAGTAATCATATCCTTTTCCTCCTGTTAAATCGCCGCGATCATCAAAAGGATCCTTACCAGCACTCTTGCCACGATCTCCACGAGAAAGAAAGCCAGCAGCACGGAAAAATCAAACATTCCCGTATTGATACGGAACTTCGCCAGCAGGGCGCGGCACGGCGCCACCACAGGCTCCGTGATACGTCCCATGACCATATATGCTTTTCCCAGCGGCGAGTACGGATTCTGGGCAAACCAGCTCAGGATCGCCCGAAGAACCAGCGCCATAGTGACCAGATCAGCGAACCAGATGATCGCTCTGCATAAAATAATAATCAAAATTTACCTCCATGGACTTTTTTCTTCTGCTCCGAATTCAAAAGACGTTCTCTCGTCCTGAGAAGCAGCAATGTCCACATTTTCCGGCGCGAAGATAAAAATATTGTTCGCTACCTTCTGCACGTTGCCATTGAGCGCGTATGTCGCGCCGCTCATGAAATCAAAGATCTTTCTGGCTACCTCTGTTTCCAGCTTCTCCAGATTGATGATGATCGGCCTTCTTCCCTTCAGGCTGTCTACCAGCTTCGGACACTCTTCAAAGGCCTTCGGCTCGATGAGGACCAGTTTGAACGCGCTGGTATTAGCCACGGAAAAGCGCTTTTCCTGCGGCTTTGACGTGGAAGACGGCACATACGGTTTTTTCTCGTGACCTGACGCCGGTTCACTGAAAGACCTTCTCGGCGCAGCCTCCTTTGCCAGCTTTTCCTTCGCGGCACTGACCTCTTCTTCTGTGATCATTTCGTCTTCATCCAGTTCTTCGATTCCGATAACTTTTTTGAGTGAATCAGTAAAACCCATTTTTCATTTCCTCCTGCTTTTCTTATTTTTCCTCGCTGCGATAGTCTCTATACCCGAAAATGGCTGTACCTACCCGGATCAGATTGGAACCTTCGGCGATAGCTGCCTCAAAATCGTTGGTCATGCCCATGGAAAGGTATTTGAAATCTACCCGCTCTATCTGTTCATTTGCGTATTTATCGTATAACTTCTTCACCTCGGCGAAATACGGCCGGGCGTCTTCCGGATCTTCCTCAAAAGGCGCAATGCACATGAGGCCCCGGATACGGATGTTCTCACACTGCGCGGCGATATCCCGGATCAGCTGATCCGTTTCGCTGGTGGTGATACCGAACTTGGATTCCTCCATTGCTGAATTGACCTGAATCAGGATATCCATGGTCAGATCGTGCTGAGCGGCCCGTTTATTGATCTCTTTTGCCAGATGCAGGGAGTCGACGGAGTGGATCATGCTGACCTTATCAATAATATATTTCACTTTGTTGGTCTGCAGATGACCGATCAGATGCCAGCGCACCGGCTTTACACGGTCATATTTATCCATGATCTCCTGTACCTTGTTTTCACCGATGTCGGTGATGCCGGCGTCTATAGCCTCGTTCATTTCCTCCGGGCTGTGCAGTTTGGTCACTGCTACCAGCAGCACATCGTCGCCGCTGCGTCCGGACTGCTCCGCCGCTTTAGCCTTCAGTTCGTTTATATACTCAATGTTAGACTTGATTGACATATCGCCGTTTCCTCCTGTTGTCTTAATTTGGATCCCTCAATACCTCGTCGTATATTTCAACGGTACTTATGAGTTCACCTTTGTCATCATAATAAGTTCCGTCAGCCACCAGAGAATACTCTTCGTTGCTCTTATAGATTTCGATCGGCACGAAAACGAAGTTTCCGGATCTGACTTTGACGTAAACGCCTTTCTGACCCTTTTCTTCTGTGATGCTTCCATTCTCCACGATCAGTCCGCGGTTCTCATAAGTTATCAGGCTGACTTTAGCCGTCCGCGTCCTGGCAAATCCGCTGTAATAATAGTCTGTCTCCAGAATAATGCGGGCCTTGCCGTCCATCTTCTCGACAGACTTCACGTCCATGCGGTCCTCATACCGCTCCGCTGATCTTTCCTCCACGAAGCAGACCAGATACCATCTGGTTCTGTCTACGATCTTAAACAGCGGCTCGCCTTTGACTGCCGTATCCCGCTTCAGATCCGTCACCGCGTCCTGTGTGACCTTGCTGTAGTAGCTGAGGCCGCCTTTTTCCATCGTTTCCGGTGTCAGCTTTCCCTCATAGCCGTCAGCATAGTAACAGACGATGCCGCCTTCCTCTGCCGTATAGTTTTCTGTCTCTACAGCGCTGCTGCCCAGCCGGGAAAGCAGCTCTGTATAGGCGCTGTCAACCTCATCGTCCTCTCCGCTGCCGCCGCTGATCTCCATAACAGAAGTCCCTTTGCGGATCAGGGTGTCCGCTTTGATGTAACGGTTGATACTGCCGCCGCTGCCTGCGGTATATACCTGCTCATTACGAACCAGCCAGCCGTCTGTCTCATCGCAGATCTTCAGCTCACCGTAAGTCGCGGTATATGACGAAACCAGCGCTCCAGTCACCTTTGGCACGATATAGATAATCACGTAAAGTGCGATAACTGCAATAAAAAATAAAATAATCGGTCTCTTTCTGATTTTCTTCATACGTTTATTTTACATCATTTTATTACTTTGTCCAATACTTTCTGTTCATCTTTCGTCAATTCTTTGCGATTCTTCACAAATTCATCAAAGAGATCCGGTCTGGATTTCTGCGTCAGGCGCAGTGACTGTTCCAGCTTCCAGAGACTGATCAGTTTATGATTGCCGCAGACCAGCACCTCCGGCACGTCATACCCGCCGTAACTGCGCGGCTTGGTGTACTGAGGATACTCCAGGAGGCCGCTGTAAATAGACTCCTCGGTGGCTGAATCTCCGCTTGCCAGAACGCCGGGGATCAGTCTCGCCACGGAATCGATGAGCACCATAGCGGCCAGCTCTCCGCCGGTCAGAATATAGTCTCCGATGGATATCTCCTCCATATTCCAGTGATCCAGCACTCTCTGATCCACCCCTTCGTAGTGGCCGCAGAGAATCGTCAGCTCTTCCTCTGTGGAAAGCGCTTTGATCTTCTCCTGATCCAGTATCCTGCCGCGGGGCGACATGTAAAGGATCTTCTCCGGCAAAGGCTCAATGCTCCGCAGCGCGTCAAAGATAGGCTGCGCCATCATGACCATGCCGGGTCCTCCGCCAAAGGGAGTATCGTCGACCTTCTTGTGCTTATCCTCGGTATAATCCCGGATATTGATGAAGTTCAGTTCCAGGATCCCCTTCTCCGCTGCTCTCCCTAAAATGCTGCCGGTGACAGCGGTGAACATCTCCGGAAACAGGGTCAAAATATTGATCTTCATATCTGCTTTCCTTCCTCCCGGATCCTTCTCAGTTTTCTATCATACCTTCGATAGGCCGGATTCTGACAAATCCACCCTCGATGCTGACTTCCTTCACAAATTCCGATACCGCAGGGATCATGGCTTCGCCGCCTGCGGCCAGCTTTACCACGTAAATATCCTGAGAGGACGGCTGCAGCACGTCCCTGATGGTTCCGACCGTCTCTCCTGTCTCTTCGTTGATGACAGAAAGACCGATCAGATCCCGTATATAAAAGGTATCCTCCGGCAGCTCCACAAGATCCTCTTCTGTGATGAAGACGTCTTTGTTTTTCATGGCTTCCGCTGCGTTCCGGTCGTCAACACCGGCCAGCTTCAGAATGACCATGTGCTGCTGATACCTGACTTTTTCGATTTCATAGGGCGTATCGTCAACGATGATCCGGTCAAGCTCCTCGTACCGTTCCCGATACCCGGAATAATTGTAGACCTTTACCTCGCCTCTCAGGGCAACGGCGTTGACGATCCTGCCGATCTTGATTTTTTCCATCTTTCTCCTAACTATATTTCAGGCACATGAAAATACGTCTTTCCGCATATCCATGTGCCCTTATCCTGCCTGATACTAAAGCGGCCGGTTTATTTCTCGTCCTCAGAAACGATCTCAACGACCACTTTTTTGTTTTCCTTAGTAGCTGCGGCCTTTACCACTGTACGAAGCGCTTTCGCGATACGGCCCTGTTTGCCGATCACCTTGCCCATATCATCAGCTGCAACCTGAAGCTGCAAAACACTGCCGTGCTTATCCGTCTCCTCTGTCACAACGACATTTTCGGGATGTGACACCAGTGACTTTGCAATTGATTCAACTAACTTAGTCACGTTATTTCACCGCTTTCTTATTCAATGATGCCAGACTTCTTGAACAGACCCTTTACTACTTCTGTCGGCTGCGCGCCGTTACCCAGCCATTTCTTAGCCTTCTCATCGTCGATTTTGATCACTGGCGGTTCAGTCAGCGGATTGTAATAACCGATCTCCTCGATGAACTTTCCGTCTCTGGATGTGCGGGAATCTGCTACAACAACTCTATAAAAAGGCTTCTTGTGCGCACCCATTCTCTTTAATCTGATCTTTACCATTATCTTGTTCCTCCTTAGATATTAAATAATATTTGTTTTTATATTCATTGCCTGCGCAGCAGGCTTGTTTACGTGATTTTAGAACAACCCTCTGAACAGCTTGTTCCGCTTCATAGCCTTCGGATTGGAGAACTGCTTCACCATCTTCTTAGTCTCTTCGTACTTCCTGATCAGGTTATTGATCTTGCTGACCGGCTGGCCGCATCCTGCCGCGATCCTCTTACGCCTGCTGGCGTTGAGGATATTTGGATTCTGCCGCTCCTGACGGGTCATAGACTGGATGATAGCCTCCATCTGGCGAAACTCCTTCTCGCTCTCTTCCAGATCCACGCCCTTCATCTGAGCCGCGCTGATGCCCGGCATCATCTCCAATATCTTGCCGATGCCGCCCATGTTCTTGACCTGTCCCATCTGATCGAGAAAATCTTCCAGAGTAAACTGGTTTTTCTTCAGCTGCTGTTCCAGCTTCTCAGCCTTTTCCTCGTCAAAGGCCGCTTCGGCCTTTTCGATCAGGGACAGCATATCGCCCATACCCAGGATCCGGCTGGCCATCCGCTCCGGATGGAACGGTTCCAGCGCGTCGAACTTTTCTCCGACACCCATGAATTTGATCGGTTTGCCTGTGACCTTCTTGGCTGACAGAGCCGCGCCGCCTCGGGAATCGCCGTCCATCTTGGTCATGACGATGCCGTCTACGCCCAGCTTCTCATTGAAGCCTTCGGCCACGTTGACCGCGTCCTGACCGGTCAATGCGTCGACCACCAGCAGGATCTCATGAGGGCGGACTTCTTTTTTGATGTCCACCAGCTCATCCATCAGAGCATCGTCGATCTGCAGCCGTCCGGCCGTATCGACGATGAGAACGTCAAAGCCTTTCTTCTCGGCTTCTTTCTTCGCCTCACTTGCGATCTTCGCAGGCTCTTTGCTGTCCCGCATCGTGAATACCGGCGTGTTAACGGCTTTACCCACGACCTCCAGCTGATCGATAGCCGCCGGCCTGTAGACGTCGCAGGCGCAGAGCATCGGCTTTTTCCCGTGCTGCTTCAGGTAGTTTGCCAGCTTGCCGCAGGTGGTCGTCTTACCGGTACCCTGCAGTCCCACCATCATGATAGTGGTGAAACCTGACGGGGAATAGGTCAGCTTACTGCCTGTGCCTCCCATAAGCTCTACCAGCTCCTGATTGACGATCTTGATGATCTGCTGTGCCGGAGTCAGGCTTTCCAGAACCTCCGAGCCCAGGCATTTCTCTTTGACATCATTTACAAAGCCTTTTACGACCTTGAAGTTGACGTCGGCCTCCAGCAGCGCCAGCTTGACTTCCCGCATAGCGTCGTTGATATCCGCCTCGGTCAGCACGCCTTTGCCCTTCAGCTTTTTAAACGCGCTCTGTAATTTATCTGATAAGCTTTCAAATGCCATGTAACATACCTCTTATTTGAATTGCCTCTGACTGACATTCAGTCTTCCTCAAGATCACTGATGACTGCCTGTATCTCGGCCAGAGCCCCGGTCAGCGCAGGGTCTCCGGCGTACTGCTCCCTGAGATCGTCCAGCATCCTGTCGATCTTCCGGAAAGCTTCTCCGGACTTCAGAAAGCGGGCAACCAGTCCCAGCTTCTCTTCATATTCTGCCAGAGATCTTTCAGCCGACTTCAGGGAGTCATGAACCGCCGCGCGGGAAATCCCGAATTCATCGGCGATCTCCGCCAGAGACAGGTTCTCCTCGTGATACAGTTCCATGACCTGCTGCTTGCGCCGGGTCAGAAGCTGTCCGTAAAAGTCGTATAAAAGACTGGCCTGTGTTATCTTGTCTATCATCCTGATTCCTGAATTCCTGTAAATTCAATTCGGCCTGACGCCGCTTTGTCAAGGCGCAAACCTTGACACTGTATTACTATAGCATACACGCAGACTGCTGTCAAGGGGTTTTGCTTGACAAAACCGCATTCATTTTTCGCTTGAAATTTCAATTCCTGCGATCACAGTCCGCTGCCTCGGATCCCGTACGTCACATGTGACGTAGACAGCTGCTCAACAGTCGGATCGAAATAGACGTAGTTGGTGATTCCGGTGCAGGACCAGACGCCGGTTCTGCTGTTCCATCTGTTTCCGTTTCCTGCGGTCGGATCCACGACGATCCATCTCCCGTCTGCATAAACTTCTGCCCACCAGTGATCTACCTTTGATATATCCTTCTCATTGGACCAGTTATAGAATCGGTCTGCGCCCATGCCCACATGATGGCCGTTGACTGCACGCGCCGGTATCCCCTCTGCCCGTGCCAGAGCAACCACCATGGCCGCATTTCCGACGCACACCGTAGCGACTCTGCCGCCGGAACTATTGGCAGATCTCTTTTTATTCCTCAGATTATACAGATTCAAATACGGATCCAGGTACTGGTTTTTCTTTGTCGCAAAAGCCACATCGTCATAATAGCTGTTTGCCGCTATGTACTCATAGATCTTCAGCGCCTTCTCATAGTCAGTCTCAGCGCCTTTTGTTACAGAGTCAGCCACTTTCTTGAAATAATTCACCCTGGTCTTCGTAACCTTGGCTGTTTTGCCGGTCTTAGGATTTTTGAATACGAAGCTGAGATCGTTAAGATATTTATCTGTAAAGCGGCTTTTCTTGTATTTACCGCTCTTTGCCGCTATAGTCTTATTGGCGTTTACGATGGTGTTAAACTGCAGCAGACTTACCTTGCCATCCTTCACCCGAAAATTGGCGTTCTTATAAAATACTTTTGATTTCGAGCCATTCGGCATAGTGATCAAAAGCACATAGTCGCCTGAAAGGCCGGAGGTATCCATATCTGTCGTAAAACTATAGTAACCGTCTTTTTTCTCCGGAATCACTCGCTTGATCCACTGTGAACTGCCGGACGCAGGCGTTACACGGCGCACATTCAGGTTAAAGGACTCAGCTTCTATCGGCGTCTCGCAAACGATATGCAGCTGGCCTCCGTCAGCCGTCACCTCTACAAAATTATGGAGCTCTTTCATTTTCTCTGAAGACAGAAGCGAGTTTGTCGTAACAGGTTTTGCCACCGTCTTTACTACAGCAAACGCCTCCGCAGGAACCATGGCAGTAAGGAAAACTGCCAGGATCAGCGCCAGACGCGCAGCAACGGATCTTTTCTTTCTCATTTTCATCGGTTGACCTCTTTAATATTCATTCGCAGATTCTATATTTTTGTAACAATCGTATCATAATTTTATATGATACGCAACCGGGAATCATTTATAGGAGCACATATGTCCCAATAGTTTTTCTAAAGCTTGTTTCATAAACTAAATTGTGATATAATTCTAACATTAAAAATAACTTATACGAAACTGAAAGGGGTTTACCACATGGGACTTATACAAAAGATCAAACGCGACCTCGCGCAATCATCACACAAAAAATCCGAAGCCAGAGAATACATCAACTATGTATGCCAGCAGACCGGCTGGTCTTTTGACGAAGCCAAAGAAAAGATGGATCAGGCAAAAGCTGACGGCTTTTCCTATAAATATTATGTCAAGAGAAAGATCTGGGCTAAGACGGGCGCGCAGCTGGAACAGGCCAAACGTAACATGAAGATCAGAACTGATCGAAACCGTGCGGAACGTGACCACGTTGTTGAAGAAGTCTGCAAGGCCACAGGATGGCCCGAATCAAAAGCCCGCGAGAAGATCAAGGAGGCCAGAGTGAACTGCGGCAGTTCCTTCAAAGACTGCTATAAGTTCAGGCTGTATGAACGCACGCCGGAGGAGCAGCGGACCTTTCTGACGTTAAAAGTTTCCGAAGCGCTTTTGTTTAAATACAACAAAGACTCCGATGCAGCGAAGATCCTGCTGTATAAAGGCAGATTTGCCAAAAAATACGATGATCTGTTTCACCGCAGCTGGTTTATCAACAGAGATCTCTCTTACGAGACCTTTTTAGAAAAAACAGCCGGTGTAGAAGATCTGATCTGCAAGCCTACCGCCTCCACCCAGGGTAAAGGCGTGGTCAAGATCCACTGCGGCGGCGATACGGATAAAAAAGCGCTCTATGACCAGATTACAGGCATGGACAGGCGTATGATCTGCGAAGAATGCATCGTTCAGCACCCTGCCATCGCAGCTTTTAATCCGACTTCCGTCAACACGATACGCGTTCTGACCATCGTGGATAATGATGTCTGTCATCACGTCTACGCCGGATTCCGCATGGGCTGCGGCGAAGTAGTCGATAATTTCCACGCAGGCGGCATCATCGCCACCGTTGACGTATCTACAGGCATCACGTGCATGGATGCCATCAATCTGGACGGCACACATTTTTCTCATCATCCGAAATCAGGACTGCCGACCCTCGGATTCCAGATCCCTCACTGGGATCAGGTCCTGTCCCTGACAGAAGAGGCTGCGCTCCGCATGAAAGGCGTCGGCCTGGTGGGCTGGGACGTAGCTGTAACAGAAGACGGCGTCTGTCTCATCGAAGGAAACGCCGAGGCAAGCTATCACATCATCCAGCTTCCTTACGTCGACGCGGGCATCGGCATGCGCAAGATCTTCACAGAATTTCTGTGATTTATCCGGATCAAAAAACAGCCAGTCAGATCACATTTCTGACTGGCATAATTTTTTTCGATTATCTGATCGACGGGCAGCGTTCCATTCACTGATGTGGCAGCCCCTCTTTTTTTATTTCCTCACCTGTGACATATAGGTAATTGTAAATGTTTCATTTTCCTCCATCAGTTTCATCAGCTGATCATACTGTGATTTTGCGTCATCGCTCTTTGTCAGTCCGGACAGGAAGGAGAACAGCGAATTGGATGGCGTGTAACGAATATTCTGCACATCGCAGTCCTCAAGTTCAAAGTTCTTTTCCATATCACGGATCGCATCATCCAGCGTGCCGATCTCGTCGATAAGTCCGTTTTTCTCCGCCTGCTTTGCGGTGTAGATCCGGCCGTCACCCAGCTTTCTGGCTTTTTTCTCAGACATATCGCGGCCCTCCATGACCACGCCGATGAACTGGTCATAGGCCTCATCCACCAGGCTTTGATAGATCTCCTTCTGTTCCTGTGTCAATGGCTCCGTAGAGCTTCCCATACCTTTGTTAACGCCGGAATTGATCGTCACTGTCTTGACGCCCATCTTCTCCAGGAAACCGGAGATATCGTAGATGGTTCCTATAGTCACGCCGATAGATCCGGTCCAGCAGTTGCGGTTAGCGTAGATCCGGTCCGTAGCGGCAGAAATATAGTAACCGCCGCTGGCAGCCATAGATTCCATGTAAGTATACACAGGCCGGCCGGTCACGTCCTCATACTCTTTGATCTTCAGGTACAGCTCGTCTATAGCGTATACTTCGCCGCCCGGCGTATCCACTGACAGGATCATGCCCTGATTCAGCGGGTCATTTTTCATCTGATCGATTCTGGTAATGAGCCAAGACTGGTTGTATGTACTGCTGCTGTCGCTGTCAGAACTCATGGCGCCGTGGATCTCCAGTACGCCGATATAGTCGCTGCTGAAATCGTAATCCTCTGCAGACGCGGTACCCAGCGACTCCCGAAGCAGACGGCTCGCGCCCATATTGCACCCTACGCCGGCCAGAACGACAACGATGGCGACGATCAAAAAAATGATCAGTCCTTTTTTCCACCCCTGCGGTCCGCGTTTCGGTCTGCCTGGTTCTTTCTTTCTGTATATCGTTTCAGGATCGTAGGTGTAGACCTGCGGTTCCTTCTTTTCTTCCTTTCTTTCGTCATTGTTGTCATAATTCATAGAAAAAAATCTCCTTTGTCTTTCATAGCGCTATTGTACCATTTTTGTGTTCATTTGTACATGGTCTTTGCATGAGTGGAAAGGATTCCCTGACTACGGACTACCGATCATATAAATCATACACTCTGCATCCGCAGTACGCTGACCATCCGGCCGCAACGGTAATAAAATTCAAATTGCGGCCGTTTTCGCTGAAAAAACAGAAAGATATACCCCTATACCGTATATTCCGTAATCGAAATAACACCTGCACTGTACGTCTGCGGATCGGTATGCCGAAAAGTCAATATGCCAGCAGCATCCCTGCACCACAAAAAAACAAAAACCCACTTGACAGTATACTATTCGATATAGTACACTTAATACAGATGATGCATCACTGCCAAAAGCAGCCGAAAAATCGAAAGGAGGTATTCATGTTCCAGCTTGATTTAACCAGCCACAGATCCATCTACCAGCAGGTCGTTGACAATTTCAAGGAGCTGATCATGACGGAAGCTCTCCCCGCAGGCAGCAGGCTGCCGTCTGTCCGGGAACTGTCCAGGCTGCTGTCCGTCAATCCCAACACCGTTCAGAAGGCCTACCGCGAGCTGGAGCGGGCCGGCTTTGTTCACACTGCGTCCGGCCGTGGGACCTTTGTTTCCGAAAAGACAAAGATCCTGCCTGACCCCGCGCGCATCGAAACCCTGCGGCAGGAGATCCGCAGCGCCTACAGCGCCCTGAAATATTCCGGTCTGTCGCCGGAAGAAGCGAAAGCCATAGTACTGGAGATTATTGAGGAGGAAGGATGATCATGATACAAGCAACAAAACTGACGAAAACATTTGACCGGCGGCAGATCCTCTGCGGACTGGATCTGACTGTAGAGCAGGGCTCCGTCTACGGTCTCATCGGCAGAAACGGCGCGGGCAAGACCACTCTGATCCAGCTTCTCAGCGGCGTCTGGCGCCCCGACAGCGGACAGATCACATTCGACGGCGCACCGGTCTGGGAACGTCCGGAGGTCAAAGCGCGGATCGCCGTCATCCCCGACCATCCCGTCTTTGCTGCGGGCGAGACCCTTTGTTCCCTGTCAAAAATATACGCAAATCTCTATCCGCGCTGGGATCATCAGACCTTCCATGCCCTCACAGAAATTCTGGGGCTGGAGCTGAAGAATCCCCTTCGCAGTTTTTCCAAAGGCATGAAAAAGCAGGCGGCCCTGGTCCTTGCGCTGGCTGCAAAGCCTGACTTTCTGCTGCTGGACGAGCCCATGGACGGGCTGGATCCCGTCGTCCGCAGACAATTGCGTCAGCTGATCCTAGAAGATGTCACCGACCGGCAGACCAGCGTTCTTATTGCGTCCCACAATCTGCGGGAGCTGGAAGGCATCTGCGACCACATCGGCCTGATCCAGGGCGGCGTTATGGCTGCCGAAGGCGATCTGGATGATCTGAAAAGCGGTATCTGCAAGGTCAATGCAGTTTTCCGCGGCGGTCTGCCTGACCAGCTTGCTTCGTCCCTCGACATCGTCTGCCGGAAGCGAATGGGCAGTCTGGAGACTATCATCGTCAGAGGTGACGCCGATGTCGTCAAAGGGCGTCTGTCGGAGGCTGATCCTCTCTTTATGGAGCTGATGCCCCTGACACTGGAAGAGATCTTTATCTATGAACTGGGAGGTGACCACAATGAAATTGAATTCGATCAGGCTTAAAAAGAGCTGCATCTCCTGTCTGAACATGACCGGACGGGATCTCCGCCGCTACTGGCTGCTGCCGGCGGCTGCGCTGCTGGCATTGGTTCTGTTTGTACTCTTGCCGGATCTGGAACCGCTGCGCTCCCTGCAGAGAAACAATCCGCTGCAGGACAGTCCGGCCGCCATGTTAACCGCCGCGATCCTGCCGGTACTGTCTTCTGCCTGTGTCTTCAGCCGGCTCCACAACCGGCAGATGGCAGCGCGGATCCACGCTCTGCCGCTGACCCGAAACCAGCACTTTTTCAGCCATGTGATCAGCGGATGGATCCTCAGCGTCCTGCCTTTTGTGATCCTGTTTCTGATCTACATGTACCTGATGGGGCACAGCGCCATGGGACTGCTTCTGGCAGATGAAACCGACTACTATTACAATGCCTATTTCTGGAAGTGGCTGGCAGGCATGCTGGTCACCGTCACCTTCGTATACGATCTGTCCGTTCTGGCGGGTATTCTGGCAGGCACCGTTCTGACCCATCTGCTGCTGGCTCTGCTTCTCAACGGTCTGCTGCCGGCGGTAACCTATCTGATCAATCATATCATCGTCCAGTTCTGGACAGGCTTCTATAGCCTGCCCGTCGCCAGCAGTCAGCTTTCACCGGTGACATGGGAGCATCAGTTCACCTATTTCCGTTACATCAGTTCTGCCCTGCCGTATCTGCTGTACGCTGCCGCTGCCTTGATCTTCCTGCTGATCGCATGGCTTCTGTACCGCAGAGTCAAGCTGGAGCGGGAAGGCGAGTCTACTGTGTTCAAAGGGTTTGGGGAATTTGTCTGTGTATGTTTCGGCTTTATCGGCTTATGCGCCGGAGGTCTGCTGTTTTACAACGTTTCTGCCGGTCACAGCAAAGAACTGTTCCTGGCGGGAGCCGCTGCCGGAGGCCTGCTGTTCTACATTGCGGCACGAATGATCATGGAAAAGAGGCTCCAGATATTCAATACGGTCAACATGAAAAAACTGGGCGTCTTTGCACTGTGCGGCGCGATATTCACAGTCTTCATGGTCTTCGATCTGGGCGGCTTTGCCAAACGGCTGCCGAAGGGTTCCGAAACTGCTTTCATCACTGTCAACGATGCCTTTGAACTGGATTATGTGACGGTCTTTGACGACCCTTCCCTGATGGAAAAACTCCGTGATCTGGGCCTGGCTCTTGCAGACCACAGCAAGCCCGGCATGAATGCAGATCAATACGATGAGACGCTCTTTTTCGTCTACTATCCGGATCAGGACTATCATGTGAATGAATACAATCTGCCGCTGCTCGAAACGCTGCTTGAAGGCAAAACCCGTGCTGTATGCCGGTACTATTCCTTCGATCCGTCCCAGCCGGATATCGCCGCCGCGTATGCGGAACTCTACGATGATCCCGCATACAAGAAGCTGTCGCCGCTGTATGATCTGTCAGGAGATAAAATCGATCGTATGCAGGTTCTGCCGTATACAGCATCGGAAAATCACGGCGATACTCTCTATGGTCCCAGCGATATCATCGATACAAACGATATCAATGCGCTTGCTGAAGCCATCAGGGATGATTTCCGTTCCATGACCTACGCGGATCTGCTGCAGGCACGCAAGCTGAATAAAACGCCTGTTATCAAACTGGAACTCATGATACAGTCGGAGGCAGGCACCGGCGGTTACGGTTCTTTCACACTAAACCTGCGCCAGAACTACAAGCGGACGCTGCAGTTCATGAAAGAAAACGGCTATGACAGATCACTCCGGCTGGCTGAGAATTCGTAATGCTTTATAATATTTCACCCGTAAAATGCCGCGGACAGTTAAACCCTGCGGCATTTTTTCTATTCCGGCCGCCCATTGACGCGGGCTGCCGATCTGTGATATCATGGTCAGGAATGAAAAAAACAAGGAGGCAATGAGGGAAATCAACATGATCTACGACTGCATCATCATCGGCGGCGGCGCGTCCGGACTTTTCTGCGCCGCAGGCTTTGACCAGCCTGTCAGCGGCCTGATTCTGGAAAAAACACGACAGTCGGGCACTAAGCTTCTGATGAGCGGCGCCGGCCAGTGCAACATCACCCACAGCGGTTCCATCAAAGATTTTATTCCCCGCTACAGTAAGAACGGCGGCAAGATCAGAAGCTGCCTCTACAAGTACAATAACCTCCATCTGCAGAGCTTTCTCCGCCAGAACAATGTGGAAGTCGTGACCCGTGAAGACGGCAAGGTCTTCCCCCGCTCCATGGACGCGCGGCAGATCCGGGACATGCTTCTGTCCCGCGCCGGAGAAAACGGCTTCACCCTGCAGACCGCATCAGAAGTCACCGGAATCTCGCAGACCCGGGAAGGCCTCTGGCAGGTGACATGTGATCAAAAAGTGTCCGTCTGCCGCTGTCTCATCGTCGCGAGCGGCGGCTGTTCCTACCCTTCTACCGGTTCCGACGGCAGCCTTTTTCCCGTATTACAGCGTGATCTCAAGCTGTCAGTGACAGACCTGCGCCCCGCCCTGACTCCGGTCAGCGTCTGCGGTTATCCGTACAGAGAGCTGTCCGGCATCGGACTTTCCGATGTGCATCTGACTGTATGGCGTCAGGAGAAGAAGATCGCAGAAGGCACAGGCAGCATGCTCTTCACCCATGAAAATTTTTCCGGGCCTTTGTTCTTAAACATTTCCAAAAATATCACAAATAATGACAAAATCATGTTAAACTATATATATCCATGTGATAAATCTCTGGCATTGGAGAAAATAGTCCGTGAAATGAATACAAGCCGGACGCGGCTGCACAACCTGCTGCCGCCGCTTTTCGGCCTGCCGAAAGCATTGATCCAGTCCATCACTGCGCAGACAGGAGAAAAACCGAAGGCCATCGCGGCCCGGCTCACAGAAGACAGCTTTATCGTAAAAGATCTGGCCGGATTTTCAAAAGCCATGGTGACAACAGGCGGCGTTGATCTCTCCGAGATCAACACCAAAACCATGGAGTGCCGCAGATATCCGGGCCTGTTTATCATAGGCGAAGCTCTGGATATCGATGGAGAGACCGGCGGCTACAACCTGCAGTTCGCATACGCCAGCGCACGGGCGGCAGCTTCTGCCGCAGTAGAAATGATTATCTAAAAAAGTTTACTTTTCTTGCAGAATAAATTGACCGAAAAATTGACAATCAGCCAATTTCTTTATATAATGAAATCTAGTAATCAAACAGAAGCACGAGGTAATTTAAATATGTTTTTAAAAAAAATTGCAAAAAAAACAAAAGAGGCAATTGTTGCGTCGGAAGCGCACTCCGGATTCGCAAAGTTCTGGATTGTCAACGCATATAAATTTGCTCTTGTTCTTATGGGAAAAATGAAATCCCGTAAAACAAGCGCATATAAAATTATTGAAGAAAATATTGTTCCTGAAAAGTTTGCGGACAAGCGCTACGTAAAAAAACTGTATAATGAAATTCTGTTTGCCAGGTTCATGTATGGTATTGCTGTCCGTGAATATTTCGTTTACGATTTTGAAAAGTTATCTCATGAAGGCCGCAAGACTTTTGTTACCAGAAGTAACAAATATCAGTATTACAGAATGCTGAACGACCAGAATTATACGCCATATTTCAATATGAAAACGGAAACATACCGTAAATTCAAGGAATTCTATGGACGTGAAGTTCTTTGTATGTACGATGAAACTGATTATCCTAAGTTCGTTGATTTCGTACAGCGCCATCCAAAGTTCATCTATAAACCAGCTGATGACTACGGCGGACACGGTGTTGAAATCTACGATTCCAGAGACTATGCCTCATTGGAAACACTTTTTGATCTGATTATTTTTAACGGGTTTTGCGTTGTTGAAGAACTGATCGTTCAAGCAGATGAAATAGCAAGACTTCACCCTCAATCAGTCAACACCATGCGCGTAGTTGCATATCTGTCTCAAAGCGGCGAGACCAGCATTCAATGGTGCTTCCTGCGAATGGGAATGGGCGGAAGCCATACGGATAATATGAGTTCTGGAGGTTTGGCCGCCATGGTCGATCCTGAGACCGGTATCATCTATTCAACTGGCCGTGACTGGAAAGGTGATGAACATATATTTCATCCTGATACTGGTATTCAACTGGTTGGCTATCAAATTCCAGAATGGAATAATCTACGCAAAATGGTATCGAAGCTGTCCAAAGTGATTCCCCAGGTAAGACTGGTAGGCTGGGATCTATCCTATACTACCAAAGGCTGGGTTTTTGTTGAGGGCAATGCACGCCCGCAATGTGTTTCAGCTCAGATTACAAAATATAACGGAAAACTCTATTTGTACCAGAACATGGCTAAGGATTTTAAAAATATCACTTTATAAATAGTTATATCAGAATGTGAGGAAAAAGGAATGTATAAAGATTATTCTATTGGATTTACCGGCGACTTGGCATTTAGTGGCTATTTCTCCGGCCAATACACCGATAATCAACTGATTGATCAGGAGATCAAAGATTTTTTTGCGTCTAATGACGTCAATATTATTAATTATGAGAGTCCAATTACAAGCTGCAGACAAACAAAGAAGAGAAGGCTTTCTCATCGGAGTGATCCACAAGTCCTGAATTTTATCAAAGACAACATCCATGCACCACTGCTCTCTCTTGCCAATAATCATATGATGGACTTTCGTTCCATCGGAATCATTGACAGTGTTGATAATGTAGAAGCATCAGGCTTGCCCTTCATTGGAGCCGGCCGTTCTATGGATGAAGCATCAAAATGTACGATCATCGGAAATGAGAACCTGAAAATCGGCGTTATTGCAATTCAATATAAAGGGTACAAGATCAAATCTGAAGGCCGATATGCCGGTCCATTTTCGGAAGAGCATGATGAGTTTTTAAGAAAGCGGATCGAAGAATTTCGTTCTCAGGTGGACTGGCTGGTTCTAGTCTACCACGGCGGCGACGAATTTCTGTATGCGCCAATGCCCTACATAAGGAAGCTTCTGAAAAAATATCTAAGCTGGGGCTGTGACGTTATCGTTGCGCACCATCCTCATGTAGTACAGGGATATGAGTATTTTGGCAAAAAGGCCGTATTCTATTCTCTTGGAAACTTTATCTTCGACACAGATTATCAGCGTTCGCAAGAGGGCACAGATCGAGGTATGCTTCTCCGTCTGAAATTCAGTAAAGACAGCTTTTCCTTTGACAATCTGCCGATTGTAATCGACAGAGAAGAAACGAAAATCCGTCCCGGCGCGGCAGATCCCCATTTCTGCGACATCACCCATATGAACTACGGTATACTCTGGAAGACAGAAGCTCTCAGAAAAGAAGCCGTCAAGAAAAAAGCCAAAGATCTGAAAGCAGTTGAAATTACTGCAAGAAAGGAAAAAGCAGTCGATGATTATCTGCGTATGCTTCAATTGAAAAAGGCGGTTGAACTACAGGAAATAAAGGAAGAAATGGATGCAGAGGACTCCCTCCTGTACGATGATGACAAAGACGCTGATTACGAAATCCCCAATCGTACAGACGAGAATCACGAGGGTATGGAAATAGAACCACAAGAAAAGAGTTTATCCGAAGAAGGCGAAGCCCTTAGAGATGAGCTCCGTGAGCTTACAGAAAAATACAATCTGAATTATGCCAGCGAGATCGCGCGTCTCCTTGAAAAGCAGGAAACTGCCAAATATGACGATGCACCGCCAGCAAAACCCGCGGCAAAAAAAATGACTTTCCGCAAACTGCTTCGAAAAGCATATAAAAAGCTCATTGTTAACAAGAAGACCAATTACCGCCAGATGGTGGTCATTTTGGGTGGAAAATGGGCCAAGCTCTTCTATAGGAATAAGAAAATGTTCGAATAAGGCTTTAGAATCAAACAAAAATGTGAAGGTCTGCAGGATACGCATCCTGCAGACCTTCTTGTATTTTAACGATTATTTTACATCAAAGGCAGTCATCCTCTGTGAAAAGGTACTCTCCGAAATAATTCTGTCAGATTGCCTTTTTTCATAAGAAGCAATGTATTAATTTATCAACTCTTGATCTTACACTAAAAAGAGACTCACAACAGAAAGTCTCTTTTTAATTCTCTTATTCAATCTCTTCACACTCATCCAGGTCTACAGGAACGATGATATTCTCAGCATCCTCCAGCTTGTCCCCAGGCACATAGAGTTCAATACCGTTGACTGTATTGATCCCGGTAAAGATCTCCACATAGTTGCCTGCGCCCTCATACTTTCTGATACACGGGATGCCCTCGCTTCTCAGTTTGGATTCCAGAATATCCGCCTGCAGATTATCCGCAGCAGTACACAGATAGACACCGCCGCGCCATGAGTCCTTTTTTTCTTTCTTTCCGAACATAGTTATACAGCCTTCGTACGGATCTCTTCTGTCAGTTTGGCAATGAATTCGTCAACAGACAGGGTTCCCAGCTCGCCGACTTTGGTGGAACGAACGGACAGCGTATTTGCTTCTGCCTCTCTCTCGCCGATAACACAGATATAGGAAACTCTCTCGTTTCTGGCTTCTCTGAGCTTGTAGCCGATCTTTTCGTTTCTGATATCCAGTTCTACTCTCAGGCCGGCCTCTTCACACTTTGCCGCCACTTCCTTCGCATAGCCCTCAAAGGACTCCGCTACAGTCAGCAGCTTCACCTGTACCGGTGCCAGCCACAGCGGGAATTTTCCAGCAAAATGCTCGGTCAGAATACCGATGAATCTCTCGATAGAGCCGAAGATAACTCTGTGGATCATGATCGGTCTGTGCTTTTCATTGTCAGATCCCACATAGGTCAGATCAAATCGCTGCGGCATCTGCAGATCCAGCTGGATCGTACCACACTGCCAGGTTCTTCCGATAGAGTCTTCCAGATGGAAGTCCAGCTTCGGTCCGTAGAAAGCACCGTCGCCTTCGTTTACCACGTAAGGAACACCGATCTCTTCCATAGCGGCGCGCAGTGCGTCTTCTGCCATTGCCCATTCTTCATCCGTACCCATGGAATCTTCCGGTCTGGTGGAGAGTTCTATATGATATTTAAATCCGAACATACTGTAGACATCATCGATGAACTTCGCAACGCCGACGATCTCATCTTTGATCTGTTCCGGCAGCATGAAAATGTGAGCATCGTCCTGTGTAAAGGTACGTACACGCATCAGACCGTGAAGCGCTCCGG
The DNA here is from genome assembly GCA_021769965.1 of Eubacterium sp. Classification (GTDB taxonomy): domain Bacteria; phylum Bacillota; class Clostridia; order Peptostreptococcales; family Anaerovoracaceae; genus Senimuribacter. The sequence continues at coordinate 86,088 of JAETRU010000011.1, forward strand.
AAAGTTCATGTCTGTGCACCTGACCCAGTTCGCCCATTCTGATCGGGAAGTCTCTGTAAGACCACATCTTTCTCTTGTAGGCAAGCATGGAGCCCGGACAGTTCATCGGCTTGATGGCATAGTCCGCATCGTCGATCTTGGTGAAATACATGTTATCTTTATAGTGATCCCAGTGACCGGAAGTACGCCACAGCTGCTCGTTTAAGATCAGCGGCGTTTTGATCTCCTGATAGCCTCTCTTGCGGTGCTCCTGTCTCCAGAAGTTTTCCAGTTCATTTCTGATGATCATACCCTTCGGCATGAAGAACGGGAATCCCGGGCCCTCTTCAAAGATAGCAAACAGATCCATCTCTTTGCCGATCTTGCGGTGATCTCTCTTCTTTGCCTCTTCCAGTCTGTTGATGTATTCATCCAGCTCTTCCTGGCTAGGGAAGCAGGTGCCGTAGATTCTCTGCAGCATCTTGTTGTGCTCATCGCCTCTCCAGTAAGCGCCGGCTACGCTCATCAGCTTGACAGCCTTGATCTGGCCGGTGGATTCCATATGCGGTCCTGCGCAGAGATCTACAAAGTCACCCTGCTTATAGAAAGAAATGACTGCATCCTCCGGCAGATCCTGAATCAGCTCTACCTTATAATCCTCGTTTCTGTCTGCCATGTATTTGATGGCCTCTTCCCTCGGAAGTTCAAATCTTTCCAGCTTATAATTCGCCTGGATGACCTTCTTCATCTCCTTCTGGATCTTCAGCAGGTCCTGATCATTGAGCTTGTGTTCCATATCGATATCATAATAAAATCCGTTGTCGATAGCCGGTCCGATCGCAAGCTTTGCCTCCGGCCACAGATGCTTAACAGCCTGTGCCATGATATGAGAAGTCGTATGTCTGTACTTCAGCCTGATATCGGCATCTTCAAAATTAATTTTTTCTTTTGCCATTGTTATCTCCTTATCTATTTATCTATTTCCATTTTCATCAGTAACGGTTTAAGACTGAACAGTTTCTGTACCCGGATCCGGTGTTGTCGGCTCTTCAGGTGTTGTCGGCTCTTCAGGTGTCGTCGGCTCTTCAGGTGTCGTCGGCTCTTCCGGTGTTGTCGGCTCAGGGTCAGGTTTCGGTTTCTCCGTGCTGCTTCCGCCGCTGTTTCCACCCTGGCCCTCATTGCCGCTGCCGTTCGGACCCATGTTCTGATCCTCGTTGCCCGGATCAGGGTCTACAGTTTCCGGCAGATCCAGATCCCTCGGCTTCACGTTGGATCCGCTTACCGTGCCGGAAATAGCAGCACTGATCGTCTGTACGGCTTCTGTCGGTTCGTAATCTTTCTGGTCGAACATCTTTTCATGAAGTTCCTTCGTATTGGCGAGCAGATCGTCAGGGAATACATAGGAAATTCCATTGAGGTAACCGCCTGTTACATGATAAGGCCAGCCAGCTCCGCTTTTGATGTTAAAATCGATCAGCCGTGAAGCAAGTCCCAGCATATCGCTGTTTGAAAGATTGGTCTTCACCTGCGGCAGCATCATATCCAGCATGTCATCCAGCTCGCCAACGCTCATAGTCTTCAGCTTTTCAAATACCAGAGACAGCACTGTACGCATGCGCTCAGTCCGCTTGAAGTCGTCGCCGACTCCCTTTCTGATACGGCCGTAAGATACCGCCTGCACGCCTTCCAGTGTCTGCTTGCCGGCCTGTTCGACCAGCTTGTAATTCTTCTTTCCGATATTATTGGCTGTTTGAATGGTATATTTATTCAGCTGCTGTATCTCTTCTTCCTGCACATCTACGGTAATGCCGTCCACAGCATCTACCAGATCAGCCACCGCCTTGAAATTGACTACCACAAACTTGCTTATATTCATATCCATAGCCTGGTTCAGCGATGAGATCATCATCTGAGGACCGCCGTAACGGTTTGCGTCGGTAATCTTCCCATAAGTATCGGTATCGCCAAACTTCAGATACGTATCACGGTACACGCTCATCAGCTTGACCTCGCCGGTCTCCTCTTTGATACTGAGGATCATGATCGCGTCAGCGCCGGCGCCTTCTATGTTGTCCATATCACGGCTGTCTACGCCCAGCAGAAGGATATTGATATATCCGTCCACATCTACACAGGACAGCTTCTTCTCGTCAAGTTCCACTCGGTCCAGCAGGCCCAGCTTTGAAAAAGCGTAACTGGCAATGCCGATGACGATAATAATGATGACCAGAAGCCCGATCAAAAGGCCCTTCTGCCATCCCTTCAGTCTGCCGAACCAGCGCCCGATCCGCCTGAAGATATTACCCTCGTATCTGTTGTTCTGTGCGAAAATGTCTTTTTGATGTCTTGCCATTACATACTCCTATTCCGGGTTTACCCTAAAACTTTCTGACTGCCTTTGCGTTTGCGCATTTCCTGCGCTTTCTCGAGAAGGTCCTCATAATAGTCTATCGCATCCTGAATGTCTCCGTCAAACTGGATCTGTCCCTGCTTCAGAACGATACCGCGTTTGCAGAAACTCTTAGCCACTTTGGTAGAATGGGTCACAAAAAGGAAAGTAGCTTTTCCTTCACCGACGATCTCATTGATCTTCTTATTGCACTTCAGCCGGAACTCTTTATCGCCCACACTGAGCGCTTCGTCCACAATGAGGATCTCAGGCTTGATATTGGCATTGATGGCGAATCCCAGGCGGGCTTTCATGCCGCTGGAATAGGTCCTGACCGGCTGATCGATATAGTCTCCCAGATCGGCAAACTCAATGATATCATCCTCCAAAGCCCGGATCTCTTCCTCGCTGATTCCGAGAAGCTGCCCACGGAAAAAGATATTTTCTCTGCCGGTAAACTCCGGATCAAATCCTGCCGTCAATTCCAAAAGAGCGCTGACTCTGCCGTCAACAATGATCTCTCCGGAGGTCGGATAGGTAACTCCCGTGATCATTTTCAGCAGTGTAGACTTTCCGGCACCGTTTCGTCCGAAAAGCGCTACGCTTTCGCCCTTCTCCACAGTAAAGGAAACATCATCGACAGCTTTTTTGATTTTCGGCTGAATCTTCTTGGAAAAGATCGCTTTAAATCTCTGTTTATCATTTTTGTATAGCTTATAACGCTTTGTTACGTGTTTAAACTCGATGGCTGTACTGCTCATTCTGCACCCGTCCCTTCTACAATACGTCAGGAATGTCCTTCCGCAGCTTCTTGTAAGCCCACACTGCCAGCAGGATCATAACAACATAGACAATAGCGAAATTCAGCATCTCCTGCGGCGTTTCCCAGAACCACTTCTTATATATAAAGCAGTTCCTGTAGCCGTTGGCAATGAGGGTGATCGGATTGAACAGCAGGATGTTTCTGATCCAGGTCTGTTCGATACCGTTGGCGTTGTAAATGATGCCGCTCATCCAGAACAAAGCAGTCGTCAGAGCTTTGACCAGATTGAGAAAGTCACGGCTCATGGCAGACAGTACTCCTGCGAACAGTCCCCACGCCGTAAAGAACAGAAACATCAGCAGCATGTAAAACGGCAGCTGCAGATAGTAGCGATCCGGCATATATCCGAAGCCCATGAAGATCAGTATGACCAGGATCAGCAGCGCCACATGCACAGCAAACAGCGACATGCTGACAAAAGTCGGTATCGTATCGATAGGATACTTGATCTTGGTGACCAGATAGGTATGCCTGCGCAGACACGCTGAACCGCCCTGAATCATGTCCCGCATATAGAACCATGGGATCATGCCTGCAATGAGCCACAGGAAGAACGGATAGCCTTCGATAGGCTGACCCTTCCGCAGCCCGATGGAAAAGGCAAACCAGAACACAAAAATCTGGATTGCGGGGCGAATGATAGCCCATGACCATCCCAGAGCCGCTCCCTTATATGTTTTGATGATCTCCGATTTTGCCAGCTTGAAAAGCTGCTTTCTGTAATCGATGTGATCTTTTAAAATCGCTTTGATCGTACTCACAAATTACCCCTCTCGTATACTGGTTATAGCTTACTTTTTCAAGTCTTCCGGTGAGTTGAAATCTCTGGTCTCATCCGCCAGAAGAACGTATTTTTCTGTTATAGTCTTTTCACCGAAAGGCAGTCCCATAAACGACTGATAGACCTGCCATCCGATGCACTTTTCGATTTTTCCCTGCAGGAACAGATCCCGCACCCGATCTACGTGGCGCTGAAACACTGCTCCGTCTCTGACCTTTACAGCCACGATGGACCTGCGGTTTCCAAAGAACAAAAGGTCTTCCGCCTCACTTCCCGTCACCTTTTCCATGGCCTCGTGGGAATAGTAGGTATCTCCGTAGAGAAAGCACACATCATCCTCTATGAGTTCCGTTGTAAACCGGTCGATCTCCAGCACGTTATGTTTTGGTTCATAGCGCACCGCTCCCTCCACCTCGTATCTTGGATCGTGGGATGTGATGATCACGCTGCACCCCGGATCATACTCGTGCAGCAGACGCACGGTTCTGGCAAGGAGTGTTTCTCCCTCCACCTTTATAAAATGCTTGGGAATGTCCCCGTAATTGTTCCATCGGGTTCCCTTGCCGTCGGCCATGATGATATATTTCATATGGTTCTCCTATTTTTTGATCACCTTGTGATATCTGTAGAAATCTCCCAGCTCATCGTGTCTCTGGCCGCCCCAGAGCTGTATGATGTTAACGCCGGAAGAAGTGTTTGCCTCGATGATACAGATGCCGCCGTCTTCAGTGACCAGAATATCCCATGCAATGAAGTGCATATACGGCATCTTGTTGGCAAGAGCCAGCATTTCCTCTTTGATCTTATCCCAGCCCGGAATTTTTACTCCTTCAATAGGCGCACCTGAATCAGGGTGCACTTTGTACACGTCCAGGCTGTGAAGGCATCTGGCCTCGCTGAGGGTGCCTGTTTCCAGATCGATCTTTGCTACCAGACCGCCCCGGCTACCGTTGTCCACAGGAATGGTAGCCGACGTGCCGATCCGCTGCACGGCAAAGAATATCTTAAACTGATGCGTATGGATGTCACGCAGCGTGATCAGGCGGATGGTATTTACTGTTTGATCATAGATGTCGTCAGAATATCGGTGCTGTTTCATAGATTCGCTAATAAACCAATTATCTCTCCTTCTCAGGAATTGAATGAATTCCTCTTCTGTAAACACATCTTGGTCAACAAAAATCTTTCCCTCTCTGTAGATCAATATATTCACGCCGTTGCCCTTACCAACACCATAAGGCTTGATGAATAACTCGCCCTTTTGCTTCAGCAGATCCACAGCAGCCTCATACTCCATGTGTTCACTGTCAAAGCTAGTCAGAAATCCTTTGTTCTTGATCATATAGCTTTCCGGTACACGGACGTACTGCTTCAGAATCTCTGCCGCAGCGATCTTGTTGTTCAGCAGAAAGTCAAACGGCTCGTTAATGTATCGGGACCGGTACCAGTCGAATTCGGACAGATACTCTCCTTTATCGTTATGGTCAAAATCATACAGGATCCACTGATCTGCCAGAAAACCGCCACCAAAATTAGCCCTTATCTTTTTAAAAACAGAACAGTTAAAGTGATTTTTTACAAATACGATTCTAGTCCAGTACAAAACAAAAAGTTTTAATTTTTTAGTACATTTCTTTATAAATACTATCATTTCAGTTCTCTTTTCTACAGTCTCTCTATCACTGTCTGCGCCAGCTTTGCTGTGGATGTACCTAGCTCTGCCGGCAGGTATTTTGCTCTATAATCGTCCAGCGCCTTCTGATTATACACGCCGCTTTGCAGATTTTTCATCAGCTGACCCGCATCCGAAAACGCGCAGCCGGGCATAGCCTCGAACGGATTCACGTTGATTCCGTTCTTCTCCGTGTACTCTTCATAATCGTAAAGGTAGTAGTAGGTCTTCTTATTGAGAATGGCCCCCTCTACGGCGATAGCCGAATAGTCGGTGATCAGATAGTCACAGGCTGCCAGCAGGTCAACGGAAGAAAACTCCGGACAAAGAAGCACTCCCGGATGACTGCACTGGATCTGCTGATTCGGATGTCCTTTGATGACCAGCACATAGCGGTCAAAATCTATTTCGTCCAGCAGCGGTTCCCACCGCAGCTCTATGCCTCTGCGAAAGGTCGGCGCGTAAAGGATCACTTCCTTCTCGCCCAGTACAGGATAGGCTTTGACAGCCGCCTGTCTGTTTGCTTCTTCTGTTGCCAGCAGATGGTCGATCCTCGGCAGCCCGATATTCCGCAGCTTATCCTCTGTAACGTCAAATGACTGACAGTAATACGGATTCCAGGCTTTGCCGCCTGCAATGATGATATCATAATTTCTGTGCATGCAGAGCAGCCTTGCCAGCTTTTCGCCCCGGCCGGATTCCTTTCCCAGAGTCTGATAGCCGGATTTTTTTATCTTGCCGAGGGCATGCCACATCTGGATCACCGTCAGGCTTTCCTTATGACGGAGAAGAGATACGGCAGGCCAGTAAGCGTCCAGCACGCATACACGGCTGGTCGCCAGATGGTACATGCTCCGCAGTGTGTCCAGACCGAAACCGAGAAGACCGCTTTTGCTGTCGTCCAGCCTGTTACAGATCGCTGTGATCTGTATCCCCGGCTCCCGTTTCTCCAGTTCTTCTTTTAGCATAGAAAAATCCAGGCTCAGTCCGTCTGACTGCCTGCTTAAAAACAGTACTTTATTAGGTTTTACCGGAAGCAGCTTCAATATCCCGTATAACAGCCTCAGACAAAACTTGCCGGCCTGTATTATAAATGTCATCTGTTCCACCTGCTGCAATCGCTCTCAATTGTGATTTTCATCCTATAAGTTTACCATATTTCAACGGTTTTGTAAATGCTATGCGTTAATTTAGCCGCGGCAAACCCGTCAAACAATCAAAAAGTACGGCACATATATAAGCTCAATATGCCGTACTCTTCTGCGTTTCCTATGAAATGAAATCCAGCTGCAGCTGAAATCATTTTTTTATTTTGATATCGATCTTTACATCCTCCCCGATGCTCTCATAATCCTCATCGCACGGTCCGTCGATATGCAGAGTGATCCGGTTTAACTGCTCTGCCTCTGTCTTTGGCAGAATATATACCAAAGTACCTTCATGGACGACCTTTCCCAGAAACTCTCCCTCTATGCAGTCTGAAAAAAACATATCACTGTCTGCCTGTTCCTTTGTATTGCTGGTCAGCTGTGCCTGTCCGATGTAGAAAGAGTTCGTATTATCTGACGTGTTCTCAGCAGATGCCTGTATGGAAACCAATGTAACAGCCTTGTCTTTTTCAATGTCCAGCAATTCTGCAGCCGTTTCTGTCAGAGCTGTTATCTTGGAAACCTGAATTGCCGCAATGGTATATTGGAAGGGTCCGCTTTCTCCTGCAAGATTCAATTCTTTATCTGTATATATTACTTCTTTGCGAATACCGTCCTCTTCTGTGACCTCATTTTCATTTTCAGAAGTTTCTTCCTGGCCAGATTGCAAATCAGTATCATCTGTACCGCTTTGCGTATCGCTGCTCCCGCAGCTGAACGCTCCGGCAGCCAGCAGTCCGGTCAACAGAATAATAAATAGCTTCTTTTTCATTTTGTTCTCCCTTTTCCTTCATAAATATGTAATCGTCATATATCCAGCGGCGCCAGATCCCGCTCTTCCAGCAGGATATTCAATTTCAGCACCTCGTACTGCTGATTGTTGATCGCTACTGCGATCCACACATCCCTCGCGTCCTCCGGACTCAGACGGCAGTAACCTCCGACTTCCAACCCCCGATTCGTCTCTTCATAATTCATCCGCGCACCCATGCAGAGAGCTATGATCTTATCTCTTCCCGGATTCTTTTTTACTCCATTGGTAATATTGTAAACATAATTTCGATTGATCCGGCTGGCTGCGATCACTTCACTGATCGGTACTGCATGTTCACTGATATACTGGTTAAGATACTGATAAAAATAACGCGACTTCTCTTTGTTTCCGATGCAGGACAGCAGATAATTCTCGACCTCCTTCTCTGTATGCAGCTCTTTCAATACAGTCTCAAGCGATATTTCTTCTTTATTCATGCTTTCCTGACGACCGTTTGGTTCCGATGAAAAACACCAGAGCAAAAATAATGGAGATTCCAGACCAGATATACAGGTCGCTGTAGCTGCCTGCATTAAAAATGCCCAGCAGCCCTCCTGCCGCGTAAAAACCGGCAGCGGTATACGCTCCGCCTTTCCCGCCATTTCTGGTTGCGATCCCGACAATACCCGCAATAACCATACAGATTCCCAGAATCAGGCCCGCAGAACCGCTTAGCTCTCCATTCTCCTCAAGAGCATTGCTGACGCCGGCGGCGCAGGACTGTAGTGCAATGATCACAAATAGAACCAGTGAAATAATTCCAATTACTAATTTTGCAGTTTTCATAATACTTTCCTTTCCTTCATATGATTGTAAATATATATTACCTGTTCCCCGCGGTATTTTGTCGTTCTGACAGCACGAAAAAACCTCTGGCCTGAAACACGAAAGAGTTTCCGTATTTCAAACCAGAGGCGGAATTCCGCTATACATCTAACGGATCCAGATCCAGTTCGTCCAGCATCATATTCACTTTCATCACACTGCATATTCCCTGATTGATGGCTACAGCGATTCGCACATCCCTGGCGTTTCTTGGATAGAGAGATGCCGCGCCGGCAATTTCCAGACCCTTCTGTGTCTCGCTGAAAGACATAGAAGCTCCGATACACAGCGCGAGGATCTTATCCCTCCCCGGTCTTTTCTTATTGCCGTTGAGGATATTATAAACATAATTCCTGCTGATGCCGCTGCGCCGGATCACATCCGATACTGCCAGTTCTTTTTCTGCTATGATATAATTCAGGTATTCATAAAAATATCTGAATTTCTTTTCTCCGTGATCTTCAATGAATCTGTCTGCCGCATCAGTATCCTGAACCCTCTCCAGCACCCGTGACAAGCTTCTCGTCGTGTCTTTATCTTTTTCCGTCATAATTCGTCCGCATCCTGTTTTTATATAAATTTCTTTACAGTTATGTTACAATAGAATTGATACGAAATCAACATAGAAAGAAACAAAGGAGCTCCTATGTCATTAGAAAATGAATTCCGGCTGTCATTTTATAAAGAGATCGCGGACATTGATCCCAAGCGGCAGATTCACCTGGTCCAACATGTAGAAACCAGACGCATATACGTGCGCAAAGAGATCCCGCTGCATAATCTTGAAATTTTCCGTCTGCTGCAGCAAAAAAATTTCCCTTATGTCCCTAAGATCATTGAATTGATTGAAAAGGACGGGCAGCTCGTCGTTATCGAACAGTACATCAGCGGGATGACCCTGCAGGAACTGCTTTCTCAAAAACTTTTTACAGAAACCCAGACCCGTGAACTTATGCTTCAGCTTTGTCAGATCCTGCAGCCACTGCACCAGGCAGATCCGCCCATCATCCACCGCGACATCAAGCCGTCCAATGTGATGGTGGACGACAATAACAGGCTCTGGCTTATTGATTTCGATGCCTCCAAGCAGTTTGATCCTGATAAAGACCGCGATACGATTCTCATGGGCACCGCCGACTATGCCGCTCCGGAACAATTTGGATTCTCCCAGTCCGATCCCAGAACCGACGTCTACTCTGTCGGAGTCCTTATGAACAAAATGCTCACAGGACATACGCCGCAGGATATGCTGTACGAAGGTTCCCTAACGCCGGTCATTAAAAAATGCACCTCTCTTCGCCCTCAGGACCGATATGCCAGCACAGCTAAACTTGCATCCGCGCTGCAGAATCCTTTACGCTCGTCTTCTCTGATTCCGCCTGGATTCCGCCAGCGAAAGCTGAAGCATATGATCCCTGCAGCATTATGGTACCTTCTGATGACGGCCGCCACACTGACCCTCGAATTAGAATACGATAACGGCACGCCTTACACCGGCTTTAACTTATGGCTCAACCGCATTTTCGCTTTTAGCATGTTCCTTCTCTGGACCCTGTATCTTGGAAATTATCTGGGGTTCAGAGATGGATTCCCTGTCAAAGCACGCAGTACATCGAAACTGAGAAACATTCTCCGCATCACGCTGGGTATATTTCTGCTTGGAATAATACCCTGCGCGATCTGCGTCACGTTAGAGCAGTGATCGTGCTATCTCGGCGACTTAGGGCTGAAGATCAGTGATATGATATAGCCGAACGCGATCGCCACAGCCACGCCGGCGGCAGTGTCTTTGACCGCTCCGGTAATTGCGCCGAGGAAGCCGTCCTTTGCGCCTTCCATAGCTCCCTTCGCCAGAGCATAACCAAAACCGGGCAGCGGCGTCGTCGCCCCCTGATGAGCCAGCTGCACCAAAGGCTCATAGAGCTGGACCGCCTGTAGCACCACGCCCGCCACTACGAAGATAACCAGAATTCTCGGCGTAGTCAGCTTCGTCGTATCCATTAGGATCTGACCGATAACACAGATCGCTCCGCCGATCAAAAAAGCATATATATACTCCATATTTTCTCCTCCTGCTAAAACTTTATCTGCCCGTCGCAGGCCTCCAGGACCACCGCGTGAGCGATACCCGGAATGCTCTCTCCCTGGAACGGGCTGATCGTCGACAGCATAGCTCCGGTAGACAGCAGCAATACCCGCTTCAGCTGGCCGCTTCTGAGTCTGCGAATGATGCTTCCTGAAAAGACAGACGCCGAGCATCCGCAGCCGCTGCCGCCTCCATGGACGTCCTGCGCCTTCCTGTCATACATCATAGTCCCGCAGTCATCGTACCGCTGGCGCACGTCCTTTTCCGGAAGCCCCGCGTCGATGAGAAGATCGCTGGCAATATCTTTGCCGATGTAGCCCAGATCGCCGGTCAGTACCAGATCGTAATAAGACAGCGTCCGCCCCGTATCCTCCAGATGGTTCAGTATGGTATCTACAGCCGCCGGCGCCATGGCGCTTCCCATCTGATTGGCGTCCTTTACTCCGGCGTCTATGATCTTTCCTATGGTTCCGCAGTCAACTCTTATATTGCAAAGCTGTGCCGGATTTTGCCCGCCGTCCACCGCGCCGGTCTTCGACAGATCCGCCTTCTTTTCTGAAACGACCATGGCGCCGGCCGCCGTAGCCGTCCACTGCGCCGACGGCGGCCTTTGATTTCCATGCTCCAGCGGCATGCGGAACTGGCGCTCTGCCGTACAGAAATGACTGGACGCTCCGACGATGATGTTGTGGGCAAATCCGCCGTCGGTGAGCATGGATCCCAGCAGCAGCGACTCCGTCATCGTCGAACACGCTCCATACAGCCCCAGAAAGGGAAGATGCAGATCCCGCGCCATAAAAGACGAGGACATGATCTGGTTCAGCAGATCGCCGCTTAATACCAGATCGATCTCCTTCTTTTCTCTGCCCGACTTTTTCAGCGCCATAAGCATGGCGTCCTTCAGCATTTTGCTCTCCGCCTTTTCCCAGGTCTTTTCCCCGTTCATATCGTCCTCAAGAACAGAATCAAACCATTCCCGCATAGGTCCGGCGCCTTCCTTCTCTCCGCCGACAGCCGCCGCGCCGATCACATAAGGGCATTTCTCAAATTTTACCGTCTGTTTTCCTATTTTCTTCTCTGCCATAGCGTCCTCCTAAAATAATCCGATGATCCAGTAGATGACGCCTACCGCCGTAGCCGAAGTGATGCCGCATACCAGCACCGGCCCCGCCACGCTGAAAAGCTTGGCTCCAACGCCCAGGACCAGACCTTCCTTCTTATACTCGATAGCCGGCGCGACCATGGAGTTGGCAAAGCCGCTGATAGGCACGATGACCCCTGCTCCGGCATGCTTGGCGATGGTGTCAAAGACGCCGAATCCGGTCAGAAGCTGGGCTAAAGCCACAATACCGATCGTCACATAGGTGCCGGCGTCTTTTTCAGAAATTCCCCGGGCCACCAGCAGATCGTTCACATACAGGGCGGCCGTGCATATCAGTCCGCCGATGATAAAAGCCCGGAGCCCGTTGGCAAAATAGGCGGGACTGGGGGTAAACTGTTTAGAATATTTCTCATAAGCCTTCGCTACGTCTTTTTTACTGACTTCCTTGTCCATAGAAAACTTCCTTTCCCATTTCTTTTTCATTAGTATTTGGCAAAAAGAAAAAAATATGTAATCATGTTTTCAGCGGTAAAGTCGTGTTATAATACTTACGAGGAGGTACGGTTATGAACAAAAAAATCATTCTGGCTTCATCATCGCCAAGACGGATCAATATGATGCGGGCACACGGATACGATCCTGAGATCTGCCCCGCCCATATCGACGAAACTCTGCCGGAAGACATCGGCATGGAGGACGCGGTCATGTTTCTGGCGCTGAAAAAAGCGCTTGCCGCGGAAACTCAAGCCGTCAGCGAGGGAAAGACCGGCAGCATTATCATCGCCGCCGATACCGTGGTTTTCAAGGACGAGATCCTGGGTAAGCCGCAGGACCGCGCCGACGCCGCCCGCATGCTGCAAAAAATCAAAAACACCAGCCACTTTGTAGCAACAGGCGTTGCCATCGCCGCAGCCGGCGAAAACAAAAAAGACGTATTCTGTGATGTGACAAAGGTTTTCTGCAAAAACTTCACCGACGCCCAGATGAATGCGTATCTGGACACCGACGAGCCTTACGACAAAGCCGGCGCTTACGCCATTCAGGGGTTCTTTGGCCGGTACATCGACCGCTGCGAGGGTTCCTTTGACACAGTGGTCGGCTTCCCGTGGGACCTGATCGAAGCAAAGCTGCTTGCTATGGGCGCTGCTCCCTCACAAGCCGCAGAGTCTGCATCATCAAAGGGCGTCTGACGGACTATGCCTTCAGCTCTTTGATCATGCGGGCGTTTCGGCGTCCGTAATGATGTTGATCCACTTGCGGCTTTTGATCCGCGGCATGCAGACAGCGATTCTGATGACGTCTCCCACCTCCACCAGAAGCATCGCCACCGGCAGGCTGGTATGAAACAGCAGCACAGCCAGATACGCCAGCGGCACCTGAACACAGATATTGCAGATAAGCTCCAGTTTCATGCAGAATACGGTATCGCCGCCAGCCCTCAAAATGCCTACGATCGGAATGTATCCCAGCATCTTCGGCGTGATGGTAATGGCCATGGTGATCAGGGCCTGGATCAGCAGCGTATGGGTTGCCCCGGTAAAATGGTAGATACCCGCCACCGGACCGGACAGCAGAATCATGAAAACGGTCATGAAAATATTGAGAATGACAACGATCTTGATGGCCCGTCTGGCGTTCTGATAAGCAGTTTCTGTTTTTCTCTGGCCCAGCGCTTCGCCGATGAGCATGGCCGTAGCGTTGCCGATGCCGAAGTAGAAGGACTGCAGCATTTCACAAACCACATTCGCTACCTGCGCGACAGCCAGAGCTGAAGTTCCCAGCTTTCCGTACGCCGCAAAGATCAGCGATACAGAAAGCGCCCAGCTCCCTTCGGTAAAGACCACCGGAACAGCCGTTTTCATAATGCGGAAAAAATATTCTCTGTTAAAGCTGAGCAGCGTTTTAAGTCCTGTTTTAAACGGGTGAGATTTTCTGGTATAGACAAAGATCAAAAGTGCGCAGAATTCAAAGATCCTGGCGATCAAAGTGGCAGCAGCAGCTCCTCTTACCCCCATATGAGGGAAAACGCCGATGCCGAAGATCAGCAGATAATTTAAAACTGCATTGATGCACAACGCGATCGCATTGATGATCGTAGGCACACGCAGATTCTGAATCGCTCTGGAATTGTATGAGATCGCTGAGGAAAGTCCCGAAAAAACATAGGAAAAACAGGCGATCCGAATATATTGGGTGCCATATTCGATCACCTGCCTATCCTCAGAAAACAGCCCGACGATTCCCGGCGCAAAGAAAAAAGCGATGACGGATACCAGAAGAGCAAAGATCACGCCCACCACGTAATCGATCCCCAGCACCTTCCTTACACCGTCCAGATCCTTAGCGCCCCAATACTGCGCTGTATAGACCGCAGCGCCGCTGTATAATCCGAACAGGGCTACCGTAAAGATAAAATATACCTGATTTGCGGCGCCTACAGCGGCCAGTTCCTGTTCACCGAGCATTCCGATCATCAGTGTATCGATCAGATTGAGTCCGATGCCGATCAGGTTCTGAAAGACTACCGGAACTCCGATCAGCATCATCTTTTTATAGAATAATTTATTGTCAAATCCTTTTTCCATCATTTCACCTGCATAAAAATCTGCCCCGGCAAAACCGAGGCAAATTTATTGTATCATATCTAAAGCTGAAATTCAATAGAATGGAGTAACAATTTTTTCAGGAATGCTGCCTGCCCTGCTCAGGTTTTTCTAATCCCAAAGGCATATCTGTCTGGTATCCTCTTTGTCTTCAAATTCCCGCAGATACCGGAAAATTTTCTCGTTGTCATGGACAATTTTCGCCTCGCCGCACTTCTGCTGAAACAATCTCATCAGGCGGTCGCTGTTTGGACTTTCCAGCACATACTGCGTTCCATAAGTGCGTATATAAGTATCTTTGAGCCCCGGAAACAGCCGGTCCAGCTGAGCATAGAAATATTCCCGATTCCCCTCACGGAGAGTCAGGCCCATACCGAAACAAATGATACCATAAACCTCTGCTTCTATGCACATATCCAGAATCCCGGAAATGTTCTCTTCCGTATCGTTGATAAAAGGCAGGATCGGAGAAAGCCATACCACAGTGGGAATTCCCGCATCGCGAAGGACTTTTAGGGCTTCAAACCGCTTTCTGGTCGTGCTTACGCAAGGTTCGATCTTCCTGCATAGATTTTCATCATAAGTTGTCAGCGTCATCTGCACAACACATTTTGTCTTTTCATTGATTTTCTTCAGAAGATCCAGATCCCGCAGCACACGGTCCGATTTTGTGATAACGGTAAACCCAAACCCGTACCGGTAGATCAGCTGCAATGCCTTTCGGACATGACCGAGTTCCATTTCTAAAGGAATGTACGGATCTGTCATGGAGCCTGTACCGATCATACACTTTTTCCGCTTATGGGCCAGCGCGTGCTCTAACAGCTCCAGCGCGTTTTCTTTGACTTCAATGTCTTCAAAGATGTGGTCCATATGATAGCACCTGCTTCTGGAATCGCAGTAAATACATCCGTGGGAACAGCCACGGTACAGATTCATTCCGTTGTTTTTCGATAAGATGCCTCTGGCTTTTACGAAATGCATTGAACCCCTCTTTCTCAGTTTATCATTCAGCTGATCTTAAGCGTTCCCTTTGTCATGAGCCGCGTAGACCCGCTTGCGCACAACAAAGAATGCGCAGATAATAAATATCACGCCTGCGGTCCACGACAATGGCTCTGTAAATAACAAAAGCTTCGTGCTGGCAGACACCATTGCAAGTTTGGCGACCACGACCCGTGCTGCGGCTTCTAATATTCCCGATACCATGGAATAAACGGAGTTTCCGAATCCCTGCACGATGCACCGGAAAACATTGAGCAGATATAGTATGATCATGCCGCAGGCGATAATGGTCAGCAGATTTTTTCCGATCTGCAGCGCAAGCTCCGCGTCTGTTTCCGCCGGATCGATGAAAATCTGCAGCAGGTATTCACGAGTCAGCAAAACAAAGGTAGTAACCGCTAATGCCAACAGGATCAGGATCTTCAGAGATGACCTCACCCCTGCTTCCATTCGTTTGATATTCCCCGCCCCATAATTCTGCGCTGTAAAAGTATTTGCCGCAGCGCCCAGCGACAGAGATGAACTTTCAAGAAGTCCAAACACCTTGTTGTTTGCCGTAACGCCCGCGACAAATACACTGCCCTGCACATTGGCAGCTGCCTGGTACATGATCCCGCTCGCGCCGATCAGGAAATTCTGCAGCGCCAGAGGAAGCCCGAAACGGCAAAGTACGGAGATCATGGCCGGATCCAGTTTGAACCGGCTTCTGTCCAGATGCACATACGGCAGCTTTCGTATTTCAGAAAAGCAATAGATAAACGAGACCAGCTGCGAGATCAAAGTCGCGAAAGCCGCTCCGATGATCCCCATTTTAAAGTATAAAACAAACAGAAGGTCCAGCAGAATATTCAGCGCCGCTGAAATACACATAGCGATCAGCGGTGTTCTTCCATTTCCAAGCGCCCTGAGGATCGCCGATACCATATTGTATCCGATTACGATCAGCGTTCCTGCGATCATCGTCGTCAGATATGTGACCGCCCCGTCATAAATATCAGAAGGCGTTTTCATCAATGTCAAAATAGGACGGCAGGCGGCAAGACACAGGATCGTGAACAGGATCCCAAAGAACGCGCACAGCAGCGTCGACATGGCAATGACTTTGTTTAGGCCGTCGTAATCCTTTCTGCCGAAATACTGCGCGGCGTAAATGGCAAAGCCCTGGGTCAGTCCCTGCACCGCCCAGAGCAGCATCCAGTAGATCCAGTCCGTCGCTCCAACAGCAGCCAGCGCCTTTACGCCGACGCCGCGCCCGACTATGGCAGAGTCGACGATCATATAAAGCTGCTGACCTAAATTGGTCAAAATGAGCGGAAAAGCAAAGGCTAATATCAGCCTTGTCGGATTTCCTGCCGTCATATCCTTTGTTTTCGACATACTATTCTCCATCCTGATACTTCAGAAACACCGCGCAAGTACTTATCTAAAATCGCAGGCCGCTTTCAGTCCATAAGCGGGCTCTGCCTGTGCTGCGCCGCGAACAATAGCCTTTTCAATCTGTTCTGCAGCCAGCACAGCCAGCGCGTCAAAGTTCACATCGACTTCTCCGCTGGCCATGACAAAAATCGTGTCGCCGTCAGCCGTTGAATGCACCGGTCTGATCGCTCTGGCATAGCCGTCGTGAGCGATAGAAGCCAGTTTGGTACACTGGGCTTTTGTCAGTTTTCCGTTGGTCACAATACAGCTGATGGTTGTATTCCCCTTGAAAAGGTCAAACTGTCTTGCGATATCATCTTTGACTGCCTCCGAGGTGGATACCAGCGTCGTTCCATCAGGAGAAAGCATCCCGGCAATCTGCCTGCCGTCTGCGAAGATATCCCCCAAAGCGTTGACCGCGGAAATCGCGCCGATCTGTAGGTCTCCGATCTGCACTGCAGATGCGCCCTGTCCGCTTTTCATCATAGTCTGCGGTCCTCTGTATTTTCCTACAGAAGCCCCGGTTCCCGCGCCGTGGTTTCCTTCTTCGAAAATACCGGCAAAGGCTTTTTCACAAGCTGCTGCGCCCATGGCTTTGTCAGGTCTGACCTTTCCGTCACCGACCACCAGATCAAAGAGTGACGCGCCGCAGACGATGGGCACAATGCCTGCGCCCGCATCAAAGCCGATGCCCTTTTCCTCCAGAAAGTCCATGACGCCGCAGGCAGCTTCCAGCCCGTAGGCGCTGCCGCCGGAAAGAACCACCGCATTAATTTCCTGCACCATGTTTTCCGGTTTCAAGAGGTCAGTTTCTCTGGTCGCAGGACCTCCGCCCCGCACATCGACGCCCGCGCAGGCGCCTTTCTCGCTGAGAATCACCGTAACACCTGTTGCCGCTTCTGCATTTTCGACAGAGCCGATTTTAAAGTCCTTTATTTCTGTAATGTTGATTTCTTTCATCATATCTATTCCCTCGTAAATCCTGTTACTGTAAAGCCTGTACGGCTGTGATCAGTGCAATGATTACGCCGACCACGGCTTCGCCGCCTAAAAGACCGGATGCAATGATCTGTCCCGTTGCGTTTTTTTCAACAGCAGGAAACCATTTGTCGACGATAAAGCGAAGCGCGCCGCCGATAAAGGCTGTAGCAGACATATAAAATGGCAGATATACCCCAAGTCCCAGGGTCATGACCGGGAAGTTGACGCAGTAGAGTACCACTGCGATCACCAGGCCGATAGCAAACGCCGGCATATTAGAAATGCCGCCTACCATAGCTGCAACCGTGTTTGCCTGCGCCGCAGTAAACATCTGTCCATCTGTAAACGCGGACGGGCCGTAGGCTTTGACAATGGTAACCAGAACGAATACGGATACCACCGCGCCGATAACGCCGCCTATGGCTTCTGCGATCCATTGATCCTTTGCATTGGTTTTCAGCATATGTCCTTCTTTAAAGTCATTCATGACATCGCCTACAAGACCGCAGGCAACTGCCACGATCGCCGCGATAAAGAAACCTTCGGTCTGCCCTACTGCAGTCAGTGCTTTTGCTGCCAGCAAAACGATGATTCCGAAAATCTCCATCGGGTTGATGCCGGACTGCCCTACACACTGTGCGGACATTGCAGTTGCCAGCCATACACCCAGAATCGTAATCACGGAAGCGATCACGCTCATCCTGCATACCAGTGTAAACACGGCTGCAAGTAATATCATCATAAAAGGCGCCCATCTCATCGGAACGATGGAATCTCCTGCGCTGTCCTTACTGAACATACCGCCGAAAATTTCTTTCGCCTTTGGTAAAATCCCTTTTACTAAAATCCCTACGCCGGTGCCGACCATAAGACCGATACCCAGTGCCTGCTTCACGCCGCCGGCTTCTTCTAAAGTCCAAATACCCAGGCTCTGTCCGCCGATGAGAATCCCTGCATCTCCGACCAGCGCGCCCAGGAACCACACGCCGATTGCAACCGGTCCTACAATATAACCGATGGATACCAGCATCGGGGACAGCCAAATCCCGCCGGCTGAACCGAAGCTGAGCATTTTCTGGCTCATCAGCGTTGCAGGAATCTTTCCGAACCAGTCTCTGATCACTGTAAAGACCGCTGCGATGCCCATAGAAGCAAAGAGTGTGCCGGCTTTCCTGCCGCCTTCATCTCCCACCTGCAGGGTTTCCGCCGCTGCTTGTCCCATTGCGTAAGGTAATTCTTTGGTTTCAACAAAATATTTTCGAATGAGGGCTGTAAAAATCAGTCCTAAAGCCACGCCGCCCAGTGCGATGACCATAAGCTGCATCGTACTGATTTCTGCCTGCGGATTGAGGATCCAGATACCGGGGATGGTAAAAGCAAGTCCCCCTGCAACCATTGCCCCTGCGGACATTGCCGTATGGGCTACATTGATCTCATTGAGATTGGTGTTTCCCAGGGCTTTCAATGCCAACATCGAAAATAGCGCCACGAACATAATCGGCCATGGCAGCGAGCTTAGTTTCAGCGCAACATACATGGAACTGCAAGTAATGATTACAGAACCGATGACGCCGATCACCATGCTGCGAATCGTAAGTTGTTTACCGTTCATAGTGTTCTCCTATTAAATTTTAAATTCGCGAAAAGTCCCGCGTCCGTCCGGACTGCGTGCCTTCCCAGATATAAATGTACAAGATTGATTATATCAGTTTATAAGAAGAACTGTCAATGAAAATCACTTCTTTACCACGGCAAACCCATAAACACGCAGTCCATTCACTGTCCAATATACCGGGTTCTCCTGCAGCCGGGCTATATCCAGTATTACGGGAATTGGATCTTATCCACACAGTATTCGAGCGTTTGCTGCGGGTATTGGGATCAAATAAAGGCGGCGGGCAAATGCTTTTGGCATTTACCCGCCGCCATCATAGCTTAGCTGTTTTATTCTGCTCTTCTTCTCCGCTTTCTGTAAGCGACTGATGCAGAAACTGCTCCTATGCAGGAGAGTCCCATAAGTATCAGCCACAGCGTTGGATCAGAATCATCACCTGTCTTCGGATCATCAGGATCTGTACCCGGCGCTGGTGCCAGCGGTACATCCGGATCATCGATCACAGGTCCAGGGCCCAGAGGCACATTCGGATCGTCGATCGTCGGATCATCTGGTCCCGGCCCCAGAGGCACGTTCGGATCATCAATGGTCGGATCATCATCATTGGTAACGATGAAATTATTTCCGCTGCCCGAAACTGATGATGTAAATCCTTCTGGCACATTAACTTCTCTAACCATCCAAGTAGAGCCAGCCGGCAGGGTAGACCATGTATATCTCCATCCGTTGGCCGCGCTGAGGGTCTGTGTTTCGTAATGCTGACCGTCTCTTAAAAGCTCGATCTGCACCGAATCCGCAGCCGTGCCGCCGTCATCGATCTTCCATACCTTTTGAACAGATACAGTCGTGTAAACCGGCGGAATATACGGCTCATTTACAGTGTAGGATACGGTCGGCTTATTGAACTTCTCCGGCATACCCTTGTCCCCATTACTGTCAACAGGATACAGGATCGCTTCATTGTTGGTATATAAGCCTGTTTTATTCTGACTGCCATCAGCGTCATACTCTCCGTAGGTTCCCGGCTCTTCCTTTGGATTTGTCAGTTTCACTGTATATGTCAGCTGAACAGGCGCGAAATTGCTGACCGGAACGTTGATCTCCCAGTCAAAGTATTCATCAGCATTGGTTTTGCTTTCCGGATGATAAGTTACTATGTAAGGGTATACACCGTCCGCATCAGCTTTACCAAAGGTAAATACGTTTTCCTTGCCATCAGCTTTTACAGCCTGGTATTCTGTGTCGCCGACCTTCAAAACCATATTTTCCGGATTGACAAAATCAAAGTTGTAGTCATCTGTTTTTCCGATCTTGTCCGTGACCTTGCTTCCCGCATCGACCAGATAGAGAATCTCTTTTTCAATAGCACTGAAATCCACAGTTTTTCCACCTGCCAAATAATTCATGAAAGATGGTCCCCACAGGAAATCATAAGTAGTTTCTTTTTCTACTGCAAAGCAATGATATCCTGCCTCTTTCGCAGCGTTATAAACCTCATAGGACTTATATAATGCACGATCCACGCTAGTTGTGTATTCACTTAACTGCATGTTCTCAACACTAACGGAATTATCTTCGTTCAACTCATTCTTCTTATCATATAAGACAGGAGTGATTGTCTCGTTCTTTAAAGATTCTCTAATAGTTGCAATCCATTTCCCCCAATCTTCAGGAGCATTATGATTACCATACTTAAAACTCCAGCTATATGTATCCGTAGAGTAATATGGACACCCATCATTCATCCAATAATAAGGAACAATTTTTGCGTCTTCGTCAAACATATAGGTGATGCCGTCGCTGACCGTGATCAGATACTTTCTGTTTGCTGCAGTATCCTCATCTTCATCCAGCATAGCTTTTCCTGCCAGCAGTCCTGCATGAAGATTGGTTCCACTGCTGATCTCTGTTTTAATAGCCTCTTCTATTTTAGCATATCCTGTTTCAAGATCAGTCAGTTCGCAAACTCTGTTAGCCACTTTGTTAAAAATGACTACGCCTACATTTACTTTGGCATCTTTGCTCTTTGCCTCTTTTTGCAAAGCAGCAAGCATATTCAGAACGTCATTTTCTACAGCATCACTTGTAGATTTGTCCAATACAAAGACTACGTCCATACTTTTAGCTTCTTCAGCCGAAGGCAGGGACAGTGTTACCCTAGACTGTAAGCTTGCGTCCAGATTAGTCGCAGTCTTTGATTTGGAAACTTCCCACTGATCGGAATCACCTTCAATCGGAACGATTGAATCGTGAGCTGCCTTTAAAGCAAGCGTTCCTGTCGCGTTCTCTATCGGTGTATAAGTCTTGTAATAAGGTTCTCCCTCTTCTTTATGATATCCGGAAACTTTTCCATCTTCATCATAATCAAAAACTATCGTTTCTTTAGCTTTGCTCCATCGAGGAGTTCCAGCTTTCTCCTCATATCCATCGTAATACCATCCGGTGATCGGATAGCCGTCAGATGCCAGTCGAAGCTTGCCACCCATCTTAGTGGCAACAGGTAAATTCAATGCACCTTCTGTTCCTGACTGGTAAACATCATCGCCCATGGTTTTCGCTGTATTGTTATACAGTATGGTCCCATTTGCTACCGTAGTTGTAACCGCACCTTCAACGGCAATACCACCTCCATTAGACCCTGAAGAGTTGCCGCTGATCGCCACACCTTTAGCAATAAACAGAACTTCGTCTTCCAGATGGTTATCCTTAGCATTGACATTTTTGATATAGATACCGCCGCCAAGTCTTCCTGCGTTATTCTCCACTACCTTGCCGCCATTCAAAGTGACACCATGCCAGTTGGTACTGAAAATACCGCCGCCATTTTGTTTTGTAATATTTGACGAAATCTCTCCACCGTTCATAGTAAAGCGGGAGCCATTACCTACCAGATACACGCCTCCGCCGCCATAATTGGATAAAGTGGTAGTCGTACTATTACCAGTTATAGATCCACTCTCCATGATAAACTGTGCAGTGCTGCCATAGTTAACAAAATGCGATGCGCCCATGCCCAGTCCACCGCCAACAGTAGCTGTATTTCCGGTAATAGCGGTATCTGCCATGGTGCACCGGCTTTCTCCCACATCTTGAGTAGTCTGGTAAATTCCACCTCCACTGTTGGACGCAGTATTATTCTTCAAAACACAATTTTGAAGTTCTACAATTCCCCTGCCCTGATATATGGCTCCGCCGTTAGTGGCTTTGTTCCCACTTACAGTGAGATACTGCAGTTGAATCGTTTCTGAACCCTCTGCAGAGATATACAAGCCGCCTCCATTCGTACTTTCGCCGCCGGTAATCGTTCCATTTTTCAATGTCACGCCAGCCACAGTAATTCTGACGACACTGCCGCTGCCCGTTCCTGTCAGGGTCTTATCGTTCAAATCAACTGTGACTGTCTTTGACAGAACAATGTTTTCGTTTACATCCTGCAGCAATGTGATGATGTCTCCCGCATTCGCATGTTCTAATGCTTCCGCTAAAGTTTCATACTTCATTTCTCCGATCTTACAAACAAAATTGTCTGCGCCCGGAATTTCTTCCGAAGGATTTTTGGTTGTTTCACCGGTATCCCCGCTTCCATCGTCAGCCTGAGGAGCAGGCTGATCCGCAGGCAGGGCATTATCTGCTCCTTCTATCGCACCAGCAGATCCGTTTCCATCTTCTGTAACTGGAACTTCTGTATCAGCAGGTTGATTCTCTGTATGCTGAACAATATCCTGCCCATTGTCAGCATCTGCTATATCTTCTGCAAAGGATGACATCGGTCCCAGAGTGAAGATCAACGCTGCCGCCAGAAACAGAGACAGAAATTTCATCTTTCCTCGTTTCTTCATTTTTACCTCCAATCATTAAATCTTTTGAAATAGTTCTTCTTCAGCAGTTATCTGCTGCGAGATAAAAAAGTCGAATTCAGCTGTGCAGTTTCAATCGCCGTCTCATTCCACTGTCTTACATCAAATTTGAGATAAATCGTTTTATCCTGATAAGTGACCTATAAATCAGACTTT